>JBNRMP010000025.1:0-2969 GCA_050309685.1 Anaerohalosphaeraceae bacterium
CGACGCCGCCGCCCCCTCTGACCTGCTCGACAGGAAAATCTGCCCCGAAGGGGCGACAGTTTAGACACGCTGCCTCAGGACGCCCTCGACTACTTCTTAAAGGCCACCGCCGCCTTCGGCTCCAGCACCCGGAACGTGAACGATTCGGCGATAAACAGCTCCACCGCGTCCCGCGTATGATCGGCATAACCGATGGACAGGTCCTTGCCCACCGTCAGCTCGAAATCGCCGCCGCGCCCGCTCAGCAGCAGCCCGCCCTGTACCGCCCGGCTCAGCAGAATCTCGCCGCCCGCAAGCATCTCCCGGACGATCTGGAACGGCGGCACGGCCTGCCCGCAGGCGCTGAACAGCGTAAAATACGGCGCCGTCCCGAGCACCAGGTGGTATGGTCCCCCGATCCCCGCCTCGATCAGCTTGCGCACCGCCTCGGCCACCGCCCCGGGAAACTCCCCGGCGCTTTTGGGAATCCCCTGCGGCTTATGCGCGCTGGCCGGGCCGATCCCCACGATGCACCCCGGCTCAAAGCCGTGATACACCGCCCGGTCCTCGAACTGGGCCACGCGGATGGCCGTCTCGATCAGCGGCTCCAGGTCCACGTCCTCCGCCCCCCGACCGAAGTTGTCCAGCTCCATCTGCTTGAGATGGAACGGCTCGCGAATCTCGATCAGCGGCTGCACCGTGCGAACCCCCCAATACACGTCGCTCTGATCCTTGCCCTTGACGTCCAGCCGCCCGATATTCACCGCCCCCAGATCCCAGCCGTAGGGCCCCTTGAAATCCACCATCCGCCGGCACGTCAGCGTGCTGCGGATCGTCTGAACCGCCTGCGCATCGATATGTTTCCAGGCCTCATCGCTGATAGGTGCAAATTCTCTCTTTAAGATGCTCGACATGTTATTCTCCTTTCCTCATCGAACCGATCCCCAGGTCCCCTCCCCTCGCGGCGGCGGCGGATTCCCCCGAACCGGATTCCCCGCCCTCGGCCGCGTCTTCGATCTCGGTGATCGGGGCCGTGGTGTTCAGGTAGGTTTGAAGCTGCTTATTGAACTCCGGCATGTTCCGCCGCATCCATTCGATCAGCATCGAGGCGTGCTCCAGCTCCTCGTTGCGGTTGTGCTCCAGGATGGACCGCAGCTCCGCATCCTGCGACACCGCCATCCGCTCGCTGTACCAGTGCGCCGCCTCCAGTTCCTCGATCAGACTGGCGATTGCCCGGTGTTCCTCGATCACATGTTGCGGAAGCTGCTCGACCGGCTCATGATAATACTCCAGCGCCATACGCTCTCCTTTCTTAACGGCTTACGGAAAAAGAACTTACCGCCGGCTTTCAGGAACGGCCGACCGCTCCCAGAACATAACCGGCTCAATGAAATGTAGCATGATTAAGTGGGAATTGCAAGGCGGCTTTTTTCCTTAGATCACACTAAGGAAAAACCTAACTCCCCTCCTGATACAGGAGGGGTGGCCGCGCCAGCGGCCGGGGGGGTTAAACCCCGGCAATCCCAACCAACCCCCCGCGCAAAACCAATCGTCCATCGTCCATCGTCATGGGTCCATCCCGTCCATAATGTCCATTAAAAACCTTATGTAAAATCCCGAAATCTCAAATCCTGCTCTTCCGTCCGCCCCGTCCGACTCATCCCATTTGTCCCATTTGTCCTATTTGTCCTATTTGTCCGACGCGTCCGACGCGTCCGAGTTGTCCGACATGCCGCCCCCCAATTCAAAACTTCTGTCTTCTGTCTTCTATCTTCTATCTTCTGTCTCCTATCTTCTGTCTTCTGTCTTCTGTCTTCTCGTCATTCCCGCCTAAAATCAATCGTCAATCGTCAATCGTCAATCGCCCCACCCTCACCCCGTCCGCCGCACCTGAAAAACTCAAAACTCAGAACTCAGAACTCAAAACTTATACCGTTGAGCGTGTCCCTAAAAACCGGACAGGGGTTTGACAACATCATGGTTGAGCGTCTCTGGCGGACAGTCAAGTATGAGGAGGTGTATATCCGGGACTACAGAACTGCGGCCGAGGCCCGGTTTGGATTGCGGCGGTATTTCGAGTATTACAATCACCGGCGGCGGCATCAGTCGCTGGGCCGCCGGACCCCGGCGGCGGTTTACGGTCATGCAAATGGAAAAAAAATGGATAAAATGATATGCAAGGGCGGGCGGTCCGCCGTCGCGTCGGCTCTGGCATCGGTCACCCTCCGGGCTCCCTCGCCCAGAGCCGGGTAACCGTTACCCATGGAACAGTTCCACCTTAACTTAACGGTGTTTCTGTCCAGCGCATGGGGACAACCTCAATGATTCTATTTTTCACGACAGTCTCCATTTATTCATGCTTCGTCTTATGTTTTTTTCTGGCCACCATTCCAGCTATGAGGACAATCAAACATGTCATTGCAATATATACTGTCGTTTTTTCGTACCCCAGATAACCAATATTCCTTTCTTCGGTCTCTTCACCACCAATAAATTTTTCTTCTACTGCTATGCTTGTCACATCGGTAGCATCTGAAATATTTGAGCTATCGAGATTCTTTATATCTGCGAGCCGATGCTTTTGTAACAGGCTCTCACTATTGTCAATGGTAATACTATCCATTTGAATATCTCTTCCTAAAGGCGCAAATGGATCCATTTGACCGGCCCTGTAAGTCACATTGTTCTCCTCATCATATATTTTTGATCCATGTGTCGGCTTGTATACAAACATATCTTGTACATATTCTTCATTGATTGCTACTTCAGTAAAAGCTAATTTAAATTGATTGCTCACATTACCATCACTCCCCCAGGTCGTCTCTTGCACATTCATTGGAATATAAATGCCGTCTCTTAACTTATAACTCAACTTGACTGACTTTTTTCATAGTTTTTATGCGGCGATGAGCAGCCGGCCGAGCTCTTTGACAATTTGCGTTCCACTGGACAACGTCTTGAGATGGTCGGTCAGATCTTCCCAGACGATA
>JBNRMP010000026.1:0-15407 GCA_050309685.1 Anaerohalosphaeraceae bacterium
GGCTGCCTCATACAGCCTGTGGAGAACCTATTTATAACACGATAGGCGATAGCGCAAGTCTAATATTACAAGAAACTTACAGATCACTCAAAAAAGGCGTAACTCCATTACTGGAAACGGCATTAGGTACAGCCGATCCTTTTTCAAAGCTCAACTCCCTCTCCCAGGATGGACCGGCGGACGGACTCATGCAATGCCTTCTCATTTACGACATCGACTTTCACATGCAGCAGATCTTCCAAGTCCTGCATAATCGCGATCCGGTCCAGCAGGGAACTATCGGGCGACATGCGAACCAGGATATCCAGGTCGCTGTCTTTGCCCGACGTCCCCTTGACAACGGAACCGAACACCCGTACATGGGACGCTCCATGCGACCTGGCAATCCGGAGAATATCTTCTCTTTTTTGTCTTATATCTGCAAGCGTAACCATATTTTCATTATCGAAATAACCGGCCTGAGAGTCCAGTTAAAATCGTACTCCAAGCGGCCCGGCCGCAGGGCAAATGAAAAATCCTGCCCGCAGCCCCCACGGGCAGGACTTCTGTTCTACGATCCGTGAGCCATGGACTCCGCATTACTCCTCGACTGCTTCCGCCGGGTCGTCGCCGGCTTCGGCCGTTTCCTTGTAGGCGATCAGGCCGCGGGACTCGAGGACCTTTTCCCGGATCTCCCCGGCAAAGTCCTTGTGCTCGATGAGGTACTGGCGGGCGTTCTCGCGGCCCTGGCCGACCTTGAGGTCACCGTAGGTGTACCACGCCCCGCTCTTGTTGATGATGCCCACCTCGGAGGCCAGGTCCAGCAGGTCGCCCTCGTAGCTGATGCCGCTGTCGAACATGATATCGAACTCCGCCGTCTTGAACGGGGCCGCCACCTTGTTCTTGACCACGCGGGCCCGCACCCGGTTGCCGATCGCCTCGCCCTTGGCGTCCTTGAGCGTCTGGATCCGCCGCACGTCCAGCCGCACCGACGAGTAGAACTTCAGCGCGTTGCCGCCGGTGGTCGTCTCCGGGTTGCCGAACATCACGCCGATCTTCATGCGGATCTGGTTGATGAAGATCAGGCAGCACTTGCTCTTGCTGATGACGCCGGTGAGCTTGCGCAGCGCCTGGCTCATCAGCCGCGCCTGGAGGCCGACGTGGCTCTGGCCCATCTCGCCCTGCAGCTCCGCCGCGGGCACCAGGGCCGCCACCGAATCCACCACGATCACATCCACCGCGTTGCTCTTGACAAGCATCTCGGCGATGTCGAGCGCCTGTTCGCCCGTATCCGGCTGGCTGATCAGCAGCCCCGTGATATCGACGCCCAGCTTGCGGGCCCAGGTCGTGTCCAGCGCGTGCTCAGCGTCGATGAATGCCGCCACGCCGCCGGCCTTCTGCGCCTGCGCAATCGCGTGCAGCGCCAGCGTCGTCTTGCCCGACGACTCGGGGCCGTAGAACTCGATGACGCGGCCGCGGGGAATGCCCGCGCCGCCCAGGGCGATATCCAGGGAAATGGCCCCGGTGCTGATCCCCTCGATCTTGAGATTCTGGGCCTCATCCATCTTCATGATGGAGCCGACGCCGTACTGCTTCTCGATCTGGGCAATCGCCCGGTCCAGCGCCTCGTTGCGTTTTTCGGGCTTGGCCGCTGCCTCAGTCGTTTCGTGTTTCTTTGCTGTTTTCTTTTTCGCCTTCGCCATAAGGGATTCTCCCTCTCTGTTGAAAAATGATTTTCTGTTTTTTACGGTCACAATTCCATTAAACATTCATTCCGAACTTTCGGCCTATCCGTCCCGGTTCACCCCGTCAGCGGGCACCGCGCCGCCGCGGTATAGATCGACCCCTCGCAGGTCAGCCGGCTCTCATACACAACCACCTCATCCGCCGACACCGACCCGAGCATCGTCTCGCGGTACGCCTCGCTCGCCGCCTCCAGTCGGCGTCCCGCCTTCGGGTCCTTGATCCGGCACAGCGTCAGGTGCGCGGCATACCGGCGATTCTCACGGGGCCAGCCCGCCTTTTCGAGCTGCGTCTCCAGGTCCGCCTGCAGCCGCGCCAGTTCCGGCGTCACCTGCATCCCGGCCCACAGCACCCGCGCCGGTCGTCCGAACGTCCCCAGCCCCCGCACCTCCAGCTCAACCGGCCCATGGGCCGCCGCCGTCTCCCCGACGATTCGGCACACGTCCCGAACCGCCTCGTCCGCCGTCTCGCCGAGAAACTTGAGCGTCAGATGAATGTTCTCCGGCCGCACCCACGTAACCGGCCCCTTCCGCAGGCCCGTCGCCTCCATCAGCGCCTGCTGGATCTCGCCGATCCGCCGCTGCACCGCCGCATCCACATCTAACGCAATAAACAGCCGCATCCTGCCTTCACTCAGTCTCGGCCGAAGGCCGAATCCACATTTTTATTTTTGATTTTGCTTAGAACTGCGTCAGCTTCCGCAGCCGGTCGAACCGCTCATCGACCATCCCCCGTGTCGCCGCGCGAATCCCGTACACCGAAAAATCCCCGATTGTAAACGACGCCACAACCGTCCCATAGACCATCGCGTTGCGCAGCGTCACCCCGTCCACGCGGTCGTGCTCGGCCAAAAAGCCCATCATCCCGCCTGCGAACGAGTCGCCCGCGCCCGTCGGATCGATCACCACCGATGTCGGGTATCCCGGCAGGATAAAGCTGTCGCCGTCCGCCGTAAACATCATCGACCCATGTTCGCCCTTCTTAATCACCACCACCCGCGGCCCCATCTCGAGGATCATCCCCGCCGCCGTTACCAGGTTGGCTTGGCCGGTAAGCAGCTTGGCCTCGCCGTCGTTGAGGATCAGCATATCGATACGGTCCAGCAGCTCGCCCAGGTCGTCCTTGGCCGTGATGATCCAGTGATTCATCGTGTCCGCCGCGACGAACGTCGGGCTGCCGAGCTGTTCGAGCAGTTCAAGCTGCAGAGCCGGGTTCGTGTTCGCCAAAAACACGTAGTCGCAGTCGCGGTAGCTCTCCGGCACCCGCGGCGGCGCCTCGGCCAGCACGTTGAGCTCCACCGTATCCGTCCGCGCCTCGTTCATCGTCCCTTCGTACGAGCCGCTCCATCGGAACGTTCGGCTGCCCCGGCGGACCTCCAGGCCCGTCAGATCCACCGTCCGCCCGTCGAAGAGTTCCTTGAGGTCGAAGCTGAAGTCCTCGCCGACCACCCCCAGGAACTTCACCGGCGCAAACAGTCCCGCCCCCATCGAAAAATGCACCGCCGAGCCGCCGATACAGTCCCGGTTGTATCCATACGGCGTGCGAACCGTATCGATCGCCACCGACCCGGTCACCAATAACGTCATATTCCATCCTTTCCTAATGCCCGCGGCCGAACTGCTGCCGCGTCCTTTCAATCCGTTTCAATGTCCGCTCCAGTCCCAGCAGCCGCACCGCGTCGTGGATCGGCGGACTCACCGTCGTCCCGGTGATCGCCACCCGCAGCGGCTGGGCCACCTTGCCCAACCCCACGCCCTTCTCCTCGGCCAACCCCCGCAGCATCGACTCCAGGCCCTCCGCCGTGATCTCCGGCATGGCCCGGAGCCGCTCGGCGATCACCGCCAGCATCTCGACGGCCCCGTCCTTCTCCAGCACCTTCTTCACCGCCTGCGGATCGTACTCAATCGCCTCATCCGCCACGAACGCAAACCGGCATTTCTGTTCGATCTGCTCCAGCGTCCGCGACCCCTCGTTCATCCGGATCAGCTCCGCCAGCAGCCCGTCATCCGCCTGCGCCGCCGGCGAGCCCGTCGCCTCCAGGAACCGCCGAAAGTGCTTCACCAGTCGCTCCATCGGAACCCGCTTAAAGTGTTCCGTGTTAAACGCCAGCAGCTTCTTGCGGTCGAAGAGACTGTTGGACTTGTTCATCCGCGACAGGTCAAACGCCGCGATCAATTCATCGACGTCCATAATCTCCTGCCCCGTCCCCGGGTTCCACCCCAGCAGCGCCAAAAAGTTCACCATCGCCTCCGGCAGGTAGCCGCTCTTGAGGAAGTCAACCACGTTGATCTCCGGCAGGTGCACCCCCAGGTACTCGGCCATCGCATCGACCGCGGGCATATCCGGTACGCTCTCGCCCGCCAGAAACGCATCCAGTTCCGCCCGGCTGATCCCCCCCGCCTTCGCCGTCGCGTCCAGATCGATATCCGCCCCGGCCGCGATGGCCGCCTTGAACGCCTTGGGCCGCTCCCGCTTGGAGAGCTTGCCGCCCGACTCGCTGACCGTTACCGACATGTGCAGATACTGCGGCACACGGAAGCCCAGCGCCTTCTGCAGAAGCTGGTGCCCCGGCGTATTCATCAAATGCTCCTGCCCGCGCAGCACGTGCGTGACGCCCATCAGTTCGTCATCGATGACCACCGCCATGTGATAGGTCGGCATACCGTCCGACTTGCGGATCACGAAGTCGCCCACCTGGGCCGGGTCAAACGTCACCTCGCCCCGCAGCAGGTCCGAGACGATGATCGGCTCCGTCTGGGTCACCGCCAGCCGCACCACGACCGGCCGTCCCTCGGCTCGCGCCCGCTCGGCGTCCGCATGGCTCGGAAACACCGCCGGCCGCGGATAGACAAAGGTCTGCTTCTTCGCCTCGGCCTCCTGCCGCAGCTTGTCGATCTCCTCGGTCGTCTCGAAGCAGTAGTACGCCTTGCCCTCGTCGAGAAGCTGCTGAATATAGTGGTCGTAGATCTCCTTCCGCTCCGACTGGAAATACGGCCCGTGCGGCCCCCCGACCTCGGGCCCCTCATCCCATTCGATCCCCAGCCACCGCAGGTCATTGAGTACCTGGCTCGTCGCCGTCGGCGTGTTCCGTTTGATGTCCGTGTCTTCGATCCGCAGCAGGAATTTGCCGCCTGTCTTGCGGGCCAGCAGCCAGTTAAACAGGGCCGTGCGGGCCCCGCCGATATGCAGATACCCCGTCGGAGAGGGGGCAAATCGTGTTACAATCATTTTGCTTCCTTAACAGCTTTCCTTTGGCCATAGACCGGCCTGGATTTCCGTATCACGGGCTTCCGACCCGTGTAATCGCCCGTCTTGTCATTCCCTAACCCTTCTGCCATTTCCGTGCAGGCGGGAATCCAGTCAAATACCGCGGCAATACGTGTGGAGTTTTGTCCCGCCTTCGCGAGGATAAACTCCGGCGGGAATCCGGCCTCTTCAGTTATCACATACCTTTGCTTTTGCGGTATCCCGCAAAACACGCCATCTTACCCGCCTGACCGGCAAAGTCAAGGAAATCGAAACGTCTTCAACCTATTTCTATCCATTTATTATCCCTTTTTGTCCCCCCATCTCCTCTGCCGCTAAACGCCTCCAATAACCCCTTCACCGCTTCCGCCACCCTCAAAACACCCCGCCGGAAGCCCTCCTAAATTAGGGACAGCCACCTGTTTTCGCCCCGCCCCCGTCTTCTGTGTCATACTCCGCTCGCCCACAGTCATTGACACGGCCCGCCGCCATCCCGTACCCGATCTGCACCAGCGGCAGTCCTTCCGCCTCCCGCTGATCAAAACAGAACACCCGCCGCCATCGGCTTGCCAAACAATCCGGATCGACCCGCCGGACCTTCTCAACCCGCTTCCGCCGCCCATACATCGGGGATCCGGCGAACAAAGCGTCAGCGGAGGACTGAATTGAAACTGCTGCCATACGCCATCTCCTTTACTAAATCATTACCCGTCCCGTCCTTTTACCGCCGTCAAAGCGGAAATCCGGACACGGCAAATATACATTCGCCTGTATCATTTCCCCAAAAGCGGGAATCCGAATCGGGCCAATACATTGTTAAAGAAAATTAGTTAAGGAGGGCTTAGGAGGGACATGCTTTGCAGAGGTCGGTTCCACCCTCGGAACACGCCCAAAAATATAGACCTCGCCCCCCAACCTGTCAACAAAAAAATCGAGAAAAAATCAGCCCCACTGTAACATTTCAGCCGTAGGTCGGCGACGCATTGTCATTCCGGACCTGCCCCGCGTTCCGGCGTAAAAACAGCTTCCGCCGAAGGCGGTTTCCCAAATAAACTCCCCTCTTTATCTCAAGAAGGGGCGGCCCCAAAAGGTCGGGGGTAACCGCCCCCGTCCGTGCAAACAAACCCGCCTTTTTCCTATTATCATTGTTTTTGATTGAGGTCAGCGGCCACGAGTATATAATCTCACAGTTAACGATATTCAGTCAGCGGATGTCTTTTTTGTAAGGAAACTCGGATACATGGATATTTTACCGGCGATAGACCTCGTAGGCGGCAAGTGCGTGCGGCTGATCCAGGGGCAGTATGACAAGCAGATCACCTATCAGGACGACCCTCTTGCCCAGGCGAGGGAGTTCCAAGAGGCCGGCTCGCAGTGGCTTCATGTCGTGGACCTCGACGGCGCCAAGGCCGGCCGACCCGTCAATGCCGACGTCGTCGAGCGAATCGCCAAAGCCGTGCCGCTCAAGGTGGAACTCGGCGGCGGCGTGCGGGACGAGGCGACGATCCGCCGGATGCTCGACGCGGGCGTAACCCGGCTGATCATCGGTACCCGCGCGGTTACCCACTTCGACTGGTTTTCCGAAATGACGCAAAAGTTCCCCGGCCGCCTCGTCCTCGGTCTCGATGCCCGCGGGGCTCAGCTTGCCACCGAGGGCTGGCTCCAACAGGGCGGCCGGGACCTGCTGGACTTTGCCAAGCAGGCGGCGGGCCTGCCCATCGCCGCCATTATCTACACCGACATCAGTAAGGACGGCATGCTTGCCGGCCCCAACCTCGACCGGACCCGGCAGCTCAGCGAGGCCGTTGAAGTCCCGGTAATCGCCGCCGGCGGGGTCACCACCATTGAAGACATCAAAAATCTTAAATCGGCCGGCATCTCGGGCGCCATCATCGGCCGGGCCCTTTACGAGGGAACGATCACCCTCAAAGCCGCCCTCGACGCCGCCCAATAAAACAGGCCGGAGAGCAATCCCCCTTCCCTACGGGGACGAGGCGCCTCCATCGGTTCCGTTGGGGGCAACCGCAACCGCTCCGCGCCTTTGGATTTTGCCCTGCCGGCCCATCTTCGTCGAGGAGTCACGGGTACAGCACATCCCCGAACGGCGTTCGACACGGGCACACCGGTTTCTGAAAAGTTCACATCTTCGACATACACGCCAAACGTTTTGAGTTTTGCCAAACGTCAATTTCATCGGTACAGTCTCCGTTTCAATTCTATGTTTCGAGGCGATCCGCGCAGATCCCGTCAGAGATCGTAATGGTTGTTGGCTTCCGGCTGATAGAGCATTGTTTCGATTAAAATGCGCCCCGCGATCCGGTCGCCGACACGATGACCCAAAACGGAAAGCCCCAGGGGTGTTAGAATAGAGACCCGGACCGGATCCAGATCCGGCGCCCGGCAGTCCTCGGCAGACGCCGGAAAGGTCAGGGTCATATTCATCTTCTCGTGTCTTTGAGTATTCTGCAGCGTAACGGTGGAGTTCATGGTCACCCTGTCAGGGCTGATCTGCGCAGGGCTGACCAGGCACGCCCGTTCCAGCAGCCGCTGGAGCCGGATGAGCCAGGGGGCCAGATCGTCTTTGATTTTATCTTCCATCGAAATCAGCGCCTGCAGCCGTTCGGCGTCGAACCGGTTCAGCACGATTCCGGGAAGATTCGGCGTCTTCTCCATATCGAATACTCTGAACAGTTGCGAAATTATCGATCCGTTCGTTCGAGCGCAACTTCGCCCACGTCATACAAATCGGAAACAATCGAGTACAATCCCGGACTCTTGGATTCCAGATAAAGGTTTTTCTTTTCCGGCACGAGGACGCGAAATTCCTGCAGCGCCTTTCGCTTGGCCTGATTCAGCCCGTCCGCCTCGATGACACAAACCTTCTTCTGTTTCCCGTCCAGAGCGACGATTTCCATTCGCCATTCAGCCATGATTCAATCTCCGCAAAAGAACCTGGAAGATCAGCCGTATCCATGTTTCATTTTGCCCCGCGCAAGACGGAGGCCAATCAGCGATCCTTGGCAACGGCTGATCGGTTATTTCATGAATCCAAAGAGCGGGTCCGGTCAGTCGCGGCATATCCGGCGTTTGCCCGCCCGGGTCATTTACCGCAAGGTCCCGGCGGTCTTCGATGCAGCCGGTATGCCCGTCCCGCAAATGCAGTCACGCACCGACCGGCGGAGACATCCCCGAGAAGAGTTTATGGGGGTGACGCAGCAGCTTTGCCGAAACATAGCTTCTGCGGCGAAAAAAAGGTGAATTGGTAATGATGTGATAAAACCCGACTAAACATCGGAGGCATTCGACATAACGATATACCCTGCCCTGACCTTTGAATGCAGATGTTTTTCGCTCATCCATTACGGCGCCTCCTGCGTTACAAAAAGTGCAGATTGATTAAAATCTGGGAAATCGATTTCCTGACGAATGGGGACAATTTTCGTCTCATTTTCATCCTTTCATCTCGCCTTTTTGCAAAACTTATACCTAAGCTCAAAAATTATCTTAATATTTTTATTTTTTTTGTCAAGTACTATAGTACTTCCCGTGGGAATTGCTCGTCGATGCGCAGCAAGGCCGATTTTATGTTCTATTCCCATCCATAAATTTCCCTAAAAGAAACCCTGATCCCGGTCGTTTTTCCACGGCATCTTTAACAAAAAAGGTTGACATCAGAGGGACTCGTATCTACACTACTGCATGGAAATCAACCGGTACAATTCATTTCTGTGCAGCGGAAGGCCTGAAAAAGTTTTGACGGCTTCCTTTACCTCGGATATATTCTGTCGAATGCCGAATACTCTATCTTTTTTGTCTCTGGAGACGTTCTATGATAAATGAGAAAATTGTCGCTGAGGGCATCACGTTTGACGATGTCCTTCTGATCCCGGCGAAGAGTGATTTTGTTCCCAGCCAGGCGGATACGGCCACCCGGCTCACCCGGCGAATCCGGATTAACATCCCGATTGTCTCGGCGGCCATGGACACCGTGACCGAATCGGCCCTGGCCATTGCCCTGGCCCAGGAGGGCGGCATCGGGATCATCCACAAGAACCTCTCAATCGAGGCCCAGAAACGGGAAGTCACCAAGGTCAAACGGTCGGAAAACGGTGTGATCCTGGACCCGGTAACGCTCAGTTCCAACGTGTCGGTAACAATCGCCCGCCGGCTGATGGAGGAGCAGAACGTCTCGGGGATTCCCGTAGTGGACAACGGCAAGCTGGTCGGCATCCTGACCCGCCGGGACATGAAGTTCCTCAAGGACGACTCCGTGCAGATCGGGGACGTCATGACGAAGACCAACCTCGTCACCGGCCCGGCCGACACGACGCTCGAAGAGGCCAAGGAGATCCTCCAGAAGCACAAGGTGGAAAAGCTGCTGCTGGTCCATAACAACGGCGAGCTGGCGGGCCTGATTACCATGCGGGATATCGACCGCGTGCAGCAGTACCCCCTTGCCGTTCGCGATGCCCGCGGCCGGCTGCGGGTCGGGGCGGCCGTCGGCGTGCGGGACCGCGACCGGGTCAAGGCCCTGATCGACGCGGAGGTGGATGTCATCGTAGTCGATACGGCCCACGGCCATTCACAGAATGTGATCGACATGGTCAAGTGGATCAAGAGTCATTTTAACATCGACGTAATCGCGGGCAACATCGCGACCCAGGAGGCGGCCCGCGACCTGATCGCAGCGGGGGCGGACGGGATCAAGGTCGGCATCGGGCCCGGCGCCATCTGCACGACGCGGATCGTCTCCGGCGTGGGCGTACCGCAGATCTCGGCGATTATGAACGCCGTGGCCGCCGCCGGGCAGGATGTGCCGGTCATCGCCGACGGCGGCATCCGCCACTCCGGCGACATCACCAAGGCCATCGCGGCAGGCGCCTCCAGCGTCATGCTCGGCTCCCTGTTCGCCGGCCTGGCCGAAAGCCCGGGCCAGCTCATCCTCTACAAGGGCCGGCAGTTCAAAGAGTACCGCGGCATGGGCTCCCTCGGGGCCATGGTGCAGGGCTCGGCTGACCGCTACGGCCAGGACCGGACCGCGGCGGCCGACAAACTGGTGCCCGAAGGCGTCGAGGGCCGCGTCCCCTACCGGGGCCCGCTGAGCAATTTCATCTATCAGCTCGTCGGCGGCCTGCGGGCCGGGATGGGCTACTGCGGCACGCCGACCGTGGAGGAATTGAGAAAGAACAGCCGGTTCGTGCGGATCAGCGCTTCGGGCATCGCCGAGTCGCACCCGCACAACATCCTGATTACCAAGGAATCGCCGAACTATTCCGGTTTCGTGTCGTTCGATTCATAAAATCCAACATAAAAAAGCAAAGAGGCGAACCGGCCTGCGGCCGGCTTTTGATTGAAAAGAGTTGACGGGATTTATGTCTGAGAGAAGAGAAGTCATTGCGATTATCGATTTCGGGAGCCAGTACGGGCAGCTCATCGCCCGGCGGGTTCGGGAACACAAGGTGTATTCGCAGATCTTTCAACCGAGCGTCAAGGCGGCGGACCTGGCGAAGCTGGACCTCAAGGGGATCATCCTGTCCGGCGGCCCGGCCAGCGTCTATGCCGAAAACGCGCCGACCTGCGAGGCGGCCCTGTTCGAATTGGGCGTTCCGATCCTCGGCATCTGCTACGGGATGCAGGTCGGCAGCAAACTCCTCGGCTCGAAGGTCGCCCCGGCCCGCAGCCGGGAGTACGGCCGCACGGACCTGAAGATTCACGACCACTCGGACCTGTTCTCCGGGCTCTCGGAGCATACGACCGTCTGGATGAGCCACAGCGACCAGGTCAACAAGCTTTCGGATGATTTTATCCCGCTGGCGGCCACGCCCTCGTGCCCCTACGCGGCGGTACGGCACCGGGGCGGCAAGTTCTTCGGTGTGCAGTTTCATCCGGAGGTAACCCATACGCCGCGAGGCTCGGAGATTCTCAAGAACTTCCTCTACGACATCTGCGGCTGTTCGGGCGACTGGCAGGTCAGCGACTTCGTCGAGGAAACGATCCGACGGGTGCAGGCCCAGGTGAAGGATGACACCGTAATCTGCGGCCTGAGCGGCGGGGTGGATTCGGCCGTCACGGCGGCGCTGCTGCACCGAGCCATCGGCGACCGGCTCATCTGCATCTTCGTCGATAACGGCCTGCTGCGCAAGGGCGAGCGGGAGGGCGTGGTGTCAATGTTCCGCAACCACTTCCACATCGACCTGCGCGTGGTGGACTGGGGGGCGAAGTTTCTGGCGAAGCTGGCCGGCGTAACCGACCCCCAGCGCAAGCGCAGGATCATCGGCGCCGAATTCATTGAAGCGTTCCAGTCGGAGGCAAAGCAGATTCCCAATGCCCGGTTCCTGGCGCAGGGCACGCTCTATCCCGATGTGATCGAGTCGGGCCACAAGGACGGCAACCTGGCGGCCAATATCAAGCTGCACCACAACGTCGGCGGCCTGCCGGAGAAGCTGGGCTTCGAACTCGTCGAGCCGCTGCGGGATCTGTTCAAGGACGAAGTGCGGCTGGTCGGCGAGTATCTCGGCCTGCCGGAGAATCAGGTCTGGCGCCACCCCTTTCCCGGGCCGGGGCTGGCGGTGCGGGTGATCGGCGAGGTCACCGAGCCGCGTCTGGCGGTCCTGCGCGAGGCGGACAATATCCTCATCGAGGAGATCCGGGCCGCCGGGCTCTACCGGTCGATCAGCCAGGCGCTGTGCGTGCTGCTGCCGGTGGGAACGGTCGGGGTGATGGGCGACGAGCGCACTTACGAGCACGTGGTGGCCGTCCGCTGCGTCGATACGACGGACTTCATGACGGCCGACTTCTCGCACATCCCGCACGAGGTGCTCGGACGCATCGCCGCCCGGATCATCAACGAGGTCCGCGGCGTCAACCGGGTGGTCTATGACATCTCCAGCAAACCCCCCGCGACAATCGAGTGGGAATAACTGAGCCCCACGGCCTGACAGGGAGCGGTCAAGGGCAGGCGGGAGAATTTCAAGAAGACACTGGACGGGGGCCGGGTGATCAATTAGGATAAACAAGTTTCCCGCTGTGGAGAGCGGGAACATGGCGCCGCGGGCGTTCGCATTGTAAGGAAGCGACTTCATGGATTCATCGCAAAATTCGATCCGGCTCGTCCTGCTGCTGGCGGGGATCGGTCTGCTGTCCGCCGGCGCCGGGGCGACGGATACGTTTTCCATTTACTGGGAGAATGACAGCCGGTTTACCAAGCCCAACGGGAATACGGACCGGCACTATACAAACGGGCTGAAGCTGGTCTATGCGACCGACGAGGTCGAGTGGCAGTGGCTCAGGGACTTCGGCAACTGGCATTTCGGCGACGGCGAAAAGGCCCGGACGGACGTCGGCTTCTTCCTGGGCCAGGAGATCTACACGCCGGAACACCCGGAGGCCCCCCAGCGCCGTGACCCGGAGGATATGCGATTCGCCGGATGGCTCTACGGCGGCCTGTTCGCCCAGCGAGCCGTCGCGAACATGCTCGATCATGTCGAGCTGAGCATCGGCGTCATCGGCCCCTCGGCTCACGGAGAAACCGTACAGGATTGCATCCACAGTCTGATTCACAGCGATGAGGCCATCGGCTGGGACACTCAGCTTGAGGACGAAATGGCAGTGGACTTCAGCTTCTTTCGCCGGCAGCGCTTGACGGAGGGCTGGCTGCGGCCGCGCGAGAACCTGGATTTCATTTCTGAGATGGGCTTTACGGTCGGGTCGGTCCATCGGGAGGCCCAGATCGGGATCATGGGACGATGGGGGTGGCTGCCGGCGGACTTCGGGCCGGATCGGCTGCGGCTGCCGACCGGGACGATCGGCCGGGATGATCCGCTGTCGAAGGCCCTCTATCTGTTCGTCCGGCTGACGGGAAAGGCCGTCGAGCACAACCGCTTTTTGTCGGGGCTGACCCATGAACCGCTGGTCGGCGAGATTCGCTGCGGGCTGGTTTACCAGAAAGACAATTTCCAGCTCGCCTATTCGCAGACCTATCTGACCGATGAGTTCAAGGAGCAGGACCAGAACGACAGCTACGGCGCCCTGACGCTTTCGTGGTCATTCTAAGACGATTCGGGCGGATCGAACTTATAGCCGATCTCGCGGAGGGTATGGATATAGAGCGGGCTTGGCGGGTCCGGTTCGATCTTGCCCCGCAGGGTCGTGACGAACCGGTCAACACTTCTCCGGCCGGTTTTACCGTTTCACATCCGTTTGAAGATTTTTTGCAAAGTCGGCCGGGCTTCTTTCTACTCGGAAAAATATTGATTTTTCCTCCTTTTTCTGATAAGATGGGCAATTTAACGGGAGGCAAGTGATGAGAATTTGGGTATATTTGCTGGCGATTTTATCGGTCGTCCCATACGTGCGGGCGGCCAATCCACGGGTAACGCTCCAGATTTCCGGGGCGGTCAGCGGGACTATCGTGCTGGAAATCTACGCCGACCAGGCCCCGGTGACGGCGGCCAACTTCATCAACTATGTCCAGAGCGGCTTCTACAACGGGCTGACCTTCCACCGCGTCATCCCCGGCTTTATGATCCAGGGCGGCGGCTTCGATACCAATCTCGTGCAGAAGGCGACCGGCCCGGCCATCATCAACGAAAGCTCCAACCGCCTCTCCAACCTTCGCGGCACCATCGCCATGGCGCGGACGACTTACACTGATTCAGCGACCAGCCAGTTTTTTATCAACGTTGCGGACAACCCGGACCTGGACTATGGTTATATCGTCAGTGTGCCCAATGCCTACACGCTGCAATGGGTCTCAACGGCCCAGATCGGCTATTGTGTCTTTGGTCGGGTCATCAGCGGGATGAACGTAGTGGATGCGATTGCCGCCGTCCCCACAGAAACCGTAAGCACTCCCCAGGGCAGTATGGCGAACGTTCCCGTCAATGACGTCATCATTCAGTCGGCGACGGTGACCCTGCAAGGCCCCGTCTGCGCTGACAAGCTTGCCGGGGATGCCAACGGCGACTGCCGGGTGGATCTGGCGGACCTGGCTCTCATGGCACAAAACTGGATGGAATGCAACTCGATGACATCGACCTGCCATTAACCGCGGCGGGTCTTACTCGGTCTCCATCACTCGCATGCGGTAGAGCTTGGTCTCCAGCGACTTCTGGTAACTGGTCCAGGCGCCCTCGCCCAAGTCATTTTCGATCAGGGTGGTCGTCTGGTTGATCTTGGCGTCGAGGTTGTCGATGTAGTGGACCATGTAGGCCTCCGGCGTGGCGGGGATTTTCACCGCGCCGAACTCCGGCACCCCGTGGTGGCTGATGACGATATGCAGGAGACAGTCGAGGATGTTCTGGCTGATCGGCTTGCCGGCGGCGGCGAGCTTGTCCGCCTGCCGGGTAATCATCTGCACGCCCTGAGTAATATGCCCCAAGAGCTGGCCCTGATCGGTGTAGCCGATGCCGACCCGGTAAGAGAGCTCCTGTGTTTTGGCGATATCATGGAGGAAAATCGCCGCCAATACAAGGTCTTTCTGTATCTTGGGATAGAGGGGAAAGAGGGCCCGCGCCACATTGAGCATGTTAAGCGTATGCTCCAGCAGGCCGCCGAGATAGTTATGGTGCATCTGCATAGCCGCCGGGGCGGTGCAGAAGTTCTTCATGAGGTCCTTATCCTTGAGAAACTCGGAAACCAGCATGCGGACCTCCTCATTCTCAATGCTCGCCAGAATCTCCAGTAATTCCTGGTACATTTTGGCGACATCTTTCTCCGTTCGCGGCATGTAGTCGGCGATATTTACTTTTTCGGGATCGACCACGACCAGATCGCTGATAACGATCTGGAGGGCGCCCTGGTACAGTTCGCTCTTGCCGCGGACCTGGATGAACCCCTCCGAGGGAATCTGCTGGTAGATCTGTTCGGTGGCCTGCCACATTCGGCAGTTGAGCTTGCCGGTCTTGTCCGAGAGGAACATGGCAATGTAGAGGTCGCCGCGGGTGGTGTTGCGCAAAATGGGCTGGGTGACAAGATAGATGTCGTTGATCTGCTGTCCGGGCTGTATATCCTTCACATATAAATGCGGCATAAAAGCTCTCCGAAAAAAGGTTTTAAGATCATGAGTCGGAGGCATTATAAGCCTGCCGGGCGGGAAGTAAAAAGAAAAAGTGAAAATTGGCAAAAGGGGACGGTACAGGGCGAAATACGGCCTCCGCAAAAAGTTGAAAAGAGGGCCGATTATTTCTCATCATCTCTCGAACCCTGGACGATAAAATCGGTATAAGATAGTAGAGCAGGTAATGGGAATGAGATCACTGGCTCTTGGACATATAGCCTAAGCGGCTATAGTTAGCGGATTCTTCAACTGCTAATGACTCAACTTGACTGACTTTTTTCATAGTTTTTATGCGGCGATGAGCAGCCGGCCGAGCTCTTTGACAATTTGCGTTCCACTGGACAACGTCTTGAGATGGTCGGTCAGATCTTCCCAGACGATA
>JBNRMP010000027.1:0-45974 GCA_050309685.1 Anaerohalosphaeraceae bacterium
CGCAGTTCGGCAATAATCTGGTCTTTTTCGTCCATGCCTCTGTTTGTATCAGAATGCATGAAAAAGCGCAAGTTGCCTATGTTAACAAAATCAGATTTCTATGAAAATTTCTGTGAACGGTTACAAAGTTTGTTTGTCCGTGTTAATGCGGCTGCGGACTTTGCGGATTACACAGGTTTATGGATAGATAAACAGCAGATTGTTTGGCATTTGGGTTTGTTCAGCGCAGAAGGGGGGCATTTTGCGGAAATTTGCGGCAGACCCCTCCGGGGGCTTGTTTGAATTGTGCTTGTGTTTTGGCATCTGATCCGGTAGAATCCCGGCGTCTTTGCAGCCGATTTTATGCGGCTACAAGCGGGGTGTAGCTCAGCTTGGCTAGAGCGCCTGGTTTGGGACCAGGAGGTCGCAGGTTCGAATCCTGTCACCCCGATTTGCCTTTGGCAACTCAGATTTCAATGCATTCATTGCTCTCCACGACGGGATGTTCCGCGGCCCGGACGGCCGGAATCAATCTCTCCCGCAGGCGGGCGGCGTCTTCGAGCATCATGTAGAGGCAGGGCACGATCACCAGCGAAACGACTGTGGCAAAGAGGATTCCGTAGCCCAGCGAGAGGGCCATGGGGATCATGAACTTCGCCTGGCGGGAGGTCTCGAAGATCATCGGGGCCAGCCCGCCGAAGGTCGTCAGGGTCGTGAGCATGATCGGCCGAAACCGCCGCACGCCGGCCTGATGGATCGCCTCGAGGGCGGAGACGGAGGGGTCCTTTTGCCGCAGGCCGTTGGCGTAATCGATGAGGATCAGGGAGGTGTTGACCACCACGCCGGCCAGGGCCACGATGCCCATCATGCTCATGATGCTCAGCGAGTAGCCCATCAGCATGTGTCCCAGCACCGCGCCGACGATTCCGAAGGGGATGGCCACCATGATGATCATCGGCTGAAAATAGCTGCGGAACGGGATCGCCAGCAGGGCGTAGATCGCGAAGAGCGCGAGGATCAGCCCGCGGCAGAGACTCTGAATGCTTTCGGCGAAATCGGCCTGGCGGCCTTCCCACAGGTAGCTCAGTCCCGGGTAGTCCCTGACGAGCTGGGGCAGCACCTCCTGCTTGAGCGTTTCCATCACCTGCGTCGTGTCGTCGATCGGCTCCACGTCGGCGACGACGGTGACGGTTCGCCGGCCGTTGCGGCGATGGATGCTTGTATAGGATCGGCCTCGCGTCATCTCGGCCACCTGCAGGAGGGGCACGTCCTTACCGGGGGGGGTGCGGATGAGGAGCTGCTCCACGTCATACTCGCTGATCCGCTGCTCCTTGGGGAACTTCACCCGCACGCGGATTTCGCTGCGGCCGCGCTGCTGCCGCAGCGCTTCGGCTCCATAGAAGGCGTTACGCACCTGTCGGGCGATGTCGGAGGCCGTGAGCCCCAGACTCTGGCCCTCGGGGCGGATGGTAAAGTTGAGCTGATCCTTTCCGGGCGTGTAGCCGTCGTCGATGTCCTTGACATTGGGAAAGCCGGCCAGGATCGTCGCCAGCTTGTCGCCGGCCGCATCGAGCACCCTGATGTCGCGATGGCTCAGCTCGATGGTCAGGGCGGCGCCCGATCCGGGGCCGCCGCGGTCCGATTCGAAGCGGATCGATTCGAGTCCGGGGATCGGTCCCACCTGCTCTCGCCACAGTTCCGTGACCTTCGCCGTGCTGAGGGGGCGTACATCGGGGTCTGTCAGATAGACCCGCACGCTGATCTCGTTTTCGTTGATCCGGGCGAAAACGCCGGTGCTGAGGCGTTCGCCGCCGTTTTCCTCGACGACCCCGCGGCCCGCCTCGATCAGGCGCTCGCAGATTTTCTGAACCTTCGGCGCCGGACTGCCGAACGGCAGGACCGCCGTAACGGAGGCGAAGTCCGACTCGACCCGGGGCATCGAGATCATCCCGATCCGCCCGCTGAAGACCTGTCCCAGCACGATTACCAGCACGGCGAACGCCAGGGCGACTGCGATCTGCCGGTGGCGGATGCAAAGATCGAGGAAGGAGGCGAACCCGTTATTCACGAACCGCTCAAAGAGGCGGCTGAAGGCCTGCTGGCAGTCGTGGAGCCACCGGGCTATCGGATGGGTGCTCCGGGGCCGGGGGTGGGCCAACTGCGTCGGCAGGATCCAGATCGATTCCACCCAGGAGATGAGGAAGACGACAATCACGATCAGCGGGATGACCTTCCATGTCTTGCCGATGAAGCCCGGCACGAAACACATGGGCACAAAGGCCACGATGTTGGTCAGGATGCTGAAGGCGATGGGGATTGACACGTCCCGCGTTCCCCGGACGGCCGCCGCGAAATAGCTCATCCCCTTCTTGCGGTAGTCATAGATGTTTTCGCCGATCACGATGGCGGTATCGACCACCATGCCCAGCGCGATGATGAAGGCGAACATGGACATCATATTGATGGTGATGTCCATCGCCGGGAAGAACAGGAAGGTTCCCAGGAACGAGATCGGGATGCACATGGTGACCCAGATCGCCAGTTTGAATTCGAGGAACAGGCCGAGCATGGCCAGCACCAGCAGGAGCCCGGACCAGGCGTTTCTGAGCAGCAGGTCCAGCCGCTGGCGATAGACCTCGGCGGCGTCGCGCCGGATGCTCCAGTTCACTCCCGTCGGCAGTTGGGCCTCGATCCGCTCCATCGCCTTTCGTGTCGCGTCCGATACCCCGATGGGCGTCTGGTCGCCGACGCGGAACACCTCGATCCCGATAGCGCGGTATCCGTTAAACATCGCCTGCTGGTCCACATCCTCGAAATCATCCCTGACCTGGGCGATATCCGACAGGTACAGCACGCTGCCGTTTTCGGTCGTGATAATGGGGATGGCCGCAAACTCATCGGCCCAGTCCCGCCGCTCCATGACCCGCAGCAGCACGTCGCCGCCGCTGGTCTCCACCATGCCGCCCGGCAGTTCCACCGCCGCTGCGCGGATGCGTCCTGCCACCTCCTGCAGAGTCAGCCCGTAGGTGCGCAGCGTGTCCTGGTCGATCAGCACCTGCACTTCGTACTCCCGCGCGCCTTCCAGTTCGACCTGGGTGATGCCCGGTTCCTGCAGCAGACTGTCGCGCACCTGTTCGGCCGCCTCCCGCAGCACCCACTCCGAGACGTCCCCGTAAAGGAGCAGGTCCAGCACCTCGCGGCGGCGCATCACCAGGCTCACCTCGGGCTCCTCGGCGTCCTCGGGAAACGTCGTGATCCGGTCGATTTCCTGTTTGATGTCCTGGTAGATGCGCTGCTGATCGGCGCCCTCTTCCAGTTCCGCCGTGACCGTGCCCGCCCCCTCCGAGGCCAGGGCGGTTACCTCTTTGACTCCCTCCAGGCCGCGGATCGCCTCCTCTATCACAAGGATGATTCCCTGTTCCACCTCCTCCGGGCTCGATCCGGGGTAGGGCACCCTCACCGTCACTATGTCCAGGTCGAACTCAGGGTACACCTCCTGTTTGACGGTAAGGGCAAAGTAGAGGCCGCCGAAGATCAGCGTGAACATCAGCAGATTCGGCGTGACGCGGTTGGACGTCATCCATGCGATGATTCCCCGTTTTTCCTCGGGCAGAAGATCGCGACTCATCGGCGAACCTCCGCCTGTTCCTCCGCGGCGGCCGTCTGCACGGGGGCCGGGGTCTCAATCCGCAGGGGCATCCCCGCCACCGGTGTGGACAGGTCCGTCGTTACGATCCGCTCGCCTTCGCGAATGCCGTCGGAAACGAAGACGGTATCTTTCGCCCGAAAGACAACGTCCACGGGCCGGATCTCCAGCTCATCCCGTTCGTTCATGATCCACGCGAAGCCGTCGTCCCGCAGGTGTTCCCGCAACAGAGGGGTGACGCCGGTCAAAACCCGCCCGAGGATTTCCACTCTTACATAGGACCCCACCAGCAGTGGCGGCAGGGAATCGTGATTTTTCAGGTGCAGGGGATCCGGCACCGACACCAGCAGGCAGACCATGCGGCCCTGCTGCTCCAGTTCGCTGTGCAGACGGATCACCCGTCCCTCCCGGTACACGCCCTGACCCCACGCGGCGGGGAGATAGATTCGCGCCTTCGATCCCTGCTCATCGGCCTGTCGGGGAATGTCGATCCATTTAAGCTGGCTCATCGGAACCGGCGCCTCGACCCAGAACTCATCGGTTCCCGTCAGCACGGCCAGCGCGGTCGTCGGCGACACGCGGGCCCCCAGGTCCGCGTGCTTGGCGTTGATGACGGCGTTAAACGGCGCCCGGATCGAACATCGTTCGACGTCCAGCCGGGCCTTGGCGAGGGCCGCCTGGGCCGCTTCGACGGCCTGGCGGGCGTTCTCAAGCTGCGGGCGGCGCAGCACCAGTTCCTTTTCATGTTCTTCGACGATCTCGTCGAGCAGGTTATAGGCCTCCTGCGCCACCGCCTGGCTGCCGGTCTCGAGCTTGAGGTTGAGCCGGGCCGCCGCCAGTTCGCTCTCGCGCTGTTTCACAATCGCCTCGTAGTCGCGTCGGTCGATCTCGTAGAGCACCTGTCCCGCCTGCACCAGTCCGCCCGGCACGAGGGCCGGATCGATCCACGTGATTATGCCGCTCACCTCGGGGCTGAGCGTAATCTGCCGGGCCGGCGTGACCGTTCCCATGGCGGGCACGATTGCCCGCGTGTCGGTTTTTTGCGCCGGCTGCACCGTTACCAGCCGGGCCTCCCGCTCGGGCGGACGACGCCGGGCCTTCGGCCGGGTATCCATCAAATGCTTGAAATATCCCAGCGACAGTCCGACGATCAGGATCGGCAAAACAAATTTGAAAAGCAGGCTCGCCATTCGTCGTCGGATGGGATGGGCCGGCTTTGTCGAATTCGAAGTTTCAGAGCAAGGATTCGTTTCCGTCATTCGCTGCCTCGGTGACTAATGAGTTGGTTTCCAATCGGGCCGGCTCGGGCCGCTCGAGTTCCCAGCCGCCGGCCAGGGCCCGGTACAGGTCGATTCGGTATTCGATCAGGAGCCGCTGCGCCGCCAGGAGGCTTCGCTCAAGCCCCTGCTGCGATACCAGCGATTCCAGTACGCGGATATAGTCGATCTGACCTCTCAAGTAGCTTACCCGCGTCTGATCATAGGTCTTACGGGCCAGGGCCAGTTGCTGCTCCAGACTTTCAATGTATTGCCGCTGATACGCCTCGCGGCTGAGGGCGTCCTCGACCTCCCGGATCGCCGTGAGCACGTTTTGGGCGTAGGTGTGGATCGCCTCGGAGAGCACGGCCCGTGTGCGTTCGACCTCGGCCCGGCGAAAGCCGGCGTCAAAGAGCGGCCCGGCGACGCCGGCGGCCAGTACCGACACCCAGTCGTCAAACAGTTCGCCGATCTTTTCCGCCGAGGTCTCGGTGCTTGCGGTCAGAAGCAGGCGGGGGTAGCGGTCCGCGACGGCCGCCGATACCCGCAGGTCCTCCGCTTCGATCACCCGGGCTGCGCTTCGCAGGTCCGGCCGCCGCTGCACCAGTTCGGAGGGAAGCCCCGTCGCCGGCAGGGGGGAAAGGTTTGCCAATTGCGCCTCGGTCTCATCCCACCACTGTCCGGGCCGGCGCCCCAGCAGCACCGAAAGCCCGTGCTGGAGGATCACATCGGCGTCCTGCACCTGGATAAGCTGTCCCCGCGTGGCCTCGACGAGCTGCTGCTGGCGAAAGACGTCCGCCGCGTTGGCCTGTCCCTGTCGAAACTGGGTCCGGACGATCCGGAGCACCTTTTCGTTGGCCTCCAGTTGCCCGCGGATGAGCTGCTGCTGCAGCTTGATCTCCATCAGTTCATACCACGTGCGGGCGATGGAGGCGCTGAGGGTGACGGCGGCCGCGTCCACATCCTCCTGGGCCGCCGCGGCGTCGAGCCGGGCCGCCTCGCTCACGGACCGTACCCGGCCCCACAGGTCCGTCTCATAGGCCGCCGAAAGACCCGCCGCAAAATCGGAGGTCCTGGTGCTGCCGCTGTAGGACCGCGCAGCGTCGCCCGTGTAGATCACGTCCGGGTATAAGTCCGCCCCCGCCTTGATTGCCGTCTGTTCAAACTGCCGCAGGCGATCCCAGGCGATGCGGATCGAGAAGTTCCGGGTCACTCCCTCCTCGATCAGTTCCGCCAGGCGCGGATCGTCCAGCAGCAGCCACCATCGCTCGGGCGCCGGCTCGGTTCCGCCGGCGGCAAAGGAATCCCCCACGGCAAACGGCATCACCGGTTCCCGGCGGGCCTGTTCTCCGCATCCGCTTATCCACAGCAATACGGGGATCAACGCTAAGCATATAAACTTTCGATGCACTTTGTACCCACCCATTGTTACTATAGAGAAATAATTACCACGGGATATCGCATCAATCTTTCATAGACGGCCCTACAATAACAATATTGCAGGAAAAAGCGAGAAATTTCAGGCATAAATTACGAAAAGACTCCTCCCTCGTTCAATCCGGGGATTGAACAGGCCAAGAGCGGCGGGTGCGTGAACTGTTAATAAATTTCCGTCTGCTCTTGCGCCACTTTCCCCTTGCGGGTCTGATGCAGGTCCATCCCTGAAAGCTCCTCGATCATGTCCTCAAGGCGGCTGTCTTCGGCCGGGGGGACATCCGCCGGCCGCCTGGCGACCTCCGGGGCCAGGCGAGGCACATGGGTCTTCAGGTTCTCCGGGGCTCCGTCAATCTGCACCACGAAGCTCAGTTCGCCGATCTGCAGGGCGTCGCCCGCGTTGATCGCCGTCTCGTCCACGCGGCCGCCGTTGAGAAAGGTGCCGTTTCGCGACCCCAGGTCGCGCACCATCAGGCGGCCCTTTTCCATGTACAATTCGCAGTGACGCCGCGAAACGGAAGGCAGGGGGATGCGCATGTCGCAATCTCGTCTTCGGCCGATGGTGGTGACGGTGCTGGGAAGCGGCAGCAGCTTACGGGTCCCATCTTTCTTCAGAAGGCATAAATTTACATTCATGTTGCTTCCTCCAGAAAAACGTTTTATTCTCCGACAATTTCCTATTATATAGAGAAGCCGGGGAAAGAACAAGATTTCTTTTAAAAAATAACCCCTAAAAAGACACTGAATATCTCAAAAGGCATCAAATGAACTATCTCGGGATTATTTTCGATCTGGACGGGACTCTGGTGGATTCGCTGGAAGACCTGACGCAGGCCATGAACCACGGGCTGGCTTCGCTGGGGCTAAGGCCCCATGACGCCGAGGCCTATCGGCAAATGATCGGCGATGGAGTGGTCCGCTTTGCCCAGCGGGCTATCGGGCCCGAAAATCAGGACCGGGTTGATGAGCTGCTAAAGTCCATGACGGCCTCTTACTATGCTCATTGCCTCGACAATACGCATCCGTATGAGGGTATGGCTGAGGTGGTGCGGGTTCTCCATGATCGGGGCGTGCGGCTGTCGGTCCTGACCAATAAGAATCACTCGCCGTCGGTGAAGATCGTGGAGTCTTTGTTCGGGGCGGGTGTGTTCGATCCCATTATCGGGATGCAGCCCGGCCGGCAGAAAAAGCCGAACCCCGCCTCGGTGTTTGAGATTCTTGAGGCGTGGGCGCTGGAGCCGCGCGAGGTCCTCTTTGTCGGCGACAGCGACGTGGACATCCAAACCGCCCGCGCCGCCGGACTCGATGTCGCCGGTGCAAGCTGGGGCTTCCGAAGCCGGGAAGTCCTCAAAGCCGCCGGCGCACAGATAATCATCGACAAACCCGAAGACCTCATGGATGTGATCGGAAGATAATAGCAAAGCTCACAGGGTCGGCCCGGATACCCCCCCCGGTTTAAGCCCTGATGGACAAGATCTTATAATTTAACGAACCTCCAAAAGGTCAGATTGTAAATACAGTTATCTTGACTTTTTCACGATAGAATTTATAGTAAGAATCTCTGTTTTTAATAAATTGGTTATTTTGGGCTTACAATGGCTTGAACCAAGTAAGTCCGGACGGGAAAAAAGCGATGGCAAAGGTAAAACTTCCGGATGGATCGGTACTCGAAAATGCGGACGGGACCACTGTTGAGCAGTTTGTGCAGCAGATCGGCCCCGGTCTGGCCAAAGCGGCTGTGGCGGCCAAAATCAACGGCAGGTCGGTTGATCTCTCCACGCCTGTAAGCGGCGCGGTCGAACTCCGGATTCTCACGGCCAAAGACCCTGAAGGGCTCGAGGTCCTCCGGCATAGCTGCGCCCATATCATGGCCGAAGCGATCTGCCGGCTGTGGCCTGCCGCCAAGCTTGTTTACGGCCCGACCGTCGCCGACGGCTTCTATTATGATATCGACCTCGACGAGCCGATCCGGCCTGAGGACTTTCCCCGCATCGAGGAGGAAATGGCGAAGATCATCCAGGAAGACAGCCCGATGGTCCGCGTCGAAATGAATCGCGATGAGGCCCTGGCCAAAATGACCCAGGACCCCTACAAGCTCGACAACATCCAGCGAGCCCAGGGCGACGTCATCAGCTTCTATCGTCGCGGCGAGAGCGGCTTCGAAGACCTCTGCCGCGGTCCGCACATCCCCTCGACCGGCAAGGTCGATCCCAAGGCCGTCAAGATTATGTCCGTGGCGGGCGCCTACTGGCACGGCGACGCCAGCCAGAAAATGCTCCAGCGGGTTTACGGCACCGCCTGGTCGAGCAAGAAGGAACTCAAGGAATACCTCGACCGCCTCGAAGAGGCGAAGAAGCGCGACCACCGCGTCATCGGCAGGCAGATGGACCTCTTCAGCTTCCAGGACGAGGGGCCCGGCTTTGCCTTTCTCCATCCCAACGGCATGATCGTCTGGAACGAGATCATCGACTTCTGGCGTCAGGTCCACAAGCGATACGGCTACAAGGAGGTCAAGACCCCGATCATCCTTAACGAGTCGCTCTGGCACCGTTCCGGCCACTGGGACCACTACAAAGAAAATATGTACTTCACCACCGTCGATAACGTCAACTACGCCGTCAAGCCCATGAACTGTCCCGGCGGCCTTCTCATTTACAAATCCCGCAAGCACTCCTACAAGGAATTTCCCATGCGGGTGGCCGAGCTGGGGCTTGTGCACCGCTACGAGGCCAGCGGCCAGATGCACGGCCTTGTCCGCGTCCGCCAGTTCACCCAGGACGACGCCCATATCTTCTGCCGTCCCGACCAGATCGAAGGCGAGATCATCGGCGTCATCAACCTTATCGAGGAGCTCTACTCCACCTTCGGCTTTACCGACTACCATGTCGAGCTGTCCACCAAGCCCGAAAATCACATCGGCTCCGATGAAATTTGGGAAACGGCCACCAACGCACTGGCCGGCGCCCTGCAGCACAAGGGCATGAAATACCAGATCAACGAAGGCGACGGCGCGTTCTACGGTCCCAAGATCGACTTCCACATCAAGGACGCCATCGGCCGCTCCTGGCAGCTCGGCACCATTCAGCTTGACTTCTCGATGCCCCAGCGGTTTGAGCTGGTCTATACCGACCGCGACAACACCGAGAAGCCCCCCGTCATGATTCACCGGGCCATTCTCGGCTCACTGGAGCGCTTCATGGGTATCCTCATCGAGCAGTACGCCGGCAATTTCCCGCTCTGGCTCGCTCCCGAGCAGGTTCGCGTCCTGCCGATCAGCGAAAAGACGAGCGATTATGCCCGCAATGTGCTTGATCGCCTGGGCCAGGCCGACATCCGTGCCGAGGCGGACTTCGGGGATGACAAGATCGGCGCCAAGATCGCCCGCGCCCACGCGGACCATGTTCCCTATATGCTTGTCGTCGGGCCCCAGGAGGCCGATTCCGGCAGCGTCAATGTCCGGATTCGCCAGTCCCAGGACACCCACAAGCTCCCGCTTGAAAAATTTATTACCATTGCGCGGCAAAAAATCGATGATAAATTATTGGAATTGAGTATATAATAGAGCCGGACGGCCTCGCCGTGAGGCCGGCGCGAAAGTGAAAGTGTTCGTCAGGAAAGGACCGCTTATCAGCAAAGAACAGAGTTTCCGAATCAACGGGCAGATTCGCATCAGCCCCGTCCGTCTGATCGATGAGAACAACAACCAGATCGGTGTCGTGTCAGTCCAGGAAGCCCAGGCGCGGGCGGACGAGGCCGGCTTGGACCTCGTCGAGGTAGCCCCCAACTCCAAGCCCCCGGTCTGCCGGATCATGGACTATGGAAAGTGGATTTACCAGCAAAAGCGGAAGGCCAAGGAGAGTCAGAAAAAGCAGCATGTCGTCTCGCTCAAGGAAATCCGCCTTCGCCCAAAAATAGACGACCATGATCGGGAAATCAAGATCGGTCATGCCTCCAAATTCCTCGAAAAGGGCCATAAGGTTCAGTTTACGATGCAGTTTCGCGGTCGCGAGATGATGCATATGGACCTCGGACGTCAGATTATGAACGAGATCGTCGAGACGCTTCGCGACAAGGCCAAAATCGAGCGTCCCGCCGAGATGCTCGGTCGCCGCATGACCATGGTCCTGATCCCGGAGAAAGCCCCGGCCGAGCAGAAAAAGTAGCCGTTCGGCCGCTCCGATCGACGGATTTTTTTCCCGAAAGCTTGTTTTTCCGGTTGACGAACCGCTTCCAACGCGGTATCATACCCGGTTCTTATTGTTTATAGGGATCGAAAACATCCATAGAGGAAAATTCAATGCCGAAACAGAAAACCCATAAGGGGCTCAGCAAGCGGGTCAAGGTGACCGGCACCGGTAAGATTAAGCGCAAACGCTGCAACGGCGGACACCTGCTCAGCGGCAAGAGCGCTGATCGCCGCCGCCGGATCGGCAAAGCCACCCTTGTGAAGGGAGCCAAGGCCGCCATCATCCGCACGCTCCTGGGCGAGTAGCCCCGGGCAGGGCCTGCTTCCCGGCTCACTGGCTGCCGCAGCAGGCGAAATCGAGTTACCCAAGCAACAGAAAGGAAAAGCTGGTATGCCAAGAGTACGTGGAGGCGCCCACTCGCGCCAAAGTAAGAAACGGATCCTCAAACGGGTCAAAGGGCATCGCGGTTCCGACAGCCGCCAGATTCGTCTGGCCAAGGAGGCCGCCGTTCGGGCTGACGTCAACGCCCGCATCGGCCGCAAGCAGAAGAAACGCCAATATCGCGGGATGTGGATCATCCGTCTCAGCGCGGCCTGTCGGATGCGCGGCCTGCGGTACAGCGAGTTCATCAACGGCTGCCGGAAGGCCGGCATTGTCCTCAACCGCAAGATGCTCAGCGAGATCGCCATCCATGATCCTGCGGGCTTCGACACAATCGCCGAGCAGGCAAAGGCGGCCCTCGCTTAACAGTCATCATGAATCTGGACGTATTCGAACAGATCGGCAAAACGGCCCTTGAGGAGCTGCATCGCGTTGCCACGAACGAGCAGCTCGAGGCCTTCCGTATCCGTTTCCTCGGCCGCAAGGGCGAGGTGACGGCGATTCTCAGCCAGATCGGCAAGCTGCCCGCCGAGCTCCGGAAGCAGGGCGGGCAGCTCGCCAACCGCATCAAGAACGAGGTTACCGCCGCCTTCGACGCCAAGAAGGAGCAGCTTGGGGCCATGACCCGCTCGACGGGTCCGCTGATCGACGTGACGCTTCCGGGCAAGCCGGTCCTCCGCGGCCGCAGCCATGTCATTACCCAGACGATCAGCGAACTGCTGGAGATCTTCGGCCGCATGGGCTTCCATATCGCCTACGGTCCCGAGGTCGAGGATGAGTGGCATAACTTCATCGCCCTCAACATCCCCCGCGAGCATCCCGCCCGCGACCCGGCCGACAACTTCTATATCTCCGACTCCCAGCTTCTCCGAAGCCAGACCTCGACGATCCAGATCCGCACGATGGAGAGCCAAAAGCCCCCGATCCGCGTCGTCGCCCCCGGTCGCGTCTATCGGCCGGACACCGTCGATGCCACCCACATGTTCATGTTCCATCAGCTTGAGGCCCTTGTCGTCGATGAGGGCGTTACCATGATCGATCTCAAGAGCTCGATCAACCAGTTCATCCACACCTTCTTCGGCCCCGACACGAAGTGGCAGTTTCGCCCGAGTTTCTTCCCCTTCACCGAGCCGAGCTGCGAGGTGGATATCCTCTGGGTCGATAAGCAGGGTGTCGAGTCGTGGATGGAGATCGGCGGCTGCGGCATGGTCGATCCCAACGTCTTCGACGCCGTCGGCATCGACAGCGAAAAATACACCGGCTGGGCGTTCGGCTTCGGCATCGAGCGGCTGGCCATGAAGAAGTACAACATCACCGACATTCGGCTGCTGTTCGAAAACGACCTCCGCTTTTTGTCGCAGTTCTATTGATTTTTTGACAATAAGCTGCCACCCCCCAAGTCTCCGATCCGGTCCTGAGCCGCTGCTGAGGGCGATTTGGATTTTCGCCTTCGCGGGAAGGACGTGCAAGTCTCAAATCTCAAATCTCAGATTGTCCGGATGCCGGATCAAGGCCGGTATGACAGGGAGGGGGCGCCGGTTTTTCCGTGAAGGCGGCGAAACCGGGCCGGGGATTCGCCGGTCAGCTTTTTAAAGATGCGGCTGAAGTAGTGTCGGTTGGCAAAGCCGGTCCGCAGGGCGATTTGGTCGATTGAATCGGCGCCCTGGAGCAGCATCTGACTGGCCTCCTTGATGCGGCACTGCGTGACATAGGCGGCCGGGGAGATACCCAGGCGGCTGCGAAAGGCCTTGGAAAGTCCCTCGATGCTCAGGCAGGCCCGGTCCGCCAGCCGCTGGTTGGTCAGCGGTTCGGAAAGATGCGAATGGATGAAGGCGATGAGGTCCGTCAGTTCGGGGGGCAGCGGCTTTCGCCATTCGATGTCGGCCCGGGAAATGACCACATTGAGCAGGGCCAGACTGTAGCGGTAAATGCTTTCGGTGGGCGTGAAATCCGGGTTGTTTAGGATCATCCGCTGCAGATCGTGAATCAATGAAAGGTCCGAAGCCGACGGTTGGACGCGGATCGGGATCGGCTGCCTGGGGCTGACGCTCTTATCCATGCTGAACTGCAGCCAGAACTGAGGCACCGGGTCGGCCCCTCGGCAGTGAAAGCACACATGGTCCGGGATCAGGAAAATCCAGTCCGGGGTGAGGGCGTGGAGGCCGTCTTTGAATTTCAGGAAATGGCCGGGCTTCGAAAAATAGTAGAGCCGCCAGAAGGGACTGAAGACATTCGGGAAAAACCAGTCGGTCGCATCCGGTATATATCCGACTTCGTGTATCAATATACCCGTATGATCCAGTTTCCCTCCCAATGGATAATATTCGATCCCGACCCCCGAAAAGGGGGTCTCGTAGGCGCCTCGATTAATCCTGGCTGGTGCAGAATTAGACATAAAAAATAGTATAACAGACATAGGAATACCTGTCAATTCCGTATAAAATGCCCCTTCGATCCAGACGGTTGCAACGGTCCTTCGATAACAATGAACGAACACTTCCGGGAGGTAACCATGAAACGTTATGGCAGTGTGATCGAGGTGAAAAAGGACAAACTGGAGGAATATGTCAGACTGCATGCCGATGTCTGGCCGGGGGTTCTGGACACGATCAAACAATGTCATATCTCCAACTATTCCATTTTTCTGAGGCGCCTGCCGGACGGAAAGTATTATCTCTTCAGCTATTTCGAATACGGAGGCGAGGATTTCGAGGCGGATATGGCGCGGATGGCCGCCGACCCCACTACGCAGCGATGGTGGGACGTCTGCAAGCCCTGTCATGAGCCGTTTGCCGACCGCGCCGAAGGAGAGTGGTGGGCGAGCATGGAAGAGGTATTTCACCTGGATTAAGCCAAGAATCGTATGACCGTCAATCGATGCCTTATCCCGGCCGCCTGCGTTTTCTGTTTGATGTCCTTTCAGGGGATCACGACGGGCGGCGTTGACATGGATGCGTACAACCTGGTTTGGGACAGCCCGAGCCGGAATGCGGGCGAGTCCATGCCGTGCGGCGGAGGCGATATCGGCCTGAATGTCTGGGTTGAAAACGGTGATATCCTGTTTTACGTGTCGCAAAGCGGCGCGTACGACGAAAACAACGGCCTGATGAAGTTCGGCCGGATGCGGATCCGGCTCTCACCCAACCCGTTCCAGGAGCCCGCCGTTTTTCGTCAGACCCTCAAACTCAGGGAAGGATCGGTTGAAATCATCGGCCAAAAAGACGGGCAAAGCGCAACCGTTACTCTCTGGGTGGACGTTCATCGGCCCGTCATCCATGCGGAGATCGAAAGCCGGGAGCCGGTTTCCGTTGAAGTCGGCTATGAGTCGTGGCGCACCGCCGACCGGGAACTTGCGGGCCGGGAAAGTGACGGCTGCCGCTCGTTTACCGGCGCTCCCGTCAAGGCCCTTGTTCGCAAGGATACCGTTGCGTTCGACGGCCATGACATCCTCGCCTATCACCGCAATGACAACAAGAAGCCCAACGCGTTTGACCTGTGCGTCGAACAGCAGGGGTTGACGAACGTCAAAGACCGGCTCTGGAATCCGATTCGGAATCTCACGTCCGGCGGGCTGGTGCGCGGCAAAGACATGGAGCCCGCGGGCGTCGGTGCAGGCCGCTACGCCGGCACGGATTTCAAGTCCTGGATTCTAAAGAGCCGGGCGCCGACCGTTTCTCATGCCGTCGCCGTTTATCTGCATATCGACCGCAGCGAGACGCTGCAGGCGTGGCGGGCGGGGCTCGAGAGTCTGATAGACGCCTACGACAAGGCGGAGGGCCGCCGGCAGACGCTGGCCTGGTGGGAGGCGTTCTGGGACCGCAGTTATATCGCGATCCGGCCCTCCGGCGAGAGCGGCAACGACCTTCCCTGGACCCTCGGCAGGAACTATCAACTCTTTCGCTACCAGCTCGGCTGCAACGCCCATGGCGAATATCCCACCAAGTTCAACGGGGGACTTTTCACCTGCGACCCGGAATATGTGGACGACCGGTTGAAGTTTACGCCGGATTATCGCCGGTGGGGGGGAGGCAGCTTCACCGCTCAGAATCAACGGCTGGTGTACTGGCCGATGCTCAAGAGCGGCGACTTCGACATGATGGCGCCGCAGTTCGACTTCTATTTAAGGCCGCTGAAAAACGCGGAGCTTCGCACGCGCGTTTACTGGGGCCATGAGGGGGCCAGCTTCACCGAACAGATGGAGAGTTTCGCCCTGCCGGTCGGATTCGAATACGGATGGAAGCGCCCCGATTATTTTGATCCCGGCGTCGAGTACAACGCATGGGTGGAGTACCAGTGGGATACGGCGCTGGAATTCTGCTGGATGATTCTGGAATATCATCGCTACTCGGACCGCGACATCCGCCGATACATGCCTCTGATTGAAAGCGTCCTGGTCTTTTTCGACGAACATTACCAAATGCTCTCACTGCGCAGAACCACCAGGCCGCTGGATGAGCACGGTCGCCTGGTGCTGTACCCGGGGACGGCGTGCGAAACGTACAAGATGGCCACCAATGCCGTTACGACGGTTACCGCCCTGAGAACGGTGATCGCCCGGCTGCTGGAACTGCCGCCTTCTTTGCCGGCCGACGAAAGACGCGACTATTACAGGGGCTACCTCGAGCGGATTCCCCCCCTCAGCTTTCGGGAGAAAAACGGACATACGACGATCGCGCCGGCGGAACGATACGAGCGCATCAACAATTCCGAACTGCCGCAGCTTTACCCTGTTTTTCCCTACGGGGTTTACGGCATCGGCAGGCCGGACCTTCAGATCGCCGTGGATACATGGAAATTCGGAACCGACCGGCCGGATCAGAAAGGGTACGTCAGTTGGCGTCAGGACGCCATCTTTTGTGCGCGGCTGGGCCTGACCGGCGAGGCCGCCGAGATCACGGCCAAAAAACTGGGAGATTCCGGCAGGCGGTGTCCGACCTTCTGGGGACCGGGCAATGACTGGGTCCCCGATCACAACTGGGGCGGCAGCGGCATGATCGGTCTGCAGGAAATGCTCATGCAGGCCGTGGACCAAACGATTTATCTCCTGCCGGCCTGGCCGAGAGAGTGGGACGTCGATTTCAAGCTGCACGCTCCCTGCAATACCGTCGTTGAAGGAAAAGTCCGGGACGGCCGGGTCGAAGGTTTGAAGGTGTCTCCTCAGAGCCGGCTTCAGGATGTTGTGATTTGCCGCACGCAAACTGTCAGATAACTTTCAGGGAGATCAAAGTTCATGGCGATTTCTGCAAGCCCGTTTCTGGGGATCGGTTTTCACGGCGTCGGTGCGATGCTGGCGGCCAACTGCTACGCGCCGCAGAAGCTGGTCCGTTACTGGTCCTGGGAAATCTTCTGGATGATCCAGGCCTCATGGTGCTGGCTGCTGTGGCCGATTATCGGGGCGGTGCTGACGATTCCGGATTTGCCGAACGTGCTGGCCGACGCCGTCCGGGACTGCCCGGCGGCCCTGGTCTGGTCGTTTTTGTTCAGCATGGCCTACGGCGTCGGCGGCATCGCGTTCAACCTGTCCATTCGCTATATCGGTTTTGCGCTGACGTATGCCATCGCCGTCGGGCTCTCGGCGGTGCTGGGCACGCTCGTGCCGCCGCTGGTGCGAGGTCAGCTTGACACCATCGTGTCCCAGACCGGTTCGGAGTGGGTCATGGCGGGCGTGGCAATCGGCATGCTGGGCATCGCCCTGAGCGGCGCGGCGGGCCGGCTGAAGGAACGCGACCTGGCCGCCAGGGGGATGGGGGCCGTTCAGTTCAATCTGCTCAAGGGGTTCGGGCTGTCGCTGCTGGCGGGTGTCCTCTCGGCCGTGTACAACTTCGCCCTTGACGTGGCCAAACCGGTCGCCGATATCGCCGAATCCTACGGGGCAGGGTACTGGAAGGGCAACGTGATCTACCTGACGGCCAACACCGGCGCCTTCATGACCTCCATGATCTATTGCATCTTCCTGGCAGCGAGGAACCGAACCTTCGGCGAACTGGTTCGCCTCGGTGAGGGCTCGGGCCGGGGCCGCCTGTGGAGCAATTACCTGCTGGCGATTTTTACCGGCACGCTGTGGTACGGCCAGTTTTTCTTTTACAATCTCGGCCACGTCCGCATGGGCGATTATGAGTTTACAAGCTGGGCCATTCATATGATTATGCTGGTGCTGTTCAGCAACCTGACCGGCATCGTCTTTCGTGAGTGGAAGGGCTGTTCGCTTCGCACGCGCCTCGTGATCGTGCTGGGACTGTTTGTGCTGGTGGCCTCGGTGCTGTCGCTGACGTACGGCAATTACCTGGGGCAGGGGGCCGACTGACGGCCGGGAATGGATTTGATAATTTCGATTTATCGGGAGGCAGTCGTATGGGAATGTTTGATACGGTTGGAAAAAGCGGTCCGGCGGGGCAGCGCAGTGAGAATACGGTTAAAAAGCTGGAGCGCATGAAAACGGCGCTGAGTTACCGGGAGCCGGACCGCGTGCCGATCAGCGATTTCTTCTGGGGCAGCTTCATCCGGCGCTGGCGGGCGGAGCTGGGCCTGCCGGACGACGCCAACCCGTACTACTATTACGATCTGGACTGGATCGGGACGGTCCCGAACATGGACCCGAAGATCCAGTCGTTCGAGACGCTCAAAGAGGACGACGAGGAGGTCGTCGTCAGGACCGGCTATCGCGCTGTGATGCGCAAGAAATTCGACGCCCCGATGCCGGAGTTCGTCAGCTTCGAAACGGACACAATCGAAAAACTCGAGGCGCTGGAGTTTGACGATCCCTATGACCGCCGGCGCTACTTCGAAGCGGGCGACAACCAGATCGCCGGCGTGGGGGACGGCTTCGAAAGGAACTCTCCGCCGTGGGTCGAAACCGTGAAATCCCTCTACCCGGATTTCCCGGTCTTCGGCAGCATTACCGAGGTCAATGAATGTCTGACCCGCCTGATCGGCCCGTCCAACAACCTGCTCTGGATCGGCCTGCATCCGGACCGGATGGGCCGTCAGATCAACCGCATCGGGCAGTTTTACCTGGACTGCACCAAGGCCCAGATCGAGGCGGCCGGGGGGCTGCTCGACGGTCTGGTCATCTGGGGCGACGTGGCCTATCGCAAGAACCTGTTTTTTTCGCCCGCCTACTGGCGCGAGTATTTCAAGCCGTGGGTGAAGGCCATTGCCGATTACGCACATTCCAAAGGATTGATGGTCATCTATCACGGCTGTGGCAACATCCACCCGATTTTCGAGGATTTCATCGAGATCGGGATCGACGCCCTGAATCCGCTGGAAGCCAAGGCCGGTCTGGATGCGGTCGAACTGCGGCGCAAATACGGCCGGACCTTCGGCGTCTGCGGAAACAGCAATATCCAGGTGTGGGAATCGGGTGACCCGGAGGCGATTCGCCGGGAGGTGCTCGGCAAGCTGAACGCGGCCAAAGGCGGCGGCTATATCTTCCAGTCCGATCATTCGGTCTCCGGCAGTGTGTCCGGCCGCACGTATGATTCCATTGTGAAGCTGGTTCGTGAATACGGAACCTATCCGCTGGATCTGGGCGAATATGATATGGAGTGCTGAGGGGGCCGCGTGAAGACGTGATCGGCGCGTCCGGCCTTAACGGGCGCGTCGTCAACCGGACGACGGCGACGGCGGCGGCTTCGGTCGATGGGGGTGTCTTGCATTTCTTGCGGCAGAGCAGGGGGGGCGGATTTTTTTTTTTTTTTTTAGATTTCTATTGACAATGAATGGGGATTCAGTAATTTGAACCCCTGTTCAATTTTTTTGGTATCAAGATATATAAAGATTTATGGGAAAACTGTCACAACAAAAACAGGCGGCGGCTGAAAAGGTGATGCGGGAGTCGGTTTACCGGGCCGTTTTAGAGGTTTTTTCCGACTGCGGGCCGGAAAAGCTGACGATGCAGAAGGTGGCGGCGGCCGCCGGAATTGCGATAGGGACCCTCTATAATTACTTCAAGGACAAGGATGCACTGATGGTCTATGCCGCCCAGCGGCTTTTTGAGCAGAATCTCCGGTTGATGTCGGACATCGCCGAGGCGCCGCAGGGGGCTCGGGCCAAACTCATGCTCCTGATCCAGTCGGAATTTCGGCTTTTTCACAAGAATATAGCGTATTTTCGTTTTCTCGATCAGGCGCAGATCTTCTGCAAGATGGATCCGGCGCTCAAGCGCAAGCACGTGAAGGCCATTACGGAGATCATCGGCCGCGTGATCCGTGAGGGCATCGAAGAGGGGACCTTCAAGAAGGTGGACGTGCCCTCGACGGCCGACTTTTTTCACCGGGCGATCGTGGGGACGCTGAGGATGCGGCCGGAACTGGAGAACTTTGACCCGGACCGCGAGGCCAAATCGCTGGTGCGGATGTTTATGTCGATTTTGGATTAGCTGTTGTTTTCAATGAATTGATGGGACGTATGAGAAAAAGTTGCCAGGTGTTATCGGGATTGACAGGGACAATACTGGCGGTTCTGGCGGGCTGCACGGTGGGGCCGGACTATCAGCCGCCGCAGATAGAGGCGCCGCCGCAGTGGTCGCTGCCTGCTGAGGAGCGGGTATCGCTTAAGGCGTGGTGGAAGACGTTTGACGATCCGCTCTTGTGGCAGCTCATCGAGCGGGCCGACGCGGGAAGTCTGGACCTGCGGGCGGCGACGGCGCGAATCGAGCAGGCGATGGCCTTCCGTCGGTACACGGCGGGGGGGGACGCCCCGATGGTCAACGGCGTTGCGGACTATGCGCGGAGCCGGGCGAGCGAAAACGGCACGTTTGCCTTTCCGGGCGTTTCGACCGGGGAGAGCGAGCTGTACGCGGCGGGCTTCAACGCCTCGTGGGAGATCGACCTGTTCGGGCGGGTACGTCGGTCGGTGGAGTATGCCCAGCGTCTGCTGGAGGCGTCCATCGAGGACTATCGCGGGGCGCAGGTGTCGCTGTACGCGGAGACGGCGCGAAACTACGTGGAGCTGCGGACGATTCAGCAGCAGATTCAATACGCCATGGAAAACATCGCCATCCAGAAACAGACGCTGGAACTGGCCCAAAACCGCTTCAAGGCGCAGCTCGTGCCGGAGCTGGACGTGCTCCAGGCGAAGCAGAACCTTGCCGTGACGGAGGCGGAGATTCCCTCGCTGCGGATTGCCGAAAAGGCGGCGATCAACCGGCTGGCGGTGCTACTGGGGATGTGGCCCAGCGAACTGAACGGCGAGTTGTCGATGCCGGGGCCGATCCCGGAACTGACGACGGGGCCGGGGGCGCTGGTGCCGGCGGAACTGCTGCGTCAGCGGCCGGACATCCGCAGCGCCGAGCGGGCGCTGGCGGCCCAGACGGCGCGGATCGGCATGGCGACGGCACAGCTTTACCCGGCGTTTTCTCTGACGGGGTACTTCGAGCTTCAGGCGACGGACTTTGCCGACCTGGGCGACTGGGGCAGCCGGGCGTATTCATACGGGCCGGGGCTGAGCTGGAACCTGCTCAACGGGGGGCGCATCCGCCGCATGATCGACATCGAGGAGGCGGCGACCCGGGAGGCCCTGGCCGGCTATGAGGCGACGGTGCTCCGGGCGGCCGAGGAGGTGGAGAATGCCCTGACGGGATATGTGCAGGATACGGCTCGGACGGCGGCGCTGGAGCGTTCCGTCGAGGCGGCAAAACAATCGGTGGAGATGTCGCAGACGCTCTACCGCAGCGGACTGGCGGATTTCGAGGCGGTGCTGATTTCGCAGCAGTCGCTCTTTCGGCAGCAGGACCGGCTGGCCGTCAGCCGCGGGCAAATCCTCCAACGGGCCATCGCAATTTACCGCGCCCTGGGCGGCGGCTGGGATTCCATCGATGCGCCAAACCAGAGTCCCGCGGAGAACGAGTCGGCTAACGAGGATCAACAGCCGCAATCATAACAGCAAGGAAAGGCAAGTAATTCTATGAGTAAAGGCAAAATTGTATTCTGGATCGTTACCCTGCTGATCGTCGCGGGATTTACCTACTGGGTGTGGAACCACTGGAGAGGGGTGATAGCGCAGCGTCAGGCGGCTGCGGCCCAGCAGGGCGGCGGGCCGATGCCCGTCCAGGCGGCCCATACGGTGCGCCGGGATGTAACCGATTATTATGATTTTACCGGGACGACGCAGGCGGTGGACGCCATCGAGGTGCGAGCCCGGGTGGAGGGATACCTGCAGGAGATCCATTTTACGGACGGGGAATTCGTCGAGAAGGGTCAGTTGCTCTTTACAATCGAGCCGGCCTCGTTTATCGCCCAACGCGATGAGGCCGCCGCCCGCCTGAAGGCCGCACAGGCCGAAGAAGAGCGGGCCCGGCTGGATTACGAGCGTATGCAGGAGGCCACCAAGACCAACGCGGTCAGTCAGCAGGACCTGAGCCGCAGCGAGGCGGCCTACCGAACGGCGCAGGCGGCCGTCACGGAGGCCACCGCCGCACTGGAACGGGCCAAGCTGAACCTGAGCTATACCGAAATCCGCAGTCCCATCAGCGGGCGGGTGGGCCGCCACCTGGTGGACGCGGGCAACCTCGTCGGGGCCGGCGAACGCACGCTGCTGACAACCGTCGTACAGGTGGAACCCATTTACGTGTTCTTTTATGTCGGCGAGGATCTGCTCCAAAAGCCGTTTTTGCGGACCCTGCTGGCGGGCGGCAGCAATTCAACGTCGCCACTGATGGCGGGCCTGTCCGGCGATACGGGGTATCCCTATGAGGGGCAGATTCGCTACATCGACAACACGGTCGATCCGATGACCGGTACGATTTTCGTTCGCGGCATCCTGCCCAACGAGGGCCGGGAGCTGCTGCCGGGCATGTTCATGCGGGTCCGCGTTTCCGGCGATGTCCGCAAGAACGCGGTGCTCGTGCGGGAGACGGCGATCCAGACGGACCTGAGCGGCCGCTATGTGCTCGTCATCGGCGCCAACAACATACTTGAGCGGCGCAATATCCAACTGGGCCGGTCGGAGGGCGCTCTGCGGGTCGTGACCGAGGGGCTCAGCGGTGAGGAGGCCTATGTACTCAGCGGTCTGCACATGGTGCGGCCGGGAATGCCCGTCCAGCCGATCTTTGTTGACGGGCCGGCCGGTTCGGGCGGCGCCCTTTCGGCGCCGGGCGCCGGCGGCGCGGCCGACGGAAGTCCCTCCGGGCAGAATCCATAAGAATCACGGCGGCGTCTTTGATCGCCGCACAGGAGATTGATACTCTATGTTCAGCAAGTTTTTTATCGAAAGACCGATTTTCGCCACCGTCGTTTCGATCTTCATCGTTTTAGTGGGCGGGCTCTGTCTGATGATGCTGCCGGTGGAGAAGACGCCCGACATTACGCCGCCGACCATCGTCGTCCGGGCCGTCTATCCCGGCGCCAACGCGGAAGTGGTGGGCGAGACCGTGGCGACGCCGCTGGAACAGGCCATCAACGGCGTGGACCGGATGCTCTACATCAACTCCACCAGCAGCGACGGTGTCATGATTATGACGGTTACCTTCGAGGTGGGGACCGATATCGACATGGCGACGGTGCTGGTGCAGAACCGGGTGGCGCAGGCGGAGCCGATTCTGCCCGAAGAGGTCATCCGACAGGGGATTGTGACGGAAAAGCGTTCGAGCAACATTACGCTGGTGGTTTCATTCTTCTCGCCCAACAACGTCTATGACGAGCTCTACATAACCAATTACCTGAACCTGCGGGTAAAGGACGTGATGTCGCGTGTTCCCGGGGTCGGCGAGGTCGAGATCATGGGCGCGCGGGACTTTGCCATGCGTCTGTGGCTGGACCCGGCAGCGCTGCGGGCACGCGATCTGACGGTAGAGGACGTGCTGGGGGCCATTCGCGAACAGAACGTGCAGGTGGCGGCCGGGCAGATCGGCTCGATGCCCAGTCCGGCCGATCAGCCGTTCCAGTTGACCGTCAAGACGCTGGGCCGCCTGAAGGATGTGGAGGAGTTCGAAAATATCATCCTGCGCAGCGAACCCGGGGGGCGTCTGCTGCGCATCCGGGATGTGGCGCGGGTGGAACTGGGGGCCGAAAGCTATGTGTGGTATGCCAAGTACATGGGCCAGCCGGCCATAGCGATGGCGGTGTATCAGACGCCGGGGGCCAATGCGCTCGAGGTGGCCTCGAACGTTTACAAGACCATGGAGGAACTGGCCCGGTCCTTCCCGGACGACCTGGAGTATCGGATTCCCTATAACCCCACCGACTTTATCACGGCGGCGATCCGGGAGATCGTGGTGACGCTCTTTTTCACGGGGGCGCTGGTGGTGCTGACGATGTTTGTTTTCCTGGCGGACTGGCGGGCGACGCTGATCCCCGCGATTGCCATTCCCGTCTCCCTGATCGGCACGTTTGCCCTGATGCTGGCGTTCGGAATTTCGATCAACACGATCTCCATGTTCGGGCTGGTGCTGGTGATCGGGATCGTGGTGGATGACGCGATTCTGGTGACGGAAAACGTAGTCCGGCTGATCGAGGAAGAGGGGCTGTCCCCCAAGGAGGCGTCGATCAAGGGTATGCAGCAGGTGACCGGGCCGGTGATTGCCACGACGCTGGTGCTGCTGTCGGTGTTTATCCCGACCATCCTGGTCGGAGGCATCACGGCCAAGCTCTTTGCGCAGTTCGCCTTTACGATCTCCGTAGCGACGTGTCTTTCCTCGGTCAATGCCCTGACTCTCAGTCCGGCCCTGTGCGCGCTGTTCCTGCGCCCGGTATCGGCGCAGCGCAGCCGTTTCTTCCGCGCCTTTGATCGAATCATGAAAAGCTCCACGGCGAGCTACACGGGTGCGGTGAAGAGCATTCTGCGCAAGACCGCCCTGGCGATGATTTTGTTTGCGATCATCTCGGTGATGGCGCTGCTGGGCTATGAAGAGCTGCCGACGGGCTTTCTGCCGGACGAGGATGAGGGGACGATCCTGATCAACGCCCGCCTGCCGGACGGGGCCAGTCTGCACCGCACCGAGGCGGTGATGGCACAGGTGGAGTCCATCGTGAGCCGGACCGAAGGCGTAAAGCAGTATATGACGATCGGCGGCTTCTCGATCCTGGACATGGTTCCCTCGTCCAACGGGGCGACCATGTTTGTCAAGCTTGTGCCGTGGGAGGAGCGCAAAGACCCGTCGCTGCACGTGAAGCAAATCGCCGCCCGGCTTCAGCAGCAGTTGTTTGCGATCCCGGACGCGTTCGTCCTGGCACTGACGCCGCCGTCGATCCAGGGGCTGGGCATAGCGGGGGGCTTCGAGGTCCGGGTGCAGGACCGGGGCGGCGCCGGTCTGGAGGCGCTGGCCCAGATGGGAGAAAGCATTGTATTCGAGCACGCCAACGACCCGGTGATCACGCGTCTCAACAGTTCCTTCCGTGCGACGGTGCCCCAGCTCTATGTGGATATCGACCGTGTGAAGGCCAAGACGCTGGATGTGCCGCTGAGCACGATCTTCAGCACGCTGCAAACGGCCCTGGGCAGCGCGTATGTCAACGACTTCAACCTGTACGGGCGGACCTTCAAGGTAATCGCCCAGGCCGAAGCACCCTTCCGGATGGAGGCCGAGGACATTCTCCGGCTGGAGGTGCGCAACCGCGCCGGCAAGATGCTGCCGCTTTCGACGGTGGCGCAGGTGCGCCAGATCGCCGGGCCGCAGTCGGTGGCGCATTACAACCTGTACCCGGCGACGACGATCACGGGCGTGGCGCAGCTCGGCTACAGTTCGGGGCAGGCGATGGATCGCATCCGGGAGATTCTCGAGGAAAAGCTGCCCGCCGAAATGGGGTATGAGTGGTCGGGGATGAGCTATCAGGAAGTACAGGCCAGCCGCAAGACGGGGATGATTTTCCTGCTGGCGGGGCTTTTCGCCTACCTGTTCCTGGCGGCCCAGTATGAAAGCTGGACCATCCCGTTCTCCATCATTCTGGTGATTCCGCTGGGGATCCTGGGCGCCGTCGGGCTGACCTGGGCGAAGGCATTCGACAACAATATTTATACCCAGATCGGGATCGTCCTGCTGATCGGGATTGTGACGAAGGTGGCGATTCTGCTGGTGGAGTTTGCCAAGCAGCTTCACGAGGAGGGTCGGTCGATCGATGAGGCGGCCGTGGAGGCGGCGCGGGTTCGATTCCGGCCGATCCTGATGACGGCCCTGACCACCGGCCTGGGCGCCGTGCCGCTGCTGCTGGCCTCCGGGGCCGGGGCGGCCGCCCGCCAGGCGCTGGGCACCTGCGTCTTCGGCGGCGTAATCGTCGCCACGATCCTGGGCGTGCTGCTGATACCTGTCTTTTACGTGATTATCCAGCGGTTCAAAGAGCGTTCCATCGCCTTTGAGCACAAGCTGGAGGAAAAGCTCCATCCCCATCATGAGAAGACGGTCTGACAGGCGTTTGCCGCCTGCTTCGAACCTTGAGTCTCATGTCGCGGGTTGGGGAGCGGTCATGCCGCGCCCGTCTATCCCGTGTTTTTCCTCGGCTGCCGGCGATACTTGGAGGGGCTGAGACCGGTCTTTTTGCGGAAGACGGTGGCAAAGTATTGGCTGGAGCCGAAGCCGCACTCGAGGGCGATATCGAGCATCGTCTTGTCCGGCCGGCCATCCAGCAGCGACTTGGCTTTTTCCACCCGGCAGTGGCTGAGGTACTCGGTGGCGGACATGTTCGTGATCCGCTTGCAGTACTGGGCGAAACGGCTGCGGCCGAGGTTGCAATGCCGGGCCATCTCCTCCAGCGTCCAGGGATAGTCGATGTGTGCGCTGAGTCCCTGGAGAAACATCTCCACGCTGCGGCGAGTGCTGCTCAGGCGGGCATTGAGCTCGATATTGGTCTTCTGGAGCATTTCATAGACCTCGATGAACAGCTCATTGATGAAAAGCTGCAAACGGGTCTGGATGCATTCGAGATTTTCCGCCGCGTTGATATGCTCGATGATCTTTTCAAAGCACTGCTCGATCTGCTTGTTGCCCTGCCAGACCACCTGTTCGTTGTGGCTCAGGAGCCGCGTCAGTTTCTGCAGGTCGTGAGGGGCGAAGTTGATCCAGGCGGGCCATCGCCAGGGATCGTTGGGCCGCCGCACGCCGACATCTAAAACCAGCCAGTGCATGCGGCTGGCCGTGATCAGCGGATTTCCGACCTGGTGCGGCTGCCAGGGCCGTGTCACCGTCAGGTCGCCCCCCTTGAGCGGATAAAGCGTGCCCTCCACGATGAAGTCCAGCCGGCCGCGGGTCAGGTAGCCGAATTCGATTCCCTCGTTTCGGTGGACCGGCAGTCCCCAGCTCTGGTCCTTGTTGGCATCCCACGTACAGGCCACGCACAGTTCCGGCAGCATCTTCGCCGGCATCCGGATTCCCGGGTAACAGCTATGCGATGCGCCGTTGAGAAACAGTTCCTTCCGCTGGTGGGCGGCCTTCAGGTTTTCACAGGTGTCCGCCTTGTGCGTGCCGTCCACATCATAGAAGATCGCCGGCTGCGATTTAGGTGTTTTTCGCATCTTGAACATCCCATCAATACGTGTTTAATATTTACCACTGGAGGATTTTTGTAGATTATCTTAAAAAAGAAGGTATAGTCAAGGATATTGCTTTCGCCTGAAGAGAAAAACCGGCAACAGGTCGGTCCGGTTGAGCCTGTTGCTGTCAGTTGTTGTACATGAGAACCGAAAGGAGAAGGTATGAACATCGGCAGAAAATTGCGAATGGGGATGGTCGGAGGCGGGCCGGGGGCATTTATCGGCGAGGTTCACCGCAAGGCCGCCCGCATGGACGGGCAAATCGAACTGGTGGGAGGGGCCTTTGATGTCAATCCGGGCAAATCGAAAAAAATGGGTAAAGAGCTATGTCTGAATCCCAGGAGGGTATATCGTAATTACCGCGAAATGATCGAGAAGGAGTCCTCACTGCCCCCGGATGAGCGAATGGATTTTGTTACGATCTGCACGCCGAACAACTGGCACTTTCCCATCGCCCGCGACCTGCTCGAAGCGGGCTTCCACGTCATGTGCGAAAAGCCCATGACGATCAACACCGCGGAAGCCCGCCGGCTCGTGGAACTGGTCAAAAAGAGCCGCCGCGTCTTCGGTCTGATGCACAACTATACCGGCTACCCGATGGTGAAGCTGGCGCGGGATCTGGTTCGCGGCGGCAAGCTCGGCAAGATCCGCAAGATCGTCGTGCAGTACCCGCAGGGGTGGCTGGCGACGGCCCTCGAACGGACGGGCCAAAAGCAGGCCGTCTGGCGGACCGACCCCAAACAGAGCGGCTCCAGCGGCTGCGGCGGCGACATCGGCACCCACGCCGAGAATCTCGCCGAGTATATCAGCGGCCTGAAGATCAAGGAGATGTGCTCCAGTTTGACGACCTTCGTCAAGGGCCGCAAGCTCGATGACGACGTCAACTGCCTTGTGCGGTTCAACAACGGGGCCGGCGGCGTTCTCCACGCCAGCCAGGTCTCCGTCGGCGAGGAAAACAATCTGGCCATCTGGATCTACGGCGAGCAGGGCGGCATCGAGTGGCATCAGGAGGATCCCAACTATCTCAAAGTCAAGATGATAGGCGAGCCGGTGCAGGTGTGGGCCCGCAGCAACGAGTACGTCGGCCGGTTCAGCGCCGCCGCCGCTCGCGCCACGCGGCTGCCCACCGGACACCCCGAGGCCTTCATCGAGGCCATGGCCAACATCTATCAGAATTTTGCGGATACGATTCGCTGCCGCATCGCCCGCCAAAAGCCCGATCCGATCATCCTGGACTTTCCCGATGTGGAGGACGGGCTGCGCGGTATGCTGTTCCTCGAAACGCTACTGGCCAGCGCCAAGAGCAAACAGAAATGGACCCCGTTTAAAAAATAAACGGCGTTTCCTATATAAAGAAGAAGGCGTTCTCAGAAAAGAGAAAATAACTATTTTGCTTTCATGAATTCAGAAAGCATAGAGGAGACTGCGATGGCAAGACCGGTTACACTCTTTACGGGACAATGGGCGGACCTGACACTGGAGAAACTGGCCGAGATCATGGCCGGGTTTGGATATGACGGGCTGGAACTGGCGTGCTGGGGCGATCACATGGACGTCTTCAAGGCCGCCGGGGACCTCGACTACTGCAAGCGGCAGAAGGCCGTCCTCGAAAAGCACGGCCTGAAACTTTTTGCGATCAGCAATCACCTGGCGGGCCAGCTCGTCTGCGACCCCAACAACGACAGCCGTTCCGACGGGTTTGCCCCGCCTGAGGTCCGCGGGGATGCCGAGAAGAAAAGAGCGTGGGCCGTCGAGGCGATGAAGAATACCGCTAAAGCGGCCAAAAATCTCGGCGTCAAGGTGGTTAACGGCTTCACCGGTTCACCGATATGGCACATGCTGTACAGCTTTCCTCCGGTAACCGATCAGATGATTGACGACGGCTTCAGGTATTTCGCGAAAATGTGGAACCCGATCCTCGATGTCTTCGATGAGTGCGGCGTGAAATTCGCCCTCGAGGTGCACCCCACGGAGATTGCCTTCGACAACGTTACCTCCAGACGGGCCCTGGAGGCCGTGGGAAACCGCGAAACCTTCGGTTTCAATTTCGACCCGAGTCATCTGTATTGGCAACGGGTTGATCCGGTCCGATTCCTGAAAGAATTTGCGGGCCGGATTTTTCACGTTCATATGAAGGATGCGGCCTTGCAATTGGACGGGACAAGTGGTATTCTGGGCTCGCACCTGAATTTCGGTGATCCCCGCCGCGGCTGGGATTTTCGGTCGCTCGGACATGGGGGAGTGGATTTCGAGGAGATTATTCGCACCCTCAATCACATCGGATATCGCGGTCCGCTCTCCGTGGAATGGGAAGACAGCGGCATGGACCGGATGCACGGCGCCAAGGAGGCCTGCGAGTTTGTGAAAAGAACGGATTTTGAGTCCTCGAATGTCGCCTTTGATGCGGCCTTCGATAAAAAATAATCACTCCGACAACAATGGAGACCATGATGATTGATCGACGCACTTTCTTCAAACGGGCCGGACTGACGGCGGCCGGGATGGTCGGCTTTCCTTACTTTGTTTCCTCTGCCGCCCTGGGCAAGGCGGGCGGCGTTTCGCCGAGCAACCGGCTCCAGATGGGGCTCATCGGCTGCGGCTCGATGGGCAGGGGGGATTTGAAGTCCTTTTTAAATCTCGGCCCGGAGATCCGGGTCATGTCGGTTTGCGATGTCGATGCCCGGCATGCCCGCCAGGCCAAGCAGGAAGTGGACCGCTTTTATGGGAACAGCGACTGCCGCGTTTACGGCGACTTTCGCGAGATGCTCGAAAAAGAACCGCTCGATATCGTCAGCCACGCCCTCCCCGATCACTGGCACGCGATCGTCTCCGTGGCCTGCGCCCGCAAGGGCATCGATATGTACGGCCAGAAGCCGCTGGCCCGCACCATCGGCGAGGGCCGGCTGATCTGCGACGCCGTGAAACGCTACGGGATCGTCTGGCAGACGGGGAGCTGGCAGCGCTCGGTGGCCAATTTCCGCCGCGCCTGCGAACTCGTCCGCAACGGGCGCATCGGCAAGGTTTCGTACATCGAGGTGGGTCTGCCTAACGGCAAACAAACAGGGAACAAGCCGCTGCTGGCGACGCCCGATTGGCTCGACTGGGATATGTGGCTGGGCCCCGCCCCGTGGCGGCCGTACCAGGACTTCGGCGGCGGCAACTGTCACTGGGACTGGCGCTGGATCATGGACTACTCCGGCGGTCAGCTTACCGACTGGGCGGGACACCACGTCGATATCGCGCACTGGGCCATGGGCATGGACCATGAAGGGCCGGTGGAGATTTACGAGGCGAAGGGCGAGTTTCCCGCCGACGGCCTATGGAATGCTCCCTATGCCTACAGTTTTATGTGCCGGTACGCCAACGGCCTGGAGATGCGCGTCGCCAATCAGAAACAACTGCCTCGCGGCAGGGGAACCTGCTGGTACGGCGAACGCGGCTGGATTCATGTTGACCGCGGAGGTCTGTGGGCTTCGGACCCGAAGATTCTCGAAGAGCGGATCGGCCCGGGGGAGATCCGGCTTTATTACAGCGACGATCACCAGCGGAATTTCATCGACTGCGTCAAGAGCCGCCGCGCGACGATTACGCCCGTCGAAACGGCCCACCGCTCCATCAGCGTCGGCCTGCTCGGGGAGATCGCCATGCTGACCGGCCGCACGCTTCGATGGGACCCGGCCGCCGAGCGGTTTATCGACGATCCGGATGCGAACCGTTACCTGATGCGGACCTATCGCAGTCCGTGGCACATATAGCAATGGGATTTTCGAATCATAAATGTCTTTCTTTATCGTTGCACATAGTCAGCAACTGAATTAAGCAGAGGAACTCATGAAGAACCTACGGAAGCAAATCGTCTCGGCCCTCCTGGCGGCCGGTGTCGCCGCATCCGCCTTCGCGGTCACGGAGGAGGAAATCCAAAAAATAAATGACGCGATGCCCGAGAAGCTCGCCGTCCGGCCCGAGAAGCCGCGGCGACTGCTGGTGTTCAGTCTGAGCAAGGGTTTTCAGCATAGCTGCATCCCGTACTGGAAGGAGGCCCTCGATTGCATGGCCGAGAAGACGGGGGCCTTCCGGACGGAGCACAGCGAGGACATGGCGGTATTCACGCCGGAGAACCTGGCCCGTTTCGACGCGGTCTGCTTCAACAACACGACCAAGCTGACGTTCGATGAGCATCAGAAGGCCGCGCTCATGGATTTCATCAACGGCGGCAAGGGCATCGTCGGTATCCACGCGGCGACGGATAACTTTGACGAATGGCCCGAGGCGGCGCATATGATGGGCGGCATTTTCAAGGGACACCCGTGGACCGCCAACGGCACCTGGGCCGTCAAGATCGACGAGCCGGACCACCCGCTGATGAAACCGTTCGGGGGCAAGGGCTTCAAGGTCAACGACGAGATTTATCGCACGCCGGGGCCGGAGTATTCACGCGCCCGTCAGCGGGTGCTGATGAGTCTGGATATGAGCGACGAGGCCACACGCTCGGCCAAGGGCGTCACTCCCGAGGATCAGGATACCGGCCTGAGCTGGATCAAGCCGGTCGGCCGGGGGCGGCTGTTCTACGGCTCGCTCGGGCACAACCACCACCTGACGTGGAACAGGCCGGTGCTTGAGCATTACCTGGCGGGGATTCAGTATGCCCTCGGGGACCTGAAGGTCGATGATACGCCGGTGATCGATATGACGGAAATGGATTCGCTGCTTCAAAAGATCGCAGACTATGAATGGGGGCAGAGCCGCCGGGACCTGACGGCTTTTGAGCAGCTCATCGCCGATCAGATCGGCTCGCCCGAGCAACTGTCTGCGATCGAAAGGCGGATGCAGCCGCTGCTGAGCCCCGAGGCCAAACCCGCCGCACGGGACTTTGCCTGCCGGCAGTTGAGCGTCTGGGGCAGCGAGATATCCGTGCCTGCGCTGGCGGTTTTGCTGAATCGTCCGGACACCGAGCACATGGCCCGCTACGCGCTGGAGCGCATCCCCGATCCGGCCGCCGAAAAGACGCTGATCGATAAGCTGCAAACGACGAACGATCCCGTCGTGAAGATCGGCATTATCACCTCGCTGGGCGTTCGCCGGGCAGGCGCGGCGACGTCGATGATCGGTTCGCTGGCGGCGGATGAAGACGCCGCTGTGGCGCAGGCGGCCATCGAGGCCCTGGGTTCCATCGCCAATGACAAGGCCGTCGCTTCGCTTCGAAAATTGCTCGAATCGACGGATTCGTCTCGTCAGGCGCGGGTGCTCGATGCGCTGATCCGCTGCGGCGACCGGGCGGCCGACGAGGGCCGAAAAGAGGAGGCCTTCGAACTCTACAAGGCGCTCTTTGCGTCCGATTATCCCGCTGCCGTTCGCGTCGCGGCCCTTCGCGGGGCGGTGCTGACGGGATCGGCGAAACAGGCCGGCTTGCTCCTCTTGCAGGCGTTTAGAGATGAGAATATCGAGCTTCGTTCCAGCGCCGTCGAGATGGCGGTGCGGGCGGACAACTCGCCGGCGGTTGCGGAAATTCAGCAGGAGATTTCACAGAGTCCCGAGATCGTGCAGGTGCGTTTCCTGGCGGCGCTGGCCGAACACAGGCGGCCCGTCGGTCGGCGGATCGGCGTTGAATATCTCGCCGCCGAGAGCGAGCCCCTGCGGCTGGCGGCGATTGACCTGCTGGCGGCGGTCGGCGATGGAACGAGCATCATGCCGCTGGCCGAGGCGGCCGCAACCGGAAGCCGCCCCGTTCAGGACGCCGCCCGCGGGGCCCTGGACCGCGTCTGGGCCGACGGCATCGAAGCGGTATTTCTGAAGGAACTCAAGGCGGCCGATTTCTCGGGCCCCTCGACCCCGGCGAACCTTGAAATGATCGGGGCGGCGGGCCGGCGCAACATGCACGCGGCTATGCCGCTGCTGCTGTCGGCGGCCTTGTCCAAAGATGCGAAGGTGCAGCGTGAGGCCATCGGGGCGATTCGGCAGGTTGCCCTCAAGGAGGACATTCCCGCGATTGTAACCCTGCTCAAAGAACAGCCGAACTCCGAAACGGAAAAACTGGCCGTCACCGTGATCGCGCGGCAGGACGGCTCGCCGGATGCCGGCGCGCTGCTGGCGGAATGGAAGCATCTGAAGGATGCAAAAACACGAGCCGCCTTCCTCCGCGTCTTGGGGCAGGTCGGTGACCCGAAGTCGCTGGCTCTGCTGCGGGTGTATCTGGCCGGCGATAATCCCGATCTGTGCGAGGCCGCGTTTCGCGGGCTTGCCGACTGGCCGGGCGCCGAGCCGATTGAGGACATGAAGACGCTTGCGCGGAAGGGCGAGGATACGAAGACCCGGGTGCTGGCCTTTCGCGCCTGGGTGCGGATGATCCCGATAGCATCGGGCCAAAACGAGGAGCAGGTCGTCGAGGAACTGGCGCGGGCCTACGCGGCAGCCGGGCGTTCCTCGGAAAAACAGCTTGTGCTCGGCGCTCTCAAGTCGTGCCGTTCGCCCGGGGCTCTGGCCCTTGTCAGGACGGCCATGGAGGAACCGGAACTCAAGGCCGAGGCCCAAACGGCGGCTGTGAGCATCTGTGAAAATCTGGCCGCCGATCAGCCGGAAACGGTCCGGCCGGTGCTGGAATCGATCCGCGACGAGACGACGGACAGCGACCTGAAGCAGCAGGCGCAGAAACTGCTTGAAAAGATGAGCCTTCAAAGCCGCAAACCGTAAGCGGGCGGAATTTGCCGGAGGTACATGAGGTACATAATGCACGAACAACCAACCAGCGGAATGACGCGGCGACAATTCATGGGATCTGCCGCGGCGGGGGTAGCCGCGTTTACTTTCGTTCCCGGGCGGGTACTCGGGACCGGCGGAATGCCCTCGGCCAACCATAAACTCAACATCGCCGCCGTCGGCATCGGCGGCATGGGCAAGCTGATATGTGCGGCAATGGCGCCAGCAGCCCGCAGCTCCTCCCATACTCTCGAATGCGGGAATACAAGCGGCCCGAGAAGACGCTGGCGCGGGTGGAGGTCAGCCACGAGATGGACTGGGTCCGCTCCTGCAAGGACGGTCGGCCGGCCGGCAGTCATTTTGATGTGTCCGGGCCGTTTACCGAGATGGTGCTGATGGGCAACCTCGCTCTGTATCGGCCCGGCGAAAAGATCCTCTGGGACGGCGAGGCCATGAAGGTGACTAACCGCGACGATATGGACCGGTACATCCATCCGACGTACCGCGAAGGTTGGACGCTTTAACCGGGAGAAAGCATGAAAATAATCCGGAAAACAGGAGTGATGCTCTTGACCGTAATCGCGGCGGCTGTGGACAATTAAGCAAACGCAACATGGATAGGCGACACGAATGAAGAATGAATTTAATCGACGGGAATTCATGAAGACGACGGCGGCCCTCGGTGCGGGGCTGTTTGTGGGTTCGCAGACCGAGGCCCGGGGCGATGCCGGCGGCGACGTGCTGAATATCGCCCTGATCGGCGCCGGCGCGCAGGGCCAGGTGCTGACCAATACCATCACGAAAATGGGGAAGGACTGCAACGTCCGCATTATGGCGGTCTGCGACATCTGGGAGAAGTTCAACCTCCGCCGCGTCTCTCGCACGCTCCAGGCGTATAAGAACGCCTACGGCCACGAGGGACGCCCCTATGTCGATTACCGGGAGATGCTCGACCGGGAGACCGACCTCGACGCCGTGATCGTCGCCACGCCGGACTTTTGGCACGCCGAGCACACGATTGCCTGCCTGAAGAAGGGCCTGCACGTGTACTGCGAAAAGGAAATGAGCAACACGATCGAGGGCGCCCGCAGCATGCTGAAGGCGGCAAAGGAAACGGGCAAGCTGCTCCAGATCGGCCACCAGCGGCGCAGCAATCCGCGATACCGGTACTGCCATGAGAAGCTGATCCGCGAGGCCGGGCTCCTCGGCCGCATCACGACGATCAACGGCCAGTGGAACCGCAGCAGATCCTCCTGCGAGGACCTCGCGGCTCCCGAGGGGACGGGGATCGACGCCGCCACGCTCGAAAAGTACGGTTTTAGGGATATGAAGCAGTTTTGCAACTGGCGCTGGTACAAAGGCCTGGGCGGCGGGCCGATTGTCGATCTCGGCTCCCACCAGATCGACATCTACAACTGGTTCCTCGACGCTTTGCCCAAAAGCGTGATCGCCAGCGGCGGCATCGACTACTGGAAGGATCATGAGTGGTACGATACGGTCATAGTCGTCTATGAATATGAGACCCCCGCCGGCGTGGTGCGGGCCTCCTACCAGACGCTCACGACCAACAGCGCCAACGGCTACTATGAATCGTTCATGGGCGACGAAGGCACGCTGGTAATCTCCGAGTCCGCCGGTCGCGGCAGTGTCTATCGCGAGAGCTGGGTGCCCGAGGAGAAGTGGGACCCGTGGGTCGCGAAGAGATACCTCGCGAAGGTCGAGGGCAAGCCCGCTCCCGCCGCCGATTCCGACGCCGTGCTCGATGTCCGCGAGGGCAGCTACTCGCCCGCCGAGTACAAGATCCCGGTGACGTTGGACGTTCCCTACCATCAGCCGCACCTGGTCAATTTCTTCGATTCGATCCGCGGCAAGGCCCGGCTCAACTGTCCCGCCGAGATCGGCTACGAGACGGCCGTTACCGTCCTCAAGGTCAACGAGGCGGTCGCGAAGGCGGCGCGTCTGGAGTTTTCGCCCGATGAATTCAAGGTTTAAACACGGAGGTTGCTGCTCCTCATGAAGAGGTCTGTTCAACGGGTTGTCCTGATCCTCCTGTGCGCGGGAATGACTCCGGCACAGGAAATCGAACGGCTTGGCGACGGCAATGACGGCAATCGCTATACGCCCGTCCACCGCATCGAGTTGTTCGACGAGACGGGCGTGAAGATTCACCAGAGCGACAAGAACCCGCAGCCGTTCTCGACCCGCACCACCTGCGGCGAGTGCCATGACTACGCGGCCATCGCTCGCGGTTGGCACTTTCGCGGGCCCGCCGAACCCGGCGAAACAAACGGTCGTCCCGGCGAGCCCTGGGTCCTGGCGGACCGCCGGACCCGCACCCAGATCGCCGTCAGCTCGCGCGGGTGGCCGGGGACCTTTTCGCCGGAGTCGCTGGGCCTCAGCGCCTGGGAGTTCGTCAATCTTTTCGGCGGCTTCATGCCCGGCGGCGGCTATGGCGAAGCCCCGCCCGATCCCGAGCGGCCCCATGAGATGCTTCGCAAGCCCATCAGCGGCGACTTCGAAATCAACTGTCTCATCTGCCACGGCAGTGACTATCGCCAGGATGCCAGTTTGGCCGCCCTGCAGGCCGCCCGCTGGAATTACCGGTGGATTCCCGCCGCCTTCAGCGGCCTGGCCGTCGTCAACGGCGTCGCCTCCGAGCTGACCGACTTTTTCGATCCCCTGTTCGACGAGGGCATCAAGACCGCCTACAATCCCGGTGTCTTCGACAAGGACGATATGGTCGTCATGGACCTGACGGGCCGTCCGAACGCCGACCGCTGCTACTTCTGCCACTCCGCCCGGCCGACGGACCTCGGCGCATCGAATGAATGGCAGCGCGACGAGGACGTGCACATGACCTCCGGTCTCACCTGCGTGGATTGCCACCGCAACGGCGTCGCTCACCGAATCACTCGCGGTATCGAAACCGACGATCCCGCCAGGGCGTCGCTGACCTGCGAGGGCTGTCACCTCGGCGCCCCCGAAACAATCGGCCGCCTCGGCGCCCCCAGGCCCCGGCACGTCGGCATCCCGCTCATCCACTTCGAGTCGCTCACCTGCACCGCCTGCCACAGCGGCGATGAGCCGAGGGAGCAGACCGGTCGCTGGCAGACGGCCCGCATCCACCGGCTCGGCCTTCACGGTAAGCACAAGGTGGACCTGCGCCTGCCGCACATTTATGGCCCCGTGATGATGAAGGGCGAGGACGGCAGGATCGGCCCGCACTATCTTTTCTGGCCCGCGTTCTGGGCCCGCATGGACAACGGCCAAATCGCGCCGATGCCGCCCGCCGAGGTGCAAAAGGCCGCCGGGACGCTCTTGCAGTCCCTGCCGCCGGAGACGGATGACTGGCCGGAGCTGACCGGGGAGGAGATCGCGGCTGTTTTGAAACAGCTCAGCGCGGAAGAAAACCCCGCCGTTTATATCGCCGGCGGCAAGCTCTACCGCATGGCCGGCGGCTCGCTTGAAGCCGTCGATGATCCCGCGGCGGCCCCCGTCGCCTGGCCCATCGCCCACGATGTCCGGCCCGCCGCCCGGTCCCTCGGCGCTCGCTCCTGTGCGGACTGCCATGCGACCGACTCGCCGTTCTTCTTCGCGAAGGTGCAGGCCGACGGCCCGGTTGCGGGAGACCCGCGATTCGTCGAGGCCGTCTCCCTCCAGGGCATCGACCGGCTCTACATGAAGCTGTTCAACTTTTCCTTTGTCTTTCGTCCGTGGCTCAAGACGGTCGCCCTCGGGGCGTCGGGGCTTATCGCCCTCGTGCTGCTGAGCTTTGCCGTCAGGGCGGTGGGGGCCTTCAGCAGGGCCGCCGGGGAGGATGAATAATGTTCCAGTGGATTTCGTTTGCGGCACTCGGACTTGTCATCGGCGGGGCTCTGGTCCATCATCTGGCCTTTCCGTACGGCGGCGAAAACCGCTTCGCCCCGGCCGCCCTCGTCCGCTGGAAGGAACGCCTCCTTACGCTCCTGCCGCTGCGCCGGGATCTGACATGGATCGGCCGGCTGGTCCGGCTGGCGTTTCTGCTGGCGCTGCTGTCTTTCGCGGTGCTCCTGCTGACGGGCTTCGGCCCGCCGCTGCTGGGCGGACAACTGACCGGCTGGCTGCTGATGCTCCACGTAACCTTCGCGCCCGTCCTGATCGTGTGCATGGCCTTTCTGGTCCTCGTCCGAGCCCATCGGATGGCCTTTGACGGCGGCGACCTGCAAACCCTTCGCCGGCTTCCGTCTCGCCGATCCTGCGGCGGCAGGTCCTGCCCGCTGACCGATGAGCCGCTGGGGAGCAAGTGCTGCTTCTGGCTGTTGGCCGGGCTGTCGCTGCCGGTTGCGCTTAGCGCCATTCTGAGCATGTTCCCCTTCTTCGGCACGGAGGGCCAGGCGTTCCTTCACCAACTGCACCGATGGTCCGCGCTGTTATTTGCCTGTACGGCCATCGCGGATCTGTATATACTGATTCGTCAGCAGGTTCGAAAGGAGTTTGAAACGAGTAACTGAGAATAAGGAGAGTCCCATGTCGCAGGAAATGTTGCCCAACTATCTGTCGGCCGCCAAACCCAACCCCATGGAAAACCGCGCCCCGTGGTACAAGAACACGGCCCCGTCCTACGCGGGCATCTTTATTTCCGTGCCCTTCATGGCGGGGATGGCCGGGGCGCTCCAGTTCGGCAGCGTCTGGGCGGCCTTCGTCGGCCTCGTCCTCGGGGCCTTGTTCTGCTTCATGCTCTACTACGTCCCCGGCCTGCTCGGCCTCAAGACCGGCATGCCGCTGTACGTCGTGGGCGCTTCGACCTTCGGCGCCAGGGGCGGCATCATTATGCCCGGCCTGCTGATGGGCGTCCTCCAGATCGGCTGGCACGCGGTCTTCACCTTTTCCGCCGTCTCCTTCTTCATGAAGGCCATCGGTTCGGACGCGGGTCCCCACAGCGGCCTCTTCTGGGCCGTCTGCATCGTCTGGGGTATGGCCTTCGCCTTCGTCGGCGCCGTCGGCATCCGCTGGCTCGGCTGGCTCTCCAGTTGGATCCCCGTCTTTCCACTCGTGGTCATCGTCATCGCCGGTTTCGCCAACATCGGCGGCATCGGCCATTTCAAAGCGGCTGTCGCCGCGATCCCCGCCGCCCCGATCATCCCGCTGCTCGGCCTGGCGGCCTTTAGCGCCCTCCAGTCCACGGCGGGCTTCTTCGCCACCGCCGGCGCGGCCGGGGCGGACTTCGCCGCCAACAGCCGCAATCAAAAGGACGTCGCTCTCGGCGGCTTCTGGGGCATCACCGCGGCGGCCCTCGTCGCGGGCGCCTTTGCGATCCTCACCATCGCCGGGGCTATGGGCAAAAATCCTGCGCTGATCGCCCAACAGAAGATGGGCACCGGCGAGTTGGATACGATCAGTGCCTTTATCGCCTCGATCGGCGAAGTCGGCGGCCTCTCCAAAATCATGTTCTGGGTCTTCGTGATCGCCTGTATCTGTCCGACCGGCTTCTGCGCCTTTCTCGCGGCCAACTCCTTCTCCACCATGCTCCCTAAACTGCCGCGCGTGGGCATGACCCTGGCGGCGGGGCTTGTCGGCGTCATCCTGGCGGCCACGGGCAAGGCGGCTGACCTCGCCGGATTCTTCTCCCTCATCGGCGCCTCCTTCGGTCCGATCATCGGCGCCATGACGGCCGACTACATCCGCACCGGCGGCTGGAACGGCCCGCGCAGGGGCGTCAACTTCGCCGGCTACATCGCATGGGCACTCGGCTTTACCATCGGCATTTTCCCCAAGATCGCCGGCATCGGTTTTGAATACGGTCTCGAAACGCTCATGTCCTTCATCGTGGGCTTCGCCGTCTATCTGATCCTCGCCGACATGGGCCTCGAACCGCCGACCGTCAATCTGAATGCACAGCGGCAAGAGAAAAAAGAAAACGTTATCGTTTAGAAATGAATCGAAGAGAGTTACTGAAACGAACGGTCATAACGGCAGGGGCGGCGGCAATCGGCTTTCCGACCGTCCTGCCGTCGTCGGTGTTTGGAAAGAACCGTCCTTCCAATCGCATTGCCATCGGCTGCATCGGGCTCGGCGGCATGGGGATGCACAACCTCAAGGCATTCCTCAGCAAGCCCGAGGCGCAGGTTGTCGCCCTGTGCGACGTGGATTCGTCCCACCTGCAAAGCGCCCTGAACGCGGCGGGCCTTGACGCCTCCGCGGGCTGTCGCGACTATCGCCGGCTTCTCGCCCGGCCGGACATCGACGCCGTCGTGATCTGCACGCCCGACCACTGGCACGTGCCCATCGCCCTCGACGCTGTCCGCGCCGGCAAAGACCTCTACTGCGAAAAACCCCTGACGCTGACGATCCGTGAGGGCCGCGAGTTCGCCGACGCCGTCCGTCAATGCGGCCGCGTCTGCCAGACCGGCTCCCATCAGCGTTCGAATGCCGGCTTTCGAACCGCCTGCGAACTGATCCGCAACGGCCGGCTCGGCCGGATCGAGCGCGTCCGCGTGGAGATCCCGCCGAACAACCGCCGGTGCGACGACTGTTGGCGGCCCCAGCCCGTTCCGCCCGAGTTGGACTACGACATGTGGCTCGGTCCCGCCCCGTGGGCGCCGTACCACGAGCAGCGGTGCCACTACACCTTCCGCTTCATCAGCGACTACTCCGGCGGCCAGATGACCAACTGGGGGACCCACCACTTCGACATTGTCCAGTGGGCTCTCGGCATGGATGAGAGCGGCCCGGTGGAGATCGAAGGCAGCGGCCGGTTCCCCGAAAGCGGCCTCTTCGATACGGCCGACGATGTGAACCTTCGCTACCGCTACGCCAACGGCGTCGAGATGCGGTGCATTACCGGAACCGGCAGCGGCGACGTTTGCTTCGAAGGGACCGAGGGCGTCCTTTGGGTCAGCCGCTCGCGCCTCTGCACCGAGCCCGCGTCCATCGCCCGCTCCGTCATCGGCCCCGGCGAAACGCGGCTCTATCGCAGCGACGATCACCACGACAACTTCCTCGATTGCGTCCGCACCCGCCGCCGGCCGATCTGCGACGCCGAGACCGGCCATCGCTCCGCGACCGTCTGTCATCTGGGCAATATCGCCATGCTCACCGGCGAACGCCTGACCTGGGACCCGCAAAAGGAAGTGTTTACCAACAGCGACCGTGCCAACCGCCTGCGTTCCCGCGCTGCCCGAACCGCATGGCGGCAGGGATAAAGAATTTGATTCTAAAAATGAATAATTTAATGTAGGAGTGATAACGTGAAAAAATCGGTCTTGCTTGTATTGTTGAGTGTTTTGTCCATCGTTCTCTGTTCCTGCAAACGGCAGACGCCCGACCCGGCCCCGGATACCCCGACGGCCCAACCTCCCGCCGTGCAGACGCCGACCCTTCAGATTGCCCGGCCGGATGACGGGGCGCCCGCCCCCGAGGCGGCCCTTGAGCCGATCCCCCTCGTCCTGCCCAAGCCGATGTTCGTGGGCACCCCCGAAAACATCGAGGGCATCGCCAACCTCGAAAAGCCCCTCGGCCGGGCCCGCGATCCCTTCCTTGCCCCCGCGGGCACGACCGTCGTCTCCGCGGGTAAGCCCGTGAGCGCCTCCGAGCCCGAACCGATCTACGGCCGGTACGACTGGATCGTGGACGGCGACAAGGAGGCCGGCGACGGCAGTCTCGTCGAGATGGGACCCTTCACCCAGTGGGTGCAGATCGACCTCGAACAGGAGTGCGATATCTACGCCGTCGTCGTCTGGCACTACCACAAGACCCCGCGCGTCTATAAGGACGTTGTCGTTCAGGTCAGCGGCGACCCGGACTTCATCGAGGCGCAGACCATTTTCAACAATGACCATGACAACTCGATCGGTCTGGGCGCCGGCCGGGACAATCATTACGTCGAGACCGCTGAGGGCAAGCTGATCGATGCCAAGGGCGTCCGGGGCCGCTACGTCCGCTTCTACAGCACCGGCAGCAGCTCCAGCGATTTGAACCACTACATCGAGGTCGAAGTCTTCGGCAAACCCGCGCAGTGACGAATCGCTGACTGTTTCTAATCTGTTCTTGCCGCCGCGAATCCGGATTTTTTGCAGCAAAAGGAAGCGGCCGCCTCCTGTCGGAAAATTGTTGACTTAACGGATGGTTTTTAGTAGGATGTTGAGGCCGGTGAGGGTGTGAGTTCGCACTCAAGGTCCGGATGGGTCTGTTGACAGGAAGGCAGGGTGTTCAATGCGTAAGATGGCGGTTGTCATTCTTCTGGGTTCGATTCCTTTTGAATTGCTGATGGGGGAGGCCTTTGTGCAGCGGCCGGACGTGGAAAAGGTGCGCAAGCGCGTCAGGGAAAAGGGCTACACATTCGAGGTGGGCGAGAACCCGGCGACCCGATATACCCTCCAGCAGCTCTGCGGAACAAAGCTCCCCAGGGTGCGGCGTCCGCGGCTGAAGGCCGCGCCGAAAAGCTCCCGGCGGCTCCCCGAGTGGTTCGACTGGCGGCAGGTGGACGGCTGCACGCCGGTAAAAAATCAGGGCGGCTGCGGGTCGTGCTGGGCCTTTGCGGCGGTCGGGGCGGTCGAGAGTGCCTACCTGATTCGCACGGGCCGGGTGTTCGACTTTTCCGAGCAGTGGCTGGTGAGCTGTACGAATGCAGGAAGTTGCAACGGCGGATGGTATGAGACGGCGTTCGATTATATGCTGTCGCTGGAGGATGCGTGCCATGCCCTGGGGACGCCGACCGAGGATGCCTATCCCTACGAGGAGAGAGACGCCGATTGCGCCTGTCCGGAGGGGGAGCGGTATGTGGTCTCCGACTGGTCGTCGGTGGACTCGAACATCGACGCCATGAAGCAGGCGATTATGGACTACGGCCCGATCGCGGTATCCGTCTGCTCCGACGATTTGTTCCAGTGCTATACGGGCGGGATCTTCAACGCGGATACCAATGACCCGATCAATCACGCCGTGGTGCTGGTGGGCTGGGACGATACGCAGGGGGCGGCAGGCGTGTGGTTCCTGAAGAACTCGTGGGGACCCGGGTGGGGAGAGAACGGCTATATGCGGATTGAGTACGGGCGCAACCGCGTGGGGACCGCGCCCTGCCGGGTGGAGGTGGTGACCCCGGACGATCCGAATATACTGGAGGTGCCGGCGGTCTATCCGACGATTGCGGCGGCCGTGGCGGCTGCGGCGCAGCGCGATATCATCGTCCTTGCGCCGGGCGTCTATACGGGAGAGGGAAATGTCAACATCGACCCGGCGGGCAAGCCCCTGACGATCCGCAGCGTCAATCCCGGCGACCCGAACACCGTCGCGGCGACGATCATCGATTGCGGGGGAACCCCGGAGACGCCCGCCCGCGCGTTCTCGTTCGTCAGCGGCGAAGGGGCCGACACCATGATCAGCGGGCTCACCATCCGCAACGGCTACACGCGGGAAAACGGCGGGGCGATCTACTGCTACTACAGCAGCCCGACAATCCGCAACTGCGTGTTCGAGAACAACACGGCGACCGGCTACAAAAAGGCCGGCGGGGCGATTGCGCTGTACAACAGCAGCCCGCGCATCGAGCGATGCCGCATCGCCGGCAACACGGCCAGCAGCTGCGGCGGGGGCGTAAGCTGCCGGGATTCAAGCCGCCCGGTGATTACGCATTGCGAGATCACGGACAACATCGCGGGCAACGAGGGCGGCGGGGTGTACTGCTGGGTCAACTCTTCGGCGGCCCTCGACCACAACGTGATCGCGGGCAACCACGCCAACGACGCGGGCGGCGGGATCTATCTGTACGAGTGCACGAGCGGCCCCACGGACGCCAACGTGCCGGTGGTGGAATTCTGCACCATCGCCGACAACACGACCAACGGCATCGGCGGCGGCCTCTTCGCGATGGACAGCATCGCCGTGCTGCACAACTCGATCCTGTGGAATAACTTCTGCGGGGAGCTGGAGGGGCATGAGATCGCGATGCTGGACGATTCGCTGCATGGGACGCGTGTGGAGGCGGCTTATTGCGATGTGGCGGGGCTTGACCGGGGGCACCTGGTCGGGGGGTTCTGCACGCTGGACTGGAAGGAGGGCAACCTCGACGTCGATCCGCTGTTCGCGGACGCGGCGGGGCGGGACTACCATCTCAAGTCGGCGGCGGGCCGCTGGGACCCGTCGCGTCGGGACTGGGTGCTCGACGATGGCGACAACTACGACCCGGCGGACGACGAGAACAGCCCGGCGATTGACGCGGCGGACCCAAGCAGCGACTTTGGCGCGGAATATGAGTGCAACGGCGGCCGGGCGAACCTCGGGGCGTACGGCGGAACGGCCCAGGCCGGCCGCAGCTACGGCGCGCGATGCTGTATGCAGTGCATCAAGGGCGATTTCAACTGCGACTGCCTCATCAACCTCGACGACCTGGCCGTCCTCATCGAACAGTGGCTGGCCTGCAACCTCCTCCCAAGACACCACTGCGCCGAATAAAAAAGGGGGCAGGAGCATTTTATTTGAATCTGATATTTTTTGAAATTTATTCTTGCATTGAAGGTATTGTCCGGTTATAATGGTTGGCGACATCGAAGGAAAGGCATCGAACGGAGGAATTGTAAGGGTATTAAGGAAAAATAGTTATAGCGAAGACAATTGAATAAGCGGTCTTGTCGTTTTACGACGGACGTTTCAACTGAAATCCGTCAGATTTTGTTGCAAAGAAACGTCGGAGTAAACGGCATCCCCTTGTACTCACGAAAGATACAGGGGGTGCTGTTCTCTCGTATTCTTTGCGGGCTTCTGACGGAGCCTCAGTTGAGTGCGGGCGGCAGCGCCCCCTGTATCTTTTTCTTTTGCCTGCCGTACCATAGGGACTCTTTAAAAACAGAATAGCCGGACTTTTGTACTCTGCCAATTCGAAATTAAGAATTCATAATTCAAAATTGACAGCGCCCTCCTCAGAGGTTCGGGCTGGTGAGCCGGGTGAATCCTTTTTGCGTCATCAACCGCCGCTCAGTAGTTCAGCCCACCTCTTTATATGAATGTCCGGTAAAATCGGCTTAAAAAGAGAAAAAAACATGACAATATTATTCTTGACAGGATGCCTCTTTTTGGATATAATAGCGTCCAGTCATCATGGAGACGGAGGACAAGGATTCGGTTGAAATGCGAAACCTTAAGTAAGGGAGCAGTGGTGATGAAAATGAGGGTAAGTGCAGTTCTAATAGGGCTTCTGGCCTCCGTATCCTTCGCCGGCTACAGCGACGGCTGGATCACCGCCGGGGAGTATGAGTACGGTGTGATCTGGACCACGTATAATCCGCCCCTGATTATTGCAGGGGGTGGAGCAGATGTGATAGATGTGGTAAATGGTCGTCTTGAGGTCCGCTCCACCTCGATCCCCATTAACGGAGATTTCGACACGGGCGGGATATGGGATATTGCTTTATTCGGCAGTAGTCACCTCGATTATCTGTTGGGTATAACCGATCTGCTCACCATAGACGGTTATGCTACAGCCGATTTATACGGCGGCCGCATCGATGCGATTAACAGCATGCAGTATATCGGCTGGCGGTATGGCCGGTGGTACGGCGACCCGCACATCGATATCTATGCCCAGCCCGGCTGGTCGTGGATTTACAGTGGCCAGCAGGAAAAAATCGGCATCACAGGTCTCTGGCAGGATAACACGCCCTTTTCGATAGAACTCATCAATGACCCCGACTACGATCCCACATGGATGAATATCAACGTCATTGTCCCCGAACCGGCCACGCTGTGTTTGATTTCTCTGGGCGGCCTGTTGATTCGAAAACGACCATCCCGTAAGCCGGTTCTGAGCGGCAAGGCGGCTGCAGTTAAAAGAATGATCCCGCTTGGTGCGGTCTGTCTCTGCCTTTCGACTACCTGGGCCGACTACAGCGACGGCTGGATCACCGCCGGGGAGTATGAATACGGGGTGCGCTGGACCAGCTATAATCCACCTCTGATTGTCGATGGGGGTGGGGTGGATGTTATTGAAATGCGGGATTTTAGCCGGCTCGAAGTTCGCTCCACCTCTGTTCCCGTTAATGGAGATTTTGACACAGGTGGGATATGGGATATCGTGCTTGACGATTACAGCCAAGTGCTATATCTCGATGGCATAACAGAAGAAATTACGATATCTGAAAACGCTAAAGCTGTTCTTAAGGGCGGACGAATTGATGCGATTACCAGCCGTCAATATGTCGGCTGGCGATTTGGCCGGTGGTACGGCGACCCGCACATCAACATCTATGCCCTGCCCGGCTGGTCATGGGTTGAGAATGGCGGACAAAAGATCGGCATCACAGGTTTCTGGCAGGACAACACGCCTTTCTCCATTGAACTCTTCGGCTATGCTGACTACGATCCGGCATGGATGAATATCAACGTCATTGTCCCCGAACCCATGACAGTGATGTTAATTGCTCTTGGAGGACTGCTTATGAGAAAACGATAATCAACGAGATATGAGAATTACGAAACATACCTTTTTCTGAAAATACACATCATGATCAGGGCTTTAGGAGAAAGGGAGAGTTGAGGGCAATTATGAAATGAGGAACAGGATTCCTGTCTGCGGGGAAGCCCTGAAAACTGCAAAGGAGGTATTCTTATGAACGCAAATAAGATAAGTTGGGTCATGGCGTTTGTCCTGGTTTTGGTTTTGGGAACGGCACCCGGAGAAAGTATCTATGTCATCGATCATTACTCCAATCTTTTTGTATTCGATGTAATTAACGATGTAATTGTATACAGGGATTCTATAGCCAGGTTTGTTAACGCAGGCGTTGATCTTGCTATTGATGAGGATCACAACACCCTGTTCCGCAATGTTGAATTTGAATATGACTCAACTTGACTGACTTTTTTCATAGTTTTTATGCGGCGATGAGCAGCCGGCCGAGCTCTTTGACAATTTGCGTTCCACTGGACAACGTCTTGAGATGGTCGGTCAGATCTTCCCAGACGATA
>JBNRMP010000028.1:0-99982 GCA_050309685.1 Anaerohalosphaeraceae bacterium
GTATCGTCTGGGAAGATCTGACCGACCATCTCAAGACGTTGTCCAGTGGAACGCAAATTGTCAAAGAGCTCGGCCGGCTGCTCATCGCCGCATAAAAACTATGAAAAAAGTCAGTCAAGTTGAGTATGATTATCATTTAGGGCCTGGATCCTATTCTCTTGAGGCCAAAAAGTAATAAACAGTCATGGAGAGCTAAAGATGAAACGAAAGATGTTTTATTTGCTTGCCGGTGTCCTCGGTCTGTGTTTGACGGCGGGCGGGTGTGTTTCGGGGCCGCCTAAGGGGGTTGAGGCGGTGGAGTGGTTTGAGGCGGAGCGGTACGTGGGTACGTGGTATGAGATCGCCCGGCTGGATCATCCCTTTGAGCGGGGGCTGAGCCATGTTACCGCCGAGTATTACTCGTGCGACTGTCCCGGCCGGATCGGCGTCATCAACCAGGGCTGGAACGAGCAAAAGCAGGAGTGGCAGACGGCCCGCGGCCGGGCCGAGTTCCTCGGTTTCCGCGACGTCGGGGCGCTGAAGGTTACCTTCTTTTGGCCTATCTACGCGGGGTATTATGTGATTGCCCTCGACGAGGACTACCACTGGGCCATGGTCACCAGCTCCGGCCGGGACTACCTGTGGATCCTCGCCCGCACCCCTGATTTGGATGAGGCGACGCTGATGAGTCTTCTCGCCAGGGCCGAGCAGTGGGGCTTCGCCGTCGAGGACCTGATCTTCCCTGCGCACCAGTGACCTGATTGGCAGAAATGACGAAACTGTCGCCCCTTCGGGGCTGAAAAAATGTTGGGGTGTTCGCTTTCCGGGGGCTGACGCACCCGGCTAAGAAACTGTCGGCCCTTTCAGGGCCTCTTGAAATGAGATTTTCTGCAAGGCCTGTCTGATGCCTTGAAGTTTTATTGATTTTTGAAAAATAAGCTTAACCATTCGGACGAAAGGCCCAAGCTGTCATTGTAGTCTTGAGCCGAAATCCAGGGCGATTTCGCCGGACTGCCGCCTGTGCGGGAATGACATATTTGTTTAGCTATTTTTTCAAACTTTGATAACACCTCGAAGTTTCCGCTGTTCCCTGCCGGGGAGGGGGGGCAAAACGGTCAAGTCGGTCGGGCCGACGGCCGATATAAAAGGCGGGGAGAATGTCATTTGACCGATAAGCGTGTGCGAAAGGGGTATGGATGGACTGCCGTTGCGAGAGGAATGCGGTATCGGCCCGGGAATCAGGCCCGACGATGGAATGGGTTTTTACGGAGGCGATCCGATTCGAGTTGAGGGTGCGGCAGTTTTATGTTGCGCTGGCGGCGGGGTCGGCGGCGTATCCGCCCGGGGCCGAACTGTGGAGGCAGATGGCCGCCGACGAGCAGCATCATGCCGATACGCTGAAACGGCTGCTGGAGGGGTTTTCGGCCGAACAGAAGGCCCAGTCGCCGGAGCGGGAGCTGACGGACCGGATCGACCAGGTGCATCGGCAGGCGGAGCGGCTCTCGCCGGATTCAACGATGACACTCTATGATGCCTACCAGCTTGCCCACGAGATGGAAAGCGGCGAGCTGAACTACCTGTTCAAGCTGCTGATCCAGAAGTTCATTCCCTCGGGCGAGCGGCGCCGCATCCTGACGGAGGAGATCGTTACGCATCAGGACCGGCTGACCGGGTTTGCCAAACGGTTCGATGACCGGCGGGATATGAAGCGGATTTCCATGCAGCCGCCGGACGCGGGGGGGCGCGATGGGAACGTGTGAGACGGCGGGGCGGCGGGTGACGGGGTTTCACTGGGCGGTGCTGGGGATCAACCTGGGGATCGTGGCGATCTTCGGGGTGCGGTTTCTGGTCCGGCTCAATTATGAGTTTCTGATCTATATCGGCGTGATCCTGGCGTGCATCGGGCTGATCGGGTCGAGTCTGCTGCGGATTCGCTACACGCCGGCGACGCTGGTTTCGCTGACGTTCTGGTCGCTGCTGCATCTGGCGGGCGGGGGGATCGTCGTCGGCGACGGCCGCCTGTATGATGTGATCCTTGTGCCGCTGTCGGCGCGCGTGCCGGTCCTGCGGTACGACCAGGTGGTGCATGTGTGGGGGTTTGCCGCCGCGACGCTGGCGATGTACTGCCTGCTGGAGGGCTCGCTGAGGGACCTGCGGCCGCGGCTGTCGCTGGCGATTGTGCTGGTGATGGCGGGGCTGGGGGCAGGGGCGCTCAATGAGATCGTCGAATTCCTTGTGGTCGCCGTCGTGCCGGAAGCGGGCGTGGGCGGCTACCTCAACACCTCGCTGGACCTCTGCGCCGATCTGATCGGGGCGTTGCTGGCGCTGGGCTATATCCGCCTGCGGTACTGGAGGGGCGGGGCGGCATAGGTTACAGGATGTTCATGTCCCTGCCGGCCGGAAAGAGCTCCCGTTTGACCTGGCCGGGGTAGAAGCGGCCGTCGTTGCGGATGAAGTGGTCGATGGTGTCGAGCTGCTGCTCGACGAAGCCGCCGTCGTTGGCGACGACGGCGACGGCGATGACGGCCATCTGCCGGTTGTCCATCGCGCCGACCTCGGAGGCGGAGACGTTGAAGCGGCCGCGGAGCCGCTCGACGAGACTCTTGACGATGCGGCGTTTGTCCTTGAGCGAACCGATGCCGCTCAGGTAGATCGGGACCGTGAGCACGCCGACAAACATTATCGATCTCCTGTGATGCCAACGCTGAGATTTGTTCGGTTATGTGTCATGGGGCTATTGTAACCGCTTGCGGGGGGCGGTTCAAGCGGTAAAGAGGATTCGGAAACAGGTGACTGTCCCTGGTTTTTTGTCGGAAACAGGTGACTGTCCCTAGTTTTGGGGGGAGGGGAGGTCGGCGGTGCGCTGTTTGAGGAGCTTTTTGTCGATCTTGGCGTTGGGGGTTTTGGGCAGGGCGTCGAGGAACTCGAATTCTTTGGGGACCATGAAGTTTTCCATGTTCTGCCGGGCGTAGCGGAGGACGTCGCTGACCGTGACGGCGGGGTCAGAGGGAACGATAAAGGCCTTGGGGACCTGGCCGAGGATCGGGTCGGGGATGCCGATGACGGCGGCCTCTTCGACACCCTTGCACTGGCAGAGGATGTTTTCGATTTCCTTGGGCGAGACGCGTTCGCCGCGTGTCTTGATCATGTTGTCCCTGCGGCCGAGGAAATAGAGGAAGCCGTCCTCGTCGCGGCGGAAGTAGTCGCCGGAGTAGAGGAGCCGCTGGCCGGAGACGGGTCCGGGGCGGTAGGTCCGGGCGGTCAGCTCCGGGTCCTTCCAGTAGCCGGACATGACGTTGGAGCCCTGGACGACGAGCTCGCCGATCTGGCCGGGGGGGACGGGAGCGTCCGCGTCGTCGAGGACGAAGACGCGGCAGTTGGGCATGGGGCGGCCGACGGAGTCGGGCTTGCGGCCGATCCATTCCGGGGGCAGGTAGCAGACGCGCTTGCACTCGCTGAGGCCGAACATGGAATAGAAGCGGACGTCGGGGAAGGCCTGTCGGAAGCGGCGGATGTGCTCGGTGGGCAGGGCGGCACCGGTGTTGGTCATGTAGCGCAGGGAGGTGAAGTCGCAGCGGTTGAGGTCTTTGAGATTGAGCAGCATCGCCAGAATGGCCGGCACGATGGGGAAGCCGGTTACGCCGTGCCGGGGGATATTGCGCAGGACCTGGTGGAGGAAGGTGAAGGATTTTTCGAGGATTACCGTGCCGCCGAACATGACGCTCATGAGGACCTGGTAAAGCCCGTAGTCGAAGGAGAGGGGCAGGACGTCGAGGATGACGTCGTCCGGGTCGTTCTGCACGTACTGGATGATGCTGCGGGCGGCGGAGACCATCGCGTGATGGGTCGAGATGATGCCCTTGGGTTCGCCGGTGGAGCCGGAGGTATAGATGAACGCGGCGATGTCCTGATCGATTATTTCGGGGAAGTCGGGCGCCGGCGACGGGTCCTTCTCCAGGAGGGACGGGAGGCACAGGCTGTCGGGCAGCAGGCCCTTCATGCCGGGGCGCCGTTCCGTCCAGAGGACCGTCGGGGGGCGATCCGTGCGGCGGAGGGCCTCCTGAACCTGGGGGAGATTGGAGGGGGCGGAGATCAGGAAAGCTGCCTCGGAATTGTCGATGATATAGGCGAGCTTGGCCGCCTTGAGGGCGCCGTTGAGGATGACGAAGACGCCGCCGGCCTTCAGAACGGCGTAGAGGGACAGGACCGTCTCGTAGGAGTTGTCGAGGTAGATGATGACGCGATCCTGGAAGCGGAGGCCCAGTTCCAGCAGGCGACGGGCGAGGCGGTCGCTCTCGCGGTCGAGCCGCTCGTAGGAGATTTCCCGCGAGCCGTCGATCACGGCCGTTTTATCCGGGAGCCGCCCGGCCGTATGCCGGAGCCACTCATGAAGCAGGATGGGATCGAATCGAATCATCCGTAAAAGGTCCAGTCTCTTTTCCTATTATTGCTTAGCCGCCGTCGTGTGCGATCAGGATTCGCCTTAAAGGGGCTTAGGGAAAGGGCGGCTATGCGATCTCGGGGACGGGTTCGAGCAGGCAGGTCTGCATGTGGAGGTAACGGGTGGTGCGGCGTTTCTGTTCGATGTCGTTGTAAACCCACTCCACCTGCCGGGGCGTCAGATCGACGACGGGGGCGACTTCTTCGGGGGGGAAGCCGTGGTTTTTGCCGTAGAGGCACAGGTCCATTTTGTCGTAGGGCAGCGAGAAGTAGAACTCCTCCTGGCTCTGGGGCATGGAGTAGGTATCGGTGGTCGGCGGGCGCGAGCAGATCTCCTCGGGCAGGCCGAGGCGGCGGGCGAGGGCATAGACCTGGCTCTTGTAGAGATGGGCGATGGGTTTGATGTCGGCCAGGCCGTCGCCGCCCTTGACGAAGAATCCCTGGTCGTATTCGAGTCGGTTGGGTGTGCCGGCGACGGCGTAGTTGAGCCGATCCGCGTGATAGTATTCGAGCGTTTTGCGGGTTCGCTGCTTGAAATTGGTGGCGGCGACGATGCCCAGGTAGGATTCGGGGGTCAGCCGCCGGCGGATTTGGGTTCCGTCCGGGGCCTGCGCGACGATGGAGAATATGCGCAGCGTATTGGCATCGCCCCGGTCGGGCAGGACGATCTTGCACTTCCAGCCGCTGCCGTATTCGGGGATGATCTTTCGAATCGCCTCGTCCCGCCGGCGGTAGCAGCCGTAGGCCTCGAGAATCGGGGTGATGTTCTCCTCCACGAAATCGAGTCCCAGGTGATTGACGATGATACGGCCGCAATCCGCCGTCTCGGGGGCGGAATCCTTTTCGGGCATGAGGATCGCCAGCACGCGCCGGGGGCCGAGGGCCCGGACGGCGAGGGCGGCCACCGTGGAACTGTCAATCCCGCCGGAAACGGCCACCACCAGCCCCTTTCGCTTGAGATTTTCCGTCAGAATCCTGCGAATCCGAAGGCAGAGTTCCTCAATGGCTGCTTCATAATCCAGGTTTAAGACCTCTTTGGAAAAGCCCTTTTTGGTTGTCACGGTTCTCGCTCCTATTGATTTTTGAAAAATAAGCTTAACCCTTCAGGCGAAAGGCCCAAGCTGTCATTGTGGTCTTGAGCCGGAATCCAGGGCGATTTTGCCGGACTGCCGCCTGCGCGGGAATGACACATTTGTTTAGCTATTTTTTCAAACTTCAATGATAATCCCTTAAAGCTCTTTTGTCCACTTTGCCGTTCGGAGTTTTCGGCAGCTCGCTTAGAAACACAATATACTTTGGAGTCATGTAGTTTTCCATGTGCAAACTGCAATATTTCAGCACTTTTTGCTCCGAGAGGTCGGCGCGGGGGCGGGGTACGATAAAGGCCCGAATCGCCTGCCCGAGAACGTCGTCGGGGACCCCGACGACGGCCGCCTCGGCAACGGCCTCCATCCGGAGGAGGATCTTTTCGACCTCGCGGGGGCTGACCCGCTCGCCGCGGCATTTGATCATGTCGTCCCGGCGGGCGACAAAGTAGAGAAGGCCCTGCTCGTCGCGGCGAAACAGGTCGCCGGTGTAGAGGCGGGTCTGTCCCGGTTCGGGTCCCGGCCGAAAGACCCTTTTTGTCAGGTCCGCATCCCGCCAGTAGCCCGCCATGACGTTTGATCCGATCACCACCAACTGGCCGATCCGGTTCGGTGCGACGGGTACGTCGTTCTCATCGACGATGAGCGTGCGGCAGTTGGGGATCTCCGTGCCGACGCTTTCGGGCGATCGGTCCACGTCCCCGGGATCGAGGTAGCAGACCCGCACGCACTCCGTCAGGCCGTACATGAGATAGATGCTGACGCGGGGCCAGAGCTCGCGAAACCGCCGGACGGGGGCGGCGGGCATCGCATCCCCGGCCACGGTGATGTAGCGCAGCGAGGAGAAGTCGAAGCGTTCGACGTTCTGGAACTGAAAGAGCATCGCCATGATCGTCGGCACGATCGGAAAGCCCGTTACCCGGCAGTCGGGGATGCGGGCGAGGACGCTCTTGAGATAGACAAACGATTTTTCGAGGACGACCGTACCGCCGAACATGGCAGCCATGAGCACCTGGTAGAGGCCGTAGCCGAAGGAGAGCGGCAGCACGTTCAGGATCACATCCTCCTCGGTGTTTCCGAGGTATTGGATGATGCTTTGGGCGACCCGGATCATTCGATCATGGGGCTGCATGACGCCCTTGGCCTCGCCGGCGGAGCCGGAGGTGTAAACCAGGGCGGCCAGGTCCTGGTCGATGATTCGCGGGAAGGCGGGGCCGGGCGCGTCCGTCTCCCAGCCGTCCAGAAGGGCCTCCCAGCGAATGTCCCCGGCGCAGGCGTCGGGGAAGGGGCCGGCGCTGCGGGCCGGGTGCACCCAGATAACCTCCGGCGGCGGTTTGAGCCCCCGGAGGGCCTGTTTTACCACCCGCAGTTTGCCGGTCTGCGCGATCAGGACCCCGGCCCCGCTGTTTGCAAGGAGATAGCGGAGCTTGGACGCCTTGACGGTGCCGTTGGCAATGACAAACGTTCCGCCCGCCCGGGCGATGGCGTACATGGCAATGACGGTTTCCGGTGCGTTATCGACCAGGATGAGCACCCGATCATGGAGGGTGAGTCCCCGTTCGATAAGCCCGCGGGCGAGCCGGCGGCTCTGGAGGTAAACCTGCCGGTAGCTGACGCGGTCGGGGCCGCAGATCAGGAAATTCTTTTCAGGGCATCGCTCACAGGCCCGTTCCAGGTAGTCATGGATCAACGAGGGAAATCGCATGCGTTCACTTGGTATTCAGAAAAGATTCTGAACGGTCGGCCTTTCGACGAGCGCCGGAGCGTTTGTCGATAAAGACGCGTATATTCAAATCGGGGGCGGGCGGAGGCGAAAAACGGGTGATAAACTGTTCCTGGAGGATCTGCGTCGAGGCCACCGCCGCCAGGGCCATCCCCTCCACCTCGGTATAGTTCTGACTCTCCTCGATCCGACGGATGAGGAGCGTGATTTTCACAGGGTCGAAAAGCGGGGGGGCATCGCCGGGGGGGCTCAGCAGGCGTTCCCGGATGCCGGCCATCCGACGGCTCAGGAGACTCTGGTGGATCGGGGCCCGGTAGGGATGCTTGCTGCGCTCGACGATTTCCTCCGGAAGCGCATCGCGAAAGACGGCCTTGAGGAGATGCTTTTCCCGAAGTCCGAAGATCTTCCACCGGGGCGGGCAGGCGGCCATTTTCTCAATGATCCGGTGATCCAGGAAAGGCACGCGGATTTCCAGCGAGTGCCCCATGGCCACCCGGTCGCCCTGCGAGGACAGCAGATATCCGCTGAGAAAGAGGAGGATCTCAAGGTACTGGGCCCGCGAGAGGACGGGCCAGCGGTCAAAGCCGGGGGGGATGAACGCCTCCAGGTCCTCCAGCGGGTCGCGTGCCTGCATCACCTCGATCAGGGCCTTCGAAAAGAAACGCTTGATGCCGGCCGTATTGTTCCAGCGGATCATGTGGGAGTAAAAGGGGTGGTCCGTCCGGCTGAGATTGCGTCCGAAGAAGGCGGTCAGCAGGGTTCGCTGTTTCGACGTTATGAAGATGTAGGGATAGAGGCGTTCGATCAGCTCCGCCCGCCGGCGGGATCCGGGGAAGCGGGACCAGAACTGGCGGATCTTGGTTTCGCGGAAGATGTTGTAGCCGCCGAAGACCTCATCGGCCCCTTCGCCCGTCAGAACGACCTTGAACCGATGATCGCGGACCACCTGCGAGAGCAGGTAGAGGGGGACCGGCGCGGTCCGGAGGAGGGGTTTTTCCGTATGCCAGATCACGTTGGCGAAGGTCTCGCCGATGGACTGGTTGTTTACCATCAGTTCCGTGTGCTTGACGCCGAGTTCGCGAACCATCCGGTCCTGATAGAGCCCTTCGTCGAACGCCGACTCCTCGAAGCGAATTCCGAACGTCTGAACCTGGTTGTTGAATCGCTGCACGACCCTGGAGGTGATGCCGGAGGAGTCCAGGCCGCCGCTGAGATAGCAGCCGACCGGGACATCCGCCCGCAGGCGGATGCGGATTGCATCGGTCAGCAGGGCATCGACCTCCTCCCGTGCCTCGTCAAAGGACTGTCGGGTGTACTCGCCGCGAGGGACAAAGGGGATGGTCCACCATGAATGAATCTTCAGGTCGCCGTTTTTGAGCAGTCCCCAGTGGCCGGCGGGCAGTTCGTGGATTCCCTCGAAGGCCGTGCGGCCGGGGAGGGTGGTCCAGAAGGTGAAGATCTGGTCAAGCCCGACGGGGTCGAGCCGCCGCCGGATCGAGGGGACGGCAAAGAGGGACTTGATCTCGGAGGCGAAGTAGAAGATGCCGCGATCCATCGTGTAGTGGAGGGGCCGGATGCCGACCCGGTCGCGGGCCAGGAAGAGCTCGTTGCGGCGGCTGTCCCAGAGGGCAAAGGCAAACTGGCCGTTGAGTCGGCTGAGGCACTCGGGGCCGTACTCCTCGTACATGTGCAGGAGCACCTCCGTATCGCAGGCGCTGTAGAAGACGTGCCCCTTCTGAAGGAGTTCCTCCCGCAGCTCGAGGTAGTTGAAGATCTCCCCGTTATACGTGATCCACAGGTCGGCCCGCTCGTTATGCATCGGCTGGGCGCCGCCCGCCAGGTCGATGATGCTCAGCCGACAGTGGCCCAGGGCGGCCCGGTCGTCGAGATACAGCCCCGACTCATCGGGTCCGCGATGGGCAAGGACGGAGAGCATGGATACGACTTGATCGGCGACAGGATAAACGGGTTGATTCAGACCGCAAAAACCGGCTATTCCACACATGTAAGTTTTCGGCTCAGGTAGTTTGTAACGTTGTTCAGACTGTCCAGATTCTCGGCCAGCAACTCGTCATCCTCAATCCTGATGCTGAAGTTCTCTTCGAGGAAGGTTACCAGCTCCAGAATCCCCGTGGAGTCGATGATGCCGTTTTCCATGAAGGAGGTATCGTTTTCGAGATGCTCCCCATCACCGAAGAGAAAACTGTCAATAATGAACTGACGAATTTGTTTTTGTGCTTCATCCATCGTCTTTATCACTTTCCCTAACAGCTCCTGTCGAATTTTCCTAAGCTCCAATCGCTTGCGTTCCTATTACCATATAAGTGTATAACGAAACAAAAGCCGCGTGTTCAAAAAAATAAAAAAGAGCTCCACGCCTGCGATACGGCGTTCCTGAGGGAAAAACAGGTGTGCATCAGGACGAAGAGTTTCTTGTTCGAGGCCCCTGCGAGTTTGGCGCAAGTGCCTTTATTGAAAAGAGATAGAGCGGTTTTGCGAGGCGCGGGTCTCGGGGCGCGGACCTCAGGAAAATCCTGAAAATGCGCTTTTCTCGAAAATTTGGGTGGATATGGTTCGGCTGTATGCCATATCATATTTTTGCTTAAAAAAAATTAAGTTGAGTGAATGGGGCACGCTTAAGGAGCCCGAGGCAATACGACCGATGCTGACGAAAAGAATCGCGACATTGTGGTGTTATCTGCTGCTGGGTTGCCTTTTCCTTATGGTTTCGGGGGCGACCCACCGGCTCATGGCCCGGAAGCTGGCGATTTTGTCGGAATCGCCGCCCGTCCGGAATGTTCCCTTTTCGGGCTTTCCCTATACGATCGGGCCCTGGGTCGGCAGTGAGCTGCCGCTGTCGGAGACAGTGGTGGAGGTGGCGGGCAACGACGATTATCTGAGCCGCCGGTATGTGAATGCGGCCGATGACATGGAGGTAACCCTGTACCTGGCCTACACCTCCACGCCGGTCAATATGGAAGGCCATCGTCCGCAGGTCTGCTACGTCGGCAGCGGCTGGATCCACGAGGGGACCGACCCCCTCGAAATCGAGCCGGTGTACGGACCGGCGATCCAGGTGCTGATGCATCATTTCCGCAAGCCCATGAGCAGCTTTCCGGAAGTGGCCGTTCTCAATTACTATATCGTCAGCGGGCAGGCGACGACCGATCACAAGGCCTTTTCGGGGCTGAGATACCGGCGGATCATCCAGTCCGGCAGCCGGCCCCGCTATGTCGCCCAGGTCCAGATCAGCTCGACGTCCGAAGCGGCGGCGACGGCCTTTGCCCGCCGGATTATCCCGCTGGTGTGGAATTACATGCCTCCCTCCGGCGGTCCGGCAGCGGGTGAGCCGTAAGGCGTTTGGGATCGGGAGAAAAGAAAAACCGGATCCGCTATGAGCGGATCCGGTTTTAAGGGTTCCATTGAAGGACGCCGTTAAAGGGTGCGTCCGTGTCCGTCGGCCGTTTTCACGGCCGGGCCGGTTACAGCTTGCCGATGTGTTCCAGGAACCGCCGGTACCAGTCCTGCAGGGGCATATCCTGCACGGAGATGTTGATCGGCTGCGGGACCTGTCCTTCGGCGCGTAAGATGACCGTGTGGCTGCCGGCCTGATCGTACCAGGGCGTCCACCGGAAGGTCTGCGAGGCGACATCGAAAGAGGCCCCGGCGGGCAGATCGTCGGCACTGAAGGAGATCGGGTTGCCCAGGACGTCCACCGCCCGGGCGATGAACGCCAGCACGCGGTTTTCGCATACCTCGTGGGTAAAGTACCGGAGGCCGATCTCGGCGGCGCTCAGGGCGCGGTTATAGGTCTGGACGTCTTCGATCCTGCCGAGGAAGCCGAGGGTTCGCAGGGTCGGGTCGCCGTAGTTGCCGATGTCGCAGGCGGACCGCAACTGGGTCAGTCCCGTGTAGCTGCCCGTCGTGACCGGCAGGCCGTCCACAAAGACCGCATACTGCCCGGCGTCCCAGGTGAGAGCCACGTGGGAGAGCTCGTTGACCGGCAGGGAGGCGAGGTTCTGCGCGATGGGGTTTTTATCCCCTAAGCTGACGGCCAGCTTGCCGTTGACGATCATCAGGGCGATGCGGTTGGTGCTGTTGAGGACGTGACCGAACAGGTACCGGGTACCGCTGTCGCTTTCCGGCGCCACCCACAGGGCAATCGTACCCGCTTCGGGCCGGAGGGCGGAGGAGGGGATCTCCATCGCCTGGTTTTTGGCGGTCATGCGGATGAATTCCTCACCGGCCCAGCTTCGGCCCCAGACGGGGCTGTTGACCAGGGTGGCGGTCCGCTGACCCTCGGAGCTGTCGAGGGCTTTGGCCGGGGTGTAGTCGGCCAGCCGCCAGTGGCCGGTGAGGCCGCCGTTGCGACCGTGATCGCAGAGGGCCGCGACCTGGGCCGTATTCAGGACCCGCGGGAACACGGTTACATCGTCGATGGTTCCGCTGAAGGCCTCGACGTTGCGGACGTTAGGATTGCCCGTATTGCCGAGGTCGGCAACGCTGTTGAGCTGGGTCAGCCCCGAGTAGGTTCCGCTTGCCGCCAACTGGTCATTGAGATAGAGCCGGTAGCTTGTCGCGTCCCAGGAGAGGGCCGCATAGTACCACTGGCCCGCCTGGCAGACGGCGTCGGTGAGGGCTTTGGTATCGCCCAGGCCGACGTTGAGCTGACCGTCGCGGAGATAGAGCTGGATCCGGTTGCTCCAGTTGCCGACCGTATGGCCGAACAGGAAGCGGGTGCCGGCAGTGCTGTCCGCCTTGAACCACAGGGCTATCGTCGTGCCCGTCAGGTTCCAATTCTGCGTGGGCAGTTCGATGTAATCGTCCACGCCGTCGAAGGTCGCGGCGTTCCAGTGCCTGGTGATTGCGTCGGCGAACAGGGCCGTCGGGGACCCGTTGCGGCCGAGGGCATAGAGGGATGAGGACTCCGCCGGCGTCAGGGCCGAGGCGAAGACGCGGACGTCGTCGATGGTTCCGTCGAAGGCCTCGACATTGCGGACATTGGGGTGGCCGGTGTTGCCCAGGTCGGCGAAATCGTTGAACCGGGTCAGGCCTGTGTAGGTTCCGCTTGCCGCCAACTGGTCATTGAGATAGAGCCGGTAGCTTGTCGCGTCCCAGGAGAGGGCCGCATAGTACCACTGGCCCGCCTGACAGACGGCGTCGGTGAGGGCTTTGGTATCGCCCAGGCCGACGTTGAGCTGACCGTCGCGGAGATAGAGCTGGACCCGGTTGCTCCAGTCGCCGACCGTATGGCCGAGCAGGAAGCGGGTGCCGGCAGTGCTGTCCGCCTTGAACCACAGGGCTATCGTCGCGCCCGTCAGGTTCCAGTTCTGCGTGGACAGCGCGGCATAGTCGTCCGTGCCGTCGAAGGTCTGTTCGGCGGACAGGGACAGGAGGACCCGCCGGAGCAGGGACGGCGAGGAGGCCGACGACTGCGCCTCGAAGGCGGCCGTGATCGACTTGTTCGAATTCATCGTGACGGTCACGGGGTTGGCTGCGCCGGAGGCGTCGCCGGACCAGCCCGCGAAGATGCAGCCGCTATTGGGTACGGCGGTCAGAGTTACCGTTTCGCCGGCCGTGTAGGTGCTCTTATTGGGCGACTTGGTTACCGTGCCGTTGGAGGCGGAGATGGTCAGCGTATAGGTTTGCGGTGTTGTGCCGCCTCCGCGCTCGAAGGGGCCGATGTCGTAAGCCGATCCGCCGGGCCGCGCAGCGCCGGTGATGTCAAAGCCGCATCCGACGGTCGTTCCGGCGTCGATGGAGGGGCTGCCGGAGACCAGCGAGAAATCGGTGACGGCGACCTTTCGTTTGGCCGAACCGATGTTGGTAAAGCCGGGGCTTACGCCCATCAGGTCGTGGGCCTTTTTGGGATACTGGCTGTTCGATGACGCATACAGGTTATAGTCGCCGAGGTGTTCGGCGGCGTTATAGGAGGCCCCCATGTGGGAGTAGTTGACAGTGGAGAAGATATTGTTGTACATCTCCATGTTCGAGACGTCCTTGCCGATGGAGAGGCCGCCGTAGGCGGCGCCCCAGAACACGTTGCCGTAGAGCTTGAGGCCGTCGATGCTCCAGGCGTAGCCGGCAAAGCCGCTTTCGGGGATGTAGAATACATTGTTCTCCACGGTGAAGTTGTAGGAAAATCCGGAGGCCGTGCCGCCGTCGCCGATAATGATTCCGGCTGTGCTGCGGACGTCGTAAACCAGGTTGCCGCGGACAATGACATCGCGGCAGCCGATGAGCTCGATGCCGTCGCTGTGGGCCTGGCAGCCGCCGCTGGAATCGCCGTAGAGAGCGAAAATCTCGTTGCTCTCGATGAGGATTCGCTGGCTCTGGTGGGCCTGGATGCCGTCGTCGGGCGTATTATGCATCTTGCAATTGGCTACGGTCAGATCCGTGCAGGAGAGGATGGTGATCCCGTTGCAGGCGCCGAAGGTGTGGGAGACGGCGTTGCCGCTGCTGTTGAGGGTGGCGTAGTTCGCATCCACATCGACGTGCCTGAAGTTGATGTAATTGGAGCCGGAGAACTCGACGGTGTGTCCGGTCTTCTTCTGCGAGAGCACGCGGAAGCCGTCCTCATAGCGGCCGTTAAAGTTAATGTAGCTGGTGTTGGCGAACCGCAGGTCGGCGAAAACCGCCGTGCCGGCGCCGTAGGCGCTTTGCCAGCCCGTATTGGCGCCGTGGTCCTCCGGGGTGGCCTTGACGATGTTGATGTAAACGGACTGCTTGGGATCGTCAAAGGTGTAGCCGTTGTAGCTGCCGGCGGCGACATAGTAGGTCGCTCCTCGCTGGAGGGTGGAGGGCAACTGCCGCCACGCCTGGGACCAGCTCGTTCCGCTGTTGGTGCTGCTGCCGGAGGGGGAGATATAGAAGGCCGGCCCCTGGGTCGGAGCGGCGGCGAAGGAGGCCGTAACCGACTTGTTCGAGTTCATGGTCAGCGAGACCGGGTTGTTCGTGCCCGAGACGCCGCCGGACCAGCCGGTGAAGGTATAGCCGTTGTTGGGTACGGCGGTCAGAGTTACCGTCTCTCCGGCCGTGTAGGTGCTCTTGTTGGGCGATTTGGTTACCGTGCCGTTGGAGGCGGAAATAGTCAGCGTATAAGCGGCCGTCTGGGTCTGGCTGAAGTTGGCGGTTACCGTTTTGTTGGCGTTCATGGTAATCGTCGCCGGGTTGCTGCTGCCGGTCAGACCGCCGGACCAGCCGGTGAAGGTGTAGCCGCTGTTGGGTACGGCGGTGAGGGTTACCGTCTCCCCGGCCGTGTAGGTGCTCTTGTTGGGCGATTTGGTTACCGTGCCGTTGGAGGCGGAGACTGTCAGCGTGTACTGCTGCGGCGCGGGCGATGTGTTGGGCCAGACGGGTCCGTAATTTTTCCGGTAGGTCTGCCACATATTCCATACGAAGCGGCTGCTTTGATAAAGATCGATGCCGTTGGTTCCCCACTGCCAGCCCTTGCCGGCGTAGGGCGTGCCGTCCGCGATGGTGGCCATGTAGCGGTCGCAGTAATCGAAGAAGGCGGGATTGTTCCAGACGGACTTCATCCCCATGATGTGGCCCGCCAGCGCCGCGGCGGGCATGGTGCAGCCGGATACATCGCGATAATTCGTGCCCCACCAGTTGTTGCTGTACCAGGGGTCGGCGGCGTGCCGGATGGCCCATTCGGGCTTGCCGATGTCGGCATTTGTGTAACGGATAAGCTGCCCATTTCGGGTGTCGGGATGCCACTGGGAGCTGTTTGTCGCATCCACATCCACTTTACTGACATAGAAGACCTGGTCGTCCTCGTTGCCGAAATGGATATAATCGGGCGGCGGGTTGCCGGGGCCGTAGCCGGCGACCTCGTTGAGGTATTTGCCGCTCTTGGCGTGCTGGGCGATCATCGCGGGGTGGTTGAACACCCGGGCCGCAAATGCGGCGGCCGGTTTTCGCCCGTTGGTGATGCCGCCGTTGCCGGTCCAGATCTTTCGGGCCTCCGGGCAGGCGATGACGCCGGAGACGTCAATGCCGTACTGAAGGAAGCGATAGAGGAGGGTTTCCTTGGCCGACTTGGGATAGTTCAGATTGAGCTGCAGCATGGCAATGCCGACCTCTCTTGCCATCTCCCGGCCGTACCAGGGCATGTTGTCTTCGGGGTGCATTACTTCGCCGGGATAGTTGGCGCCGTGGTCCAGCCAGACGCGCTCGAAGTCCCGTTCGCTGTTGGCCCGGGACGGTGTGCCGCTGACGGGCGTCAGGTTCCCCAGGCAGTTCCAGTCGATGTGGGCCTTGCGGATCTCAGCGAATTTGGTCCGGCCGCAGTAGGGGGGACGAAAGGCGTCCGCCGAGGGCGCCGAGGCCACGATGGTCAGAACGGAAGCCCCTTTCAGGCGGGGTTCGGAGGTCTTGCTGGGAACGGTCGCGGTGCTGATCGTGGAGACCAGCGACTTGACCGGATAATCCGATACGCTGATCTGCAGCGGGTTGGAGGAGGAAACTCCATAAGCGACGTTTAAGGAGGAAGTCCACCCTGAAGCGCCGCTGTCGTACCCCTGCGGTCCGCCGGGGATCGGGTTGATCATCGATCCGTTGATGATGCGGCCCGATTTGGAGACGCTGGAGGGAGAGATGGCGGTGATCTTCACCGGGCCTACGATCCAGTAATCGCCGTTGGCGTAGGTTCCGTACCGGTAGGTTCCGCCGGCGCCGTCCGTCGAAATGTTTTTGTCAAAGGTCCACCGGATGCCCCATTGTTCGATCCAGTTGGAACCGACGGCTGCCGGCGCGGAAAATGAACAGAGTACGACAAGAATTCCACACAGGCAACCTAACCACTTCACTTGCTGTTTGCTCATCATTCCAATCCTGTAAAAAAAATCCATTTTTTTTCTTATCATCCACTGAAAGTTCAGTATTCCGATGATAAACGGATGAATGGTTTTTACGATAAGTCCATTCGCTTTATGGGGGATCGCTGAAGGCGGCGTTTAATGCGAAACACGGCGCATTGACGATTTGCCGCCTCTCTTGTGAAAAAAAGATATTTGATGTTTTAATTGTTTCTGCGAAATATCAACCGGTTATTTCCCCCGCAGTATAGTCGAATTCGTCGGGATCGAAGACAGAAAAACGATTCATCTACTGCTAAAAACATTCTCTGCTTTTTTATTAATTTGCCCTTCACTCCACCGGACAATAAAGATTTGACTGCTTAAGGCCTGAAAAGTTCAATCCCATTCTGTTATTCTTTGCAATTCCCATTATCCAACCTCTTAGATTCAGATCATACTTCACCTTACTCGAAAAGGAAACCAAAAAATTTTACAAAGCACGATTTTATCCGTCCTTAAGGGTTCCAAACCGCATTTTTGCGGCGATAAAAGTGTTTTTAGGAGGGGGGATTAATACGGATATTTCTTATTTACAGGCGAAAAGAAGCCCATTACCTTGAGGTGACGAGGGTTGAAATCGCCTTAAAACTAATAATTTTAAGAACGTTGTCGCCTCGAGCCAAGAAAGAAAAATAAGATGTTTTGAGAGACAGCTTATCCGATACCCGGCTGCGGATTGCGGATTTCTGTCAACCGACGGGCACGGAGTGTGCGCAAGGGCGTTTTGGGGGAGCGGATTTTTTCCGTCCCGAAGAAACGCGGGTGTTTATGGGTTTTTCCTTTTTCAACGATGAAAGTCTCCTGGCCCGCTGCTCCCGCGGCGCAGCGCTGCTCGGGGCCGGCTCGGCGGCGGAACGGGGGATCCGGTTCATTCGCAACATGATCCTGGCGCGTCTGCTGGCGCCGGAGCATTTCGGCCTGATGGCCCTGGTGCTGGCCGCCAGCCAGTTGTTCGAGGCCCTGACGGAGATGGGGGTCCGGCAGGCGGTGGTCCAGAATCGAAACGGTGCGGATGAGCGTTATCTGAACGCGGCGTGGTGGATCAGCGCCGTCCGGGGACTGTTTCTGTATGCGGTCGGCTGGGCGGCCGCTCCTCGGCTGGCCGCGTTTTACGAGGCGCCGGCCCTGACCGGACTGCTGAGGGCGGCGTTCCTGGTCCTTCCCATGCAGGGATTCATCAGTCCGGGGCTCTACGTTCTGGAGAAACGGCTTCGATTCAAGGGGGTCGTGTTTGTCGTCCAGGGAGGGGGACTGGCGGGCACGGTCGTCAGTCTGGTCCTGGCGCTGTTCCATCCCAACGTGTGGGCCCTGGCGGCGGGATTCGTGGCGGAGATGGGATTCCAGTTTGTCGGCTCGTTTTTCATCTATCCCTTTCGGCCGCGGTTTCGTTTTGACCGTCAGGCGGGGCGGGAGCTGTTTCACTTTTCGCGGGGCATGGTCGGGCTGCCCATTCTGACCTACCTGTTCATGCAGGCGGACATCTTTGTCCTGGGGCGGCTGGAGACCCGCGAACTGCTGGGGTATTATTCCATGGCCCTGACCCTGGCGGCGATGCCGCAGATGCTGTTTTCGCGCGTCGCCAGTCCGCTGGTGCTGCCGGTCTTTTCCGAGATGCAGGACCAGAAGGAACGGCTTGGAAACAACTTTGTGCGGATGACGAGTCTGCTGTCTCTTTTCGGGCTGCCGATGGTCGTCTGCCTGTCCGTCTTTGCCCAGCCGATCCTCACGGTGGTTTACGGGGCCCGTTACGGGCAGGTGCAGGCGGCGTTTGCCCTGCTGAATGTCTATACGATCCTTTATATGGCCGGCATTCTTATCGCCTCGGTCTATATGGCCGTCGGGCGGCCGGGACTCCACCGCTCGTTTACCCTGCTGCGGATTGTTCTGATCGCGATGACCCTCTATCCGGCTGTCCGTTTTATGGGGGTTACCGGGGCGGCGGGGGCCAAGGTGCTGAGCATGTTCCTGGCCGGGCTGGTGCAACTGGTCAGTCTGAAACGGCTGCTGGATCTTCCCGTCCGCCGGTATGTCCGGGCGGGGGCCGAGGGGCTCGGACCGGCGGCGGTTGTCAGTGTTCCCGCCCTGATGTGGCGGTTCTGGATCGAATCGCCTCTGCTCCAGGTCCTTGGCGCCGCGGTGCTGTGCCTGGCGGCCTGGGGCTTTGCGGCGCTGAGTCTCAGACGCCGAATACACGACTGGCCCGTAAACCTCAAGGCGCCCGAAGCGGAAATCGTTTAAGCCCATGACCCAGACAACGCAGTTTGATCGGCAGATGATTTTGATGGGGGCCAGCTTGAACACGGGCAACCTGGGCGTCAGCGCGCTGCTGGCCTCCACGGTGGAAGGGCTACTGGAGGCCCATCCGGGGGCGCGTCTCTGGCTGCTGGACGGAGGACGAACGGGGGAAGCGGAACGGGTGAGAATGCCGGACGGCTCCTCGGTTGAGCTGGGACGGGTGGGGGTGCGATTCAACAAGACGCTCTGGCGGCCCAACCATATCGTTCGCCTGCTTTTGACGGAGCTGGGGCTCAGACTGGCGCCGACGTCCGCGTGGCGTCAGCGGCTGCGCCGGTCCAACCCCTGTCTGAGGGCGCTGTGTGAGGCGCGGATGGCGGCGGATATTACGGGGGGAGACAGCTTCAGCGACCTGTACGGGATGCGGCGGCTGATCTTCGGCTTTCTGCGCAAGTGGCTGGTGCTGCTGAGCGGAACGGACCTGGTCCTGCTGCCGCAGACCTACGGCCCCTTCCGCCGGCGTCTGTCCCGCGCGATGGCACGGTTTGTCCTGGCGCGGGCGGCCGCCGTTTATGCGCGCGACGAAAAAAGCTTGGAGGAGATTCGAAAGCTGATGGGCCGGCGTAAAATGCGCGCTGTGCCGCAACTGTGCCCGGATGTGGCGTTTACCCTGAGCGCAAGGCGACCCGATTCGCCGCAGGCCCGGCAGGTGGAGCAACTCCGGTCGCAGGGCCGGCCCCCGGTCGGGCTCAATGTCAGCGGGCTGCTGTACCACGGCGGCTATACGGGCGACAACATGTTCGGACTGGCCTGCGACTATGCGTCGCTGATTCACGAGCTTCTCGTGTATTTTGTCCGGCAGGAGGATCGAACCGTGCTGCTGGCGCCGCACGTTATTCCGGCCGATTTTCCGGTTGAGAACGACTGGGAGGCCTGCCGGGCGGTTTGCGAGGCGCTGCCGGCGGACGTCCGGGAGCGGGTTATCGTGCTCGACGGCGGCTATGACCAGCACCAGATGAAATATTTCATCGGGCTGTGCGACTTTTTTATGGGTTCGCGGATGCACTCGACCATCGCGGCCCTGTCGCAGTGCGTGCCGGCGGCGGGCATGGCCTACAGCCGGAAGTTTGCCGGGGTCTTCGAGACGGTCGGAGTGGAGAGGGCGGTGGTGGACCTGCGCCGCCTCTCGGGCGAAGAGGCGCTGGGGCAAATCCGGGATTTGTACCGGGATCGAACGGGTTTAAAATCGCAACTGCAGGAGCGAATGCCTGCCGTGCGAGAACAAATTAACACGCTTTTCAGGAATCTCCCTTGAAGGTATCGGATTTTCAAACGGTCGAAGATGTGGCCCGCCGGCGTCTGTGCATGGGATGCGGGGGGTGCGTCTTCGGGTGTCCGCAAGAGGCCGTCGAGATGGTGAACCTGCCGAAGGTCGGGCTGCGGCCCCGGGTGGACAAGGAACGCTGCGAGACCTGCGGGACCTGCCTGCGGTGTTGCCCGGGGATCTCGCTGGAACGGTCGCCGCGCCGGCCGGACGATCTGGAGTCGCTGTGGAACGTCTGGGGGCCGATCCGCTCGCTGTGGGAGGGATACGCGGGCGATGCGGAGATTCGCTACCTTGGGTCCTCCGGGGGGATTGCCACCGCCGTGGCGCTTTACTGCCTGGAGCAGGAGGGTGCGGCGGGGGTGTTCCATATCCGGGAGAACCCGGATTCGCCGCTGGAGAACACGGCCGTTTTCAGCCGGGACCGCTCGGACCTGCTGGGGGCTACGGGATCGCGCTATTGTCCGGCCGAACTGGGGTCGGCCTTTGGGCGGCTGGAGCAGATGCCCGGCCCGTGCGTGGTGATGGGCAAGCCCTGCGATATCGAGGCGCTGGTCAAGGCCTGCGACAACCGGCCGGCGTTGAAGGAAAAAGTGTTTCTGACCATCAGCATCTTCTGCGCGGGGACGCCGACGCTGGAGGGGACCGTCCGGGCGCTCGAGCGGATGGGAGTGCCGCGGGAGCAGGTGCAGTCGCTGCGTTACCGGGGCTGCGGCTGGCCGGGTATGATGACGGCCCGGCGGCGGGACGGCGGCCCCGACGGCTGCCTGAGCTACCGGGAGGCGTGGGGGGAGATTCTCAGCCGCCACGGGCAGTTGCGCTGCCGGCTGTGCCCCGATTCCACGGGAGAGTATGCGGACCTGTCCTGCGGGGACCCGTGGTACCAGGAGCCCGACGGGCAGGACCCCGGCCGCTCGCTGGTGCTCGTCCGGACGCGCCGGGGGGAGGCGATCCTTCAGCGCGCCGCCCGCCGAAAGGATGTCATTGTCGAACCGTCGAGGAGCGAGGAGGTGCTGACGCTTTCGCAGCCGTCGCTTTGCCGGCGGCACTGCGAATTGTGGGGCCGGCGGCTGGCGTTCCGGCTCTGTGGGGTTCCGTTTCCGGAGTACGCGGGTTTTCCGCTTGCGGCCGCCTGGAGAACGCTGCCGCTCAAGGGAAAGATCCGGTCGGTGCTGGGGACGCTCAAACGCATCGTGCTGCGGCGGTACGACCGTCCGCAGCGGGATCTGTATGAAGACGATGTCCGGAAGGAAGCGGCGGCATGGAATCGGTAACCCTGGCTATCGCCGTTGTGGTAAGCAGCCTGGTGATCGTGATCCGGCCGCTCTGGGGGCTGGCCGCCTATACGGCGGTGCTGGTCTGGTATCCGGCCCGGCTGACGATCAAGATCGGCACGGCCGACCTGTCCGCCGTTCGGATCATCATTCTGGTTTTGCTCGTCAAGCTCCTGTTCTTCGCAAAAGAGGAACGATCGCATTTTCGGTTCATCCCGCTGGACTTCTGGATCTTCGCTTATTTCGCGGGCCAGATGATCAGCGGCGCCTTTACGGCCACGGATTTCATGGACTTTTTGGAGAACCGCTTCGGGGCCATGTTCGACCTGATGCTGCCTTATTTTGCCGTCCGGATCGTCGTTTATGACCGGAAGCAGTATGTTCGTTTTGTCAAAAGCTTTGTCCTGTTTACGATTCCCTATGCCTTCATGGGGGTGTACCAGTCGATCACGGGGAACAATCCCTACCTGCCGCTGCTGGAGTTCGCGGCCTGGGGGGGGACCGGGATGACCGACGAGAAGCGGCTGGGTCTGTTCCGGGCCAATGTCTCCATGCCGGTGCACATCCTCTTCGGCGTTTTCTTTGTGCAGGCGAGCACGCTGATGGTGAGCATCTACCATGAGTTCCGCCGGTATTCGCTGGTATGGCTGGCGGGATTCGGCATCCTTGGCCTCGGGGCGTTCTGCTCCCTTTCCAGCGGTCCCTTTTTGGCCTACTTCCTGCTGCTCGCTTTTCTGGTGTTCTACCGGTATCGCCGGCATTGGAGGGTCTATGTAACGCTGTTTGTCATGTTTTGCCTCGCCATCGAGGTGATGAGCAACCGGCATTTTTACGATGTGATCGACCGGTTCGTCATCAGCAGCGCCACGGCCTGGTACCGCAGCCGCCTGCTGGAGGTGGCGATCTTCGAGGGCGGGATGTCGGGCCACTGGATTCTGGGGTACGGCTATGATGTGGACCCCGGCTGGAGCAAGCTGATCGATCTCAGGGACCATACGGATATCGTCAACCACTATATCCTTGTGCTCAGCCGGTCGGGGCTGCTGGGGCTCATTCCGTTTATCGGTATGCTCACGGCGGCCTATCAGGGCCTTCACAAGGCGTTTTGCCGGGTCCGGACGCTTCCCAACCGGTGGCTGATCTGGAGTTTGTTTGCGGGCCTTTCGTCCCTGCTGGTGGTCTTTTTCACCGTAAGTCTCTTCGGCCAGCCCCAGACGGTCTTTTACATCCTGCTGGCCCTGTGCGGGGCTGCGCCGGTGTACCTGTTTCGCCGGGTAAGCGCCGAACCGACGGGGGAGCCGACCTGATGGATGTTTCGGTCCTCATCGTCAACTGGAATACGCGGGAGATGACCTGCGACTGCCTGCGGTCGATCTACGAGCAGACGCGGGAGATTCGCTTCGAGGTGATCCTGGTGGACAACGCCTCCTCCGACGGCTCGGCGGAGGCGATTGGCCGGCGCTACCCGCAGGTGACCCTGATCGCCAACCATGAGAATCGGGGTTTTGCGGCCGCCAACAACCAGGCCATGGCCGTCGCGACCGGCCGCTACGTGCTCCTGCTGAACCCGGATACCATCGTGCTCGACGGGGCGATTCAGAAGGCGGTCCGGTTTGCCGACGACCACCCGGAGGCGGCCGTGGTGGGCTGCCAGATCTGGAAGAACGAGAACGAGATCCAGCGGACCTGCTTTCCGTTTCCGACGGTGGGGCATCTCGTGCTGCAGACGACCGGGCTGCGGCGGCTGCTGGCCCGCCTGCACCTTGAGCGGCGCGGCAGCATGGAGGCGTGGGGGCGGGATACGCAGCGGGACGTCGAGGTGGTCTCCGGCGTCTTTATGCTGGTGCGGCGGGAGGCCCTGGAGCAGGTGGGGGGGATGGACGAAGACTATTTTATCTATGCGGAGGAGACGGACTGGTGCTGGCGGTTTTACCGGGCGGGGTGGCGTCTGATCTTTACCCCGACGGCCCGGATTATTCATCGCGACGGCGGCAGCAAGAGCACCGAACAGGTCAGCGTGCGGATGTTCGTCCAGATGCAGAAGAGTCTGCTGATCTTTTACCGCAAGTGCCGCGGACCGCTGGCGTGGGCCGCCGCCAAGGCCGTTTACATCGTTTCCATGACCGGCCAGTGGATCGTTTACTCGCTGCTGTCGCTCTTTCGGCGCGGCGAGAAGGCGGCGAAGCTGGCCCGACAGCGCCGAGCGGCACTGGGCTTTCACCTGTTTGGAATCGAACCGAAGTGAAGGAGGGCTTTGACAAGGGGGGCTTTACGGATGATCTACGGAACCGAACTGGAGGAAAAGGCGAACTGCGAGGTCTATACTTCGTTTGAGGCGATTGCCGATCTTCGCCGGCCATGGGATGAGTTTGTGGAATCCGTCGGCGGAGATATCTACCAGACTTACGACTGGTGCCGGATCTGGTGGAAGCATTACGGCAGCCACCGGCAACTGCGGCTCTTCTGCTTTCGAGAGAACGACCGCCTGGTCGGCATCGTGCCCGCCGTCATCGACTGCGTCGGGCTCCGGCCCCTCCGGTGGAAACTGGCGAAACCGCTCGGCTCGGATTTTACGATGATGATGGTCAATCCCGCCGTGCTTCCCGAATACGGCGAGACGGTTTTCAATCGGGTCAACGAGCATCTTCTCGAAACGGATCGATGCGACCTGGTGGGCTGGGGTCCGATGGACGGCGGGCACTGCCTGTCGCCGAGGCTGCATTCCGAGAGCCGCTCCTTCCGCCGGGTCGAACTGAAGGAGAAAACCTACACGGTGTTTCCGTTGCCGGATACCTTTAAGGCCTACCGGGAGCAACTGAGCCCGAGCACCCGCAAGCACTTTCGCCGGGATCAAAACTACCTGTCAGAGCGGTACGAGGTTCAGTTTCGGCTCGTTGACGATCCGGCGATCCATTTCGAAAGGTTTGTTCAGATGCACCGGGCGCAATGGAAAAAGCTCAACAAGCTGGGGCATTTCGATGACTGGCCGGATGCCCAGTCGTTTCACCGGGACCTGGCCCATTGCCACGGCGGTCTGGGGCGGCTTCGGCTGTTCTGCCTGAGGGCCGACGGCGAGCCGATTGTGTACCGTTATCTCTACCGCTTCGGCAAACAGTATCATTCAATCCTCCCGGCCCGGCTGTGCGATCCCCCCTGGGACAAGACCGGGCTGGGGCGGATGACCCATATCCTGACGGTTGAGCAGGCCATCGCCGAAGGGGTCCGAGTGATCGAGGCCGGCCGGGGGCACTACGGTCACAAACTCAAGCTCGGAGGCCGGGAGTACCCCGCGTTTTCCGCCGTTTTCAGGCGGAAGGGAAGATGGAATTTTCTGAAGGCCCGTTCCTTCTGCCTGTTCTCGAAGCTGCTCAATTTCGTTTACTATAAACTGTGGTTCGGTCAGGTCGCGCCCCGGCTTCCGTTTCGGAGGACGCATCTTTGGAAGTTATGGATCAGAGCACAGGTGTGAGGGAGAATCGGTGCTGCTGCGGGCCGCCGAACCTTCGCTGGCGGGACTTGTTCCGGCGACCGTCAACGGGCTGGCCGGACACCCTGACGGGCGGTCGGCAAACGATCTATACCCACAAGGGCCGATGCGGGTTGGGCCTGCTGTGCAGGGCCTGGAATCTGCGGGCGGGCGACGAGGTCTTGGCGCCGGCCTATAACTGCGGAACGGAGCTGGACCCGTTTCTTTACTTCGGACTGGATGTGAAATTGTATTCGGTGGACGGGGAGGCCCGGATCGAGTTGACGGATTTGCCGGGCCGGGTGACGCCGGCGACCCGGGTGATCTATGTAACGCACTATTTCGGCTGGCCGCAGGACCTGGCGGAGCTGTCGCTATTCTGCAAAAGCCGGGGGATTTATCTCATAGAGGACTGCGCCCTGTCGCTTCTGAGCCGTCCCCGGCAGCACCCCATCGGCGTTTTGGGGGATGCGGCCATCTACAGCTTTCCCAAAACGCTCCCGGTGCCGGACGGGGGGGCGCTTTGCATCGCCGGGGAGAGTGGCTCGGTTCAACGGCCGCAAAAGGCACCGAGGATGAGAACGATGCTTCGGCAGATACTTCCGTTCTGCAAGCGAACCCTGGTGTCGCTGTGCGACCGCGCGGGGCTGTATGATTATTGGCCCGGCGGACTGAAAGGGCGGGCCCGCGAGAACGGACCGCTGACGCGGGCGGGTCTGCCCGAGATGCCGCCGTCGTATTACTTCAACGGCGATGTCCTCACGAGGCGGATGTCCGGCGTGACGCGCCGCCTGCTGAGCGGGCTCGATTCGGCCGCCATCGTGCACCGGCGGCGGGAAAACTATCGGCGGCTGTACGAGGCCGTCGAAACCTCCGCCCGGCTTCAGCCGCTCTATGCAGATCTGCCGGAAGGCGTCTGCCCGCTGCATCTGCCGGCGCTGACCCCGGACCCTCGGGCGGTTTGCCGGCGGCTGCGGGAGAGGGGCATCGCGGCGATGCCCTGGTGGGGCGGCTTTCACCGGGCTTTTGACTGGACCGACTTTCCCGAGGCCATGGCGCTCAAGCGGCAACTGCTGGTGCTGCCGATCCATGAGCAGCTTCACGAACGCCACCTTGTGTATATGGCCCGACAGATCAAACGGCTGGATGATGAACTGTAGAACAAAGCAGTTAACCGATCTTCGAAGACGGACAACGACGCCCTATGCCGGGCGCGGCGTCGTGATCCGCCTCGTTTACCTGGCGGTTTCGATGCTCTGCCTGCCGTGGACCCTTTGGCGAAACCGCCAGCCTCAAACGATAGTCCTGTGCTATCATGGAGTCCGCAGAGATCAGGCGCCGGGCTTCAGGCGGCAGATGGTCTGGCTGTCGCGGTATCTCAAGCGCAGGCGGCCGCGAAGGGCGGCGGGGGGCTTCGATTCGCCGGTCCTCGTGACGTTCGACGATTCCTTCGTCAATCTGACGGAGTGGGCCGTTCCGGTCCTGGAGGAGGTGCGCATTCCCTGCATCGTCTTCGCCGTCGCCGACAATCTGGGCCAGGTTCCGGAGTGGTCGCTGCCGGTCGGGCATCCCGACCGGGAGGAAACGGTGATGGACGCGGCCCAACTGGCCCTCCTCGCCGAAAGCCCGCAGGTTGCCATCGGCTCGCATACGCTGAGCCATCCGAACCTGACGACCCTGTCGAAGGCGGAGGCCCGACGGGAACTGACCGGCTCGCGGGAGGCGCTGGAGCGGATCACGAATCGACCCGTGGAGGACCTGGCCCTGCCGCACGGCGGATTTAACGCGGCGGTCCTGGGCCTGGCGCGGGAGGCGGGCTACCGACGTATTTTTACGCTGGAGGAAAAACCGGCGAATCTTCAGAAGGAGGAGGTCGCGGGGCGCTTCCTCATGTCGCCGGATGCATGGATGATCGAATTCACATTAACCTGCAAGGGGGGTTATGCATGGCTTTACCATCTGAGAAAATTTATCCGATACCTGAAACGCGTGTCGGCGCGATGACCGATGACGATATGACCGTGGAGCTGATCCGGCCGGATCATTCGCAGTGGCGAACGCTGGCCGCGGAGTTTGAGGACTACACCTACCGTCACCTGTGGGAGTTTGGGAGCGCCTGCGCCGCCCGGCAGGGATTCGAAAATGAGTTCATCGCCCTGACCCGCTCCGGACGGGTGATCGGTCTGGCCCATGTACGAGTCAAACGGGCTCCCCTGCTGCCGGTCGGGGTGGCCTATATCAGCGGGGGGCCGATGATTCGCGGAAGGGGCGACCCCCTGGGGGGCCTTGAGGCCATTCTGCGGGCGCTGAAGGAGGTCTATGTGACCCGCCAAAAGCTGGTTCTCCGCATTCAGCCGCCGTTTGCCGATTCGGACTGGAACGAGCGGCAGAGATCGGTTTACCTGGAGCATGGGTTTTATGACCTGAACCGGGGCTATCAGACCATTCTCGTGGATCTGGAACCCAGCGAGGAGGAGATCCGCAGGCGTCTGGATCAGCGGTGGCGGAATCGGCTCAACCGGTCGCTGCGATCGGAGATTCGGGTCGTCTGCGGACGGGATGATGCCGCATTTCGGGAGTTCTGCCGGCTTTACGAGATTCTGCTGGAGCGAAAGAAGTTCGAGGTGGACCTGCCGGCCGACTTTTATTACCGGGTGCATCAAACCCTCGATGAGTCGGAGCGGTTTGAGGTCCTGACGGCCGTGGTGAACGATGAACCGATTGCCGGTTACGTGTACAGCGTCCTGGGGGATCGCTGCGTTCTGCTCCTGGGGGCGACCACCCAGGCGGGTCTGAAGCACAGCGCGTCCAATCTGCTCCAGTGGCATCTCATCCGGCTCCTCAAGGACAGGGGGATCCGATGGTATGATTTGGGCGGCATCGATCCGCAGGGCAACCCAGGCGTTTATGAGTTCAAGAAGGGCCTGAGCGGAACCGAAGTGACGGTTCCCGGTCCGTTCGAATGTTCTCCGGGAAAATGGCAGCGTCAAGTCGTCCGGCTGGCGGAGGCGCACTATCGTCGCCGAAAAAAGAGCGCATCGGCCGCGAGCAGCCGGTAAAGCCGACGAGGTTTCCAATCGATCCACCGATGAAAACCGCCTCTTTTATTCTTGTAACGCCGGCCTACAACGAGGCCGCCTGGCTGCCCGCGACGATTGAGAGCGTGCTGCGTCAGACCTGCCGACCCGTTCGATGGGTCATCGTGGACGACGAATCCATCGACGAAACGGGAGCGATCATCCGGGATTACGCGCAGCGGGCTGCGTGGATCAAGACGCTTCGCCGTCGAAAAGAACCGGGGCAGAGCTACTATTCCAGCAATGTCTATGCGATTTTGGAAGGGATCAGGGCCTGCGAAGGGCTTGCGTATGACTACCTGGCGATCCTCGATGCGGATATTGTACTGCCCGACGACTATTACGAAAGTCTCCTGGGCCGCTTCGAGCGCGACCCCCGCCTGGGCATCGCCTCCGGCGTCTATCAGGATCGGCTCGGAGAAGGGCGGTTTCGGAGGGCGCTCCATGACCGCCGCTCGACCCCCAAGGCCCTGATGGTCTTTCGCCGGGAATGTTATGAAGCGACGGGGGGGCTGATCCCGATGAAATACGGCGGCGAGGATACGATTGCCTGCTTTACGGCTCGCATGAAGGGGTGGAAGACATGGTCCTTTCCCGAACTGGTGGCCGTGCACAACAAGCCGATTGGGACGGGGCATTCGCGGGGGCTGCTGACGATCCGGTTTCGTCAGGGCTTCGGTGAGTATTTTCAGGCGGCCGATCCGCTGTTTATGTTTCTCAAGTGCCTGCGGCGATGCCTGAAGGAGCCGCCGTTCCTGATCGGCGGCGGCGTTCGATTCAGCGGCTACCTGGCGGCGTGCTTTCGGGGGGAACCGAGGCAGCTTTCGCCGGAACTGATTCGGTTTATCCGCCGGGAGCAGCGCAGGCGGATCGTTCGAGGCAACCGGGTTCCCGTCGAATATCAGGTAACCTGATTGCGGCTGACTTTTGCGAAAGGAGGCACTGGCAACTGTGGAAACGGAAAAGAGGACGGATCGAATGCAGGTGAACCTGCCGAAAGTCGAGATTCTCGGGATGCCGATCCATCGGGTTACGATGGCTGAAGTGCTGGATGTCTGTCAGGATGCCGTTGAGCGGCGGCGGCCTGTTGTTCTCGGGATGGTTAACGTGGCCAAGCTGGTCAACAGCCGAAGGGATCGGGATCTTCACCAAAGCGTTTCGGAGGCCGATCTCATCGCGGCGGACGGTCAGGGAGTGGTTCTGCTCAGCCGTCTCATGGGCTGCCCTCTGCCGGAACGGGTCGCCGGCATCGACATTATGTACGGCCTGATGGACCGGGCGGCCCGGAGGGGTTACCGGGTTTTTTTCCTGGGGGCAAAGCCGGAGGTGGTTCGAACCGTCGCCGAAAAAGCGCCGCGGGATTATCCCGGCCTTTGCGTGGCGGGATACCGCGACGGCTACTTTGACCTGGACCGGGAAGGTCTCGGGGTGGCCGAGCAGATCCGCGACAGCCGGGCCGACATTCTCTTTGTGGCCATCACCCCCCCAAAAAAGGAAATCTTTATGAGCCGCTGGGGCCGTCTCCTCGACGTTTCCGTCTGCCACGGGGTCGGGGGCAGTTTCGATGTGTTTGCCGGCGTCGTTCGCCGCGCCCCCCGGTGGATGCAGAAGGCGGGGCTGGAATGGTTTTACCGGGTCCTACAGGAACCGGGTCGAATGTGGCGGCGGTATCTGGTGACGAATGCGAAGTTTCTGGCTTTGGCCGTCCCGGAGATCTGCCGCGGGCGAATGAGACAACTCCGGGGCGGCGGCTGAGGGCTCCTCGGCCGAACGAAGGATGCGACGATAAGTCGAAAGGACAACGCAGAATGATCGGACAACTGCTGTATTGGCTCTACCGTTTTCATCGCAGGCGGCTGCGCGCCCTGATCCTGTGGATAGTCCTGAAGATGGAGGGCGGTCCTCTCTACTCCGTGACCCTGCGGCGGATTTTCAAGGACTATCACCAGGTGGAGGTGGGAATGTACACCCACGGCTCCTGCTTTACGCCGGGCAATTTCGACCGGTTCACGACCGTCGGGAGGTACTGCTCGATTGCGGCCGACGTCCGGACGTTTAACCGGGACCACCCGCTGGATTTCAAATCCACCCATGCTTTTTTCTTTAATCCCGCCCTGAGGCGCGCCCCGAAGGATCTGGTCGGGTACAACCCGCTGCGAATCGGCAATGATGTCTGGATCGGCTACGGGGTCATCATTTTGCCGGGGGTGCGGGAGATCGGGGACGGGGTCGTGATCGGGGCCGGGTCGGTGGTCAGCAAGAACATCCCGCCGTATGCGATTGCGGTGGGACATCCGATCCGGATCGTTCGCTATCGCTTTTCTCCCGAGGTAATCCGGCATTTGCTGAAAGAGAAGTGGTGGGAAAAGAGCATCGAGGAGATTCAGAAGAATTTCGAAGAGTACACCTGTCCGTTCGAGAATTACCTGTCGGCCCGCCGCATGACGAATTCGGGATATGCGTCAAGCGGCGTCCTCGGGCAGGACGGCGAACCGTAAGCGGCGGCTCGACCCTTCGAATCGCAAATCGGATGGATTACCGTTAACAACGTACAACGCAAAATGGAGACGAACCGAGTGTCATCCGGAGAATGGGCGAATACGCCGGACCGGCTGAAGGCGGTCATCACGATCGGGCGTCCGGATTTCGGGCGCTGTCCGGCGGCGACCCGTCTGAACCGGGCCCTGTGGCCGCTGGCGGGCCGGCCGGTCCTGGAGCGTCTGCTGGACCATGTTGCCGGTCAGGGACTGCGCCGGGCCGTGGTCTGCGGGTCGGAGGATCTTGAGTCGATACGCCGGCAGGTACGGATTCCCCGCGGTCTGAACGTTGAGTACCGTCAGGAGCGGCTGCCTCGGGGCAGCGCCGGCTGCGTTTACGATGCGGCGGACCCGGCGCAGGAGGAGACGATCATCGTGCTGCCGGGGACGATGATCTCGCCGCCGGACCTGCGGTATGCGATCCGGGAGCATCGAAGACGCCGCTCGCCCCTGACGATCTTTTTCAATCCGTCGGTCGATCCGGTCCGCGAACCGACCGGGGAGGCGCAGATTTATATTTGTGAGCCCCCCGTTCTGGAGCAGATTCCCGCCGCCGGGTACTGCGATCTGAAAGAGGGACTGCTGCCGAAGCTGATCCGGGCGGGCCTGCCCGCGGCCTTCAGCCGGCTGGAGAGACCGGCCGGGAGCTTTACCTGCTGGGAGGAGTACCTGGACGCGGTGAAGGACTGGCTGTGCAGGATGGAGGCGGGAGACGTTGTTCCGGAGGGCTTCGAAAGGCATCCGGCGTTTGAGTGCGTCTATACGGCCCCCGGCGCCCGGATCGACCCGTCCGCGCGGATCATGGGGCCCGTGATGGTGGGGGAGCGTTCGGTCATCGGGCCCCGGGTCCTCATCTGCGGTCCTGCCCTGATCGAATCCGATGTCCGGGTCTGCAAGGCATCGGTCCTTTGCGAAAGCGTTCTGTGGCCGGGGGTCCTGACGGGGCCGCGATGCTTCCTTCGGCAGTGTCTGGTCGATTCGCGCAGGGCTTTGCCTGCGCGGACCGATGCGTGGGGTGCGCTGCTCCCAGCGCCCCGGTCCCTGACGGGAAGGTTTCGCAACGCCCTGAGGCGGTTTGCCGCCGCGAATCCGGGCGCTGCGGATTCGAACCCGATCACCCTCAGCCGGCTGATGGCCTCGGGTCGGTCGTCCCGGCTGACGGCGGCCGGTCTCCTGCTGCTTACGGCGGCCCTGCTCTTTGCCTACTGGAAACCGACCCTGACGAGGTTGGCGGGGGTGTGGGCCGTCAGCGATGAATATTCCAGCGGGATGCTGGTGCCGGTTTTGGCGGCATATCTCCTGTGGCACCGAAGGGAGCGGTGGCTGGAGCGTCCGATCCGGCCGACGGCGGCCGGTTTCGTGCTGCTGCTCGGCGCCCAGTTGATGCGGTTCTTCGGTCTGCTCTACTACTATGACACGCTGGATCGCTATTCGCTGCTGTTGACCGTCGCCGCCCTGGTGATCCTGATCGGCGGAACCGGGCTCTTCAAAAAGATTTTCACCGTCTGGCTTTTCGGATTTCTGATGTTTCCCTTTCCCACCCGGCTGGAGAGCGGCATCACCTTTCCGCTCCAGAAATGGGCCACGATCTCGGCGGTCTATTTTCTGGAGACCCTGGGCTACAACGTCGTGCGGGACGGAAACATCATTACGATCAACGATACCCAGGTGGCGGTGGCGGAGGCCTGCAACGGGCTTCGGATGCTGACGGCCTTCTTCGTGGTCAGCGGCTTTGTGGTGCTGCTGACCCATCGAAAACGATGGCAAAAAGGGGTTCTCCTGTTATCCAGCATTCCCATTGCCCTCCTGTGCAACACCCTGCGTTTAACGATTACTTCGATTGCCTTTACGACCCTGAATACGGAACAATGGGAAAAGCGTTTCCACGACTTCGGGGGGCTGGCGATGATGCCGGTGGCCCTGCTGATGATTATTCTGGAGCTGTGGTTTTTGTCCCATTTGTTTCTGCCTTCAAGTGAACCGGAGACATCGGGAATCGTAGTGAGAAGACGACAAGACAGTTCAATAAAGGATGGTTCATTTACGGGGACACCATGAAAAAGATCGTACCTTACAATCGTCCCGCCCCCCCGGAGCAGGAGCTGGTAGAATATGAAAGCGTTCACACGGTCGCGCCGAATTCCCAGCCGCCGTTTGATTTTGCCTCGTTTCTGGCCCGCCGGTGGTGGCTTATTCTGCTGCTGATGCTGCCGATTTACGCCCTGGGCATTCCGGCGATTCTCCTGTACGTGCCCAAGGTTCAGGATACGGTGGGCGCCGTGGAGATCGCCCCCATTGTTACGCCGATCCTGTATAACGATATGGAATCCGACCGGCCGCTGCCCAACTATGAAAGTTTCAAGAACACGCAGGCGACCATCATGAGCAGCGACAAGGTGCTCTCCCGTGTCGCCAATGAGCTTCGCGACCGCGGTCTTTTCTTCTTTCAGGGCGCCGAGGATTACCTGCTGGCTCTGCGGCAGGCGGTTACGGATGAGACCATTCTGATCGAGCCGGATCTGAAGTCCAACCTGGTACTGGTGAAGATGACTACTCCCTGGCCCGCCCAAGCCGAAGCCATCGTCAACTCCATCATCCGCAACTACATGGATATCACCGTTCAGGACCAGATGCGCGGCGACGATACCAAGCTGGGCATCCTTGAGAATGAGCGCAAACAGTTGGAGGCCAAGCTGGAACGCCAGCGCGAAACGATCCGCCAACTGGTGGAGGAGTACGGCACCGATGAGCTGACCGAACGCCAGAGTCTTGAGTTCGAACGGGTGGCGGGCCTGCAGCGGGAACTGAGCATGGCGGACATCCGCCGGATGGCTCTGGAAAGTCAGATTCAGTCGTTTGACGTCCAGGTCCCCGCCGCGGCCTCGGCGACCGGCTGGATCCAGCTTCGCAACCAGATCATTAACTCCGATCCCACGCTTCAGGCCCTGGTCCAGGATATGCGCCGCTATGAGGAACTGGTGACCCTCGGCAGGCGGACCCTGGCGGAAAACAACCCGGAGCTCAAACAGCGGGAACAGGTGCTGGAAACCCTCCGGGAACGCTACGAGGAACGTTTGGACCAGATGGTCTCCGAGCTGGAGGAGAGTCTCAAACAGGAACAGGAGACGGCGAAGAAACAGAAGCTGGGGGAACTCCGGACGGAGTTGGAATACCTCCAGAGCTACCAGGCCCTCCTGCAGGATAAGATCAAAAACCAGGACGCCCAGACGATCCTGCTGGGGCGCAAGCAGTTCATGATTAACGATCAGAAGGAACAGTTGGCGGCGACCAAGGACCGGCTGCGCGAGATCAACGCCCGGATCGAGGGGCTGATGATCGAGAGCAAGCGTCCCGCCCGGATTTCCGTGGCGTTCGAGGCCCAGAGCGTCCCGGCACCCGGCAAGCGGAAGAAGATGCTGGCCGCCATCGGTTTCGCGGGGCTGGCGTTCGGCGGTGCGGTGGCGCTGCTGATCCACTCCCGCGATAAGCGTCTCCATCAGCCGCAGGAGGTTGTCCAGCGGATCGGCGTGCGCATCCTGGGTACGACCACCAGCCCGAATTCCGTCAGCCGTCACTTCCTCGCCCAGCAGCTCAGCGACGACTACCAGACCATTCGGGCCAATCTGGGCCTCCTCGGCGGCAAGGAAAACTCCCAGTTCATCCTGGTCAGCAGTCCCGGCGTCCGGGACGGCAAGACCACCTTTGCCATCAACCTGGCCACCAGCTTCGCGCAGGCCGGGCGCAAGGTTCTCCTGGTGGACGGCGACCTGCGCAAGCCCGACGTGGCCGTGGCTCTAAATCTGCCGATGGATCTGCGCGGCCTCCAGGACTACCTGTTCGGCAAGGACCTGGGCCTGTGCACCTACAAGCTCGACAGTCTGAACCTGCACGTGCTGGCCTCGGATTTTCGCAACGCCTCCGATGCGCTGAACCTCATCGCGCATCCCCAGACCGCCGAACGGATTCGCGCCCTCCGGCAGTCCTTTGACACGATTATCATCGACTCGCCGCCCGTTCTGGCCTTCGCCGACAGTCTGGTCTGGTCCCGGATGGTCGATGTTGTGATCCTGGCCAGCTTTCTGGGGCGCACCTCGCAGGAGGACATTCGCGAGGCGATTCGCCGGCTCGAAGAGGTCGGGGCCAACGTCGTCGGCACGGTGGTCAACAACGTCAAGGTGGAACACGGCTACCGGCAGTACGGCTACGGCTACGGCTATTCGGATCGGCACAAAACGGAGAGGATGCAGCAGCGCAACAGCCGCAAACGCAAGAGCTCGCTGATCCTGAACGTCACCTCCGACGACGAAGATACGGAACTGGTTTAACCGGGGGGAAGGAACCGAATCAACTCATGCAGCGGGTGGTTCTCTATGAAAGCAGTCTCGGGCCTTCGGCGGCCCGCCGGCTTCCGGAGGAGCTTTTTCGGGAGCCGGTCCGGGAGCTGTATCTGCAAATGCTCGCCATACCGGACCGTCGCGGCCCGGTCATGCCGCTGATTCCCCAAAGCGTTCCGGGCGGGCCGATCCCGGTCTGTTCGTACCCGCCGGGGGGGCTGTTCGCTTCCCTGATGAACGGCGGCGAGGCGGCGGACCGGTCCGGGCTGGTCCTCTTCAACGGCCGCTACCTGAGACACTACGACCACACCGCTCTTTTGGAGAGTGCGGCCCGGTTTGACTGGGATGTGCTGTCCGTTCAGATCACGCCTTCGCTGGCCGGGGGCGTCGAAAGGGTGCGTCTGGCCTCGGATCGGCGTGTTGTTGGGTTTCGTCGGCTCTATGAGCCGGGGATCGAACCGGCGACCCCGTCGCAGGACTGGCCCCCGGTGCTGCTGATAAACGCTTCGACGGCGGCGGCCCTGAAAGAGGCGTCGCCGATCTTTACCTATGCCGATTTCCTAACGGAGCTTTGCCGACAAAAACGGCGGGTGCGCCACATCCGTTTCGGCGGCCAGATCCGGGACCTCTGCGAGGAGGAGGGCTGGTTTGCCTTCCTTGAACGAAGCGGCGGAATGGCCCCGTCGCCGTCTTTTGCGGCGAATCTCGAAGGGCAGGGGGTTCGGATCGTCGGCCGCGTCCATATCGGCCGCAATGTCCGCCTCGGCCGCGGCAGCGTCCTTGTCGGCCCGGCGATTCTTTCCGACGGAGTCGAGGTCGGGGAGGATTCGTTCCTTCACAACGTCTGGGCGGGCGGCGGGACCCGGCTGGCCCCGGAGAGCCGCTGCCGCAATTGTGTGCTCTTTCCGAATCACAGCGCCCCCTCCGAGACCCTGAAGACGCCGCCGTTGCGGGAGCAAGGTTGCGCCGAAAGAAGGAGGGACCGGTCGCCGTTTCGCACGTGGCCCTTCTTCTCGTACCCGGTCCTGGGCAAACGGATTTTCGACCTGTTCACGGCCGGCGTCGTGCTCCTGTTGTTCCTGCCGTTTCTGCTGCTGATCGCCCTCGTGGTGAAACTGACCTCCCGGGGGCCGGTCTTTTACGCGGCCCGCCGGCAGGGCCTTCATGGAAAGGAGTTCGACTGCCTGAAATTTCGAACCATGATGGTCCAGGCCGAGGCGATTCAGGAAAAACTCCGCATTGCCAACCAGGTGGACGGCCCCCAGTTCAAGATCGAGGACGACCCGCGGATCACGCGGATCGGCAAGTTTCTGAGGGACACGAGCATCGATGAAATTCCCCAGTTCTTCAACGTTCTGATGGGGCAGATGAGCGTCGTCGGCCCCCGGCCCTCCCCGGAAAGCGAGAACGAAACCTGCCCCTACTGGCGGGATGCCCGGCTCTCCGTGCGGCCCGGCATTACCGGCCTCTGGCAGGTGATGCGCACCCGCCAGGTCTCTATGGATTTTCAGGAGTGGATCTATTACGACACGAACTACGTGCGGCGCATCTCGTTCGGGCTGGATCTTCTGATCTGCCTGAAAACAGCCCGGAAACTGATTAATTCATTCCTGGATCAGTTCGGATAATACGGAATCAAGACACCCAAAAACCCAAGCGAGGAAGCGGATATGGCAAGGCGAGGAAAAGTGAACTGGATTTTGCTGATCGTGGTGCTGGTCGGGCTGACGACCCTGACGGCGACCTTTGTGGGCCTGCGAACCTGGAACCGGACGCACCGGGCCCGGGTCGGTATTCGGCGAGGCACGGAGGCCTACCTGCGGCAGGACTGGAGCAACGCCGCCGCCTACCTGGGAGAGTACCTGACCGTCAATCCGCAGGATGTCGAGACGCTGCTGCGGTATGCGGAGGCGCAACTGAACATCCGCCCCGTGAAGCGCAGCCAGATCGAACAGGCCGTTCGCACCTATAACCAGATTCTGCGGATTGAAGACAATCCGAAGGCCGCCGCGCTGCTGACGGAAATTTACTTCCACAGCGGCGAGTTGGCGGAGGCGGTTTCGCGGGCCAGGGATTTTCTGGGCCGCCGGTATGATTCGAAGGTGGCCCTCCTGCTGGCCGAGGTTTACCTGAAACAGGGCAAGCCCGCGGAGGCGGCCCGGCTGGCCCAAACCGTGATCGAAAAGGACCCCGACTGCATCGAGTCCTATCGAATGATGGGCCGACTGACGCAGCAGGACCCTTCGCTCTCCGACCGCTCCCCGCAGGAGTGGTTTGACGCGGCGGTCGCGGTTCGCCCGGAGCATCCCCGGCCTTATCTGTATCGGGCGGCCTGGGCCCAGGCCGCCGGGCAGTCCCAACCGGCCGGCGAAGACCTGCTTCGGGCCGAATCGCTGCGGTTTGATGAGAACGAGGACCGGCTCCGGATGGCGACGCTGCTGCTGGTGCAGAAGGAGCCGGATCGGGCGGTCCGGTTTCTCCGTCAGGCGCGGGAGGCCGAGCCCCAAAGTCTGATGGTCTGGCAGGTCTGGTCCCAGTGGGCCATGGAGACGGCGGACCCGAACACCATGGTTCTGGCGGCCCGTGAGGGGCTCGAATCGCTCCGTCCCAATCATTTCGATTTTCTGAGCCCGGCCGCCGAGCTGTTCATCCGGGCGGGGGCCTATGCCGACGCCGAAGAATGCATCGCCCAGCTTCGACGGATGCAGCCGGATGCTTCCTCGATTCCGCTGCTGGAGGGAATGCTGGCCCAGTCGCGCCGGCAGTGGCCCCTGGCGGTCAAGGCCTGGAGAAAAATGGCCGCCTCTGCCCAGAAGTCTGAGAGCGTTCTGAGCCGACTGGCCTATGCCCTGGAGATGATGGGCGATCCGGTCGCGGCGATTCAGGAATACCGCAACCTGCTGACGGCCTACCCCAACTCCGGGGAGGGCCATTATCAGCTTGCCCGCCTGTTGAGCGAGCAGGGGCGCTATCCGGAGGCGCTCGAGTATGCGCGTCGGGCGGTGCGGCTCCTGCCGGAGGATGCGGCGGCCCTGTCCCTGCTGAGCCGTTTGCGGATGATCGGTTCGGGCCGTTCGCCCGATGACCGGCAGTGGATGGAATGGAACCGCGAGGTCGGGGCCATCGCTGATGAACAGCAGCGCCGCCAGATGCAGATTTTTCTGATCCAGAGGAAGATCTCGAACGGGCTGTTCGATGAGGCCGCCGGGGACCTGAGCCGTCTCTTCGATCAGGACGGGCCGACCCTCCCGCTTCGTCTTCTGGAGGCCCAGTTGATGACCGCCCGCGAACAGATCGCCGAGGCCCGCTCCCTCCTCCTTCAATTGATCCGGGAGTACCCCGACAGCATCGAGGCGGTGACGTCTCTGGTTTCTCTTGATATGAAGGCGGGCCGCTACGACGCGATCGTCGCGGTGCTTGAGGAGGCGCTGCCCCGCTTTCCCGATCCGCGGGATCAGAAGCGGCTGAGGGCATGGCTGGCGGATGCCCGCTACCAAATGGGCGATACGCAGGAGGCGATGAAGGGGCTTAAGCAGTGGTCCGCTCAGGATACGCAGGACCTTTCGGTTTACCGGCAACTGCTCAAATACTCCCGGAAAACCGGCCCGCTGGATGAGCTCCAGGGCTGGGTGGACCGCATCCGGGAGACCGAGGGCGAAAACGGCCGCCAGTACCGCTTCGAACAGGCCTACCTGCTCTTTGAGCGCGGCGATTTTCAGAAGGAGTATCCCCGCATCGTCTCCCTGCTGACCGAGAACCTTCGCAGCTATCCGGAAGACCAGTCCAGCCGGGTTCTGCTGGCGGCCGGTCATCAGAAGATGGGCAACCTTCGTCTGGCGGTCAGCACGTATCGCGAGGCGCTGGACCGCGACCCGGACAACATGGACCTGGTGGCTGCGGCCGTCAGCGTAATGTACCGTATTGAGGACTACCGGCAGGCCGAGGAAATTCTCTCCCGTGCGTCCCGGAAGGGGATCAGCGATTCCCGGCTCTCGCAGCTCCAGCTTCAGCGGCTGTTGAAAGAGGGTAAGTTTACGCCGGCCGGCGATATCCTGCAGGACATGCTGGCCCAGTCCCCCGAGAACCGGGACGTGAAGCTTTCGCTGGCGCTGATCCGGCTTTACAACGGCGAAATCCCGGCGGCCGAGGGACTGATCGAGGAGATTCTTCAGGTCGATCCGCTGTTTTTGCCCGCCATTGCCGCCCAGGTGGAAATCCGTCTCAGGCAGGGCAGGACCGAGGAGGCCCTGGCGATTTGCGGCCGGACCCGGGAACAGATTCGCAGTCCCAAGGCCCTGACCCTCCAGGCCCTCACGTTTGCCAAGGCGGGACAGGTGGAGCCGGCGGTCCGGGCGATTGAGGGCCTTCTTGCCGATTTTGAGACCACGCCGGAAAATCTTATCCTGGCCAGCGACCTGTACCACTACCTCGGGAAGATCGAGCGGGCGCAGGAACTGGCGGATCAGGCGCTGGCGATGACGCCGGATGATGTTCAGATCCTCCGAAAGTCGGCGTTTTTGTACTCGCTGACCCCGTCCGAAAGACAGACGGCTCGGCAGTTGCTGGAAAAGGCCATGGCCGCCAGTCCCGAAGACGCCCAGTTGCGGCTCCTCAAGGCCGGCTTTCTGCTGGAGGAGGCCTCCGAGTCCTCGATTCAGCAGGCCCTGGAGATTTTGAACAACCTGCTCTTCGAATATCCCCGGCTGGAGTCGGCCTGGGTGACGCTGGCCCAGTGGACCCTGAAACAGGGCCAGACCGGCAGGGCGATGGACCAGATCCTTCAGGGGCTGGCCTACCTGCCCAACAGCAAGTCCCTCCTGATGCTCAAGGCCCGGGTGGAATCGGAACGTTCGCTTCACCTGGCGCTGCCGACGCTGGAGTTTCTCTATGAGCTGGACCCCCAGGACGGGCGAGTCGTGACCCAACTGGCCCGGGCCCGTCTGGAACTGAACCGCTATGAGGAAGCCATCGATCTGCTGGAGCAGAGCCGCCGGCAGCCCCAGGTTTCCCAGCGGGAGATGATCAATCAGACGCTGATCTCAGCGCTCTACCGGGCCGGCCGGCAGGAACAGGCCCGCGCGCTCTTCGAGGAAAAGATGCAGCAGGAGGACGTGCGGTCCTCGGTCCTCCTCCAGTGGAGCCAGACTCTGATTGAGGACCGGCAATGGGAAACCCTTGCGGCGACCCTGCGCCGGAGCGCGCACCGCTATCCGGAACTGATTTCCTGGGTCGCCGAGGCGTGCCTGAAGATGGGAATGCAGGAAAGCCCGGAAGCGCAGACGGCGGCTTCCGATCTGCTGGGGCTTCTTCAGGCCGATTATCCGGACAGCGAGCCGGTGACCCTGGCGCTGGCGCGCCTTTGCCACTACCAGAATCGCATGGACGAGGCGATGGAGAATTACCGTCGGGTGTTATCCCTCAACCCCGATCAGGAGGTGGCGCTCAATAACCTGGCCTGGATTCTCTGCACGGAAAAAAAGGACTCCCTGCGGGCGCTGGAGATGGCCAACCGCGGCCTGGAGATCAATCCCCGCAGCGGGGACCTGCTGGATACACGGGGCGAAATCTACTATTCGCTGGGACGGTACGAAGAGGCGGCGGCGGACTTTCAGAAGGCCCTCCAGTTGTACAATTCGGACGCTCCTCAGAAGGCCGCGAGCAGTCTTCGGCTGGTGCATGCCCTCGTTCAGCTCGGCCAGACCCAAAAGGCGCTGGAGCAGATCCGCCGCACGCTCCGGTCCAGCCAGGCAACGATGATGCTGACGCCCGAACAGCAGCAGGAGCTAGACCTGCTCTCGAAACGGCTGACGACTCCGTAAAGACGGCGACGAAATCCGTTGGAAGAAAAGGCCCGCGGCAGACGCCCGGGCTTTTTTTATGATTCGACGGGTTCGCTGCGCGTTTGCGGGCAAAGGAATCTTACGAACTGAAGAGGTTTTGCGCGGAGGGCTGACGCCAGCCGCCGATGCCGTCCCACCAGAAAGCCAGCCGGTCCCACCCGGCCTTGAGGCCTCTCTCGCGGAGTTTGCTGCAGACGCGCTGATGGAGAAACTTCATTCCGTTGATGCCGTCCAGGGTCCAGGCCCGGGCGCCCTGTGCGGCGGCGTACAGCCGCACCTCGGGGTCTTCCGGGTCCAGACTGCTCAGCAGGATGGCCAGTTCCTCCGCCATCGGCTCGAAGGTCTTTTCCCATTTGGCCTGATTGATCTTCTCGTACTCCAGCGCCTCCCGGAGCAGCTTTTCCCGTTCCGCCTTGCGCTGCTTCTTCTGCTCCTGGGCCTGGGCCAGCCGGCGGCGGCGATGGGCCGCGCTGGACGGGATCATCAGTTCACTCGAACCGAGGATCGGGTCCAGCACGATCCAGACCAGGAACGTCATCGCCAGGGCGCCCTCGCAAAGGGCGCTGAGTTTTTCCGGCCCGCTCACTTCCGGCAGGGCCAGCAGACTGGCCAGCCCCGCCAGCGATCCGAGAAACGGGCACAGGTCATAGAAGAGCAGGTAGGCGTAAGAGGTCGTCAGCGGGTGCTCCTGTGCCGTCTGCGTGCGATTCACGCCGCGGAAAAAGGCGAACAGGTAGATGCTCAGCAGCATGAAAAAGACGACGCCGGAAAAACCGCTCAGCGAAAACACGACCCACCATCGGACCCCCGCCTGACGAAGCGCCACAGTCAGCAGGAAGGCGGCGCACAGGGCGATCCACACCGTCCCGCTGACGTGGATTTGCTTCAGGGCCTTTCGAAAATCGACTTGCCGCGCCATTGCTGCGTTCCGTTAACTGCCTCCGCCCGTTCCGCCCGACATCACCGTTACGGCTGACGTGCCGCTGAGCATCGGACCGACGATTTCCTGCAGCGTCAGCCCGATCGAGGCCAGGATGGTCGGCGGAACATAAATGATGTCGCCTTCCTGGAGAAGGAGGTTCTGCCGCATGTCCCCGTGTTCCGCCATTTTCTTGAAGTTCATGCTGAACACCCTGGACCGCTGGTTCGGTCCGGCCGCGGGCCGGATGACCTGGATCTTCTCTTCCCAGGCCAGATAGTTGGGGACGGCCTTCGTGACGGCGGACAGCGTTGTCTCCCGTCCGTCAAATAACTGGGCTCCGGGGTAAAGCACCTGGCCGACCACATAGTAATGCTTGCTCATGTTCTGAACCTGCACATCCACCGGGTACTCGCTCTCGAAGCGGTAAAACGCGGCAAACCGCTCGGCCAGCAGTTCCGCCACCTGGCGGGGGGTCATGCCGGCGACCTTGATCCGGCCGATATCCTCCAGGGAAATGGTGCCGTCCGGATTGATGGTTTGAGTGAGTCCGGCCGTGGTGCCGGTGCTGGGGATCTGGCTGACCTTGGTGCTGATGATGGTTACCTGATCCGGCGGCTCCAGCACATATTCCTCCATGGTTACGAGTTTCTCGTAGGGCTTGTCGAAGGCGGCCATGTCCTCGGGCCTGCCGGAGAAACAGCCGCCCAGCAGAAAGACACAGGATGCAAGAATACATGATTGAACTGTTTTCATAATCCGCTCCTTTTTTTAGATAGAGTCTACTAACATCCTCCAATTTCATGCTCCTACGTCCCTGTATGAAGTGAGGTTCAAAGCAAACCTTCTGCAACCCTAATTATAGAAAGCAATTTTGGGATTTAGATACTAAAAAATCAAAATTTAATCTCTATTTTCTTGAAATTCCGGGGGCTGCCGGGTAAAGTACCTTTTTTAACGTATGGCCCCCGGCCCTCAAAAAGGGCGGGCGGATCGGGAGAGGTGGCCGAGCGGCTGAAGGCAACGGTTTGCTAAACCGTCGTACGGGTACTAACCCGTACCGCGGGTTCGAATCCCGCCCTCTCCGGTTCTTTTGCCGTCGCGGCGTTTCTTAATTCCTTGCCGGACGGAAGCTTGTAAATCGCATCTTTTTTCTCAAAGTCTTATCAGGGCCATGGACGAATCGGCAATTCTACAAAACCTAAGCCGTTTGGAATCCGTCAAGTCAACGATCTGCAAAGCAATAGGCGCAAAAAACAATTATCTATATGTAACTATTATTCACAAATAATATAGGGATTATATATAATTATTTTCATAAATGCCTTTGCTGCAAGGAGATGAATACTTTTTTGCAATTCTTTTTGTCCAATTTTCCAAATGGCCTGATTAATGAATATGGGTGTGATCTGTTTTCACGGAAGTGGTGTAATGACGGAAAAGGAGTACGAAAATCAGGAATACAAGGACTTTTTGCGGCTGATTGTAGAATACAAGAGCCGTATTTACGGGTATATTCTGCGACTGGTTCCCAATCGAACCGTCGCGGATGACCTTATGCAGGAAACGACGCTGGTCATGTGGGAGAAGTTTCACACCTTTACGCCGGGGACCAATTTCTATGCCTGGAGCGTCCGGATTGCCAAGATCAAGGTGCTCCATTATCGTCAATCCCTCAAAAGATCCCCGCTCCGTTTTACGGAGGACGTCTTTGAGTCTCTGGCCAGCGTTTCCGAACAAGAGACGGGGAGCACGGAAAATTTACGGATGCAGGCGCTGGAAAACTGCCTTCGCAGATTGTCCCGGCGGGACCATAAGCTCATCCGGCTCCGGTACACCGACCGGCAGAAGATTAAAACGATCGCCGACAACCTGGGCTGGTCGGCGGCCGCTACATACAAACTGATGGCCAAGATCCACTACACCCTGAAGGAGTGCATCGAGCGGCGTCTTTCGACGGGAGGGGTTCGGTGACGTCCTCGGATAAATTCAGGATCAACGAACTGCTTCTCCGCTCGCTGGAGGAGGAGATTACTCCGGAGGAATTTGCGGAACTGGACCGCCTGCTGGCCGCCGGCCCCGAAAATCTGACCTATTATAAAGAGATCATCGATACCTACCTCGGCCTCTACGAGTACAACGAGATGCTGGCCGCCTCCCGGGAAGCCGTCGATCCGGTCTTGGAGGACGAACTGTGGAAATCGCTGGCGGAGTATGAAAAATCGGCGCCGGCCGAGCCCGTGGAAACGGTCAAGGCGCCCAAGCCCGTGAAGGTCGATAAAACGCCTTATCCCTCCGAGCGGCAGATCAATCGCTTTTCCCTTTACTCCGCGATAGCGGCGACGGCGGCGCTGGTATCCGTGCTCGTTTATATCAACGTCGCCCCCGTCGAACCGGCCGCCGAGCCGGTGGCCACGCTGGTCGATTCGATCAACGCCCAGTGGGGCAGTTCCGCGGAGGACTTGAAGAACAGCTCCCGTCTGTCCGCCGTCTCGGGTTCCCTGCGGCTGACCCATGGCATCGTCAAGCTGCTTTTTGACAGCGAGGCCGAAGTGGTTATCGAAGCGCCCGCCGATTTCAGAATTCTGACCGCCGATCAGATTTATCTGAATTACGGCCGCTTGTATGCGATGGTCCCCCCGGACGCCATCGGTTTTACGGTGATCAGCGAAAAGAGCCGGGTGATCGATTTGGGCACGGAATTCGGCGTGGAGGTGAAGGACGATCAGACCACCCAACTGCATGTGATCAAGGGCAAAACGACCCTCGTCTCCGGCGAAAAACGGAACAAAAAGAGTATGCCGGTGACGGAAGGCCAGGCCCGCGAGGTCTCCGGTTCGACGGCCGGGGTGTCGAACATTGCCTGCCGGGAGAATCTCTTTGTGCGGAACATCGAGTCGGCGGAGAATCTCATCTGGCGAGGTCAGAAACAGATCAACCTGGCGGACGTGGTCGGCGGCGGCTGCGGTTTCGGGACCGGCCGAATCAATATGGGGATCAACCCCGTCAGCGGACGTCTCGAAAAGCCGACGTATGACACGCGAAAAGCGCCCAACGATTACGTTCCGGTTCCTTCCAACACGCTGATTGACGGGGTTTTCGTTCCCAACGGTCCCGCTCAGATCGTAACTTCCGGCGGACACCGCTTTCAAAACTGCCCCGCGACTTCCGGCGAGTTCTTCGCGGATGTCATCAGCACCCCCCGGTTCATCCGGGCTTCGAAAGACCATGAAGACCTGCCGATTCTGCTGGGCGGGGTGAACTATTGCCTCGAACACAATCCCTGCATCTTTCTCCATTCCAACCTGGGGATCACGTTCGATCTGGAGGCGTTTCGCGCCTGCCTGCCGGGGGCGCAGATCCGGGAGTTTACGGCCGACATCGGCATCAGCGATTCCATATTACGCCAGGCGGAGGCCACGTTCTGGGTGCTGACGGACGGCCAGGTGCGCTGCCGCAGGGAGGTGCGGACCCGGGGACGGGCCGAGACGATCCGCATCGAGATTCGCGACAGCGACCGCTTCCTGACCCTTATGGCGACGGACATCGGCGAGATCGATTCGAATAACAATCCGTATTATGATATCGGCTATGACTGGTGCGTGTTTGGGAGGCCGGTTTTGGTATTGAAGTAAAAGCCCGTTGTGCAGGAAGGGACTGCACAGGGAAACCCGTATGATTAATGTTTTAGGAGGTGCAGTTATGAGAACGAAGAATGTGATTGTTGCGGGGGTAATGATGTGTTTGCTTGGGCTCGTGGCCCAGGCGGAGGTTGTCAAGTCGATCGGCCCTGACGCCGACACGTATATCGACGGTACAAACGCCAACGGAAGCGGCGTTTTCATGTATGTCGCAGGCGGAAGTATCGATACGGCGGGGTATTTGCGTTTCGATCTTGGCGCCCTGAACGTCAGGACGGTTCTGGACGCCCAGTTGATACTCAGGAACTCGGGGGAGGCCCCACGTAATGACGCCGCTAATACCGGCCGTTTTGCTTTGTACGGCCTGAATAATGTGGCCGGAAACACCCCCCAGAACTGGAGTGAGAGCACGTTGTCTGAAAGCGGGACGAATCCGGTCGGGGCCGAATGGAGCGGCGCCGTGCCGCTGGATCTGACCGGCGGGCGAGTTACGAATCTCGATGCGGACGACGGCGTAGCGGTAACGGAAAGCATTGTACAGGCCAGTGGAACCGACTACTGGGCACCGGGGGCATTTACCTTTACGATCAGCGGTCAGGCGCTGATTGATTTTCTCCAGGCCCGGGCGGATGACGGAGGGCTCGCCACCTTTATCGTAGCTAACGATGACGGAAACAGTCGGGGATATGGAATTGCAACAAAAGAAAATGCGACGGAAGAATTTCGTCCCATTTTGGTGCTGACGTACGAAGCCGGCGGCGCCATGAACCCCCAGCCGGCCAACGGCAGCACGATCACGGATTTGGATCTGCCGCAGCTTTGCTGGGATAATACGAATGTTTACATTGCGAATATCTGGTTTGGAGCGGTTGCGGATGTCAATGAAGTGAATTACAAGGATCGTTTGTCGCAGATCGGAACCCTCGTCGCGTCCGGGCCGGAGACGCCGATCCCGAATACCTGCTTCCCGATTCCCGTCGACCAGTTGCCGCTGGCCGTACCCGAGACGTACTACTGGGTCGTCGAAACATACACCTACCAGGATGACGATCCCAATCACTTAGAGGACCCCAATAAGGTGTTAAGCGAATCGGTTTGGAAATTTTCAACCTCGGCGATCCCGATTGCCAAGACCGCCCCGGCCAATCAGTTCAAGTTCCCGGCCGAATCGGCGAGTTTCTCGGTTCAGTTCGAATCCCTGACCCCGCTGATCGACGCCACATGGTATCGGGACGGTTCTCCGGTTGCCGTTACGCCGGCCGTTTCGGATGGCGGAAACCTTTATACCGTTACGCTGGATATCCCCGTCGTCTCGCTGGCGGATGACGGGACGTATTATTGCATCGCCGCCAACAGCGGCGGATCATCCGAGCCCAGCGCGACGGCCGACCTGGTGGTCAAGCGCCGCCTGGCTTACTGGAAATTCGAGAATACCCTGACCGATGAGGAAGGGACCTATGACGGCGTCATGCTCGATGATCCGAACCTGCCGACGTTCGATACGGGCTTCACGGGGGCTGCCGGTAGTCTGGGCCAGGCCCTCCTGCTGGACGGCACGACCGACGGGGTGGTGCTGCCGGCCGGCTTTGCCAACTTCAAATCCGGCCTGACCTTCTCGGTCTGGGCCAATCCCTCCTCGGCGGCCAACTGGGCGCGTTTCATCGACCTGGGGAACGGCCCCGACGTCGATAACATCTTCCTGACCCGTAACGGCACGAGCAACACCCTGACATTCAACAACAATGAAGGCGTTGTCGAAATTACCAACACGCTTTCGCTGAATGAGTGGCAGATGCTGGTCGCGACGATGAATGAGGCCGGGCAGGTCGTTCTCTACAAGAACGGGATTCCGGTCCAGACCGGAACCGTCGGCATCCCGGCGGCGATCACCCGCACGTTAAACTATATCGGAGAGAGCAATTACACGGCGGATTCGTTCTATGCCGGGTTGATAGATGAAGTGCAGGTTTACAACTACGCCCTGACCGAAGATGAAGTCGCCGATATGTACGCGGGTGTGTATGGCGACTACTGCCGCTACCGGGCCATGGTCCCCAATGATTTCAGCGGCAACTGCGTTATCGATCTGGCCGATCTGGCGGTCATCGCCTCTCAATGGCTCGATTGCGGCCTGTACAGTTGCAACTGATTTACGGGGGTCTGTTTGTTGAATCGACGAGCGGGCGGGCGGCCGCAAAGGCTGCCCGCCGCCGTTTTTGTGTTTCCGGCCCATACCCCGCCGTTATTGCCGCCCTCGCTCCGGCGGGGGTAAACTTCGGCGGGAATCCGTTATGACGCGGGCTTCCGGACCCCTCGGATCAAGCCCGAAGCAACAACCCGATGGTTCGATTCAGGAGTCCATGAAAAACAGGAAAAAAGGAAACGGCAAAATGACACGTCTCGACCGAAATCCGCACGGCATACGGAGAGCGAAAGCCGTGTTTCTTGTCGGTGCAGTCCTGGCGGCGTCCTGCGCGGTGTTCGCCTTTCGGCCGCCGGTTTCGCCTCGCTGCGTTTACAACTTCAATCCCGGCTGGAAGGTGCAGGTCGGAGATCCGGCGGGCGCCGAAGCCGCGGACTTCGACGATGCCGGCCGGCAGACCGTAACGCTGCCGTATGCCTGGAATGAGCACGAGGCGTTCCAAAAGGACATCCGCGACCTGTCCACGGGCGTCGCCTGGTACCGCAAGCGCTTTGTCATCCCGGCGGAGCACGCCGGCCGGAAGATCTTTCTCGAATTCGAGGGCATCCGACAGGGCGGCGAGTTCTATCTCAACGGTACGTACATCGGTCGTCACGAGAACGGCGCGATGGCCTTCGGCTTTGACATCACGCCCCTGGCGAACATCGGGAAAGAGAATGTGATCGCCGTCCGCATCGACAACGACTGGGACTACCGCGAGAAGGACACGGACGCCAGGTTTCAGTGGAACGACCGCAACTTCAACGCCAACTACGGCGGCATCCCGAAAAACGTCCGCCTGCACGTAACGGACAAGCTCTATCAGACGCTGCCCCTGTATTCGACGCTGGGGACCACGGGCGTTTACGTTTATGCACGGGATTTTGACATCCCGAACAAAACGGCCGTGATTACGGCTGAGGCTCAGGTCCGCAACGAATACCCCGAGGCCAAAACCTTCCGGTACGAGGTCATTATCGAGGACATGGACGGAAAGCCCGTCGCCCGGATCGAGGGACGCCGATATACGACGGCCCCCGGCGGCACTCTGACGGTCAGCGCCTCGAAGAAAGTCGAGGGCCTCAACTTCTGGAGCTGGGGCTACGGGTATCTCTATCGCGTCTATACGATCCTGGAGGTTGACGGCCGGGCGGTCGATGTCGTTTGCACCCGGACCGGTTTTCGCAAGACCGAGTTTGCCGACGGGATGATCCGGCTCAACGACCGCGTGATCCAGATGAAGGGCTACGCCCAGCGGACCAGCAACGAGTGGCCCGCCGTCGGCATCTCCGTCCCGCCGTGGATGAGCGACTTCAGCAACCGGCTCATGGCGGAGGGCAACGCCAACCTCGTCCGCTGGATGCACATCACCCCCCGCAAACAGGATGTCGAGTCCTGCGACCGCGTCGGCCTCATCCAGGCCATGCCTGCCGGCGACGCCGAGAGCGACGTAACCGGCCGCCGCTGGGAGCAGCGCGTGGAGCTGATGCGCGATGCGATCATCTATAACCGCAACAACCCGAGCATCCTCTTCTACGAAGGCGGCAACGAGAACATCAGCGAAGCGCACATGCAGGAGCTGAAATACCTGCGCGACAAGTACGATCCGTACGGCGGCAGGGCGGCCGGCTGCCGCGAAATGCTCGACAGCGCCGTCGCCGAGTACGGCGGCGAAATGCTCTACATCAACAAGAGCGCCCGTATCCCCATGTGGGCGATGGAGTATTCCCGCGACGAGGGCCTTCGCAAGTACTGGGACGAGTATTCCCCGCCGTACCACAAAGACGGCGACGGGCCTCGCCGCGGCAGCACGGCGCCGCAGCCCTACAACCGCAACCAGGACTCCCACGCCGTCGAAAACGTCATTCGCTGGTTTGACTACTGGGAGCATCGCCCCGGCACGGGCCGGCGCGTCAGCTCCGGCGGCGTCAACATCATCTTCTCCGACACGAACACCCACTTTCGCGGCGAAGAGAACTACCGCCGCAGCGGCGAGGTCGATGCGATGCGCCTGCCCAAGGACGGCTGGTACGCCCACCAGGTGATGTGGGACGGCTGGGTGGATATCGAGCGGCCGCGCATCCACCTGATGGGCCACTGGAACTACGAGCCGAACGTCGTAAAGAATATCTACGTCGTCTCCGGCGCTGATAAGGTGGAACTGCGGGTCAACGGCAGGTCGATGGGCTTCGGCGAGCAGAGCCATCGCTTCCTCTATACCTTCAAGGACATCGCCTGGCAGCCGGGAATGATCCAGGCCGTCGGATATGACGCACAGGGCCGACAACTCTGCCAAGCGCAGAAGACGACAGCGGGCGAGCCCCGGCGGATTCGCCTGACGCCGCGTACCGGTCCCGGCGGGCTCCGCGCTGACGGCGCGGACATGGCGCTGATCGACGTCGAGGTCGTCGATTCCGACGGCCGCCGCTGCCCGACGGCCCTGAACCGGATCGACTTCGAGCTGACGGGGCCGGCCCGGTGGCTCGGCGGCATCGCCCAGGGGCCCGACAACTATATCCTTTCCAGGAGTCTCCCCGTGGAATGCGGCGTCAACCGCGTCATGCTCAAATCGACCGCACAGGCCGGCCGCATCGTTCTGACCGCCTCCGCCGATGGGCTTGAGGCCGCATCCGTCGAGATCGTTTCCCGTCCCGTCGAGGTATCCGGCGGGCTTTCCCTTGAAATGCCCGATGCCGATCTGCCCAGCTATCTGGATCGCGGCCCCACCCTCGAGGGTCCCTCCTTCAAAGTCTCCCGCCTGCCGGTAGCGATTGCCTCCGTCAAGGCCGGTTCGAACCAGGATCGCGCGGCCCTGTGCTTCGATGACAATGAGCGGACTGAGTGGGCCAACGACGGCAAGCTGACCACGGCGCGGCTGACCTGCGAATTTGAGAAGCCCGTCGAGGTCGGCGAGGTGGTCGTCAAGTTCGGCGACTGGCGGCGGCGCACGTACCCGCTGCAAATCCGGGTGGATAATCAAATCGTGTTTGAGGGTGAAACCCGGCAGAACCTAGGCTATTACACGATTCGTTTCGATCCCGTTCGCGGTCGAAGTCTGACGCTGCAAATGATCGGCGCCGGCCGGAACCGGGACGGTTTCGGGCTGGTCGAGGTAACCGGCCAAAAAGACGAAGCCGGCAGAGCGATCGCCGACCCCAACGCCAAAGGCACGCTCAAAATCGTGGAACTGGAAATCTACAGCCCGGTTCGATCCGTTGACGAATCGAAGATTGATGATTTTTTATCCAAAGACCAATAAATCGAGTAGGGGGTTGCCGTGAAAAGAAACAAGGTATGGCTGACGGTGATGGCGATGTGCGTGCTTGGGCCGGCCGTCCGCGCCGCAAGCGTCAGCGACGATTTCAACGATAACGAGGGGATCGCTTATTCCGGCTGGACCCAGGTCGGCGGCGCCAATTTGTACAGCGAATGGAACGGCCGCCTCCAGTGGAACCTGGGGAGCAATGAAATCGACCATGTGACGTTGAACAACATGGTATTCATGACCGCGGGCCTGGATATCCGCGTGGAGACGGGCGCCCTGGACGGTTACGGTACGACCTATATTTACTTTCTTTATCAGGACGCCGATAACTGGTATCGCCTGGTTGTCGATGACTCTTCTTACAGCCGCTTCCAGAAAAAAATCGACGGGGTTGTTTCGAACGTCGGGGCGGCCGGCAGCGGGGTGGATATTGCAGCCGGTCAGCCGCTGATCCCCTGGCAGGTGACCGTCGATCCCGCCGCCCAGCGACTGAAGTTTTTCTCGGCGTCCGTGCAGATCCTGAATGTTCCGGAAGCCGTTGCGCTGACCGGCGGCCGGGTCGGCCTGGGCGGAGAAGGCAGGCGGCCCCTCTGGGACAACTTCTTCGCCGGCGACAGCGGTGATGTCGTGCCGCCCGCGGCGCCCGCCGGGCTTGTCGCGACCGGGGCCAACCACGGTGTTCTGCTGGACTGGGCGGACAATACCGAACCGGACCTGGCAAGTTACACCGTGAAGCGTTCCGATACGGCGGGCGGCCCCTATGCGCCGATTGCCGAAGGGGTCGGGAGGAGTGCCTATTCGGATAACGCCGTGACCAACGGGACGACCTATTACTACGTTGTTACGGCCGTTGACACCAGCGGCAACGAGTCCGACGACAGCAACGAGGTCTCGGCGACCCCCCATATCACGCGCCGGTATATGGAGAACCTGGGCCGCGGCGCGGCGGCCGTGCGAACCGCGGGCGGAGCTTTCATAAGCTGGCGTTTGCTGGGACTGGACCCCGCCGGTATCGGGTTCAATCTCTATCGGTCTGCCGGCGGCGGGGCGGCGGTCAGGCTCAACGGTTCGGTTTTGACCGGCGGCACGTGCTTTACCGATACGACCGCGAATTTCAGTCTCGACAACGTCTATATCGTCAAACCCGTCATCGACGGCGTTGAGCAGCCCGCCGGAGGGTCCTGTACGCTCAAAGCCAATACCCCTGTCGAGCCGTGCATTGTGGCGCCGCTGAGCGGCGGCAATACCGACCCCATTCACTTCGTCTGGGTCGGCGACCTCGACGGGGACGGGGAATACGACTTTGTGGTGGATCGCCTTAACTGGGAGGGTCGCCCGCAGGCGCTGGAGGCCTACCATCGAAGCGGGGCGCTCCTGTGGTCGATGAATCTCGGCCCCAACAGCACCGACACCGACAACATCGAACCCGGCTCCGCCACGATCGATGTCGGCCACTGGGACGGCGTGACGGTCTATGATATGGATTGCGACGGCCGGGCCGAAGTGATGATTCGTACCGCCGGCGGCGTTGTTTTCGGCGACGGGACAATGCTGGAGGACGGCGATAATAATCGCCAGTTTATCTCCGTGGTTGACGGCCTGACCGGCGCCGAACGAGCCCGGATCCGGATCCCGGCCGATTACATCGCCGACGGTCCCCTGGCGGCCCAGATGGGCATTGGATACCTCAACGGCGTCACCCCCAGTCTCATCGCCTCCATGAAGAACCGCATCGGCAGCGGCGATTTCAATATGATGATCTGTGCCTGGGATTTTGACGGGGCGTCGCTGACGCAGAAATGGAAATGGCTGCGCGGCTCTCAGAATTGTTCCGACGGCCACAATCTTCGGATCATGGATGTCGATGGCGACGGCATGGACGAGGTCGGCCACATCGGCTTTATGCTGGACAGCGACGGGACGCTGCTCTACAATCTCACCGACACCGGCGGTGTGGTGCACGGCGACCGCTGGCATATCGGCAAGTTTGACCCGGCCCGGCCCGGTCTTCAGGGCTACGGCATCCAGCAGAGCAACCCCAGCGGCCTGCGTGAATACTACTACGACGCCGGAACGGGCCAAATCCTCTGGAGTTACGTCGGGGCGGTTACCGACATGGGACGCGGCGACGCGGGCGATATGGATCCCCGCTACTCCGGCTGTGAAGTCTGGTCCTTTGACGGCGTCTGGAGCGGCCCCGGCGGCTTTCAGATTACGGCGGACCGGCCCTGGCCGTGCCTGCGACTCTGGTGGGACGGCGACGATCTGTGCGAACTCTTCAACGACGGCAAGATCGAGGAGTGGAACTACGGTTCCGCGACCGTGTCCCGTCTGGTCACGACCTGGAACTATGAAACGGCGACCCGCAGCGACCGCGGCGCCCCCATGTTCTACGGCGACATCTGGGGGGACTGGCGCGAGGAGGTCGTCCAGACAAGCTCGGACTCTACGAAGCTGGTGATCTTCACAACCGATCAAACGACCGACCGGCGACTCTATACGCTGGCGCACAATCCGGCGTATCGCAACAGCATGACCGTCAAGGGCTATATGCAGTCCCATCATCCGGATTATTTCCTGGGCGATGGAATGACCACCCCGCCGACGCCCAATATCCGGTATGTCGGCGTCCCATGCAGCCCGGCCGACATCGTTGAGGACGGACGCATCAACCTCGATGACTTTGCCGCGATGGCGGCGCAGTGGATGACCGCCCCCGGCGCACCGTCAGCGGATATCGCCCCGACCGGCGGCGACGGCGTCGTTGACGGTGAGGATCTGCACGTCCTCTGCGAACACTGGCTCGAGGTCTGCGAAGAATAACCCCCGGCGACTTCAAATGGAGTTCCGCTGCGGTGAAAAAGTTGTAACATTGGATACGCTTTCAGTTTTAAATTTTTCCATGGTTTACCGGCCGAGAAATGATACGCTTATCCCTCACAGTTTCTGTTTTTTCAAAATTCATTCTAAAATGGAGCGAAAAATGACAAAAACAGGCGTCTTCCTTGTACTGTGCATTCTGATGTTTTCTTTCCCCGGTTTTTGCGCCGATCTCCCCATGCCGCAATTTGCCGTCGTCATCCGTGGGAACGATGAGCCCATGCAGATCGGCCCCTTCGAGCCGACCTGGCAGTCGCTCAAAGAGTACCAGGTTCCGGAGTGGTTCCGCGACGCCAAGTTCGGTATCTGGGCCCACTGGGGGCCGCAGTGCGTTCCGGAGTACGGCGACTGGTACGCCCGCCACATGTACCTGGAGGAGGGGCAGGGCTGGGCTCAGGGCGTTTATGATTTCCACTGCAAAAAATACGGCCACCCCTCCCGATTCGGCTTCAAGGATGTCATCAATATCTGGAAGGCCGAGCGATGGGATCCGGAAAGACTGGTTGCCCTCTATAAACGGGCCGGAGCCCGGTACTTCGTCGCTCTGGCCAATCACCACGACAATTTCGATAACTACGACAGCAAATACCAACCGTGGAACTCCGTCCGCCTGGGCCCGAAGAAGGACCTGATCGACGGCTGGGCCAAAGCCGCCCGCGACCACGGCCTGCGCTTCGGCGTCAGTGTCCATGCCGCCCACGCCTGGACCTGGTATGAGTCCGCACAGGGCGCCGACAAAAAGGGACCCCTGGCGGGGGTCCCCTATGACGGGACGCTGACGAAAGCCGACGGGCAGGGGACCTGGTGGGAAGGTTTCGACCCGCAGGACCTTTACGCCCAGAATCACCCCCGCAGCGCCGGCGCCGACAACCCCGGCTCCATCCACAGCCATTGGGACTGGGGCAACGGCGCCAGCATCCCTGACGCGGCCTACAGTGAAAAATTCTATAACCGCACCGTCGATCTGATCAACAAGTACCGGCCCGACCTGATTTATTTCGACGATACGATCCTGCCGCTCTATCCGGTCAGCGACGCAGGCCTCAAGATCGCCGCCCATTTTTATAACAGCAGCATAAAATGGCACGACGGCCGCCTCGAAGCGGTCCTGACCGGCAAAGTTCTCGCCCCCGAGCATCGCCAATGCATAGTCTGGGACATCGAACGCGGCCAGAGCCATGAGATCGAACCGATCCCCTGGCAGACCTGCACCTGTATCGGAAGCTGGCACTACGACCGTCGTATCTATGACCACGGCGGCTACAAGGACGCCGCAACCGTCATCCGGATGCTCATCGATATCGTCAGCAAAAACGGCAATCTGCTCCTGAGCATCCCCGTTCGCGGCGACGGTTCAATCGATTCCGAGGAGGAAAAAATCCTCGAGGGCATTGCCGCGTGGATGGACGTCAACAACGAGGGAATCTTCGACACCCGCCCCTGGATCGTTTACGGCGAGGGTCCCGCGATGGATGAAACGGCTTCGCTCAGGGCCCAGGGCTTCAACGAGGGCAAAGGCAAGCCGCTGACGGCCGAGGATATCCGCTACACCGTTTCCAAAGACGGCAAAACGGTCTACGCCTTTGCCATGGGCCGGCCTGCGGAAGGGCGGCTGGACCTGCAATCGGTCAGAGCCCGGCCCCGCCCCGAGGCCAAGGTAACGCTGCTGGGGCAATCGGGCGAGGTCGCTTGCCGGGTTAATGAGCAGGGCGGTCTGACGCTCTCCTGGGACCCGTCGCTGACATCGCGGCCCATCGATGACATCGCCTGCGTCTTCAAGCTGACCGGATTCGACTGGAAGGGGCCGGACAAGCGAGCGAAAGAATGACGGTGAATTCATGGATCAGCCGGGTCTGTTCCACGGCAGAGAGCAGAACGATTCCCGTCTTTCCGGCCGTCGTCATCGCCGGTGGATCCGCTGTTCCTGTTTGCGGTAGTGGGCCGGCGAGATCCCGACGATCTTCTTGAACAGTCGCGAGAAGTAGTATTCATCTGTGAAGCCGACCTGTCGGGCGATCCGGTACAGAGTGTCGTTCGTTCCGAGCAGCAGTTCCTGGGCCGCCTCGATCCGCCGCTTGTTGATGTACTGGAGCGGGGGGACGCCGATGAGCCGGCTGAAAAGATTGGAAAAATAGGTCGGGTTGAGCCCTGCCATATCCGCCAGTTCGCCAAGACTTATGGGGGCGTCCAGATGCTCCCGGATGTACTCCAGCACGCTCTCAAACCGTTTGAGCCCGTGCAGGGCGTTCGCCACCTGCGGCCGGCTGTAGTTGCGAAAGAAGGCCGACAGCAGCCGCCGCAGAATGGCGCCGGACTCCAGCAGCCGGTCCGGCGGCTGCTCCTCATCCAGCCGCGTTGCCCGTTCAAGCACCTGCCGGTAGATGGGCTTGTTGGCGTCGTATTCCGTCAGTTCCCGGCCCGGGTTCAGCTCCAGCAGCCGGTCCAGCAGCTCCCGGCTGATCGGCCCGCCCGCGGGGGTCTCGTAGCTGCACTCGAAAATCGAAAGAATGTCCAGCCCCGTCGGGAGCCGAGACGTGAAGTGAATATAGTAGTGCCCCATCCGCTCCGGGCATGAGAGGGTTACCGTCGTATAGCAGGGGATCAGGTACAGGTGGTCCGGCCGGAGCGCGTAGTCCCGCTGATGGTACCGAATGGTCCCCCCGCCCTCAGTTATATAGTAAATTCGCGAGTAGGGGTTGATGACATTCCGGTAGTTCCATTCCCGGCCGACCGTCAGCAGCTCGGCATTGAGAAGCGTCAGTTCGATCCGGTCAATCATTTGCTTGAGGCCGATCATGCGGCTATTTTACGGCTGATCTGTAATTTGTCCATCAAAAAATGTAAATTATATATGGGGGTTGATTCCGCATTCCCTTATGATATAAAGGAACGTGAATTTCTAAGGAAAGGATCGAAGTCATGGAACGATTGCGGCAGGCCCTCTCCGGCCGGCCGCCCACTCAACCCAAAGACAAGGAGAATCTAAATGGCAAAAAGTACAAAAGCAACTCCGCTTCCCGACATTCAAAAGGCCGCCCCCCGTCTGCCCGTCATCGGTGTTTTCGCCCCGGGCGATCCCCGCATCGATGAGGCCAGCCGCCAGCGTGTCCGGAACATCGTCACCATGGTCGCCGACACCATCAGCGGCCGGGTCGTCCTGCCCGACAAGACCCCCGTCTCCGTGGTGTACTCCTCCATCCTTATCGACGGCGAGACCGAGGCCGACATCGTCGCCCGCCAGTTCGAACAGGCCGGCGTCAATATCCTTGTTTGTGCCCCGGATACCTGGTCCTTCCCGCAGCTTACGACCATCTCCCTGCTCTCCCAGTTTCCGAAGGAAACGCCGCTCAACATCACCTGCGGCAACAGCGGTCCCCGGCCCGGCGTTGTCTATGCCCACGCCCTTTCCGGCGCCCTGAGCCAGTGCGGACGGCTCGTCCATCTCAACGTCGGCAACTGGCCCGACACCGGCATGAATCCCCAGATGAGCCCCGCCACCGCGACGGCCCTCATCGACTGGTGCTATGCCGCCGTTACCGCCGTCGCCCTCCGCGGGCGCCGCGTCATGGTCTTCGGCCACGACTCCATGGGCATGGAAACGGCCCTCGCCCACATCCTGCCCACCCGCAATGCCTTCGGCCTCGAGATCACCCGCCTCGACATGAAGCTCCTCGCCGACATGCTTCGCAAGGGCGCCTACGACAAGAAAGAGCTCAAAGCCCTTCGCGGCTGGTTCGACCAGTACGTCGGCAAGCGTCTCGAAATCAAAACCGACGCCGACAGCGAGCGTTTCAACCAGTCGCTGGCCATGTACCTCATCAATCGCGACCTTATGGCCTCTCTCAACGCCGTCGGCGGCGGCTTCATGAGCCAGCTTGAGTGGGGCTCCGACCGGCGCGGCCTGCCGATGCCCGTCGCCGACGCCATGGAGTCGCTGTTCAACAGCACCTTCGACCACAACGGCCCCAAGGCCCCGCTGACCTACGCTACCGAGGCCGATGTCCAGGGCCTTCTCACCATGCTCTTCTATACATGGCTCTCCGGCGGCAACCCGCCGCTCTTCATGGACTTCCGCAAGGTCTGGGAGGGTTGGGAGATCAAGGAACTCGCCAAAAAGGCCGGCGTCAAGGTCGATCCCAAGGCCGACTACATCAAAAAGGGCCTCGTGGACGGCGACAACTCCGGCAGCGCTGCCTTTAACTGGGCCGCCAAACCCGGCGCCTCCGTCAGCCAGATCATGAAGAACGTCTCCATGCCTCTCGCCGACGAGGGCTACTTCCCCGGCGGCGGCAACAGCGTCACCTTTGTAACCCCCGCCGGCATCTCGGGCATCGCCGGCCGCATGGCCTACAGCGCCCTCACCAACAAGTTCAGCATGGTCTGGGACGAGGCCTATACCGTCTCCGTTCCCGACAAGCTCAGCCGCGCAATGTGCAATCTGACCAACCCCACCTGGCCGCACACCTTTGTTGTGCCCAAATATGCCGCCATGGTCGAGTACAAGCAGTACGCCCCGGCCAACCACTTCCACATGACCTGGGATCTGCCGGTGGCTCGACTCCAGTACTGGATGGACCTTACCGGCACGATGAGTCTGACGCCCTGGGCCGCTCGGCCCGCCTTCATCGAAGGCACCGACCGACCCCAGCCCCTCATCCACCTCCTCAACGGCGGCGAGAACGCCTACAAGGGACTGGTTATGTAAGCCCCGCAGGCGGCACTTGCAGCAATAACGGCACGGCCGGGCCAAACCCCCGGCCGTGTTTTTTTATACCCTTCCGGGGGCTCCCCTCATTGTGCCTTTTTTGCAATTATAAATATAATATATATCCGATATTATGTGTTTTTACTTGAAACGCATTATCCTTTCTATTTGTATAACAATATGTTCAGCCCTCCACCATTTATGTAAACTCCGTTAAAATAAAAATTTATTTTGAATCGAGTCGATTATTTTGTATATTAATTTGGCTATTTCCGATGAGAGCGGCGGGTTCGCCTTGGTTGGCATTCTTGAAAGGTGTAAAAGTGGCTAAAAAAGACAACATCGCTCCGAATAAAAAGGTTCCAAAAACCGCAAAGAAAGTCGCGAAAAAGGCCTCCGCGGCCCCCAAAAGCCGCAAATCAGCCCCTAAAAAGCCGGTCAGAACCAAATCCGCCAAGGCCGCCCCTAAAAAATCCGCTCCTAAAAAATCCACAAAGAAAACCCCGGTCAGTACCCCCAAGACGCGGCTATCCAAGGCCGAACTGGAGCATTTCCGTCAGCTTTTGCTCCAAAAACTTCACGAGATCGTCGGAGCGGTGAACTGGATCGAAAACGAAGCCCTGAAGAAGTCCCGGGCGGAGGATTCAGGCGATCTGTCGAATATGCCGATCCACATGGCGGATATCGGAACGGATACCTATGAGCAGGAGTTCTCGCTGGGCCTCATGGACAGCGAGCGCAAGCTGGTCCGTGAGATTCTGGACGCCCTCAAGCGGATCGACCGGGGCACTTACGGAATCTGCGAGGGGACCGGCCAGCCGATCCCCGCCGCTCGACTGGAGGCCAATCCCTGGGCGCGGTATTGTGTCGAGTACGCCTCGCTGATCGAACAGGGCAAGGCCGCGGCCCATCCGGAGGGCCGCTGGTGGAACGTCATGTCGGGCTTTGGCATCGAGGAAGAGGGCGACTTCGATGAGGAGGAGGACGAGGAGACGGACGATCTGCACCCGGTGGAGGAGTACGACGAGGCGGAGATCGAAGAGGAGGAAGAGGGCGAGACGGACCTGGACGATTCGTTCTTTGAGGGATTCGAAGCGGACGAGGAAGAGGACGACGAGGAGGAGTTCTGACCGGCCTGTCTCGGCTGCGAATGAGCACGGATTATTTTGGGGGATGGGATTGCACGATTGACGGGAGTTTTTGTTTTAGCCGCAGAGGCCCGGGGGGATATTATATTATTGATTCATGGCGACACTTTAGCCATTTGCAGAAGAAATAGGAACCGCCTTCGGCGGAAGCTGCTTTTACATTGGACGGCGGCTCAGTCATTCCGAGGCGCTCCCCCCCACGGTCATTCTCAGGTACTGCCGCACCCGCACGGTCAGTCAGGCGCGCCGTTATACCGTCAATCCGAGCCGCACCCGCACACGGTCATTCCGACCGGAGCCGGGTGCCGCACGGCCCAGCGGAGGGATCTATTTTTCAGGGCTCCTTCCTGAATCCTGTTTGTCATGGCGCGCAAAAAAAACCCTGCCTTTGACGGCAGGGTTTTCTTTGATAAATCTTCACACCTCCTCCAAGAGGTGTCGTTTGTCTATTTGCGCTTCCGCAGCAGCAGTCCGCCCAGACCCAGTATCGCCAGCGTCGCCGGCTCGGGAATGGCGGCAAACATATTACCGACGTAGCCGTTCACAGGCATGCCATCTTTTGAAAGTTGGGCGCCGAAGTACATGGTGAGTCCCTCGTTCAACCCGTTTGGCGCAGTGTTGCAGCCATAAACATAATTTCTGGGGTTGCCCCACCACATGTCTTCTGTATCAAACTTAATCGTGACGGTAAATACCTGACTGGCCAGTTCGGTTGAATCCAGCGCCAGTCCTGCGGTGTCGGTTGTCCATGTCTTAGTCGCGGTCGAAAAGACCCAGCCGTCCGGACCGGTTCCGCCTACCCACTCAAACGGCTTGTAGTCTTCACCCCACTGACCCGAATTGCCGTTGTTGCCTGACAGCCAGAATGTATCCAGTACCCGACCGTCAGCAACAGCCTGGTCCCAGATAGTGTTGAACCTTGTGACCCAGTCACCGGTTAGATAGGTAGCGCCGCCTTCATACGAGAACTCTAATCCCGGATAAATGCTGCGCATGCCTTCATACACCTTAAGGGAGCCATCGCTGTGGCGATAGGAGCCAAATACGTTGTTAATCAGGTCGGCGCCTGTAAATGCATACGTCCGCTCTACCAAAGCGGCCTGGGCGACGCTGCCGACTACAGAAATCGTCGACGCAACCAATAGAACTGCCAATAATCTTTTCATCGTTCTTTCCTTTCCTCAAATTTTTTCTTTAGCTTTTGAGCCTGTTGCACAATGATTTTCAAATCCAACCATTGGATTCGACGGCTATCCGGGACAGACGGCTCAATTCTCTGTTTCCCAAACACCTTTTCTTAACTTTTTATAGGGTATCGTGTTTTTACCAAAAAATCCGGCGAAATAGCACGTCAAAATGAGTAAACGAAACGAGCAGCATGACAATTGTAAGTGATGCGGACTTTTTCATCTTTCCTTTTCTGACTTAAGCCTATAGAAAACGCCTTTTTTCAGCTTTCGGGGGTATGCAAAAAGACTTGAATCTTTCCCCACCCATGCTCAACAACAATCTCATCGAATAACAAAATACAACGAAATCTTATCTAAAAGCAAGGAAATTTTTCATAAAAAACCAAGCGTTTTTTGGCTCCTTTTTTAACTCTTTGAAAAAAAAGAACTTACAAGGTCAAAAGAAAAGAAACTGAACAAAAAATCCGGCCTTTCTATCCGTTGTCCCATCGCCATTTTCTGGCATTCAGAACAATTCAAACAGGGTTTTGGAAAGCGCAGAAAAAACCCCGCTTTTGGGTACAAAAGCAGGGTTTTTAGCTGAAAACAGCCAGCGGAGGAGGAGGGATTCGAACCCCCGGTGGGTTGCCCCACAACGGTTTTCAAGACCGTCACTAAGCCGCTCGGTCACTCCTCCGGATCCAGCCTTGCTATGAAAGCGGAGCCTTACCATACTCAGTTCTAACAAAAAAAAGAGCGTTAATTCAAGCAAAAAACAGGATTTATACCAATCCCACTAAATAAATGCGCGTTCGACATAGGCGGCTCGGCAGATGGATTTGATTTTTTCCGGGTCCAGGCAGACCTTGTGCCAAGCCTGTGCGGCGGCCTCTCGGAGGTGGTCGTAGTTCGCATAGATTCGGTTGGACCAGTAGCGCTGTCGTAGATATTGCCAGAGCTTTTCGACGGGGTTGAGCTGGGGGGAATACGGCGGCAGAGGGATAAGGGTAACATTTTTGGGTACCTTGACTTTTTCAGAGGTATGAAAGCCGGCCTGATCCCAGATCATAAACACCTGCACCTCCGAATCGACCTCCTTTTCAAACTGCCGGAAGAAGGCATCGATGGTTTGCACGTTGAGATACGGAGCCAGGAGGCCCACGCTCTGGCCGGTCTGCGGGCAGGCGGCTCCAAAGACGTAGAGGTATTCATACTGGGTCTGCCGCCAGGCCGTCGGCCGGACGCCCTTTCGGCTCCACTGGCGGGTGAGGGTGCCCTGCTGGCCAAAGCGGGCTTCATCCTGAAACCAGACTTCTACTCGTTTTCCAGGATGATCAGCACGGAACTGCCGGATCAGAGCAGCGACTTTTTTTTAAAGGCCTCCCGGGCCTCCGGATCGCCTTTGGGGTGCTCGGGACGCGAGGAAACGTGGCGGTAGCCCAGCCGATGCAGCAGGTTGTAGATGGCGTTGAGGCTGTAGGAGACGCCAAACTGATTTTTAATGATCCGCTGGATGTCCTGACCTCGCAGGACGCAGACCTCATCTTCCGGACGGGGTCCTTCCTCGATCCGCTGACGAAGCCACTGGAGTTGATCGGTATTGAGCTTGCATCGTGTCCCCCGCCCCGGAGTATCCCGGAGCCCCTCCAGTCCCTTGCGATTGTACGCATAGATCCAGTTCTGAACCGTCCGGCGGCTGTAGCCCAGCAGGGTGGCGATTTGGGGGGCACTTTTGCCCAGCAGCCCCAAATACACAGCGCGAATACGGGCGGCCAAACGGGGGTCCTTCTCTTTGCGAAACAACGTCTTAAGTTCGCTGGTCGTGTGATACCATTCGATCTTCATAACAGGCTCCAAAAGAAAAAACAGCTTTACCGGAACCCATTATGAAACCCTTTTCAGGATCGCGCAAGTCTAAAATCCGTGGCGCGCATTTATTTTTTGGGATTGGTATAAAACCAGGTTTGCCGAGGATAATACGGTTGAAAAGGTTGCCGTCCTCAAAAAGTGTATCCAAAAACTCCCCTCCAGGGATCGTCACATCATTCAGTCAAAGTATTCCAACGGCCTGTCCAATCAAACGCTGGCGGATCGTGAGGGGGTTTCCGTGCCGACGCTCTATCGATACCTGTCGAGGATCTATGTGAATCTCCTTCATTGCATCAACCGTCATTTAAATCCAGAGTTATAATGGAACCCAAAGACCTGAAATATGCGGAGGTGAGAATTCTGATCTGTGAGCTGATCGACGGCACGATCACTCCCGACAGGATGGCACATTTAAATCAAATTCTCGCCGGTGACCCTGAAGCGGTGAATCATTACATTGATTTTCTGAGTATTCAGGTGCTGATAAAATCAAATATGTCAAACATGGAAAACGATTTTTCGTTCCCTTTATGCTCAGATGAAATGAAGGAGTTGACGGAACTTTGGCGCCGGCTTGCTCAGGAAGAGAGATCCGCTCCGGAGATTCACATCTCGAAGGAAAAGCCGCAGCGTGAATTGATTCCCAAAGTGGTCTATCCGCCCGGGGAAAAACGGAAAGCGAGCAGGTTCAGTCTTGTTGTTCTGGCCATGAACGCCGCAGCCATACTTTTCTTTTTCCTGTTTGTAAAGTTTGCTCCGCCCAAAGGAGGCATTGAGGTCGCCACATTAACCGACAGCATGAATGCGGAGTGGGCGAATGCCGGCGGTTCTCCGGAACGGGGGGCCAGGCTCGGCACCCGCAGCGGCAACTTGCTTTTGCGCGGAGGCATAGCGGAGCTGCTGTTTGACAACAATGCAAAGTTTGTTATCGAGGGGCCCGCTGAGTTTGAGCTGCTGGCGGAGGACCGGATCGATTTACACTACGGCCGGATCTATGCAAAAGTTCCCGCGGAGGCCATGGGATTTACCGTCAGCACGCCGAATTCCCGAATCATCGATTTAGGGACCGAGTTCGGTCTCCGGGCCGATGCGCTCGGGGATGTGTACCTGCATGTGATTAAAGGAAAAACGGCGTTAATCGCCGGCGGCAAATCAAACAAAGTCAATTTAGAAGTCCGGGAAGGAGAGGCCAAAAAAGTGTCGGCCGCCACGTCGGCCATTTCCGATATCCCCTGTACGACGGAGCTTTTCATTCGGGATACCCGCTATCTCTGGAGAGGGCAACTGGATGTTCACTTTGCGAACATGATCGGCCGCGACATAACAAGGGTCAAGGAGGCGCTGGTCTGCAAGCAGGGCGCCATCAGTCAGAAGTTATGGACTTACTTCAGGCCTGAAGGCAGTCCTGTATCGCTGGGTGTCGGCGAACAGCTTATCGCCACGATTGAATTTACGCCGCGCGGCAATCTGTATGATAATTCGTTTCGCGGATTTCGTCTGGGGCTTTTCAATGATCCGACGAATAACCAGATACTGATCGATACCAACAAGGACAGCGGCGGCGAGGGGGACCCCTGGAGGGATGCCGAGGGTTACGGTGTGCAAATCGCACTGAGCAGGGGCCCCGCAAACTCCGCCAAATCCTTCGTCGGTAAACGCACCGACTTGACGGACCCCAGCCTCATGGGGTCTTTCGATGCGTGGACCTTCAGCAGCGGCGGCGATAATATTCTCAATAGGGTCGATACCCGTTACACGCTCACGTTGAAGCTGGATCGCATCGCCGAAAACCAGATGGAGGTGACATTCACGATCGCCGATGCCGGCGGGATCATATCGGAGCATACCATCCTGGATGATCCCCTGGGGACCGCGGAATTCGGCGCCGGCCCCATCGCGACCCGCTTCGATCAGTTGTTTCTCCGTTTTTCTACGGCTGAGAGCACGGCGGACAAGCTTGAGTTTCATCGTTTTCAACTGGACTATAAGCCAAACTCAGCCGTTGATGATCGCCCTGTGGAATCCCGTTAAAAAGTAGATTTCGTCATATTCCGTAATATTACTATTTTGGAGGACGTGAACCATGAAGAAGACAAGTCTGGTACTATTGGTATTGCTTATGAGCGGCGGTGCGTTTGCCGCGCTGGATGTCTGGGTTGGACCGGCCGGCAACTGGAACGAGGATGCGAAATGGCACGACGGCGGACCGTCGGCCTGGGGGGCGGGGGATGGTGAGATTAAAATCATCCCCAATGACGCCGATGTAACGGTCAACGATACCCAGGAGTGGCCGCTGGCCGATCTCAAGGTGGCCAGCGCCAATGCGGTCGTGAGGATCGACGAGGGGGCCGTGTTCAGCGTGGATCGCGCCTATTTCGGGGACGCCGGGCTCACCGGCAACGGGACGGTTGGCAGTCTGGTCCAGACGGGCGGCGCATTCACGGTCGATGAGCTTTTTATCGGCAACAACGGTGTGTGTTATGGTTCCTACACCATCAGCGGCGGTTCCCTGAGCGTCCCCAACAAAGCCAGAGTGGGCGCTGGTTCCAGTAATAACGGCACCGTGGGAACGTTTACGGTCATCGGAAATGAAGCCGCCATCTCGGTTAAGCGGCTGGATGTCGGCAGCGAGGATGGGACGCGCTACGGGACGGGTACGCTGGCGTTTCAGGTCGGCGCTGAGGGGGTCAGTGCGATTGGAGCGACGAGCGAAGTGAACCTTGACCGGGCCGGCGTTTTGTCTGCCGCGAATCTGGTCGTGAGCACGACGGAACCGTCCCTGCCGCAGGAAGATATTGTTTTGGTCAATCTGACAAGCACCCGGGCTATTGACGGTACGTTTGATACGGTGAACGGTACGATTTTGGCCGTGGAAGGCGCCCAGGTTGTTTTGGGCGGCAACACGTATGCCCTGACTTATGCCTACAATGCCGCCCCTGATCTTAGCCACTATAACGATATTGCGCTGGTTTTCGGAGGCGGGGCAGAACCCACGACGGCGCACACGCCGAATCCGGAGAATGGGGAAAGCGTGTACTATCTGACGCTGGCGATGCTGGACTGGGAGAATCCGGAGCCGAACACTCCGGGCGATCCGGTCTACTGCTCGGTCTATCTGGGCACCGAACCCAACCGCTTGGGCGCCATGGACAGGATCACCCTGGGGAATGACATTTCCGAGGTAGAGGTCAATCCAACCAATTTCCCGACGTACGGCGTTCTCCAGAACAATACGACGTATTACTGGTTCGTGGATGTTTATGACGTCAACGTGATTGAGGGGCCCCAGTGGAGTTTCACGACCAGCGACAATGAGGCCCCGGTCGCGAACGCCGGTCCGGATCAGGTGGTCTGGCTGGGCAAGAGCGGCATCCCCGGCCGGGAACTTGTCCAACTGGATGGAACGGTCACCGATGACGGTTCCTACACGGTGCAGTGGACTCAGGTTGTCAACGGCGCCCCGCTCGTTGCGATGGCTCCCTCGGACATTGAAGATCCAACGATCACGTTTGCCTCGCGGGGCGACTATGAATTTACGTTGGCGGCGGATGACGGTATCGCGTCTCCGGTTTTCGACACTGTACGAATCGTCGTGGGTGACGATTCCTGTGACGCCTCTCATCTCGATTCAGGAGCCGCTTACGACGCGGGGGACGCAAACCGGGATTGCATTGTGGATCTGGCGGATTTCATGGAGTTGATTGCCGGCAGTTGGCTGAACTGCACCAATACCCTTGAAGGTTGCGATTGATCCGGTTATCAAGAGTCCGATGACTCGGCCGATATCTTCGGGATCGGGCCTGCTTGATATCCCAAGCAGGCTCGAACGCCCGAACCTGTTTGAAAGCGAACGTAAAAAGTACTTTTTGGGAGGATGTGACGATGAAGAAGATAGGTTGGATGATTTGGGTGTGCATTCTGAGCGGGGGCGTGTTTGCCGCGACCTATACATGGGACGGAGCGGTCGGCAATTTCGACGATTTAACCTCGTGGGATCCCGAGGTGACCGCCTGGACGACGAGCGACCGGGTTAAGTTCGCTTCCGCCGATACGGATGTTACGATGAGCAGTGCCCATGACTTTTCAGGCGGTCAGTTCGATCTTTACGGCGGCGCCACACTGAGGCTCGTCGACGGCGCCGATCTCGCCCTGAGAAAGCTCTATCTCGGGGCCGGCGGCATCGGCTGCATCATCCAGACCGGCGGGTCATTTACGCTGGACAATGATTACGGTTATATCGGCGACGGCGGCGGGGCCGGCAGCTACACCATCAGCGGCGGTTCCTTTTATGTGAAAAAACTCGGCCTCAGCAACTCCACGGGTGCATTTACGGTTATCGGGGACAACGCAACGCAGATTCTGACGGACCGGCTGTATCTCGGCAGAGATAAGGACGGCAACATCGGGACGGCCACGCTTAATTTTCAGCTTGCGGCCACAGGGATTTCCCCGATTAACGTTAAAGGTGATGACTTCTATATTGGCGGCGGGGCCGGTTCTGTCACGAATTTGCAGGTCAGCGCCCCCGCGACCCTGGCGGCCGAGGACATCGTTCTTTTCAACTACAGCAAGAACAAGTCGATCAAGGGAGAGGGGGTGTTCAGCACGCTCAACGGCGGTTCGGCCGCGGAAGGCACGACGATTGCTCTGGGCGGCAATCTCTACGAGCTGACATACACCTACGATGTCGGGGACGCCGGACAGTACAATGACGTTGCGCTTGTTTATGTGCCGGAACCCGCCTCGCTGCTCCTAATGGGATGGGGCGGACTGGTGTTTCTGAAAAAGCGTTCATAGTATTCAATTGAAAAGAAGGATGTAATATTGGACCGGCCATGAGGGCTGTACCGATGCTCATGGCCGGTTATTTATTGACCTTTGAATAGTCAAAGAACGCATCATAGTTGTAACTTTGCATGATGGAAGAACGAGCGAAGCAGTTTGATTTCCTTTTGGGTTCGGGCCAGAGCCGAGTAGACTCTTCGGCGCAGGTGGTGTCGGTCGTCGGGGAGGAAGTTGGCCAGTTTGCCGTACTTGCAGTGGCTCCAGACATATTCGACCGGATTGAGTTGGGGGGCATACGGCGGCAGCCACACAATCTCCACTCGTTGCCCGAACCGCTCCCTGAGCCGCCGGGCAGCGCTGCGGTGGACCGCCCACCGATCCCATACCAGGATGATTCCCTTGGGAAACTCTCGGAGCAGGTGGGCCGCAAAGGCTTGGGCCAAGTCGGCATTGATGTTGCGGCTGTAGATAGCAAAGAACAGGCTCGGTTTGTGGCGTTTGGGCGAGAGCGCCAGGGCCGAAATAACCGAAAATCGGTCTCGGCGAACCCAGTTGTCCAGCACCGGCGTTTGCCCCTTCGGCGCCCAAGTGCGGCGGACAACCGGCTGGAGCATAAAGCCGCTTTCATCCACGAAAACAATGGTTTTACCGCTTTTTCGGGCCTTTTTTTATATGCGGCCATGTCTCTTGCCGCCACGTTTCTACCGCCGCCTCGTCGCCTTCGCGGGCCTGTTTTTCGGGCTTTTGACAACTCCATCCCATCGCACGCAGTAGGTTCCAGACGCCGGAGGGATTGTAGGTTACGCCAAAGTGCCGGCGGATCAGTTGGGCGATCCGCTGGAGCGTCCATAGGTCGGTGGCATGGCCGTGCTTGCGGGGGCCCTGGAGCAGCAGTTTGTACAGACGCTGCTTCTGAGAGTCGGAGAGTTTGGGCCTGGGGCCGGGATGAGGCCGGGCCTTCAGGGAATCTGGTCCGCCTTGCTGATGGGCCGTTTTCCACTTGGAAACCGCCCCGTGTGAAACGCCCAGTTGCTTGGCTACGTTCGTTACTGACGGTCCCTCTTGTACCAGCTCGACGGCACGAAACCGCCGCTGCTGGAGTTCTTGTGGTGTTCCTTCTGTTCTCATGAAAAGCTATACGGGGCATTGGTTTTTTTGTTCTTTTACTGCTAAAAGGTCAATAAATATTCCGGTATGAGCATTTATGCAAAAAAAATAAAATGGTTGCTTGGGGCAGCGAGATCCCCTGCCATAAAAGTTATTCCAGGAGAACTGCAATGAGAAGCATTTGTATCTTTGTGTCACTGGTGTTAGGTGCTTTCGGCTGTCGTGCGTATGCCGGCACGATCGATACATGGACGGGGGCAACCGGCAATTTCGGCGACGGGACCCAGTTCGCCCAGACCGTCTTTGCCTACCGGGATGCCTCCCAGCGCAATCCCTACACGGATTTCTACGCAAACGGCCAGTTCTACCAGGTCTGCATTACCGATGCTGAGCACAAGAACACCTATCGACAACTCGACAGCGCCGGCAATCTGACCCGCGTCCGCTATCCCTCCGGCGATGAAGAGATCCTGACGTACTGGGGCGACGGCAAACTGAGAAGCAGAACCGTGTGGGAAGGAGCAACGGTCCGTCAGATCACCTACACCTATGACGAATACGGGAATCTCCAATCCACAAACTATCCCGATGGCGGCTATCTCCTTTATGAGTACGATGCCTTCGGCCGCCGCATCGGAGTGCAGGATTTCCGCAATGCCCAGGACAATATCGGCGGCATAAGCCGGATTGCCTACGTCTTCGACTCGCTGGGCCGCATCCGGCGGGTAACTGACCAGGACGGCTACCTCGTTGACTACAACTATCGTGCCGACGGCCAGAAGGCCCGGGTGGAGGTCACCTCTCCGGTCGAAACCGAGGGCAAGATCTACTCAATCGGCTACCAGTATGACCTCGCCGGGCGCCTGACCCGTGTGTTTGAACCGCTCAAGGAATTCGGCGCCCAGACGCTGGCCGCTCTGGATTATGACGAAAACGGCAACCGTTCGCACCTGATCTATGCCCTGACCGGTGCGGAGTCCGGCCCATTGGTGGACATTGAATATCGACATGATCTGCAAAACCGGCTGGTCAAAATGAACGCCACCGGCGGCCCGGCCTTTGTCTTCGGAGGTACGGGGGGCAGCGGCGGGGATGAGGCCTTTGTTGACGGCCTGGGCCGTCTCCTCGGTGCGACGGAGACCCTGACCACCGCCGCGGGTGTGCCCGTAACCTACACCTACGGCGGCGATAACGCGGAGAATTGGATTGATTACAACCGGCGTTCGGAACTGCTCAATGAGCAAATCGAGAAAAACGGGGCGTTCCTCTGGAACGGATATTTCCGTTACCTGAAGGACGGCAATCTGGATAGCCGCATGATTAATCCCCCTCTGCTGACGGACTTCACCTATGACGGCGACCTGATGGCCTCCGCCTCGGGCGGCGAAAACTTCACGCTGGACTGGGACCTGAACGGACGGCTCACCCAGGGCGTCCAGACCGCCGTTGAGTATAACTGGGACGACCGGCTGCGCTGGGCCCAGTCGGAATCCGGCTGGATCCAGGTCAAATACGATGCGGACGGCAACCGCGTCCGCCGGAATTCGAGCGTTTCGGGCAATCGCAAGTACATCCTCGACATCGCCGGCGGCCTGCCGGTGATCCTGCTGGAGATCGATCCGGGCCTCAACGCCTCCGAACCGGCCGATGACACCGTCGTCAAGACCTATCTCCATGCCGGCCCGCAGGTCCTGGCCCAGTACGACGGCGACGCCTCGGCGGCCAAATACTTCTACCTGCACGACCGCCTCGGCTCGGTGAAACTGGTCATCGATACGGCCGGCAATGTGAAAAATCGGTACGTATATGAGCCTTTTGGCCTTGAAATCGAAAGCGAAACCGAGGAAAATATCACCAACCCGTTCCGGTTTACCGGACAGTTCTTTGACAGTGAGATCCATCAGTACCACCTCCGTGCCCGCCAGTACGACCCCCAGCTCTACCGATTTATTACACGCGACCCGGTGAGAGGCATGTACACTGAACCGATGACGCTGCATCAGTACTTGTATTGCCTGAATGATCCGATAAATAATGTTGATCCATCAGGCGAATTACTAAATATGCTATTTACAAGTAAATGGGCGATGAAGATGCGCGCTAAATCCGCTGCTGCCGGAGCCAGCGCAATGGCGTTTGCACAAAGAGTTTGGGTTGCAATCGGCTATAGAGCAACTGCTATTTCTAACTGGATGGATCGGACGTTTGCTTCAGGCAAAAATCAAATTGCTCAAATTGGTACTAAGCTGCAGTATCTATTTGGCCAAGCATCTCCTACTAATTTACACAATCTTTATAGGTCGCAGCAAATGTTAAGACAATTGAACCGAATAGGTATACAAGATACCCCGGCCGCTAGAGAATATATTAAGGAGTTGCTAAATCAGGCATTGAATGATCCTTCATGTATTTCAGGCATAAGCGACAGGGGCTATGTTATGAGGGAAATATTGCTTAAGGGACCAGATGGTATGGTGAAGTTAGTGACATATTGGGATGGTTTTGTGTTAAAGACTTTTGAAGTTTTTGGAAAAGGCAGTTAGAGCTTTATTATAGGGGATACCTATGAAATTTAACTTTGGTTTATTCGTTATCCACGAAATTGAAATTGGGTCATCATTTGACATAAAAAAACAAGCGGAAAAGTTAACCACAAAGTTAATGGCAATTGAAAGTGAGGAAGAATACAGTTATTTTGGTGCCTTATTTAAAATCCAGTCCTCTATAAATAATTGGATTAATTACTGTTGTGTTTTGTACTATGATGAACAAAGTTCTCCGGAGATTATAATTAGGTCAACTAAAGAGTATACTGCTTGGATTCTTTTTGATAAAACGGTAGCACTTGTAGATTTTGAAAAGTTAAATATTATAAAAAAAGTCCCTTTGCCTATGTGTTACTGGACAGCTTTCTGCTCAAACAATAATCTGGTGGTAATACATGAATTTGGTGCATCCTGCTTCGATATAGAGGCCAATGAGATGTGGGAAATCTCAGGCAAAGATAAACTAAATGACTTTAAAATAAATGAAAACCAGCTAATTTGTATTTTTGATGATGGCGAAAGAAAAGCACATCTTTTAACAAAATAAATAAAGGTATTAGGTTTTGTTTAGAACGCAACGAGTTCTTTTAAGCTAAACTTTTGCAAAATCAGGTTGGATTCTTTTGTACGAGAGTAAAACCGTCAGATCGGATTCGTCAGCCAACAAATAGTTGTTGTAGCCATAAAATAATCACTGAAAAAAAGTGTAGATCTTTTAGTAAAGGAGCAAAATAATGAAAGAAAGAAATTTAGTGAAGAAATTATTTATAATTATAGTTTTTGTTCTCTTGACGTCCAATCTCTTGGTACAAGGAAAAAATCCAAATAATCAGCAGAAGTCCAAACCAGTCATTTACGAAAAGCAGACTACAGATGCACAAAAACAAACAGAAGTGAAACCATCCGTCATCGGAAGCAGACCGGCCGCTCCTTCTTTTGACAAACGATTGCTCAGAGATTCGGCGACAGGAAGCCCGTTATCTGCTTCTCCTCTTTTGACCAATGGAGAAAATTCCGCTCCCCGTCTGCGCGGCCGCACAGGCGGCCCCAGCGGCAACGGCCCTTACATCCTCACCGGTGCCCGTGCCCGTCTGCATGAGCGCAAGCTGAAGGATTCCGCCCGGCCGCAAAAGGCCGGGCCGCCACAGGCCCGCAAAAAAGCGGCCGCCCCGGCCAACGCTTCGGACGCAGCCCCTCCGGCCAATCCGGCCGCTCTGCTGGCCGTCTCCCGCGACCGGCAGGCTGACCATCACAGCCGCCTGGTTGCCGTCCGGGAATTGGGCAAGGCCGCGAACAATGAGGAAGTCAGGGAACAGCTTGTCGCCCTCGCCCACAGCCAATCGGAAGCCCCCGAACTCCGCCGCCAAGCCCTTCAGTCATACCTGCAATGCGCCCGAATCCTTCCCCCGGAGGGCTGCCGCCGCTGAGACTTAAGAAATTCCGGTCGTTAAAGATAAAGCTCTTTCCAGACAGACTTTACCTATGACAGCGACCTGATGGCCTCCGCCTCGGGCGGCGAGAACTTCGTGCTGGACTGGGACCTGAACGGGCGGCTTACCCAGGGCGTCCAGACCGCCGTCGAGTACAACTGGGACGACCGGCTGCGCTGGGCCCAGTCGGGATCCGGCTGGATCCAGGTCAAATAAGATGCGGACGGCAACCGCATCCGCCGAAATTCGAGCATTTCCGGCAATCGCAAGTACATCCTCGACGTCGGTAGCGTCAAGAATTACAGGGGAAATCGAATGAAAAAGAAGCGGTTTTCGGAAAAGCAGATTGTGCGGATGCTTCGTCATGCTCAGGTAACCAATCAGACGGTGGATTTAGACAGATGGGGTCATGTGAAGAAGTTCGATACTTTCTCGCCACCCCAAAAGCTCTTTGGCTGTTAACCGCAAGTGGGGGCGGGGTGTCAGAGTCTGAGAGTTTTGGGCAAATCCGGGTTTTTGAGGGGGTTGGCGGTTAACAGGTTCAGAATGCCGACTTTGCCTGTAAAGTTCTTCCGCTAAGCGTATATCCCTTTGTAACAACAAGATATAGCGTTTTTCTGTGCATCGCAAAATGGACGCATAAAAATAGCCCTTCACGTGGTTGTGAAGGGCTCTCACCTCCCCGACAAGGGCTCGAACCTTGAACCTAGCGGTTAACAGCCGCTCGCTCTACCGATTGAGCTATCGGGGAAAGAACTCAGTCTGCGACTGAGAGATATTCAATTTTCTCTACTTTATCTCGACAATTTATAAAACAGGTTGCTGTACTATTATACCGAAACACGGAAACGTTCTTCTTGAATCCCTAAATATGCCGTATCCATGTCCTGTTTTAAACTATTCTGCCGAATTTTCAAAAAAACCATGAAACACGATGTACAAAACATCGTCTTTAACAGTACATTAAGATGGATCATTTTTACAAAAAATCTGTTTTTGTCAAGTAAATAAAGGAAAAAACTTTTTACAAAGGGAGAAAGAAATAGACGCTGGACAAATGATACAAAGTCGCGTAAAATTTCTCTAATTTCCCAACCAAAGGGGCTGTATCGGGAAATGAATACCTCCGATATAGAAGCGGGGAGATTGGTTTCATATAAGATAGGGATATTTTATATGCCGAAAGACTTAATTGAAATAGATGGATATACGATCATTAAAAAGCTTGGTACCGGGGCCCGGAGTATTATCTACCTGGCCACGGAGGAAGAAAGCCGCCAGACCGTTGCGCTCAAAAGGGCATTTATGGAGACCCCGGAAGATGTCCGTATTTTTGAGCAGATGGAAAACGAGTTCAAAATCAGCCGCCAGATCGAGCATCAATATATCCGGAAATGCTATAAAATCCTGAAAAAGCGGAAATTGCTGCGGACCCAGGAACTCCTGATGTCAATGGAGTACTTTGACGGGATCAACCTGGAGGACTCGCCGGGTCTGAGTCTTGGGGATATCCTGCTGGTCTTCCGCATGGTTGCCACCGCCCTGAATGCCATGCACCAGAAGGGCTATGTGCACTGCGATATCAAACCCAACAATATCCTGTTCAGCCGGAAGGGTTCGATCAAGGTGATCGACCTGGGGCAAAGCTGCCGCATCGGGGCGATCAAAAAACGAATACAGGGAACTCCCGACTATATTGCTCCGGAACAGGTTCGGCGCGAACACCTGAGCCACCGAACGGATATTTTCAATCTCGGGGCCACCATGTACTGGGCCCTGACCGGCAGGAATGTCCCTACCCTGATCCCCAAGGCCAACGAGTATGGTTTTTCCATGCCGGCCAGTATGGAATGCAAGAGTCCCCAGGAGATTTATCGAAAAATTCCTGGGAAACTCTCCCAGTTGGTTATGGAGTGCGTCAAGGAGCGCCCTGCCGACCGTCCATCCAGCATGACGGAAATTATCGAGCGTCTGGATGCAATGATTCGAGAAATCTTTGGAACTCGGCTGCAGAATAATGCCACAGCAAACCCTACAACTATTCCGCAAGGGGGTTGAGAGCAATCAGAAAGACCCGTTTCGCAGGGGCAATCTCATCTGCCTGCCAGGCTCGGGACGGGTGATTGTTTCGGGGGACCTGCACGGGCATCGCCGCAACTTCGAAAAGGTGGTTCGCTATGCGGACCTCGAACATAATCCCGAGACCCATGTCATCCTCCAGGAGGTGATTCACGGCGGTCCGGAGGATGAGCTTGGAGGGTGTCTTTCCTACCGGCTGCTTCTGGATGTCATCCGATACAAGGTCTGTTATCCCGGACAGGTGCATATCCTGCTCGGCAATCACGATACGGCAATGATCAGCGACGGTCAGGTGCTCAAGGGCGGCCGCGAGATGAACCAGGCGATGAAGGAAGCCATGCGACGTCACTACCGGGAACACTTTGAAGAGGTGGCGGGGGGCCTGACGGATTATCTCCTCTCTCAACCGTTAGCCGTTCGATGTGAAAACCGGATCTGGATTTCCCATTCGCTGCCGGCGGATAATTATTTTAGCAGCTTTGACAGCGGGATCTTCCGCCGAAACTACACCGCAGAAGACGTCCAGCGGCCCCACTCCGTTTACCTGCTGACATGGGGGCGAAGGCACAGCCAGAAAGTGCTGGACCGCCTGGCGGTTTTGCTGGATGTGGACCTGTTCATTCTCGGTCATCAGCCGCAGGATGAGGGCTGGGCCAAAGCCGGGGCCAACTGCCTGATCCTTGCCTCGGAACACAATCACGGCTGTCTGCTGGATCTGGACCTGTCGGAAGCCTACACGATCGATCAGCTTATCCGGCAGATCGTGTCAATTGCTTCCATTGAATAAAGCCGGATATGCGCCCGGGGCGTCAGGAATGGCCCCCGCGTGCCGTGCGTGCGACTGAATGTCCGGGTTTCGGCTCCTGAACATCCCCCACCAGGACGATTTGGTTTTTCCCTTTCCGTTTGGCTTCAAGAAGCGCGTAATCGGCCTGTTCGTACAATTGGGCAGGCGTGCGAGCGTCCTGCGGGAACGAGGCCAGACCGCCGCTGATCGTCAGCATTCCCTTGCCCTGATTTCCGAGGAAGGACAGGTTGGCCGCACTGATTTCCTGTCGGAAACGTTCGGCCATAAACAGCGGCTCGCGGGGGTGATGGGCGGCCATCTGCCGACGCTCCTTTCGGCTTTTTGAGCCGCCCGGGGGCAGATCCCAGAAGATGACGGCAAATTCGTCGCCGCCGACACGAGCCACGACGTCGTGGGCTCGGCAGCACCGCTGAATCAGTTCGGCGGCCTGCTGAAGGACGCGGTCGCCGACGACATGACCGTAAAGATCGTTGTACTGCTTGAAGTGATCGATGTCGAACAGCAGCAGCGTTACCTGCATCTTCCTCTTTTGGGCCAGTTGGAGGATCTGATCGAGGAACTGGTTTAAGTACCGGCGGTTCTTCAGGCCGGTCAGATCATCCTGAATGACGAGCGCCTCCAGCTCCCGGATTCGTTTTTCCAGGTCCTCTTTTTCCGCCCCGGAAACGGGCGCTGCGGATTGTTTTTCGGACAGGAATTCCCGGGCCAGGTCGAGGAGGTCCTCCTGTCGAACAGGAGCGATGACATAATCATCCGCCGGGGCATCGGTCTTGCCTGAATGGCGCGTCAGCTTAATGGCGAGGGGTTCCTCAATCATCTGGACGAGAAGGATAATCCGGCCGGCCGGGTTAATTTGGCGGAGTGTTTCCAGGGCATGGATCGGCATTCCCTCAATACAGCCAAGCTGGACGAAGACGATCTCATACGGATGGGAAGCGGCCGCCTGGATGCCGTCAAGGACATTATCGCAGCAGCGGATCTCGCGGCTCTCCTGGAAGGGGCGAAGGAAGATCTTCTCCTGTTTGCCGATCAGGAGACAGGTTTCCGCCAATGTTTTTTTCGATTCTGCACTCATATTTAGGCGCTCAGCAGGGCCTGAATCTCTTCCGGGCTGAGCAAAAACTCCTCCCGGTCAACCTTTAACTGTCCGGGGGATTGAACAGATTCTGCCGAAGAATTTTCCCTGATGTTACCGGTTAGGAACTCAGATATATACTCCGTCACCTCTTCTTTTGTTTGTTTTAATGAGAGTCGGCCTCGGCCAAGGAGCGAAAGCAGGCGGGGATGAATCGGGAGAGGGTTGACAATGAGACAGCAGCACTTCCAGTCCGGCTTGGAATCCAGCAGATCGAAAAAACACAGTCCTTCAATACAAAGCGACTTAAAAGACCCTGTAATCAGACTGGGGGCCAGGGGATTTTTGGCGAGAATCCTTACCGTTTCGTAGAGATTAGTGGAATGAAAGACAGATAATTCCTGCCTGGAAGAAAAAGCGTTTAGATCGAGACATAAATTATCGTCATTTTGGATAATCAGGACTTTTCTTCCCTCTTTGGAAGACATTTTACCCTCGTACTGTTAAGTTAGTTAAAATAACAGTATAAGGTAAAATCAATAGGAAGTCAATGCCGCATTTAAGCGAAAGATTATTGCAGAATAGCGGTTAATAGAGCTACATTAAGTTCTCTTTGTACCAGTGAATGGCCTTTTCCAGGCCCTCCTGAAAGGCAATGATCGGCTCATATCCGATGACCTCCCGGGCCAGATCGATAGAGGCGAGAGAATGCATGACATCTCCTGCACGACGTTCTGCGTAGGTCGGCTGGACCGCTCGCCCGGTAATCCGGTTAATCAGAGCGATAATTTCGTTAATGGTGATCTGTTCCCCGCAGGCAATATTAATGACCTCTCCGCAGGTTTTGGGAGCCCGAGCGGCCAGCAGGTTGGCGTGGACGACATTATCAATGTATGTAAAGTCGCGGCTCTGAGTACCATCGCCGTAGATGACGGGCGATTGGCCCCGGAGGATATGGGTTACAAAGGCCGGAATTGCCGCGGCATACTGACTTGTCGGGTCCTGGTAAGGGCCAAAGACATTGAAATATCGGAGGGAGATCGTTTCCAGTCCCCAGACCTTGGCAAATACGCTGCAGTAGTATTCCCCAAAGAGTTTGGCCGCCGCATAGGGCGAGAGCGGATTGGGGAGCATGGTCTCGACTTTAGGCAGGGCGGGGCTGTCGCCGTAGGCCGAGGAACTGGCAGCATAAACAAACCGTTTGACCCCGGCATCCCGGGCCGCCATGAGCAGGGTAAAGGTGGCATCGACGCAATGCTGATGCGTCAATTCCGGTTCATCCACGCTGCGGGGCACCGAGGGCAGCGCCCCCTGGTGAAGAACGACGTCGATCCCTTCCATGCACCGACGTGCCGTTTGGAGATCGCCCATGTCCGCTTCGACAAACTCGACACGGTCGATAATATCCGCCAGATTTGCCTTCCTGCCGGTCAGCAGGTTGTCCAGAATACGAACAAAACAACCCTCCTGAACCAGTTTCCTGGAGATGTTCGAACCGATGAAACCGGCCCCGCCGGTTACCAGATACCGTTCCATTGTTTGACTCGTTTCCTGCTATTTATATGTTTGGATTTACATGGACCCGCTGATATTCCTGGTAAGAGCGGTACACTTCCTGGAAATAGCCGCCTTTGCGGGTTTTGACGCCCATCAGCACGGTACCCACCGTATTGGCGCCGATCTGATCCAGCTCGCGCAGGACTCGCTGGGCGGCGCCGCGATGAGTCGTGTCGGTATTGAAGACCACGATAGTACCGTCCACCACCGAGGCCAGCGTTTTGGCATCGCTGACCAGCAGAGGCGGCCCGTCGATGATGACATGGTCAAATCGCTGGTTGCAGACCTCGAGCAATTGCCGCATCCGGGGGCTGTCGAGCAGTTCGGCCGGATTGGCCGGCAGGGGGCCGCTGTCGATCAGGTAAAGCCCGGCGACGCCGGCGGGCCGGATGATCTGGTCCTCATCGCGGCACTGCCCGAGCAGGTAGTTGCTCAGCCCGTAATCCGGATGCTCGATGATCGCCCCGTTTTCGCCGGTGCGAGGGAACAGGTTCGTGGCGGTCGGACGCCGGAAATTGGTGTCGATCAGCAGCACTTTTTTGTTTTCCGCGATCATCGTGCTGGCCAGGTTGACCGCCACGGAGGTCTTGCCGTCTCCGGCGGCGGGACTGGTGACCAGCAGCGACTTATGCTCTGAGCCGCCCTTGGAAAGCTTCAGGTTCGTCCGAAGCTGACGGTAGCATTCGCTCATGATCGAATACGGCGCCTGGCGAACCACATGGCTCAGCTCCACGCTTTCCGCATCCTCGTCGTCCTCCGCATGGCAGATGGTTCCAAGCAGGGGGGCCCGCAAGTGCCGCACGGCGTCGCTGGGGGTCCGCAGCCGATCATTGAGCAGCTCAATTGCGAACGCCAGTCCCAGCCCGGCCAGCAGGCCCAACATGAACCCAGCCGGCAGGAAGAGTTTGAGGTTGGGGAAACTGGGTACCAGCGGCACAGGAGCCGACCCAAGCGACTGAAGCTTACACAGCTTCGGGTCTTCGTATTTGGCCGTCAGACCCTCGATGTATTCTTTGATATCCTCCAAAAGGGCCTGCTGCTCTTCACGAAGGATGTCCGTTTTGTTGTATTCGGCGCGAACAAGCTCGGCTTCCCGGTAGTTCTTTTGCGCCTCCTGAAGCTGCATGGTGATTGTTTCGAGCTGTTTGTGAAGCCCGACCATCTGATCCTCCGCAAACTGTCGGTTCGATTTGCGGTTCAGGTCGCCGATCAACGTTTTGCGAGCTTCAAGCTCGGTCTTAAGCTGCTCAATGGACTGGTAGGATTCCTGGACCAGGCGGTGTTCGCTGCCGAAACGGGACAACAATTGGGAATGCTTCGGCTCGGCCAGGGAAAGACTGGCCTGAATCTGGCGAACGATCGGGTCCTGCTCAACGGACTGTTGAACGATCTTGTCGAATTCATCGCTTTCGGCCCGGGCTTTCAGGATGGCGATTTGGCTTTCCAAATCGCTTCGCCGGGTTGCCAGCTCATTCTGATCCCGGGCGATATCGGATAACTGACGATCCATGTAATCCTGAAAACTTTGTCCCTTGATGTCAAAACGGATGGCGTAACTGGAACCTTGTCGTATCCGGTCCAGCGTCCCTTCGATTTCCCGCAGCCGCATCTGGATTTTGTCCTGCTGCTCGCGTTTGGCTTTCAACTGTTCCGAAATGCTTCGGCGGGCCAGTTCCTGCTGTTTGCTCAGGAACAGGCGGATGGTTTCATCCACAATCAGGGCGGCTTCCTGGGGACTGCCGCAGGTCATTGAAATCCGAATGAAATCCTGGTCCCGCGGCGCAACGGCGCCCAGATGTCGATCCAGATCGTCCAGGCACTTGCGAACCGCTTTATCCCGATCCCCGATGATTTCCCCCTGGGCGTTGACCTGTGCGAACCGGGAAAACCATTTGGTTCTTCGGATCTTATCCTGCTGAAGAAGCTCTTCGAGCATGTTCTGCTGTTTAATCAGCGAGGCCTTGGTAAACCGGAACTGGTAGTAAAGGTCCTTTTGAGGTTGTGTGCCGCCAAACTGAAGAGGATGAGTATCGACCGGCGGCAAAACATCGATCCCGGCCACCGCCGTGTACTTTGGGCACAGCCGGTTGAGCAGGACAAACGCCGCTCCACCCATGACGGTGCCGAAGAAGGTCAGCAGGAGGATCTTCCACATATGCCGACGCAAAATCCCCACGATTTCCTGCGGGGTCATGGACATATTCTGCATCGGGGCGCCCGCCCGCATCATCATCGGGTTAGGCCCCATCGGCGGTGCAATCGGAGCATTGGAAACACGCTGTATCGGAGCACTCATCGTCAAACTCCTGTGTTGCCGGATTGTTGGGTTATGGTTTGGGTCAGGCCCTGAATGATCTGCCGCAGAGATTCCCGTTCCGCTTCCGGAGTGGACGGATTGTCCAGGGATTTCTGATAGACGTCGAGGGCTTCCGTCAGTTTATTCAGTTTTTCAAGAATCATTCCCTGGTGCTTATAGACTTCCCAGGAAACCGCCTCTCCGCTGACCTCAGAGATCTGAATGGAGCGGAGGAGGGCCTTCAGGGCCTCTTCGGGCCGGTCATTGCGATAGAGGGCCAGGGCATAGGTGTCCTGGAACGTAGCGTTGTCCGGAGCCCTTTGAACCGCCTCGGTGGCATACCGAAGGGCCCGCTGGGGCTGCTGATTCGAATCCAGCAGCAGATAGGCCAGGTTGTTCATTACGGTTACATTTTCCGGCTGTTTCTCAAGGATGGCCTCGAATGCAGCCGTCAGATCGTCCAGGTACTGCCGGTCGGAGGTCTTTACATACGCCATTCCCAGGATCTCTGCCTTCTGCTGCAGGTAGGATATCCAGCGAGGATCCTCCGAGCCCACCGATCCTATTACCCGGTCGAGGTGCTCGATTGCCTGGTTGTACTGACCGGTGAGAATGGCCAGCTTCATGAGGATGAAACGGCCCGGATTGGAGGCGGGGTCCTGGCTGATCTTTTCGTTGGCCCACTGGACGGCCACCTGCGGACCGATCTGGCCCAGCAGGTTCGTCAGAATGCCTTCCAGAATGATGCCGTTGTTGCCGGCACGGTCCAGGGCCTTGCGATAGTTCTCAACGGCCAGCGGGGTATTGCCGAGCTTGGCCTGGGTCTGGGCCAATTGGGCGTACACGATGGGGGCAAAGGGGCCGTCCACCAATTCATTGGCGATGGAGAGCAGCTTGTCGTACTGCTCGCTTTGGAAGAGAGTCTCCAGGTAGAAATCGAGGGCTTCGACGTTGCCCGGCCCGGAGGTGCGGCTTTGCTCCCAGGCCTTCTGCATAAGCGGCAGGGCCAGAGCATAGTCCTTTTGATCCAGGTAAAACCGACCCGTTCGGATGAGCCAGAATACGCTCTCCGGATACTTCTCCAGCGTTTGCCGATAGAAGGTCTTGAGTTCCGTCAGCCGGTTCTGCTCCTTCAGCAGCTTTTCCAGCATCAGCCGGATCTGAAGGGGCGCCTGCGGCTGGTCCATGCCGTCGCGCAGTTCGCCGATGGCGACGTCCACCTGCTTGTTCTCGAGGTAAACATTCGCCAGTTCCATCTGAACGCCCGGCTCCGGATTGATGTTCTTGCTGCGCTGCAGGGCGTTCACCGCCTCGCGGTACTGCCCCATCAGCCGATGGATGCGCCCCCGGAGCCGCCAGGCCCCGCTGTGCTGGGTATTGTTTTCAAGGAACCGGTTGGTCAGCCGCAGGGCCTCTTCGAGGTTGCCGCTGTTCATCTCGTGCCAACCCTTCAGCAGCAGGATCGAGGGCTCATCCGGATACCGTTCCTCAAAGCTGACCATCCGATCCCGGATCAAATCGGCCAGACCCGCGTCCAGGTACCGCTGAAGGACCCACAGTTCCTCCTGCGAGGTCGCGGCCTTCTGGAGTATCCGGCCCAAATAGTCCTTCATCTTTTCGCGGTCGCCTTGCCCCTGGTAAGCCAGAATCAGCCCCTGCAGGACTTCATAATCGTCGGGATTCTCGGCGTGCAGCTTTTCCAGCACTTCGATTGCCTTTTCGTACTGGCCGTCCCGCAGGTAGAACCTCCAGAGGGAGCCGGAGCTGGACTCCAGCAGGCGGACGGCCTCTTCACCCCGGCCGATTCGCCGGAGGTGTTCGGCATAGGTATTGCGGCCCCACTCGTCGGCGGGGTTAAGTTCGTAGGCCTTTTTGAAGGCGTCGCCGGCGATTTCCATCAGGGCCTCGCGACGGGCCGAATCATCCGTCTGCTGCGAGAGCCGGACGGCCATGTTGCCGAGCATGATCCCGTACAGCGTGCTGGGCCGGATCTCGAAAAGCCGCTGGCGAATGGCCAGACCTTCAAGAGGATTGACCTCGCTGATCAGTTCCGCATACAGGCTTTGCAGCTCCATGTTGCCGGAATTGAATGCCAGGGCGAGACGTACGGACATCAGGGCCTGCTGCTTCTGCTCCTGGGTCACCTTGCTGCCGAGCTGCCGGTTGCGTTCATTCAGGATCGAGGCCCATTGCACCAGGATGGACGGATTTACCGGGTTCATCTGAACGGCGGTGGTAATCGCTTCGACGGCGCCGTTGATGTTATCCTGGGCCAGGTGGACGCGGCTGCGCAGCAGGTAGGCCTCCGGCAGCAGCGGACGCAGGTTCAGGCACTCCTCAAGCCGCCGCAGCGCCGCGGCCCAGTCCTCCTGGACGAAGGCCAGTTGCGCCGCCAGCAGGCCGCCCTCACAGCCGTCGATATTCAGGCGGCGGGCCTCCTGGATGAGTTCCTTGGCCGTATCGTATGCCTGCGTTTGCAGGAGGATCTCAAAGTAGCTGCGCAGCGCGGCGGTGGACTGCTTGTCCTTCTCGTAGGCCCGGCGAAAATGGTTCAGGGCCGTCTCCGACTGACCGGAAGACAGGTAGTGCTCACCCAGCGCAAGGTCGCGCGAAACGGAATCGGGCTGCGCCTGGAGGACCTCCAGCAGATAGCCCTGCCGCTGTTCCGCCGTAATCGCCTGGGGATCGGCTTCCTGCAGTTCCCGGCGCAGGAGCAGAACGCTGAAGGATTGAGGCGAATGCTTCAGGTAGGTCTCGACCACCGGACGTATCATCGCCGCGTTCCCCTGGTTTATCTGGCGGCGGCAGAGCATGAGAAAGTCGTTTTCCCGGATGCGGGAAGGATCGGTTTCCAGAAGCTGCTGCATGACCGCCCAAAGGTCTTTTTCCACGGCGGTGATTTGGTCTTCGAGTTTCTCTTTTGCCGCGGCGTCCCTTTCATCGGCGGCTTGTCCGCGGAGGGAGGCCGCCTTTCTCTGAAGCAGGAGAAAGCGTCCTTCGAGGGTGTCCGCTTGATCGGCGGGCATTTGCTCAAGAATTTCTTCGGCCTCCTCAAAAAAACCGCCCTGGGCGGCGGCCTGCAGATGGATCTGCCGGCTTTCTGCCGTGACGCCATAGATGGTTTCATACTCCTTGACAAACCGAACCGCCAGAGGATAGCTGCGGGTGGTGATCAGGATGCGGCAGAAATCCAGGATGGCGTCGGGTTTTTCCATGCCGATGCTGTTGCGGTTAAACAGGGCGTTGGTCAGGAACTCCTGCCGCAGCCCCACCAGCCCCTCGTCGGACATCTGCCGGGCCAGAATGTAGCACAGGAAGGGGTCAACCTGGGACGGCTGGTTCGGCCGGTCCAAAGCTTTGGCCTGCTGATAGGCCTTGTAGAGAGTGCGCAATCCGAGTTCCTTCTTGCCTTCCGCCAGGGCGATGATGCCCTGCCATTTCTGCACCTCAAGATGCTCGGAGGCCCCGAGGATCTGGGTGATGCTGTCGCTGTAGCTTTGGGCCTTGCTCAGCCAGGGGGTGATGTCGGATTCGCTCTTTCCCGCGGTCCGGGCTTCGAGGGCCTTTTCAAGATAGGCACGCGTCAGGAAAGAGAGGATCCTATAGCGGTTTTGGGTCCGGTAGGATTGGCGCGGCCCGGGAATATCCCGGACATCGGACAGATTCAGGGCCGCCTCGGCTGTCTCAATGGCCTCCTGCCTAAGCGACGGCTCTTCGAAATTGCAGCCTTTCCGATATAACATGTAGATCAGTTTGAGCTGCGCATCGACGTTGTCAGGTTCCAGGCGGAGGGCCTCCCGGATCGCCGCGATGGAACAATCCATTTCCTCCCGGCGGCCCAATTGGCCCGTATGGTCATAGGAGGCGGACTGGGCCATAAACAGCTTGACGCTGGGCGGCAGCGTACGGATCTTAGCGGCAATTTCCTCACGCAGGGCGTCGATTCGGTTCGGGTCGCCAACCCCCAGGCGGAACTGGAACAACTGCGCCCAGGCGGCGGCATTGTTTTCATTCTGTGCAACGGCCTGCTCAAGGTAGGCCAGCCCCTTGGCATTGGCTGTCCGGCGAGCGTTGGGCAGACCGCGGTCTTCATCGATTTGGGCCTGGACCCCGGCGGCCTGGGCCAGATAGAGATACAGCCGCTCATCGGAAGGGTCGGCCTCCAGCAGCTTGTTGAAGTCCTTCACGGCCTCGTCGAGGGATTCCTGCCGGGTCGTGGTGCCTCCCAGTTCCGCGATGGCCAGGTTGGAACGGGCGAACGCCAAAAGGACCTTGTTATATTCGGGATCGCCTTCCGGCGTCACCTCCAGCAGCTTTTCGGAGTACTCCTGGACCGGTTTCCAGAGCTGCGCGCCGCCCAGGTCTGCGCCCTCATAAAAGTAGTCCAGCAGTTTCTGAAGCGCTTCCTTGTGTTTGGGATCGATATTGATGACTGCGCTCCAGCAGCCCAGGGCCTTGCGCCAGTTGGGCTCATGCCGGTCATTTTGGATGAGGTGAAACTCGGCCAGATCGAAGTACCGCTGGATCTTCTCCGGGTCGTTTTTGGTAAAGACGACGGCCCGGCCGAAGAACTTTTCGGCGGTCTGATAGTCGTCCGCTTCGAGGGCCTGTTGGGCCTTGTTCAGACAGTATTCCGGGTTTCGTTCCTGCAGGAACTTGAATCCGAGTCCGGCGGCAGCCAGCCCCATGATTCCGAAAACGATCAGAACGATCAAAACGACCTTTTTATTCACTTTTTTCGCCATGATAGATCCCGTTAATTATAAAGAATTCTGTTTAGCTCCTTCGGGTTGGGTTTTGGCCGTCCGGTTGGCCTCCTCCCAGTCCGGCCAGTGGTCTCGCTCCAGGACCGGCAGCAGAACCGAAAGCAGTTTCTCGCTGGCCTGAATCGTCTGCAACTTATCCGGATATACCGGACTGTTAAAAGTGCCGATACCGTGAAAACTCCACTCGACCTTGCAGAAGTAGGAGTATTTGCTGAAGAAGTTTTGTCCGAGGATTCTCCGCGTCTCGGTTCGGCTCTCGGAGTATTGTCCGTTGGCTTTGAAGAAGTACTGGACGGAGAATTTTTCATCCATCGGGATCATGCCCCGTCCCGGCCGGCTGAACATAAGATACTGGACGCCGATTTCCGACCCGGGGGCTTTCAGGCCGGGCAGATGTTGGGCGGAGGGCTCCAGGGGAATCCGGATCAGGTCCTTGCGTTCCAATCGGTTGCCGCCGCCGACGTAGCATTCGTCCGGCACGTGGGGCACCATGTCCGGATTGCCCGTATAGTAGGTAATGAAAAGACTGCAATACTTGACCGGATCCTCTTTCGGCAGGTCCGGGTCCTCCAACTGCCATTGCAGGTATTCCTCCGTTCCGAGACTCTCCAGGATCTCCCGGTTGGCGATCTCGGACTTTTTGATTACAAGGTAGGGGGCCAGCGAGGTCTCATCCATTTCGCCAAGCGGCCGCTTGAGATCCAGCGGATATTTGACCAGTTCATAGCCCAGCTTCTGAATGGCGTATGTTTTCAGCGACGCCGCTATGGCCAGCACGGCCGCGCAGATCAGAAACGAAGGCTGCTTAAAGGCGCCCAGCAGCGATTTCATAAATCGCCTCCTTCCTCACCGTCTTTCTTTCGCCGAATAATGACCGCCTCCGGCTCCGAGCTCTCCTCCGTGAACAGGTTGCTCATGATCCAGGCCAGCCCGCCGTACAGGACGAAGGCCAGCGGCAGCATCAGAATCCCCAGCGCGTCGTGGTAGATCCCCTGGGCATATTGCGGATCTCCCAGCACGTAAATCAGCCCCGTGATTGTTACGCGAACGATGTTGCAGAAAATGGCGATCGGGATTGTGCTGCACAGCAGGACCAGGCGATGCCAGATCGGACGATCATGCAGGTAGGCCATGGCCACCCCCAGCGCGACAAACGCCATCAGCAGGCGCATCCCGCTGCATGCCTCCGCCACGTCAAGGCCCGGCTCCAGCGGTTGGCCCCGGTAGGTTACCTCGATTACCACACCCTGATTGACGGCGTCCAGATTGGGGACCAGGTTCAGGATCAGGGTGGAGATGGTTGCCGCCAGTTTTCGCATGGGGATCGTCAACTGCCGGTAGATTTGTGCGGGCAGCGGAATGGCGAAAAACAGGAAAAACGTCGGCAGCCAGAGGTAGCGGAAGCGCACGAAGCCCCCCATCAGCAAAACCACGCTGGCCAGGGCCGCCAGCATGAGGATCTGCCGGCCGTAGCCGAACTTAAACTGAACAATGTTCAGAACGTAAAGCACCAGGAAAAAGATCAGGCCGCCCAGACCCCAAAAATAGCTTGGCTTTGACGGGATCGTCAGAATCTCCTGTCGTTTCTGATGAATAAAGTAGAGACTGAACAGCGGAATCAGGAAGCCGTGAGACCAACTCGGGTCGTTCAGCCACATCTTGACCAGCCCGGAGATCTCCTGGTAAAAAAAGCTGTAGAAGAGCGCCCCGATAATCAGCAGCTTTGCATACGTCGCGGCGGGAACGTCTCCCCAGCGAACCTCCCTCGCCTGTTCATCGGAAGAGGGCTGTATTGTAGTCGATAGGGTTTGATCCATATTCAAGTCTTAGAAAATGCTGTTGAAGCCGAAGTGCCCCGGGAACGGATCGTTATCGAAATCAAACGTGGCGAAATTGCGGTCATAGATGAATCCGAATCCGTATGTGGCGCGGAAGGCGTTGCGCAGCACCGCCAGCCATCGGCTCGTGCCGTGGGTCCCGACGTTGATCAGGTCATAAGGTTTGATGAAGAAATCCGGCTGGAGGCCCTTGGCGATCTTTTCCAGGTCCACCAGGACGACCTCTTCCTGCTCAAGCCCCGCGGCATTCTTGCCCAGCCGGCGGATGACTTCCACCTTCTTCGGATAGGCCAGCGGCCCCAGGCCGCCCGCCGAGGCGATTGCCTGCTTGAGCGTGATCGGCCGGCCGGTCAGGTTGATGGCGCCCTGGGCATTCACATTGCCCATGATCCAGAATTCGCCGATGATATCCAGCGGCACGGTGATGCGGTCACCCGGCCGGATCACGATGTTGTACCTCGGGTCGCCCGCGAGCAGCTTATCCACCGGGATCCGGATCACGCGGGTCATCGTTTCCACCCGTCCCAGGCCCTCCAGCCCGTAGTCCGGGGGCGTCGACTCCTCCAGCGGCTCCGGCAGGGGCTGGGGGGCCGCCGGTCTCGGCGCGGCGGGCGCCCGACGAACTTTGGGGACCCACTTGCCGTCTTCAAAGACCCATTCAATCGATTCTTGGGTATCCCCCGGCAGGGCCTCATTGGCGGGTTGCGGCCGGGTGACAGGCAGATCGATCCCTTCCGGGGCGGCCAGCGCCTCCAGTTCTTCCGGCGTCGCCATCTCCGCCGAGGCGATTACGATCCCGCCTTTCGGGGTCGTCGAGGGACGAATAATCTCCAGCAGTTCCTCTTCCGTGGGGGTCCTCTGCGGCTCGACCGGCGTTAAATCAAAGGGCCTCCTTTGGTCGGCAGGGGAGGTTCGTTCCGTTTCAACGGGAACGTCTCGCGATACGTAAATGTAACTGAGGTTATATTCTTCGATCCGCTGGGTAAGAGAGATTGCATCCGTCAGCCGGAAAGTGTATCGCGGGATCGGAAACCGTCCGGAAACGCGAACCCCCTGACCTACGATAGAAAAAAAGCGTTTTTGGGATTCGACGAGCGTGACGGTCACGGAAGGGGCTTTGATGACGGTGGGCGAGAGAATGTCTTTAATTTCCTGTTCCAACTGAGACTCCGTGAGCCCCTCGGCCTGCACGATACCGACATCCGGTATCGAAATTTTGCCGGTCTCCGTAACTACAAAACGGTTGACAAAGATATCCCCGACGCGGTAGAGCTCGAAGATGCTGATTTGAACGATATCGCCGGGTCCGAAGGTATAATCCTGCTCCATGGGAATCAAGTCGCTTGGCCGGGGTTCTTCGGCCCCCTCGTAAACCGGGCTGGGCTCGTCGGCTACCCCCAGTGAATCAAGAATCACGTTCACTTTGGGGATCGGTTCAAAGCGGCCGACCTGAGTTGGGTCAAGAATGTCATTGTAGCAACCGGAGATAAAAAGCAGGGCGCAAAGAGACGATACAATCCAGTCGACTTTTCTCATCATTCTAAATCCGTCGTTTTAACTTCTTTCAGGAATCGACCCTCGCTGCATCAGGATAATTGTGATGCTGATAGTCGCAATTACACCTTTTCCACCAGAAACTAATCGGAATAACGGCCTGCTGTCTTTACCTGTAACATCGGCTATAAAGTCATAAAACCGGCAAAATTACGAAGAAATACCCAACTTTTACCCTTTGCATATACTGGATTTCAATCTAAGGTGGCCCAATACCTCCGGATTCCCCTTACCTGATTTTATGAATTATACTTAGACGCGGCCAATTAGTTCGTGTCAAATCCTCCGGAAAAACAGAAAAACACATAGAAGCAGTCTTCAATAAAACTATTGAACGACGGCATAATCCGTTCTAATTGTCAATTTTTTAGATGCTATTCCCCTGGAAACATCAAAAAAATCCAATTTTCTTGGGATCAGTTTGCCGGTAGGCGCGTAATAGGTCCAATTGTAGGACTTGACCATCCAGTTTGTTCCCTCACTGTCAGTTACCAACACAAGATCGATTTTTCCATTTGTCTGATTCCGATAAAGCCGGAGTGAATCCAGGGCTCTTGTCTGAGGATTGATTTCCAGATAATATTGGCCCTCAATTTTGACCGGCTCCGAAGTGGTCGAATCGGTAGGCATCAGAAATTCGCCGCCGTACAGCATCAGGCAATAAGCGGCTCCGACAAGGGCGGGGTTCCAGTAGGCATCGGATGGCCCGGGCTTTTCGGGAGCATTCGCGGAGGCGGAGTACTGGCCGTCCTGCAGAGTCCACTGAAAACGGCCCTGAGGTTCCTCGGAGGTGATGATCAGGGCTTTTCGATCAGGACAGAAGGCGTGCTGCTGCTGGGTAAAATAATGCCGCTCGTCCGCCAGATAGTAGTGGACCACCGCTTGGGCGGGGATGCAGTCGGGGCTGACGGTTACGGCGGTTTCATCGGGTTTCTGGGCAGCAGGGCCCGCGCAGCCGGTCATCAGGGCGCACGAAGCAACGAGGCCGGCAACCGCACCGAAATACAGGCAGGTCTTCTTCATAACCGGTTTCCTTTTATATGGTACTCGGGTCAGAAAAGAAAACCCGGTCCTGACACTCAGGACCGGGTCGCAGTTTTCATATTAGACGTCCAGCTTCGACAACTGTTCCAGCAGGGCATACTTGCGGGCCGCAATTTTCTTGGCGTTTTCCATGAGCTGTTTGGCGACCTCCGGCTTGGTCTTCTGGAGGACGCGGTAGCGGTTTTCACCGTAGGCGTACTCCTCGAAGTCCAGGCTGGGTGCCTTGGAATCCAGTTGCAGCGGATTCTTGCCCTGCTCTTTCAGACGCGGGTCGAACCGGTACAGCGGCCAGTGCCCGCTGGCGACCGCCTTCTTCTGCTCCTCGTACCCCCTCGACATGTCAATGCCGTGGGCGATACAGTGAGCGTAGGACAGGATCAGCGACGGGCCGTTATAGCTCTCGGCCTCCATGAAGGCCTTTACCGCCTGGTTGGGATTGGCCCCGATGGACACTGTGGCGACGTAGATCCCGCCGTAGGACATGGCGATGAGCCCCATATCCTTCTTCGGCATCCGCTTGCCGGCCGCGGCAAATTGGGCCACCGCGCCCAGCGGCGTGGACTTGGACATCTGGCCGCCGGTATTGGAGTACACCTCCGTATCCAGCACGAGCACGTTGACGTTCTCGCCGCTGGCCAGGACGTGGTCCAGCCCGCCGTAGCCGATGTCATAGGCCCACCCGTCGCCGCCGACGATCCAGACGCTCTTCTTCACGAGGTAGTCGGCGATTGTCAGCAGCCGGCGGCACTCCGCGCAGTCGCTCTTTTGGCAGATCGCCTTGAGCTTGGCCACCCGGGCCCGCTGCTGCTCGATACCGAGCTGCGAGTCCTGGTTATTCATGCCTTCTCTAAGCTCATCGGCCAGCGCCTTTTCGACGCAGCCCTTGTCGGCGACCTGATCCAGCAGTTCCAGGGCGTACCGGCTGAACTTGTTTACGGCCAGGCGCATCCCCAGGCCGTATTCGGCGTTGTCCTCGAAGAGACTGTTGCTCCAGGCCGGGCCGCGTCCGTCAGAGCGCTGGGCATAGGGCGTTGTCGGCAGGTTGCCGCCGTAGATCGACGAGCAGCCCGTTGCGTTGGCGATAAAGGCCCGGTCGCCGAAGAGCTGGCTGAGCAGCTTGACATAGGGGGTCTCGCCGCAGCCCGCGCACGCGCCGGAGAACTCGAACAGCGGGGGCACAAACTGGCTGCCCTTGATGCTGCCGATCTTGTACTTGTCCGGATCGGTATTGGGGATCGACAGGAAGTACTCGAAGTTGACCCGTTCCTGCTGCCGCAGCGGTTCCTGCAGGGCCATGTTGATCGCCTTGCGGCCGGTCGGCTGCTTATCGGCGCCCTTTTCCACCGCCGGGCAGTTGATGACGCAGGCCTGGCAGCCCGTGCAGTCTTCCGGGGCCAACTGCACCGTAAACTTCATGCCGGCAAATTCCTTGCCCTTGGCATCGGTGCTCTTGAAGCCTTTGGGCGCCTTCTTCGCGTAGTCCTCGTCATAGGCCTTGATCCGAATCGCCGCGTGCGGGCACACCAGCGAACATTGGCCGCACTGGATGCACAGCTCCGGCTCCCAGACGGGGATATTGACGGCGATGTTCCGCTTCTCGTACTTGGTCGTTCCCAACGGGAATCTGCCGTCCACGGGCATTTTGCTCACCGGGAGCTGGTCGCCGCGTCCGGCCATGATCTCGGCGGTGACGGTTTTGACGAACTCCGGCGCATCGGCCGGCACCATCTCCGCCATGCGGACCCGGCTGGTGACCTGTTTGGGATATTTTACTTCGTGGATTCGGCTCAGGGCTGCGTCCACCGCGTCGTTGTTCATCTTGACGACCTTCTCGCCCTTCTTGCCGTAGGACTTCTTGATCGCGTCCTTGATGGACTTGACGGCCGTTTCGAGATCGATTACGCCGCTGATCTTGAAGAACGCCGTCTGCATGATTACGTTGATCCGCGCCCCCAGCCCCAGTTCCTCCGCGATTTTGATGGCGTCGATCACATAGAACTTGACGTCCTTGTCGATCATCTGCTTCTGCACCTCGACCGGCAGGGTGTCCCAGACCTCGTCGGCGCTGTGGCTGCTGGTCAGCAGGAACGTACCGCCGTGCTTGAGGTTGCTGAGCATGTCGTACTTTTCAAGGAAGCTCGGGTTGTGGCAGGCGACGAAGTCGGCCTTGCTGATCAGGTACGGGCTGCGAATCAGCTCCGGGCCGAACCTCAGGTGCGAGACCGTGATGGCGCCGGCCTTCTTGGAGTCATAGACGAAGTAGCCCTGGGCGAAGTTGTCGGTCTCCTCGCCGATGATCTTGATGGTGTTCTTGTTGGCGCCGACGGTGCCGTCCGAGCCCAGGCCGTAGAACATGCCGGTAAACGACTTGCTCGGGATGCGGAACGATTCGTCCACGTCGAGGCTGGTAAAGCACACGTCATCCTTGATGCCGACGGTGAAGTGGTTCTTCGGCTTGTCGGCGTCGAGGTTGTCGAAGATCGCCTTGACCATGGCGGGCGTGAACTCCTTGGAGCCCAGACCGTAGCGGCCGCCCACCGTGAGGGGGTACTTCGTGAAGGGCGCCCAGCCCTCGCTCATCCCCTCGCCGATGGCGGTGCGGACGTCGAGATACAGCGGCTCGCCGATCGAGCCCGGTTCCTTGGTCCGGTCCAGCACGGCGATTTTTTCCACCGTGGCGGGCAGGGCGGCGATAAACGCCTTCGTGTCAAACGGCCGGAACAGGCGAACCTTTACCAGCCCGACCTTCTCGCCCCGGCTGTTAAGATGATCCACCGTCTCGTGGACCGTATCCGCGCCGGAGCACATGATGACGATGAGCTTGGTGGCCTGCGGGTCGCCGTAGTAGTCAAACAGGTGATACTGTCGGCCGACGAGCTTGGCAAATTTGTCCATCGTTGCCTGGACGATCTGCGGACAGGCCGCGTAAAACTTGTTTACCGTCTCCCGCCCCTGGAAATACACGTCCGGGTTCTGGGCCGTGCCTCCGATCATGGGATGGTCGGGGCTCAACGCCTGCGCCTTATGGGCGGCAACGAGCGACTCGTCAATCATCGCCCGAATGTCGTCGAATGTCAGCTCTTCGACCTTCTGCACCTCGTGGCTGGTCCTGAAGCCGTCAAAGAAGTGTACGAAGGGCACCCGGCTGGCCAGCGTCGCCTGCTGGGCGATCAGGGCCATATCCATGACCTCCTGGACATTGGACGAGGCCAGCATCGCATAACCCGTCTGCCGAACGGCCATCACGTCGGAATGGTCGCCGAAGATGCTCAGCGCCTGGCAGGCGAGCGAACGGGCGGTTACGTGGAAGACGGTCGGCAGCAGCTCACCGGCGATCTTGTACATGTTGGGGATCATCAGCAGCAATCCCTGCGAGGCCGTAAACGTCGTTGTCAGCGCACCGGCCGAAAGCGCCCCGTGCACCGCACCGGCCGCACCGCCTTCCGACTGCATCTCGGTTACGGAAGGAAGCGTGCCCCAGATGTTGGGCTGACCCGCCGCCGTCTTGGTGTCCGAGATCTCGCCCATCGGGGAACTTGGGGTAATCGGATAAATTGCAATCACCTCGTTGGTAGCGTGGGCTACGTGGGCGGCTGCGGTATTCCCGTCAATCGTTACCATCTTTCGTTTCATAAAAAACACTCCGTTTTAAAAATGTGAGTGGAATCATTTTGCATTCAATGGGCAAGGCCGCACTGAAACTAAAAGAAATGAGTTTTATACCACGAATTCTGGTACGGATCAAACCCTTTTTTGTTCAATTTACAGAAGAAAGCCAAAGACCCGAAAAGGGGCGCTCGGGAGGGACGTGAAGAATTAATTTGGATATTTCATAATGAGAAACGATCACTGGGGCGGCGCCATAGGAAGACAGACTGTAAAAGTCGAGCCCTTTCCGGGTGCGGACTGGATTCGGATGCTGCCGCCAAGCCGCTCCACGAGCCGCGAGACGATGGTTAATCCCAAACCTACGCCTTTGGCCGGGCCGTTGGGGTGAAGTCGATAGAACAGCTCGAATACTTTCGGCTGAAGGTGTTCCTCGATCCCGATCCCGTTGTCGGTGATATGATAATAGCACAGGCCGTCCAGTTGTTCCCCTCGAATGCAGATTCTGCCCGGGCGGCTTGCGTCCAGATACTTCAATGCGTTGTCCAGGAGGTTGCTGAAGATCTGGTTGAGCTGATTGACATCCGAGCGGCAGGGGGGCAGATCCTCCACTTCGATCTTTGCGCGGGATTGCTGGATCTGGTAGTTCATGGCGTGCTGAACGGCGTTTATCAGGCGATTCATATCGACGGTCTGGAGGTTCAGCTCAATGGTTCCGATTCGCGAGACGGTTAACAGTCCTTCGATCAGCGTCTGCATCTTCTCGCTGCCGGCCGTGATGAAATGGATGGACTCATCGATCTCGCTGAAAATCGGTTCCAGCCGCCGGCGGCTCTCCCGGTTCTCGTCGGTCAGGAGAAGCTCGGCGATTTCGGAAATCGACCGCTTGAGTTCGCCCGCAAAACCGCGAATGTTCACCAGCGGCGACTGGAGGTCATGGGAGGCGATATAGACGATGCTTTGCAGTTCGCGGTTTTTAACCTCCAGGGCCTGGAGCAGTTTCTCCCGTTCCGCTTCCGCTTCGACCTGCTCGGTGATGTCCCGGCCGATGGCCACGACGAACCGGAGGGCGCCGTCCGAGTTCAGGACCGCCTTGCAGGACCAGGCGATCCATCGCAGCCCCGTCGCCGTTTTGGCCCGTTGCCGGAAATAGCATGTGTGCGGCGGATTGAAAAGTTTTTCCCACTGGATCCGGGTATTGGGCAGGTCGTCCTCATAGACCAGTCCCTCGTATTTCATGCCCAGCAGATCCTCTTCCGTCATCCCGAACTTGCGGCAATAAGAGGGGCTGACAAAGAGAAATCGCCCCTCATGGTCCACTTTGGCGATCAGGTCCGTTTGATTTTCGATCAGCAGACGGTAACGGGTTTCGCTCTCCCGAAGCTTGTTTTTCAGACGGTCCTGGAAGAAGGCGAACAGGAGGAATCCGAAGAAAAGCGGCTCCAGAATGCGGATGTAGTCTTCGTAAACGTCCAGTGCCGTATAGGCTCCCGACCATTCAAAGGTGTTGCTGAGATGTCGAAACGTCATCAGGCAGAACAACCCCAGCAGAATCAGAGTAATATCCCGGGGCAGGCGGCGCTTGGTTTTCACCGAAAAAACAACGACGGCCGCCGCCAGCAGCAGGAGGAGGTTAACCAGGTTTAAAAACATCAAAACGTTCATCTTTTACGGTCGCAGGCGAAGCAGGCAGGCCCAGATCAGAAAGGCAGCGGTTCGAAGGACATCGCAGAAATGTTCGATGAAATTAAACAGGGTTGGCGTGAAGACGGTTTCCACGACGGTGGCAATGCCTGAAGCCAGCATAAACAGGAAAGCAATCGTCAGCACCTTCAGATGATAAACGCCGGAAAGTTCGGACCAGAAGATCACAATGAACAGCAAAATCCCGATGCTGATGATGAGGTTAATGATTTCATTTGTCTGAAACATAAATCATGCCTTCTTTTTTCTGTTCTCCTAATAGGATGCAGATTATAATTGGGACCTATGAGCAATACAACTAAAAAACTTTTCATTCTGGATGGGCATGGTCATATCTATGCGGCCTACTATGCCCCCATGCGTCCGCTGACCAGTCCTTCCGGGGAGCCGACCAAGGCGGTTTTCGTATTCACGCAAGCGCTGATCGGGATTCTCCAGCGTGAAAAACCCGATATGCTGGTGACTGTGTTCGATTCCAAGGTTCCTTCGTTTCGGACCAAGATATATCCGGAATACAAGGCCCATCGTCCCCCGATGCCCGAGGACCTGCCCAAACAGATCGACCGGATCGAGCAGGTGCTGGAGGCGATGAACATTCCCCGTCTGCGGGTGGAGGGTTACGAGGCCGACGATGTCATCGGTACGCTCGCCTGTCAGGCGGCCGCTCGGGGGATCGAAATCTATATCTGCTCCAAGGACAAGGACATGCTCCAACTCCTGAGCCCCTGCGTTTGTGCCTATGATGTAAAGACAGGGAAGAAGATGGATGCAGCCGCTCTGGAGGCCGAGCAGGGCGTCCGGCCCGATCAGATCATCGACATCATGGCTCTTCAGGGCGACGCCTCGGACAATGTGCCGGGCGTGCCGGATGTCGGCCCCAAGACAGCCCAGCAGTGGATCCGGCAGTACGGCTCGCTGGACAAGCTCTATGAACATGCCGACGAGATCAAGGGCAAGCGGGGCGACAACCTCAGGAACTTTAAGGAGCAGGCCTACCTCAGCCGCACGCTGGTGACGATTGCCTGCGATGCCCCGGTGAAGCTCGATGAGGAGGCCTTCCGCGTTACCGGGCCCGATCCCGAAAAGCTGGCCGAAATCTTTACCGAACTGGGTTTCCAGAAACTCCTGACCCAGTTCAATCTCGAACCTGTGAAGAAAGAGACCCTCGCGGCTCCGGCCGCTGATTGGGGCGCCGGCCGTCAGGGCATGCTCTTTGCCGAACCGGCCCCGACCGTCAGCCAAAGCGGCGGCAAGCGAGACTACGTCCTGGTCGATACACCGGAAAAGCTGGCCGACTTTCTCAGGGAGTTTGAGGGCTGGGACTGTTTCGCCCTCGATACGGAGACCACCTCCAAGGATGTCATGCGGGCCGAGCTGGTCGGCATGAGCTTCTGCCGGCAGGCCGGGCGGGCCTACTACCTGCCCGTGCGGGCACCCCTCGGCCAAAACAAGCTGGACCTCGCTCAGGTCCGCAAAACAATCGGCCCTATCCTCGCTGACCCGAAGCGTTTCAAGATCGGCCAGAATCTCAAGTATGATCTGAACGTCCTCGAGAATGCGGGCATGCCCGTCGCCCTGGAGGAGGGCCGCGCCTTTGACACGATGGTCGCCTCCTACGTCCTCGCCGCCGACCGCATGAACCACTCGATGGACTCGCTGGCTCGCGATTGCCTCGGCATCGAAACAACCTCTATCGACGCCCTGATCGGCAAGGGCAAAAACCAGCTCTGCTTCGACCAGGTCGATACGGCTGCGGCCTGTGACTATGCCGCTGAGGACGCCGACGTCACCTTCCGGCTGTACGAGTATTTCTCCGTCCGCCTCAAGGCGCTTCCCGCTCTCCACAAGCTCTTCACGGAGGTCGAGATGCCGCTGGTGGGGGTCCTTGCCCGCATGGAGGCCAACGGCGTCTGCATCGATCCGAAGCTGCTTCAGAAGATGTCCGTTACGATGAACGAGATGCAGCAGGAACTGACGGACAAGATTTATGCCCTGGCGGGTCTGCCGTTCAACATCGATTCAACCAAACAGCTCGGCGAGGTGCTCTTTGACCGCCTCGGCCTCCAGAGCGTCAAAACCGGCAAAACGCAGCGCAGCACCGATATCGAGGTGCTCGAACAGCTTGCCGATGCACATGAAATCATTCCCCTGATTATCGAATACCGCCAGCTCAGCAAGCTCCGCAACACCTACGTTGATAAGCTCGGCCAGCTCATCAACCCTCGCACCGGCCGCGTCCACGCCTCCTTCAATCAGACCGTTACGGCCACCGGCCGGCTGAGCTCCTCCGACCCCAATCTTCAGAACATCCCCATCCGTACCGAGCTGGGCCGCCAGATCCGCTCCGCCTTCGTTCCCGGGAGCAAGGACGACTGCATCCTCAGCGCCGACTATTCCCAGATCGAGCTGCGGCTGCTGGCCCACTTCTCCGGCGACCAGGCCCTTCGGCAGGCCTTTGCCGAGGACCGCGACATCCACAGTTTCGTCGCCTCGCAGATCTACGGCGTGCCCATCGACGAGGTTACCAAGGACATGCGGGCCAAATCCAAGGCCGTCAACTTCGGCATCATCTACGGCCAGAGCGCCTTCGGCCTCGCCCGCGGCATCGGCATCTCCCAGGCCGAAGCCAAACGCTTCATCGACGACTACTTCGCCCGCTACCACTCCATCCGCGCCTTCATGGACACCCTGATCAAACGGGCGGCGAGCTTCGGCTACGCCGAGACGATCCTCCATCGGCGCCGCAAGATCACCGGCCTCGAAAGCCGTAACTTCAATGTCCGCTCTCTCGCCGAGCGTCTCGCCATCAACACCGTCATCCAGGGCTCGGCCGCCGATCTCATCAAGGTCGCCATGATCCGCATCCATCGCCGCATCGAACGCGAGCGGCTGCCCATCCGCATGATCCTCCAGATCCATGACGAGCTCGTCTTCGAGCTGCCCCGGCAGGAGGCCGAAAAGCACGCCTCCTGGATCGTCGAGGAGATGTGCGGCGCTATCCGTCTCGACGTTCCTCTGAAGGTCGATGTCGAGATCGGTTCGAGCTGGCTGGCGTAGTCGGCGCATCGTTTTGTTTGCGTCCTCTCCGTTTCCGCACGGCGCGGACCGCGATCCTGGTTACCAGTGGAAGGGACCCCAGCAGGGCAAAGGACCCCAGCACCTGCCACGAGAGGATATCCCGGATCGATTCGATCTGCGAGAGCTGGTTTCCGGCGTTCACGAAGATCATCGTCCCCGGCAGCATGGCTGTTGCCGTTACCCAGACGAACGTGCTCAGCTTGAGCCGCGTGATCCCTGCGGCACTGTTGAGCATGACGAACGGGACGATATGGATCAGCCGCAGGGTAAAGAGGTAAAAGGCGCCTTCCGTTTCGATGCCGCGGTTGATCGGCGCCAGCCGCTTGCCGAGGCGGGCTTCGATCCAGTTCCAAAGCAGGAAGCGGGAGATCAGGAATGTCCCCGTCGCTCCCAGCAGTCCGCCGACCGAGATCACCAGCGTTCCGAGCCACAGGCCGAACAGCGCCCCGGCGAGCACCGTTACGATGGAGCCGCCGGGAACCGCCGCCAGCGTCATCAGGAAGTACAGCAGGGCGTATCCTCCGAGGAAGGTCAGGGGGCGGGCCTCGTACCATGCCTGGAACTGCCGCTGAGCCGCCTGGATTTTCTCCAGTCGGATGTACTCATGTCCCAGCGCGATCCCGACGGCTGCTGCCGCCAGAAGGACCCCAAGCAGGATGAACTTGAGGGTTTGCTTCTTCATGCAAGCCGCTCTCCCTCTGCCGCCCTATATTATGACCGATTTCCGACCGGCGAAATGGATAATTATCGCCTGTCTCATCACAGGTATTACGTACCTGGCGACCTGATCGAACGGCAGATTTCCGAAAGAAATGCTTGCAAATTGCCTGCCGTTGTGAATGATTAGACAATTACATGAAAATCCAGACTGTAAACAACCGGAAAAGGATATAGACTGATATGGCTCCGAAACATACTTGTAACAAGAAGAACGGACTTTCCATCGATACCCGGGCGATCCACGCCGGCGAGGGACGCAAGAAGTACGCCGACTCCATCACCACGCCGATCGTTCAGACCTCCACCTTTGTCTTCTCCGACACCCGCGAGATCGAAAGCTACACCCACAAGGAGAAGCAGCGCTATGAGTACGGCCGCTACGGCAACCCGACGGCCACCATCGCCGAGAAGCGTCTGGCGGACCTGGAGGACGCCGAGGACTGCGTCGTCTTCTCCTCGGGCATGAGCGCCATCACGACGACCATCCTCTCGCTGGTCCAGTCCGGCGATCACATCGTCATCACCGACGACAGCTACAAGAAGACGCTGGAGTTCTGCCGGTCCTACCTCAAGCAGTTCGGCATCGGCTGCACGATCGTGGCGTTCGGCGACTACAGGGCCCTCGAAAAGGCCATCCGAAAGAACACCCGCTTCATTTTCTCCGAGTCGCCGACCAATCCCTACCTGAACATCTTCGATCTCAACCGCCTCTGCGACATCGCCCGCCGCCGCAACATTCTGACGCTCATCGACAGCACCTTCTCGACGCCGTACAACCAGCGGCCGCTGGAGTTCGGCATCGACCTGGTCCTCCATAGCTGCACCAAGTACCTGGCGGGTCACAACGACATCCTCGCCGGGGCGGTGCTGGGCCGCCGCGAGCTTATCGACAAGATTCGCAACCTCCACAAGTCCATGGGCGGCACCATCGACCCGCATTGCTGCTACCTGCTGCTTCGGGGCATGAAGACCTTTCCGCTCCGCGTGGCCCGGCAGAACGAGACGGCCCTCCGGGTCGCCCGCCACCTCGAAAACCATCCCCGCATTGAGCGGGTGTACTATCCCTTCCTTGAAAGTCATCCGCACTATGCCATCGCGACCGAGCAGATGACCGGCGGCGGGGGGGTCGTTACCTTCACGACCCGGGGAACGCTCAACGATGCCCGCAAGTTTCTCAATGCGCTGAAGCTGTGCTACATCGGCCCCAGTCTCGGCGGCGTCGAGACGCTCATCACTCATCCGGCGCTCGTGAGCTACTACGACTACAGCCGCAAGGAGCGCTATGAACTGGGCATCACCGACACCCTCTTCCGCCTCGCCGTCGGCCTCGAAGACTCCGACGACATCATTGAAGACCTCGAACGCGGTCTCAAAAAACTCTGACACAAGCAAGTTCGCCGATAAACCGCCGGAAGGCAGGAAGTCGCAGAAAAAAGTTTTTGCACGGGGATTTCTTTGTTTTTGGGCTGAAAATGCGGTTTTACACGGTTTTTCTCGGTAAAAATACCTACTGGAAACGACCAAAAACGACCAAAAACGACACGAAAACGACCAAAAACGACGTGGAAACGACGCGAAAAGACGCGAGATGACAAGGGGTAAGACGAAAGTTCGTGGTTCGTGGTTCGTAGTTCGCAGAGAAGTTCTGGGCAGAGGGCAGAGATTGGAGAGGGTCAGAAAAGAAGACAAGGAGGCAGAGAGGCAGATGGTCAGGAGATCGGGCAGGGAGGGGGCCTGGGGGGCGTGAGTGGTCCGTGCCGCGTTCATTTTGTCCTTCCTTTTTAATTCTCCGCCCAGGGGCGGATCATTTCGATTTTCGGGGGCGAAAAAGAGCCCCTCCGCATTGGGGCGAAAGGGACGGGTTTGACCTGAAAAATTTCAGTTTTCGGGGGCGGCGGAATGCCGTAAGTAGCTGCGGGGCAAGGGGATGTGGAGAATTGTGAATTTTTGGTTTTGATTTTGAATGGGGGCGATTTCAACTCGATGGGGACAGTATAAGTTTTGAGTTCTGAGTTTTGAGTTTTGAGTTTTTC
>JBNRMP010000029.1:0-9774 GCA_050309685.1 Anaerohalosphaeraceae bacterium
GTATCGTCTGGGAAGATCTGACCGACCATCTCAAGACGTTGTCCAGTGGAACGCAAATTGTCAAAGAGCTCGGCCGGCTGCTCATCGCCGCATAAAAACTATGAAAAAAGTCAGTCAAGTTGAGTAATCATACAATCACCGTCCGGAACATCCGCGTCTTTTGGGCCGGCGAGCCGTCCGCATGGTCAATTGCTGAAGGACTTGCCGCTGCCGGGCCGCTCGTACCAGATGCGGCAGCGCTGGCGGCTGTGCTTCTTCCACTGCGACAGGAGCTGGCTCATGAGGATCTCCCGGCCGGAAAACCACTCGAACTTGCGGGGCGAGGTCAGCACGGGCGTATCGAGCACGCGAAATTCCATCCTGTGCTCGCGGCCCCAGCGGATGAGTCGGCGGGAGAGGTCCACGTCCTCGGAGGCCCAAAGCCGCTCGTCAAAGCCGCCGATCTGCTCGAAGGCGCTGCGCAGGCAGAAAATGAAGGCCCCGGCCGCCCAGCAGCCGTGAAGCGAGAGAAACGAGAGGACCTTGCGCTGGGTGACGGCGACAAGGCCCGGATGACCTTTGTATTTGACGGTTGCGCCGCCGCCGCAGACGCGGCCGCCATCGAGCGTTTCGAGGACCCGGCCGATCATCCCCGGTTCAATGACGGTGTCGGCGTCGATGAAGATGAGACAGCGGCCGGCGGCGGCACGGGCTCCGGTATTGCGGACTTTCGAGATCCGGTGTGTGGGCTCCTCGACCACGCGGGCGCCGTGCTTTCGGGCGACGGCGACGGTGTTATCCGTGCTGGCGTTATCGACGACAACGACCTCGCCGGCGCGGGACCGACACGCCCGGCAGGCGCAGCTCACGGCCGCCAGCGTCTCGGGCAGTTCTTGCTCTTCGTTATAGGCCGGGATAATTACAGAATAATCCGGCTCCGTATTCATGAGTTCCATGGTTTTTTTCCTTTTTGAGGGAGGTTACAGGGAGTATATACCCGTTAATGCGGATTTTCAAGGGCCGGCGTAAAATTTGATGGAGTTTGGCAGGAAGCACTTTTCCTTTGCCCCCGGTTCGCCTATAATTTCAGGGAATCGTTGCAAAGCCGACTCCGGTCATGATGGGAACAGGATAACTGTAAAGGATGCATAATGATGACGAAGCGAAATTTCTCTATCCCGGCGCTGCTGCTTGGATTGACGATCGGTCTGTGGGCCGGTTGCGGGGACGGCAAGATCCCGCAGGGCAAGTTCACGGAGGAGCAGATGAGCACGATCCCGCTGACCAACCGGTACATGCTGCCTGAGCCGACCGGCGGCATGGTCTTCAGCGTAGATACGGAGACGCTCACGGCCGACCAGATGATCCTGCCGATGGAGGAGGACCTCAGGCCGCTGGCCGAGCGGTTGGGCCGGGAGGAATTCACAGCGCAGGTTAAGCCGGTCATGCTCAAGGCGATTCGCAGCCGCGTGACGTACCTGCTGCTCTACAAGGAGGCCCGCAAGAACGCGCCGGAGAACATCGACGACCAGTTGAACAAGGCGGTGGAGAAAGAGGTGGACCGGTTTGTCGCCGCGTTCGGCAACGATTTTGCCGAGGCGCAGCGCCAGCTTAAAAAGGAGGGAAGGGACTGGAAATCGTTTCGGGAGGACTGCCGGAAGGAGATTTTGACGCAGTCCTACCTGTCCAGCGAGCTGCTGGAGGAAAAGACCTTCTCTCGCGAGGAGTTGCTGAACCTGTACGAGGAGGCGAAGGAGAAATTCTTCCACCGGCCGGGAGAGATCGAGTTTCGGCTGATCGACCTTCAGCCGCAGAAGCTCACGGCCGAACAGATCGGCGAAGGCGAGACCCGGATAGAGGCCGCTCGGCGGCTGGGCCGCGAGATTTTGGCCAGACTCGAGGCCGGCGAGGACTTCGCGATGCTGGCCAGGACGTACTCCCACGGGCCGATGGCCTCGGAGGGCGGGCTGTGGCGGCCGGTGACAGTCGGGACCGATTCGCTCGCCGAGCCGTATGATGTGATTGAGGAGAGGGCCAAAGATGCCTCCAGGGGCGATCTCATCGGACCCATCGAGGTGAGGGGCCATCTCTTTATCATCCGCGTGGAAAACAACCGCCCGGAGGTGACCCGGTCGTTCGAGGAGGTCCAGGGTCTGCTCGAAAACGAGTTGCGGGTGCGCCACCGACGGGCGCAGCAGGACGCCCTGATAGACAAGCTGATCCAGCGGGCCGACCTTCTGGAGATGGATCGCTTTGCCGACTTCTGCGTCCGTGAAGCCTACCGTCGCTGGGGAGCGGCTTCGAAGTAGGGCAGGAGTTTGTCATTTCCAATCGCGTAACTTTCAGCCGTTTGCAGAAGCGTATGCTTAGATCGCTTGAGGACTCCCCGGCCCTTTTCGGGTCTCCTCTCCTTGAGGTAAAGAGAGGGAGTTTGGTTTTGCTTGAATCGCTTCATGGGCATTATTGCCGGATGTGGAGGGGGGTGGGGATGTTGTAGAGGGCGTTGATCTGCTGGTCGATGGCGGCGAGGTTTTGGAGGGGCAGGACGAGCCGGGGGTTGTCCTGTTCGAACTCGATGACGTTGAAGCGGCCGTCGGGGGAGTTTTGGAGGGCGTCGAGGAAGCTTTCCATGTCCCGGACAGGTTGGCCGTTGCATCGGCTGACGACGAGTCGGCCGAGCTGCTGGTAGCCCTGGTTGACGGGAGCGGGGAGGACGAAGCTGAGGATGACGATCTCGCGGCGGTCGTCGGAGGGCAGGAGGGCAAGGTCACGATAGTAGTGGAAAAGGTGGGGCGGGGTCTTGCCGGGCCAGTTGTCGCCCCAGAGCATCAGGTATGGACGGGAGAGTTTCTGAAAGACGCAGCCGCTGGTGACGATGTATTCGGGCTGGCGGTCGTATTCCTGGTAGGGCACGAGCATGTCGGCGGATTCGAAGCGCTGGCAGGGGGCGGCGAGGTCGAGTTTTTGGCCGTTGCGCCAGACGGTGAAGGCGATCTCGTCGCCGGCGGCGCGCCTCTGAACGAGATGTTCGAGGGAAAGGGTTTCATAGAGGGAGTGTTCGAAGCGGCCGTAGGCGTTGATGGGACGGCCGTCGATGGCGAGGAGAGCGTCGCCGGGACGGAGGACGCCGGCACCGGCGCCGCGGGAAAAGACGCGGGAGACATAAACGCCGTCGGTCATGTCATTGGGCATTTTGAGCCAGCGGCGGACGGTGGGATCGAGGAGGGGGTAGGTCTCGAAGCCGATGGCGCCGAAACCGGCATAGGGTTCCGTCCGGGCGGCGGCAAGGAAGCGGTTGATGGTTTCGGAGGGGATGAGGGCGACCTGTGTGCCGGAGGACCAGCAGGCGATGCCGACGGGTCTGTCCTTGTGGGTGAAGAGCTCGCCGGCGGAGCTGGATTTAGAGCTGGAGGAGACGACGAGGGCGAGAGTGTTCTGAAAGCCGGTGGGGCAGGAGAGCATCTGGGCGCGGTCGAGGTAGCCGCGGCCGTAGCTGATCTGGTTGGCGCTGGAGAGCCAGCGACTGATGAGGTCTTCGCCGCGGGGGCAGGCCTCGACGAACCTGACGGGCTTGAGGGGCGGGCCGTCGGGATCGTTAATCCTGATGAGACAGAGGTTTATGTCGTAATCGACGATGAGCCGCTCGGCGGGGAGGTAGGCGCTTTGGCCGAATTTTTTGGCCTGGATGACGGCGGCATCGGCGACGGCCTGGGCGGTGGTGATGACCAGGTCGGGACCGACGGCGGTGGCGCAGGCCTCGATTTTGACGGTGTCCGCGCGTTTCCATGGCTGGAGGGTTTCCCATGGGGCGGCGGAGATTTCGAGGAAGACGATGGAGCGGGTGAAGGGGTCTTCGGCGGGGGCGAGCGAGAGCTCGGGGCGCGGCTGGGGGCCGGCACAGGAGGCGGCGAGGGCGATGGAAACAAGGATAATAGCAGTGAGAACGCTGTTTTTCATCGAGACGTTCCTAACAGCATGGGCTAAACTCCATTCTGCGAATTTTTCGGATCTTGCTGCCGAAGTCATTGTTTGTTCTCCAGGTGGGATTCGGCGGGGACGCTGTATTTTTCAAGGATTTGGGGGTGGCTTTCGGCGGCTTTGGCGGCGTCGAGGATGAGCGGAGTCTGATTGCCGAGAAAGCGGATGACGAGGAAGCCGTCCTCGTCTCGGGTCAGGCCGGCGTCGAGGTCTTTGAGACTTCGAATGGGGACGGCGTTGATGCTTTCGACGACCTGATCGATGAAGCCGCCGGCGTAGGCGTTGACGGGGTCGGGGAGGATGTCGGCGAGGACGACGTATTCTTCGCGGAGGCGGTCCTGGTTGAGGTTCCGGACATCGTAGAAGAGGTAGCGGAGGTAGAAAGGGATATCGAAGACCCAGTTCTGGCCCCAGGTTTCAAGGTAGTTGCGGTTGAGGGAGACGAAGACGAGTCCGGCGTAAACCTTGTACTCGGGCTGGAGGTCGTGGAGCTGACGCCAGGTGAGGACGGGTTCGTTGTAGTGGACTTTGACGGTTGCGCTGTGTTTTTCGCCGCCGCGATAGAAGGCGAGGCGGATTTCGTCGCCGATCTGCTTCTGTTCGACGGCCTCGGAGAGCTCGAGGTGGAGGCCGTGAATGCGGATCATGCCGTCGTTATCAATGCTGTAACCGTCGATTTCGGTGATGACGTCACCGGGCTGGAGAACGTCTTCGACGGTGGAGTTGATGATGGTGTCGAGGACGACGAGCCCCTCGACGGCGGGGGGGACGTCCAGCCAGGCGGTGTAGGCGGGGCTGTGGAGGCCGTCGTAGCTGACGATGCCCAGAGAGCCGAAGCCGTCGTAAGTGCCGTCTTCAACGTCGGTTAGGAAATGTCGGATGACGGTAGTCGGGATCATGTAGCCGATGTTGTCGGCGAGCTGGAGGCCCTGAAAGGCGACGCCGACGACTTTGCCGTTTTGGAGGACGGGGCCGCCGGAGTTGCCGGGGTTGATGGCGGCGTCGGTCTGGACGAGAAGGTGAGAATCGGCCTTGGAGTGGCTGTAAATGCCGACTTCGATGCGAGAGACGACGCCCTCGGTGATGGAAACGGTACGGCCGCCGACGGGAAAGCCGCAGGTCTGGACGGTGGAGTTGACGGCGGGCAGAGGGCCCAGTTCGAGGGGGACAGTGCCTTCGAAGAAGGCGGGGTCGTCAATGGCGAGCAGGGCGAGATCGCAGTCGTGGCCGACGAAGAGGACGCGGGCGGGCCAGCGGCGGGCGAGGTTCTGCTTGGTGACTTCGAGGTAGCGCTGGTTGGCGACATTGTGGGCGTTGGTGAGGATGCGCCGGCCGTCGATGATGAAGCCGGAACCCGTGCCGCGAATCATGGACTGCTTTTTCCAGGGGGCGGCGTATTCATACTCCTGCTGAACGGCGGAAATCATGACGACGGAGTGCTCGTAAGTGTTGGCGGGGGCGAAGGTTGGGGCGGCTTCCTGCGCGGATGCAACGGCACCGATCCAGATCCATGCCATCAAAAGAATGCTTTCGTTTCGGTATCGCATAGTCATATCAAAAATCAAAATTGCGGAATCGGCCTTTGGCCGAGCCTTTTTTTTATTCGAAGTCGTAGTGCTTTCGGACGGGGGCGGTTACGGTCCAGACGCATTGGAGACCGTTGGGGAAGATGACGTAGTCACCGGGGCCGAAGCTGACGGATTGGCCGGTCTCGGGGTTGTCGGTGACGGTGACCCGGCCTTCGAGGATCAGGCATTTTTCGAGTTGGGTGTATTCCCACTCGAAGCGGCTGACGGGGGAGGTCCAGACGGGCCAGTTGCGACAGGCGGCTTCCTCTTCGGGGGTGGGCTTGCGGATGATAATGTCTTTGACGGTCGGCATGGACGTTTTCCTTCCAAAACGGCGGGTGGAACCAACCACCCACGGGTTTCTGAAAAATTGTCTTGAATACGCACGGTATTTATATACGGATAAGGGGGGTTTTTAAAGAGAAAAGTTTGGGACGGGCGGGTTTAAATGGCTGGAAAACCACCTTCGTCGGGAGGTCTGGCCACCCCTCCTTGAGATAATGAGGGGAGTTTGTTGGGGGTGGCGGGGAAATAGGGTGATTGTCCCTAGTTTCCTGTCAGGGTGGCAGGGTATGAAGGGGGGCATGGGAGGCGGGCTGTAATTTTGTCAGAGGGGCGATGGGGGCAGTGAAAGTGTAAGTCCTTGCAGATTCATCATTTAAGGGCTTTGGGCGGGTTTGGTCTTTTGCTGGCACGGGGTTTGCAAATAGAACAAGCTTCTTATTGAATGTGTTAGAGTGGTTCTGACAAAAGGTAGAAAACAAGGTATAAATAGTTTGTATTTGAAAGGAGTATCGTGACCATGAAGATTCGCCCCTTAGCGGACAAAGTGATCGTCCAGCGTGTTGAAGCGGAGAGCAAGACGGCCGGCGGGATCGTGCTTCCGGATACGGCCAAGGAGAAGCCCCAGCGCGGCAAGATCATCGCGGTAGGAGAAGGCAAGCTGATGGACGACGGCAGCCGGGCGCCCATGGCCGTCAAGAAGGGCCAGCAGGTGCTGTTCACCAGCTATGCCGGCACGGAGGTCAAGATCGACGGCAAGGAATACCTGATTATGGATGAGTCGGACATCATGGCCATCATCGAGGAGTAGGCTCGGAACCTGAAGCCAACGCACCAAACGCTCTTTATAAAAAGGATAACGGAAGTGTTTGTCATGCCGATCTGACCGGCGTCCCGTCAGTCATCGTCCCGGAGAGCGGATCGGGGTCCGGCATGACAAGAGTGAACAGACAGGAGACAATGAACTATGGCAGCTAAAAAGATTGCATTCGATACCGAAGCCCGCGCGGCGATTCGCGAGGGGATTCGCAAACTGGCCCGCGCCGTCAAGGTGACGCTGGGGCCGTCCGGCCGCGTCGTAATTTTGGAGAAGTCATTCGGCTCGCCGACCGTCACGAAGGACGGGGTGAGCGTGGCCAAGGAGATCGAGCTGGAGGATCCGTATGAGAACATGGGCGCGCAGATGGTGAAGGAGGTCGCCTCGAAGACGTCCAACGTGGCGGGCGACGGCACGACGACGGCGACGATCCTGGCCGAGGCGATCTTCGAGGAGGGGCTCAAGAACATCACCGCCGGGGCCAACGCCATGCAGGTGAAACGCGGCATCGACAAGGCCGTGGACGCCATCGTCAATGAGCTTCGCAAGATGAGCACCCCGGTGGAGTCGAGCAAGCAGATCGAGCAGGTGGCCACGAGCTCGGCCAACCAGGACGCCGAGATCGGGAAGATCCTCGCGGAGGCGATGGACAAGGTTGGCAAGGACGGCGTCATCACGGTCGAGGAGGGCCAGTCGCTGGAGACCACGGTGGAGCTGCTCGAAGGCATGCAGTTCGACAAGGGATACCTGAGCCCGCACTTCATCAACCATGCCGAGGAGCGTACATGCGTGCTGGAGAAGCCGTTCATTCTCATCCACGAGAAGAAGATCAGCGCGGTCAAGTCGATGGTGCCGCTGCTGGAGAAGATCGCCAAGCAGGGGCGTCCGCTGCTGATTATCGCCGAGGACGTTGAGGGCGAGGCGCTGGCGACGCTGGTGGTCAACAAGCTGCGCGGCGTTCTGCAGGTGTGCGCGGTGAAGGCGCCGGGCTTCGGCGACCGCCGCAAGGCCATGCTGCAGGACATCGCCATTCTCACGGGCGGCACGGCGCTGTTCGAGGACCTGGGCATCCAGCTTGAGAACGTGGAGCTCTCGCAGCTCGGGCAGGCCAAGCGCGTGACGGTCGAGAAGGAGACGACGACGATTGTCGAGGGAGCGGGCAAGACGGCCGACATCAAGGGACGCATCGAGCAGATCAAGAAAGAGATCGACGCCTCGACGAGCGACTATGATATCGAGAAGCTGCAGGAGCGGCTGGCGAAGCTGGCCGGCGGCGTCGCCCAGGTGAACGTGGGGGCGGCGACCGAGGCGGAGATGAAGGAGAAGAAGGCCCGCGTCGAGGATGCGCTGCATGCGTGCCGGGCGGCGGTTGAAGAGGGCGTGCTGCCGGGCGGCGGGGTCTCGATGCTCAAGTGCCTGCCGGCGCTCGACAAGATCGAGACGGTCGGCGACGAGAGCATCGGCATCGACATCGTCCGCCGGGCCGTGGTGGCGCCGATCAAGCAGATCGCGGTCAACGCGGGGCTCGACGGGTCCATCGTCGCCCAGAAGGTGTTGGACTCGAAGGAGAAAAACTTCGGGTATGACGCCGTTCGCAAGGAGTACGGCGATATGATCAAGTTCGGCGTGATTGTGCCGACGAAGGTCGAGCGGACGGCGCTGCAGAACGGGGCGTCGATCGCGTCGCTGCTGCTGACCACGGACGCGATTGTCAGCGAGATCCCCGAGAAGAAGGAAGCCCCGGCAATGCCTCCGGGCGGCGGGATGTACTAAGCTCCAAACAAAAAGGCCCCTTTTCAAGGGGCCTTTTTTTGTGGCTTCATCTCGGCTTCCTGCGGTCCGCCAAAATCCGTCACGGATTCGCAAGCGGCTGCAGCCAGTTTTCAGCCAGGATCTTCATGTCCTCCAGGTTGATCCTGTGGTCGCATTTCGAGAACCGTTGCCTTATGCTGATTTTTTCAAAAAGCGGCGAATTAACCGAGAAATTCATGTTTTCATACGTAGAAAACGTATAAAATCTTAATATAGAGGATTTAATATGTTTCGATTTTTCTTTCAGGGTGACCCGTTTTCGCAGGCGAGCCGAAGCGTTGCGCGGGGGGCGCTGGCGGTAGGGCTGCTGCTGATCGGGTTCGGGATGCTGGTATTCGTTTTGCGGGACCTGTTTGCCTTTCTGGCGGCGGCGATCTTTTTTATGGCGGGGTTTTCGGCGATTGCGTTCGGCCTGCGGATTCTGCTGGGGATATGGCTTTCAAACCGGCGACGCGACCCGTACCGCCATAACGTCCGGGTTCGTGATCCGTTTGATCCGTTCAATCCGTAGGGGCGGGAATTTTAAGGCAACCGAAACGGCGGGGGACCGGATTTTTTCAGACAGGGCAATAAAGGGGGTTTTGGGGGGGGATTGGACTTGTAAACTTTGGGGCTTTGACTACAATGGGGGTATGTTTACCGTGACGATTGAATCGGTGTTTACGGCCTCGCATCAGTTGACGTTTGGGGGCGGCCGGAAAGAGGCACTCCATGAGCACCGCTGGCACGTACGGGCGGCGGTCCAGTCTCGGGAATTGGATGAAACGGGTCTGGTAATGGATTTTCATGAGCTTCAGCGGCTTTTGAAAGACATCCTCGACCGGCTGGACGGCAAGCAACTGGAGGCAACCGGTTATCTGGACGGGCGGAATACCTCGGCGGAGAATGTGGCGAAGTTTATTTATGATATGCTGAGTCCGAAAATGCCCCCTGACCGGCTGGTGATCTGGGTGGAGGTGACCGAGGCCCCCGGTTGCCGGGCGCGGTACTCGGTCCGATAGGGCGTCTGCGGCGGTATGGGCAAAGCCCATCCTGCGATTCAGGAAACGACGATTTTTTGGAATCATGTACGGGTTTCTTCATTTTTGCAAAAAAGTTAGTTACAAGGATCAGCGATGCAGTGTCAAAGCTGTAAGAAGAACGATGCGACGATTCATTTGACCGAGATTTCCAATGGCCAGCGGATGGAGACGCACCTGTGCCAGGCGTGCGCCCAGAAGCAGGGGCTGGCGGTGCAGACGCAGATCCCGCTCAACGAGCTGCTGAGCACACTGCTGGGGGCGCAGGGGGCCGAGCCCCAGCAGTGTGCTCAGCAGCTCGTTGAGCGGGATCTGCGTC
>JBNRMP010000030.1:0-4562 GCA_050309685.1 Anaerohalosphaeraceae bacterium
CTCCAGCCCCCGCCGTGCACGTACAACACCACCCCGAACGGCCCCTCGCCCGCCGGCACAAACGCATCCAGCCGCAGCGTCTCTCCCCCGGCTTGCCCATAGACAATATCCGTATGCAGCCCCGCCGGCCGTGTCGCCCCGGAGACGGCGCAGACCATCGAAAGCAGGCTCAGTAGAATCGTGTTCCGCACGCCGGGAAAGTATAATTGATTGCGGTTTCCAAAACCAGTGGTAAACATGCCGTTCAACGAATTTTTCACCCTCCCTGGAAAACGGAGAACAGGGCAAAATCCCGTCCTCAATGTTACTGACCGCCGATCAGCCGAAAAACGGTAAAGTTATAGACATCATAGTCCGCGGACCATCGCGTCCAGACGTCATGACTAAAAACTCGCGCATCGTTGCAGTTGCTCACATGGGCGTCCGCGTACAGGGCGTTGACCGAATACCGGTTGGAGGGAGAGAACGTATCATCCCCCGTATTTTGCTGTCGTTGATGGCTCAGATTCGACAGGCCCCACAGAACATCCGTCGCATAAGGCAGGGTGGGATGCAACTCCGTAAACTTCTTGGGAAATTCCTTCGGGTAGCCGTTTGCTATGATCGGGTGGCGTGCGATTGGATAATAGGTATAGCCGATTCTCACCCACTGGTTTCGGTTTGTTTCAGTATTAAAATCCTGATTCAGCGTCCCCCACGGGGCGGGCCGACAATAATTTTCATATTTATACAGGTCCACCCGGTTGCCGGGGCAGTAAAAAAGCTCCGGCGTATCCATAAAACCCGCCTCATACAGCTTGGCCCATCGCAGGGGAATGGGCCTGCCGTTGGCATCAAGCCATTCCGTACCGACCGCCCGGTAAACCGCGTAAGTATGGCCGCCTTCGTCTTTGCCATTCCGGTCCTTCGCATCCGGCAGATTCGGAAAGGACTGAGAATAATTGGTCATGGCTACCCCGACCTGCCGCAGACGGGAGGCGCATATAACCTTTTTGGCGTAGTCTTTGGCCAGCTTGAGCCCCGGAAGGAGAATCGAAAGCAGCAGCGCGATGATGGCAATGACCACCAGCAGCTCGATGAGCGTGAAACCGTTTCCGCCTTTCTTCATGATGCGTAGCCTCTTCCTCTTGCCAATAACGGATCATTCTATTCTTTTGTGCTCCACAATACATCCGGCAGCGGACAGAGCAGCTAATATTTCTATTCTCCGGCTTTTCTCGCGGCCTTACAATGCTTTTTCACGCATAAATAAGCTTGGTTTTGCGCAAGATGGAGGACCGAACCTTTATTTTGTTCCACATATGAATCCATATAAATAGATGCCGCCTTGTCTTGTCGTTAATTTACTCCAAAACGCCTCTCTCGTAAAATCGGATCGAAAAATCCTATTGCAAGGCGGCGGCTGATCGTATATACTCACGGGCCGAACTCTGGAAAGCCGCTGCATCGTGAAGAACAAGATCAAAATAGCGTTTGTCCACAGCGAACACGGCCACAACGACAAGGGGATCGGCGAAGGTATTGCCCGGTTCGTCCGCTCCAGCGGCCAGTGGGAGATGATCGCCTGGCCGGATGTCTCCTGCGAATCCCTCGCCTTCCTCAAACAACAGGGCTGCCGAGGGGCTATTGTCAACGTCCAGACCTCCCTCAAGGCCAGACAGCTCGTTGAGGTCGGCATCCCGATCATCGCCTATTCCACCCTCCAGGACATGAGTCCCCTGCCCTACATCAGCTCTGACGCCGCCCAGGTCGCCCGGATGGCCTACGAATACCTCGCCGGCAAGCAGTTCCAACATTTCGCTTTCTTCGGCCTCACTGAGGCCCGCTGGACCGTCGAACGGCTGGACCGCTTTGCCGAACTGGTACAGCGGGACGGCCGCACGCTTCACGTTTTCAAAACTCGCCCGATCCACATTACCGGCTCCTTTACCTCCTTCCCCAAGCTCTGGATCAACACCTCGATGAAGCGCGGCCGCAGCGAGCTCATCAACTGGCTCCGTCAGCTTCCCAAGCCCATCGCCATCCTCGCCAGTTGCGACATCCTCGGCTGCCACCTGGGGTTTTTCGTCAATGAAGCGGGCCTGTCGGTTCCCGAGGACGTCGCCATCCTCGGCATCGACAACAACGAGGCCCTCTGCAACATCTGTTCCGTCCCCATGTCCAGCATCGCCCTCAACCTCCAGGAGGCCGGATTCGCCGCCGCGAAACTGCTCGGCAAAATCATCATGAACAAGGAAACCATGCGGGGCCAGCAGATCAGAATCCTGCCGATGTATATCAAGGAACGGGCCTCCACCAATCTCTTCGCCATTGATGACGAGGATGTCGTGGCCGCCGTCAAGTACATCAACGCCCACAGCCACGAACTCCTCCAGGTCGATGACATCGCCCGCCACGTCTGCGTCAGCAAACGCCTCCTCCAGAAAAAGTTCCAGCAATTCCTCAAAAAATCGATCCACGAGGAAATTACCCAGGCCCATTTCCGCAACGCCCGCACTCTGCTCTTTGAGACCGACCTGTCCGTGGAAAAGATCGCCGTGGATTCGGGCTTCGGCTCCAGCGCCCGGATGCGGCGGGCATTCCTCGAGATTGCCGGCATGCTGCCCCACCAGTACCGCCAGTCCAATCGGCCCCTCTGACCGCCCGACGGAGCCCGTCCTGCGCATAATTGACTTGCTTTCTGCGCAAAATCAACTTGTTTCACCCTGCTTGTCCACTTAAGATGAGATTCGTTGCAAGAACCGGAAGGGAACCCTGTGTAAATCTTCCTAAAGGTCTTTTTGACAGTAAGTTACGGTTTTGAAAACGGGACGAACGGGCGGTTTGCTTCCGCTCCTTTTTTCTTATAAGGATAATTTTGGTCTTCTTTTTGGTTTATCTTAAACTTTGTTTGGGAAGCATGACCCTGGAAAACGTTACGAATCATTATGAGGCATTGGCGGCGGGCAAAGAGACCCCGATTCAGGTGCGAATGGCCAAAGAATTTCTGACGTCTGCCCAGTCAGCCGGCCCCGAGGAAACGACATTGTATATATCAAAAGCTTGGAGTCCCGACAACGGCGACGGGACCTTTAACAACCCGGTTATCTATGCCGACTATTCGGATCCCGATGTGATCCGGGTCGGCCGCGATTACTACATGACGGCCTCCAGTTTCTCCTGTTTCCCCGGCCTGCCGATCCTCCACTCCAGGGACCTGGTCAACTGGACCCTGATCGGCCATGCCCTCCGGCGCTATCCCGGCAGCCGCTTCGAAGAGCCCCAGCACGGCAAAGGCGTCTGGGCCCCGAGCATCCGCTTCCGTAATGACATGTTTTACATCTACTGGGGTGACCCGGACGAGGGGATCTACATGGTCCGCTCCTCCAACCCGGCCGGTCCCTGGGAAGAACCGATTCTCGTCCTGCCCGGTATCGGCATGATCGATCCCTGCCCGCTGTGGGATGACGACGGCCGGGCCTACCTCGTGCACGCCTGGGCCGCCAGCCGCGTGGGCGTCAAGGGCCTGCTCACCGTCCGCACCATGAACGCCGAAGGCACGCAGGTCAGCCGCGAAGGCAAACACGTTTTCGACGGCAACGGCCACCAGCCCACCATCGAGGGCCCAAAGTTCTACAGGCGAAACGGCTACTACTATATCTTCGCCCCCGCCGGCGGCGTCAAGACCGGCTGGCAGCTCGCCCTCCGCTCCCGCCAGATCTACGGACCCTACGAGTCCCGCGTCGTCCTCGAACAGGGCGCCACGAAGATCAACGGCCCCCATCAGGGCGGATGGATCGAGACCCCGCAGGGCCGGTCCTGGTTCCTGCACTTCCAGGATCAGGGCGCCTACGGCCGCGTCGTGCACCTCCAGCCGGTCGTCTGGCAGGAGGACTGGCCTCTGATGGGCCGCCGCAACCCCGACAGCGGAAAAATGGAACCTCTGCTTGTCTCCCCAAAACCCGAGGGGCACATCGCTCCCCCGGCCAACCCCGTCGAATCCGACGAGTTCGACACCGACGAGTTGGGCCTCCAATGGCAGTGGCAGGCCAATCCCCGCCTGACTTGGTATGCCCTGCTTCGCAACACCCGCTACCTGCGGCTCTTTGCCGAAAAGCTGCCCCACGAGACGGCCACCCTCTGGGACGCCGGCAACCTGCTCCTCCAGAAGTTCCCCGGCCCCGACTTTACCGCAACGACCAAAGTCAAGTTCACCTCGCAGGGAAAGGGTCGGCGCACGGGTCTGGTGGTTATGGGCCGGGACTATGCCGCCCTGTCGCTGAGTGCGGACGGCGACGGCTTTGTCTTGTCCCAGACCGTCTGCGAGAATGCCCCCGACGGCGGCCGCGAAATCGTGGTGGAAGAGGTCCCGCTCTTGCAGGAGTCCGTCTATCTGCGGGTCAGCGTCGCCTCGCCCGACGCCCTCTGCCGGTTCAGCTACAGTCTGGATAACAAAACCTGGCACGAGCTGGGCAAGCCCTTCAAGGCCCGCCCCGGCATCTGGATCGGCGCCAAGGTCGGCCTCTTCTGCAGCCGCGAGCACACCGCCCCCGCCGGCGGCTACGCCGACTTCGACTGGTTCC
>JBNRMP010000031.1:0-28303 GCA_050309685.1 Anaerohalosphaeraceae bacterium
ACCATGCAATGTATAAGAAACATCCTGCGCGGCTACGTAGTCCAGCGACTACGCTCGACAACCCCCGCGACACCCCCGACCCGCGTCGGGTCTCAGCGGCCGCTATTTCCGGGAGGCGACCGCGTGAGGCGCGCCCTGCTCCTGCTGCTCAAGGCGCTGGGGTTTGCGGTCCTGGCCGTCCTCTGGGTCTGGTTCGTCCTGCCCCAGCGCTGCGGCATGCACTACCGGCCCACGCCGCCGGAACTGGCGGCCCTGAATGAGGAAAAGCGAAAGAAACGCCGCGCTCGCCTGCTCCGCCAGGCCTTCGAGCAATGGCAGCGGCAGGAAAACGAAACCCGGACCCGCCGCGTCTGGAAAAATCGAAACGACTTTTACAAAGGAGCCAAAAAATGACACTCGCACAGGAAATCTGCAACCGTCTGCACACCGTCGCCCTGAAAGTCACGGACAACTTTTGTTACCCCTGTCACAAGGTAGTGGAAGGCGACTACTGCCCGACCTGCCGCTCTGATGATTTCATGCGGCACTAATAGAAATATGACACCTGCTGCCCCAAGTCCCTGCGCGGCTATGTAGCGTGGCGTGTACACTCGACCCATCGCGCGGCACCCCGGGGCCTGTGAGGCCCGTCGGCGTCGAATACGGCACCGACTGGGTGATCAGCCACCTGCTGACCACCCGCTTGGAAACGGTCGACGGTGAGGAAATGTTCGAGGAACTCCTCGACGAATGCTACCCGGAAATCAAAGTCGGCTGCTCGACCTTCAGCCCGTCCCAGGTCCTGAAGGAACTGGACCCGATCTGCTTCAACATCGGAGTAGATGAGAACCTCGAATCCCTCGCCGACGACGGCCAGCTCTTCGAATACTGCGGCGACTATTACCGCCTGGAAGATGTCGAAGACCTGATCGAAGAACTCGAAGCCGAATAACCGAGGTACGGGGAAAACGTCGGAGCCGTTTTCCCCCTTTTTTTATCCCCACCCTTAAACCCGCCCATACGCGGCTATGTACCATAGCCAACTTCCGCTCGATTGACTCGCGGCATAATCGTATCCGTTGGATACCCCACCCGCCCAGGCCCCAGCGGCGGCTCACCGCCCGCCGCATTAAATCCATCGGACAAACTCCAGTGAGTTTGAGTCCAGTTTCGACAAGGCCTCTTCTGCCGTCTGTCCCTTCAGTACCCGGCAGCAGGTCACAAAACGCCCATCCCAGTAGATTCGCTTGCCGTCCCCATCCAGGATATAGCACTCGGCCCAGAACTCCGGCGCCACCAGGTACTTCAAATCCAGCCGCTGCTCATACCACTTCCAATCCTCATACCCGTCCCGCACCTTTTCCTTATCCTGATCACTCAGCCGCGCCCATGTATTGGCCAGCGCCCGCCCCAGCCACGCCGGATCATCCAGATGCTCCGCCCAGCTTGCCGCCCATGCCAGCTTATACTCCATCGACATCGACGCCATCTCCACCACCAGTTCCCACAGCCCCAGCCGCATCAGCCATCGCCCCGGCTGGTGTGTCAATGTGTCAAAGTTTTCCCTATTCTGTTTATACTTTTTATTAACCACACTCCTGTTCATATTCTCATCCCTCTATAAAAAAGAATGACACATTGACACATTTTGCTGTAACCGGTTTTCCCGCAGTCAGTTGCGCTGTGTCAAAACCCGTGTCAGTTGTGTCAATGTGTCAGTTTTTGCTACGGATAACCGACCCGCCAGGCGTCCTGCAGGTCGATATTCGAGAAGGCGAACACCGGGTTTGTGTCAGTTTCGAATCGAACTCTGACACGCCCGCACTCCGGATAGGCCCGCTGAAACTCCTCATAGAACCGGGTCCGTCCCATCTTCCCGCGGCCCGCCTCCTGACACCACCGCGTATAGGCCTCATACAGATCCTGCGTACGGACCTGCTTGCCTTCCTTCATGACGCACCACTCCCGCACGAATGAGATCACCGGCGATCCGAGTTCCTCGGCCATCGCCTTGGCCTCCTTGCCCGCGTCGGTCTCGATGAAGTGTCCCCGCTCTTTGAGCCGAAAGTACCCGGCCAGGGCCCAGTTGAAGATCCCCGGCAGCTCCGCCATCAGCCGCTTTTCCAGGTGCACATCCTCCCGCCCGTAAAAGCTCTGGGTGGTCAGCAGGTAAATGAACCGGCCCGCCAGCGCCCCGGTCGGGTCTGAGAGCTTCTGCAGCTCATTGGCCATGATCACAAACCGCACGCGCAGCCGGTCCACCTCAATATAGGCCTTGCCCTTCGGGTTGATCTGCTGGGGATCCTCCCCGGAGATGCTCTTTAGCCGCTCGACGGCCCGAGCCGTATCGCCCTGGTTGCTGTTGATCGAGGCATCCCCGATGAGCGCCACCGTCTTCTGATAGAGTCCCTGAAGCCCATGCTCATTAGTCAAACTGGTCAGGGTCGGCGATGCCACGTTCTCTTTCCCGGCCAGAGCCCGGATCACCCGGCCGATGGTGCCCTTGCCGCTGCGCTTCGGGCCCACGATCCCGAGGATCTTCTGATACATCGTCACCGGCGTCATCAGCAGGCCCATGAACTCCTGCAGGGTCTCGATGCTCACCGTGTCGGCGGCGGTCTCATACACCTCGACGAAGTCATCCGCTTCCGCAGACCACTGCGTCTTCTCACTGGAAAGCCGCCGGATCTGGAAAATCTCTTCCAGAAAGCGGAGCCACTGCGGACAGGCGGCCTGCGGATCATATTCAATCGGCAGATAGTTGAGGGTGTAGAAGTCCTCCGTCAGCTCCATTACCGCGGCCTGCCTGCCGGAGATATCCAGCAGACAGTTCTGCAGGGCGATCACCTCGTCGGCCTTCGGCCGCTTATCCCCGCTATCCAGCCACGCCGGCGGCATACCGTCGATCTGGATCCACACCCCGTCCCGGGCGCTGAGCGCCTCCAGGACCCCATTGACCACATGAGGCGTCACCTTCAGCCGGTCGGTGATCGTCTTGAATCCGTCGTCCGTCCGGATTTTCCGCCGCACCTTGCACTGTTCGGCAAACCGGCGAACCCACTTCCGGATCTCCCGGTCCTGGATGATCTGATATTTTTGATCTTTGAGGATCGTCCAGGTATCCACATGGTGCCGGTGCCGAACCTCGCTCCACTGTTCAAAAACGCCCGCAATCGTGTCATGGTGATCATCGGCCAGGACAAACGGATCCTCCGCCTGGGGCGGATACTGCCCGATGGAATCGGCAATCTTCTTGAGTTCCTCATATTCCATCGGCGGACGGCACCGCCTCTGATTGACGTTGATCAGGGCGGCGTAGATCGTCTCCGCGTCGCAGCCCTTTCGCCGCATGGCTCCGGCGATGGAGGCCAGCGTATCGTTCCGCTGCCCCTCTGGGATCACCTCGTCATCCGTATTCTGGCTTCTGACTTCCGGCTTCTGGCTGCTCTTGACTATGAATTTCGGACAAGCGGCCAGTTCCACCGTCCGCGGATCAATCGCCCACCGGTACTCTCCCCCGCTGGCATGGACCGACGGCGGCGCGACCACGTAGCCGCCATCCGCCCGGACATCCAGACCCGGAGCCAGTTTGTTGACGGAGTTGCGGACCTGCCCCTCTTTCGGATAGGCGAAGTAGTAGTGCCTGCCGCCCGATCCGGTGATCACTTCCATCGTTCGCGGCAGTTTGAACTGTCCGATGGATTCGTTTCCGCCGTTCTTCGGGTCCACATCCAGGATTACCATGCCAGTATCCCGGCCCGCGGCGATCCCTATATTATAGGATGCGCCGCCCTCGAACCATCGGCGGACCGCCGCCTCATCGGTGGTGGCGTCCTTGACGCCGCTGGCCGTCGCGGGATGTTTGCCCGGCGAGGCGCAGTCCGCCTTCCCGCAGGTGCACCTGCCATCGGCGATGGTATGCAGCGGCAGCACCTTCCATCCCATGAGGATATAGTACATTGCGCATTCCAGCATCCGTTCCATTCTGTTATCCATAGTCATCCCCTGATCAGCTCAACACCACGCCCGCGTTCAAAATCGTCTGGATGGAATCATTGTCCGGGTCCAGTCCCGCCCGGCGAATCGCCTCGATTTCCGCATGGATTCGTCTTTCCTGCATCGCCAGCGCTGACTCTCTGAGCGGATTGACCTGCCGAGGCTGGCGGGGCCGGTTGTATCGCTTCATTTTTGTCCATTCCCGCCGTCGCTTTCGGTTCCGGCAGTCGGGGCACACGTTCCGATCCCCGACAAAGTCTTTCCGGCACTGCCTGCACGTCCGCTTCATCACGCACGAACCGTCCCGCAGCCGCTGGTAGACGTTTGTTTTATAGTGCCAGGTCATCGTCATCCTCCTGATCCAGTTGTTTGATTATCTTCTGTACATCGCCGCGGCTTCGCACCACGACCGCCCGTCCCCGCGCTGTCCGGATGCGGTCCAGCTGGACCCGCTGGGGTCCGATGATCCGTCCCTTGCCGGTTTTCACCTCAAAGGCGACGAACCGCCCGCGGTAGCAGCACAGGATGTCCGGCACGCCCCGTTCATTGCAGATCGCCGCCTTGATCACCCAGCACAGGGTTCCCAAAGAGCGGAGATACCGAAGTATCTCCGCCTGGATCATGCTTTCCTGTTTCATGAGCGGGTCCCCCGCTTGAGTCCCCCGATCACGCCGTTCTTGCGGATGTTGTCCCCGACCACGCCCAGCAGGCCGCCGCCCACCAGAAGCTGGACCAACCCGCTCCAGTCCGCCACCGAGCCGGAGGCCAGTGTCAGCAGAAACTGCTTGAACTCCTCATTCGCCTGGGCCTGTCTCTCCAGGTCCTGTCCTGCCGCTTCAAACCGCTTCTCCATCACCTTCTGGTCCGCCATCCACTGCTCATATTCGATACTAAGCTCGGAGGCATTGACCAGCTTGCCCCCCTCCATGGGGCTTGGCGTCAGAGGCGTGCATCCGAACGCCAGCAGCCAAATCACGATTGCGACCACCGGACAGATCACCGTGAACCGGTTATGATCCGCAAAATCCCAAATCTTCTTACTCATAACATTCTCCTTAAAAAGGAAAGTTCTCATTCTTTTGAAAAACCAAACTTAATCCGTGAAATCCGTGTAATCCGTGGTTTCGTTATTTTGTGCTTTTGAGAAACCTGAGTACCTCTTCACTGATTCTTTGCTTCTTGGCGACCGCGGCGTAGATCACCTCATCAATCGTGTCCTGGGCGATCAGGTAGTAATAGGTGCACTTGCGGCTCTGCCCGATCCGGTGAATCCGGTCCTGAGACTGCTTCTGCAGTTCCCACGAATAGTTCAGGCTGAAGTACACCGCATCGCAGCAGTGGGTAAACGTCAGGCCATGACCGGCCGACTGGGGATTGGCGACGAGGACAGAAAACTGTCCGTTCTTGAATTCCCGGATCACCTTTTCCCGATCCGGCGTCCCGGCCCACAGCGCCCCGGCATTCGGAATCGCCTGGAGGATCTCGGCGATCTCATGGCGGAAGTTGCACCAGATGATGACAGGCTTGTCACCCAGTTCCTCTAATAATGACAGCAGCTCCTTGAGCTTGCTCTTGCCCGTCTGGTGAACGCCGGTACTGCCGTAGCAGAACCCGCTGGTAAGCTGCCGCGCCTTCATGACCTCCGTCAGGGCCGTCGAGGCGAGCACCTCTTCGGAGGCGAACCGCAGCACCAGCTCATCCCGGAAGGTCTCGTATGCCTTCCGCTCGGCCTTGCCGAGCTGGACCTTGCGGATCTCATGCACCTGATCCGGCAGGTCCGCCGCATCGACCTTGCGGACCACATGGCACCAGGGCGCCATCCGCCGGTTGAACTCCTCCTGGAGGGGGGGATCTTTGGTATAGTCCCATAGACTGATTCCCGTCCGGCCCAGCGGCCGCGGCACGAAGTACCGCCCGCGAAAGGAGTAGAAGTTATCGCTAAACGCCCGGCCCGGCGCGATGAATGTGACCTGACTCCAGTACTCCGTCCGGTCGTTCGGCGCGGGCGTTCCGGAGAGGATATAGCGATGCGGGACGACCGGCCCCACCGGAAACTTCACTCCCTTGCCCCTGGACCGCACGCCCGCCAGCGCCAGCAGCGCCCGCGTCGTCTGGGAGTCCGGCGACTTCATCTTCGAGGACTCGTCCACCACCAGAACATCAAAGCCCTTGGCCTGAATCTCATTAAACATGGTTTTGAACGTCTCGAAGTTGACCAGGTACAGGTCATGCGCCTCCCGCAGCCGCCGGATCCGCTCCAGCGGATTGCGGCCCCAGAGATTCACCGCCGACAGGTGCGGCGTGAAGGTGCGGCAGTCCTCCATCCAGGCCGATTCAATGATAGACAGCGGACACACCACCAGCGCCCCGTTCCACCGGCCCGCCAGCCGGTGCTTGTGGTATTCAATAATCTTGAGCGCCGTTAAAGTCTTGCCGCATCCGCATTCATGGAACAGGGCTAAGTTGTCCTGTTTCGCCCGCTCCAGCGCCTCGATCTGATGTCGATACAGTTTCATGGTTTTGACCTCTATGAAAATCGGTGCGGGACCTTCCGGCCCCGCACCGTCAGGGAGAAGGAGGGTTATTCGGCCTTTTCGCCGCCGACGTCTTTGCTGATGCGGCCCAGGTAATTGTTCATAAATTCCCGGTACAGCGCCGCCAGCCGCCCGAGCTTGTCCGCATCCGCCGTGCGGTCCAGCACCCGGACCGTCTCGATTCCGATCACGCTGGCGCTCATCCCGGAGTTGAACTCCTTTTTCCGGAGGGTGAACTTGACGTGGATCGGCTGGTACTTGGTGCCCATACCCGCCTTGGCGGCGATGTTCGGCGCCGACGTCAGCCACCGCATCAGAGCATCCTTTTTCCCCAGGCTCGACGGCGGCGCCTTGAGCAGACAGGGAATCACTTCGCCATCCACCAGGACATACATCCGGATCGTGTTCTGGCAGGCCTTCGCCACGCCGTCCGGCGCAGAACCGAACTTGTTGAGCGGACAGTTGCGGCACGGCCCGGCCTGCATGAACTGCCCGCCTTCCGACCCGATCCCATCCGAACTGAAGCAGTCCGGCACGGGGCTGTCGCCTTCCCCGTAGGCGGTGGAGTAGTACTGGTTGGCATTGTGCCAGTACAGGATGTGCCCGCAGAATTCTCTGAGGTACTGCCCGTCCGGCATTTCGAACTGGGCCGATTCCCGCATAATGGAAATCTGCGGCAGCGGCGCGTCCACCGGGATCTGCACGGGTCCGCCCCCGAACATCTCATCGACCTCATTCCGCACCGCCAGGGGCGCGCTGTCATTCTTTACCATCGCTGTTTCTGTTTTCTTACTCATACTCTGATCCTTTCTTCATTTCGTTTTTGTTGATATGAATTCCATTTTCGAGAGGGATTCTTCGTCAGTACAAGGCGCCTGCCTGCTGCCGCCCGGAGGCGTACTGGAGTACGTTGAGGACGCACAGTCAGGCAAAGGCAACACCGTAATCACGGAGAAGACCCGCGAAAAACATCCCGGAGAAACTGTGACTTGCCGTTGAACCGGATGACCATCTGCTCAAACTCATGGAAGATCGTTTCCGGCAGCGTATTCCCCTGCTCCGCAAACTGGGCCAGGGCCGTCTGCAGCGTGCCCGGATGCACGGACGGCTTGATCAGGTCCCCCAGCCCGTTGGCGCAGAGCCATTCGAAGAGCCTCTCGTTTTCCACTTCCCCCCGCTTGCTGATCCGCTGTTTCGTCTCCAGCCGCGGCGAGAGGCCCGAGTCGAGCTTGAGGCTGCTCAGCCCCGCCTGCTGCATCAGTGTGATCAGCGCCTCTCTTTTCGTGATGACATCCTGTTCGAGCCTTTCGATCTGCGCCTCATCCAAAACGATACCCTCGGCGAGTTCCTTAATTCGTGCGTTCTGCTTAGTGTTTTCTTCAAACATGAGAGTTTCTCCAATCTTCTGTGGGTTCTGTGGTTACCGGATCGGCGTCTCCGTCTCCGCCGCCTTCTTCAGTACCGCGTCTAGTGACGATTCCAGATAGCGGGCTCGCCGACCGACGATGGTCTTCTTCAGTCCGCGGGCCATCAGAGACGGCAGCACCGCATAGAGTTTGGTTTTGCCGACCTTCAGCTTTGCCGCCAGCTCGTCGATGGTCAGGTACGCCTCACTCATGGGCTGCCCCCTTGCCTGCGGCATAGCTGCGGAGAAGGGAATCGAGGGTCTCCCACAGATCCTTTTCCTCCACCGTGGGATACTGGCCAGCAGCCATCTTCAGGAGGATTTCCCCGGCCTGCCGGAGGGAGTTGCGGGTGTGGCTGCCGTCCGGTGCGGTCGGCTCTGCCGCATTGCGGCAGCCACCGGGGCAGGTCTGGCATTGCCCTTTGCAGGGTTCAGGTGTGGTTTGTTTGGAGTTGCTGCTTTTGCTCGCAGGTTCGGTGATTCTGGCATCGACGTAAATTGTGACTTGAGTCTCGGTTCTGTTTTCCTTCATTGTTCTACCTTTCAAAAAAGTGTTCCGTTTTAATTTGCGTTGGAACTGCGGTAGAACGAGAAAAGAGGATTATGAGAGGGAGAAAAAGCCAGAAACGACCACCCTAAAGTCTTATCCTGCATACAGTTAAGATTTTCCAGAAAATAAAAAAAGCCATACCGCAGGGTACGGTATGGCTTTTGTCAGTAAGGTTGAAACATGAAGTCGATGCTACATTTTATTGAATTCCTGCATAGTCATAATGGGAAGTCTTGAGTAATACCGTTCAGTTTGTTCATCCCTGCTGATAAACTCGACATTTTCCGGAACATTGGATATATTTATTTCCTTCATTTTCCCATTGAGCGTCCTGTTGATATTTCGCACGGCATCAAAGGGGGATACCTTGGAAGTGCAGATCGCTTGTTTTATTTCCTGTTTGCGTAATTCACCAACTGAAAGCATGTTCAGCAGGAGGTGTGTTTTGGAATTATTTTTCAGACGTATATCTTTGAGATCGTCACCATTCCAGAACTTGATCCGAGATCCATCGATGACGAAACAGGCTTCGCCGTGATTTCTCCAGGGAACAAAGCTGGTAGCCGCGGCTTTCACTCGTTTTGTTTGTTTTTTTACCTTCGTCTTTTTCCTTTTTTTCGGTTTCTCCTGAACAATCTCCCACCTTTGCCGGCGTTTGAGATCGACCGTAAATCGACCGATATCCTCTTGGTATGGACATACATAGACCCCGAACAACTCCCCCGTTTCCGGGTGTTTGAAAATCTCTGGTATAATCGGACAGCCCTCGGTGCATTCGGTGCATATCACCGTTTCAGAGATGGGTCCTTCCCGAATCTTCCCCAGATGGATCAATTCTTCGAGCATACCTTCCGGCCACCGCTCAACCTCCTCATAGGTTAGAATGGAACCGTCGACACTCGCAAGCCGCTGCTGAAGTTGCTGCCAGAAATCGTTACTCATGCGGCCTCATCCAGGTCGTCCTCGTCTTCCGGTAACGGCGGCAGTTCGGCCTTTTCCACCAAACCCCATTCTTCCAGGTACTTTTTAGCGACCTGATGGAGAGGATCTTCTTTAAGGGTACAGCGGTCCGGTGTCGAAATCTCGAACGTGACCGTCTTCCCCTTTTTTCCATTGATTCCGTCAAATTCAATCTGGATTCTTGCCTTAACAGCCTTCACCCGTTGCAGGGGAATGTTCTCTTGATCCAGTGCCTTCTCGATAAAATCGTAGATGGGCTGTCCGGTTTCGTTCGAGCCGTCTTCAAAGGTCAGCCGCCGCCGTTTCCCCCCTGTGAGTTCTACCTGGAGCAGCTTCAGACTGACTCGCCGGATCCCGTCCGTTGGGTGAACAGGAAATCCGAACCGTTCTTTCAGCTTCTCCAGTTTGATCTCTTTGCTGTTTTCATCGGGCATTTTTTCCAGATTGAGAATCGTTTGGCAGAATGCCTTACGCAGATTTTTAACATCCGCCGCTTTCCCTCTCGCATTAGTCTCCAGGATACCGGATTCCGGGCGATAGACAAAGATCACCTCAAAGGCAGGTTTGATGTTTCGGTTATCAAGCCGACCGGTCTCATCATACTCCAGTTCCGTTTTGGCGTAATCCTCCGGGTAGGCGAAGTAGCAGTGCCGTTCCGGGTTTTCCCGCCGATAGTTCCGGATCACACAATGCCTCCCCCGGCCCTGTTTTTTATAAAACTTGATCAGCTCTTTTGCAAACTCCTCAACCTCTTCCGGTTCGATCTTCGGAGTCAGCCCGCGATAAACTGCGCACTGCTTCCAGGAGCCGACATTATCCATACGATAGAGGCTTTCGGCGATATCAAACACCAGCGGGTGGTTCAGATACGTCCAAAGAGCAATCTCATAGTGGTTGCTCATCGCCTCAAATGTCTCCGCCAACTGGAGTCGATGAAAAATCGATTCCCCCTCTTCGATCAGGCACTGCGTCCCTTTGGCACAGGCCAGTTCGTTGATTTGGCGGAAGGTGTTCTCGGTTTCCACACGTGCAGAATCGGGCAGATTCTGAATGGCCTCATGTATCGGATCTGCATCCGATTCGGCAAGCCCCTCCCAAGTGAGTTCAAGAGGAAAGCCCTTCTTTTCGAAAAACTGCTTCAGTAGTGCATTTGGGGTCTTCTGTAAATAATTTTTTGGTGAATACGTACGTGACATTTCTAACCTCCTAATATTTTGGACTTTTATGCCGGCCAAGCTGGCATACCATTACCGCCCTGGGAAAGTCACTTTCTTTGGGCACCTATTCTTCCATGTCTATATCCTCTATAATTTGATTCTTCCTTATTTCTGCTCTATTATGGTTCTGATCCGGATTTATTCTAAAACCGATTTAATAAAGGCGTCTGCGGGATCAGCATAAAACTCGATACTGATCTTTGTTGCCATTTCATCGGAAAGATTAAACAGCTGTTTACGCGCTGAGATTGGCATCAGCAGTGTGGTGGCGCCTTTTTCAACAGCCAACTCTGCGATGGCAACGGGATTGGATATTTGCTCCACAGAACCACCCAGGTTCAAAGCGCCTACGACAATCAAACCGCCTTGGATACTGCGTTCCAGGAGGCTGCTGCAGAGTGCTACCAAAACCGCTAAACCAAGACCTGATCCGGAACGGTCTGAATCCATCGCCCGAAGCTGAACAGAAAACTCATGCGAACGAGGATCACGGTCCCCGACAAGTTCCTTGGATCGGGTATAGAGGTTCTGTTCACCATACTTGACGCTTTCACGAAACGCCGGCGGCACGGGTGCATTCAGTATCTTCACTCCCCCTCCAGGCCCTACGGTAACTTCGATTCGATACAGCCCCGGTGAGGTATCAAGCCCCCCAGGACTGATAGCCCAGACCTGTCCGGGCGGCAGCGGATCGCTTTCAATTTTATCCTCACTGTGAAGTTCCGGAGTCGAAACAAATTGTTCCACCCCGTCAACCCCCAGAAAATAGCTGAAGTGCGTATTTCTAAACTCACTCTTCAGTATCCGCTTTTGCTGCTCCTTTACTCTTCGCCGGCATTCGAGAGCCAGTTTAATGATTTTCTCCAGTTCCTCATCGGGTATCGGAACAGAAGGATCCGGGAATAGTAGTTTCAAAAGACCGCTAACTGTTTTAGAAACAGCTTCAATGTCCCGCCCGCTCAGGGCACCGCCCCAGTTAACACGCCCCTGCAGGGTGGTTACCCGACTGGTGCCGCGCAGTTTCGTCCAGCACTCAGAGAGAAAGTCGCTCACCAACCCAAAATGGTCTGAAAGGTTTTCATGGGGATTGACCTTCGGAAAATCCCATCCGGGAATGTAGGCGTGGATGCGATCCATGAAGGCTGTATCATACCGCATTTCATTTGGCAGGGGAGCCAATAAGTGACTGATCCGTTGCTGCTGTTCCACATCAACATCCAGGTTTCCTACCATGACCAGACTTCCAAAGGCTCGAATGCTCTCCTTTCCACGAGAGAATTCCCCCGACGCCATATACCCCTTCATGATGTTGACCCCGTCTTTCTGGTCAAACGAGATCCCGGACACCTCATCAAAGCAGACGACATCATAATGACACACCAGGCCACGTTGCCCGCTGGCGTTATTCACAAACATCTTCGCCACCGTTGCCTTCCCGCCGGAAATGAGATGGGAGTAGGGAGAAACCTGTTGAAAGAGATGGCTTTTGCCCGTACCCCGAGGCCCAAGCTCAACGAGGTTATAATTTCGTTCAACAAACGGTACCATTCGAAGCAGGATAACCAGTTTGGCCCGTTCACTCAGTGAAGATGGCTCAAGGCCGATAGACCGAATCAAGAAGTCCATCCATTCTTCCGTCGTAAACTGCGTACGGCCCTTGTTTAGAATGGACACAACGTCCGACTTTGACAGCTGAATGGCCCTCAGGCTTTCCACGGCAAAGGGGCGGCCATTTTGTTCCTGGGCAATAGCCGCATCATAGGTCAACGTCACTTCTGCGTAGAACCCATCGGTTAGCATCCGCTCATGCTCATGGACGAGCCGATCCTCAATCCGAACATCCCGCAGTTGGAGGCTTGGAAGTTCGGCGATAAAGCAGTCATTTTTCGAATCTAGCTTCGCCTTGATGATGTCAATCAGTTTTACCGATCCTCGTTCCCGAGCCAAGGCCTTGAAAAGCTCCTCCTGGCCAGTTCGCACAGTCCGATCCGCCAGTTGGCGTTCGACGACCTGGAGCCCTTCTGCGATCTCCTGTTCATCGATTGTGGCACAGTATCGGCCCAGTAGAAATTCCACCACATAGGTTGGCACCGGATACATCCGGCTGTACTTGCGTACCAGGTCTTTTCGGACAAGGTAACCGTCAAATGCGGAGGCCGCTATATGATCAATTTTATCAAGTTCCATAGTTTACTCCTCACCGCCTACCGTTGTAGCCCGTTTGGCTGCAACGTGGCCTTGGGTATCGACTAGCACAACACTTACGGTTGTTCCAATCAGGGTTTCATCTGCTACCAGTAGACTGACCTTACCTTCTTCATCCGCCGGCTTAGGGGATGTAATGCTGGATGTTGGATCACCGACCTTGGTTCGTATGTCTGCACTGACAGCGGCACCAGGGGGATCGATGGTGATCCGGCAACGCATCCCAACCCATTGCAGGTCGTCAATTTCCACGATGACTCGAGGTGCCGTGGCATCGAAAGCAAACTCCAGATCGGGGATAAGACATTCCTGAATACTGAGCCCGCCATGGGCATATTCATTTCCATTCCCAAAACAGCGAATGCCGGGCCCATGGGCAAAGACTTCAGAGGGATTCCAGTACCAGTCGGCGGTTGGTACCGTTACCTGGGCCTCATCTTTAATGGCCGCACAGCGAGACCATCGGCTCTCTGTCAGATATTTAGGAAGGTGACAGCCGGGAAGACCTCCCGGCATAAGAAGCCAGCCATGGTCGGTGACTACACGGACACGACTCCATCCGGCGGATAGGAGCGTTTCGATTCGATCAACCAGCAGTTCAATTTGGTCGTCGATTCGATGGGCCAGCTTGATTCCCAAGTGGTGGCCCAGTTCGTCAAGTTCGCCATATTCAGTCCATGCACAGGCATTCGGCCCAAGAGGATTTCCGGTTTCCCCTGCCCCTAAGTATTGGTATCCGGCGTTCTGTATCATTTTCCTAAATCGGTCATTAGTCACGGGCTGATGAGAATCCGCTGTCTCCGGCAGAAACTCTTCATTCAACCGGTTTCCTGTGATCTGTTCGGAAACCGGCGAAACAGCCCCTTTTGCAGTGGCCGTTACGGTCGGCACGGCAGCCCATCGGCTTCTGCGGCGAACCTTGAACATGCGGTCCTCCGCCGCCTTCCGAAGCCGCTCGCCGATATCGAAACGCAGGCCATCCGCAAAGAGAATACAGGTTCCCGGCTCAGCCATTACAGGAGTTTGCTCCGTACTCCGATGGTTGGGAAGCGGGCTTGCCTCAACCAGCTTTTGAAAATGCTCAGCCGCCGCTTGCAGCCAGGGCAGATAGATAGCCCGTGCGGCAATGGAAACGGCCTCATGATCGGCAGAAGTCTTTGCGGCCGCCAATGCCTGGAGAATGGCATCGTCAGCCAGCGAACCTCCTTGTTCATACAAGGCCGCCATGCTTTCTAATGTATCACCGCCCAGGGTCGTGCGGGTATATTCCGCGGCCGCCGCCAAATGCCCAATCGCCTTGGATAGTGGGCTCAGTCCCATTTTTGCCCAGACCCACTCGCGCCGCTGGGCATGTTCCTTTTCTAACTGGATAAGATGCTCTCTGGCTTGGGAAGCATTCGTGTCAGTCAGCTGCGAAAGGGATTTACGCAACTGATCCTCAGCCTTACTGTTTTCATCAGGCCAGGTCTCTTTTTGAAACATCAGGATGCTGGGCTTGGCCCGTTGCAGCAGTTCGGGGATTCCTGGATACAGTTTTGGTGCCTCCGCAAACCGTGTCCAGACCCCTGCCCACGCGCCCTCACAGAGTCCGAGTTTTTCGCCGCCCACCAGCTCCCCATCGGTTTCAGGATCAAAACCATACTCTGCCTTGCATCGAGAGCAAAAGGCGGCCCAGCTGGATTCATCCCACTTCTCCTGCATCCCCCTGGGATTATTTAACCACTCCAGCAGATTGCGGGGCGTATCCTCGATCATCAGCCGGTCAAAATCCTCTGCCTCCAGACGCTTGCCCCTGAGATGGGATAATGGAGTAATCGCAAGCTGGGCCAGGGCCCCGAGCATCGCCCGTCGTGTCTGGATGTCTTTGGCTACATCGAGTTCTAATCCCCCATCCTCTGAAACAAAAAAGGCCTCCACCGTCCAGTCCTTGCCGTTCCTCTGACACCAGACCGTTCCTCGATATTGCAGCTCAATCATAGGTTTGATGCTGTCCGGGCATCCCTCAACATCTCGCAGCATCTGCCGGCTGATATGGGGCATATAGATGATGGGGACGGCATCCTCCGGCAAAGAGACTTCCGGCAGCGACCGCTCGATCACACACCGAAGCCAGATCGCCGGCCCCTGTTTCTCGTCCGGCAGGTAGTCACCCAGTACAAGCAGCTGCGGCAGCACCGCCTTCAGTTGCCCAATGATCGGCTTCCACTGCCCATCGGCATCCGTCCATAGAATCGCTGCCGGCGGCGTCTCACCGGGAACATGCCGGGTGGCCGCCAGAAGGGACTTCTGTATCGCTTCGACCAGCGTGGTTGGTGTTTCCTGTCGTTTCACTTTGTTTCCTTATCATGCTTTAATTTCTCAAGTCCTTCGATAGCTTGGTCGAGGGTTTTTATAATTTCCTGTATGTTAAAGGAGTTCAGTGGAACCGTCGATAAGCCATTTATTGATTGATCATAATGGTTTTTCAGTGAATCCCTAATATATATTAGAGTAGGCAGTTCCTCCAAATATTCAGGTTGAGTTTGATATCTCAAATATCTTTCATGCAAAACCATCCATAATTTGTTTTTAGATGTATTTGGTAGTGATACTATCTGCTGAGCCATTTTTTTGGCATCGAGTTTGTGAAAAATTGGTTTTAAATTAAAACCCGATTTTCCATCATCTGCAAGTGCAAGAATAAACGAATCTGGATCATCTTGAAGGCGTGAAATCAACTCTGAGATTCGATTCTGCCGCTCAGCCTCTATAACTCTTTTATTAACAATGAGCAGATAATCACAAAAAGTCTGGCATTCTGTTGACCATTTTTCGGGAATCAAATGCTTGATCTCATAATCAATACGGGGATTTGGTATTAAACTGCCCGCTTTTTGAGCTTTATCCATCCCCATTTTAAATTTATTAACAATCTGCTCTTTGGAAAAAGAGATAAGCTTGTTACCTGCCAACCATTCAAAGAGACGGAACAAGCTGGCGTAATCATTAAAAGTACTAAATTCTCCGTTTTCTACTTCTTTAAGTACCTGTGAACTTTTAACTACGACTTCGCTATCGTCCATTTCACGGAGACCATGCATTAACTGACCGATACGTTCTTTCTTTTCATCAGGAGTTTTAACTAAATCCTGTGCCCAATCCAATAACGACTTTTTATCAAGATAGCCTGTAATTAAATATTCACAAATAGGAAGACACGCAACCGCGACCCCCATCTCTCCAAGCCCAACTTGGCTAAAATAGCGTTCATTAAATTCGTCTTCGTATTCCTTTTTAGCTGGTTCATCCCCCTTAAAAATACCTTTTGATAATCCAGCAAATGGCATGTAAGTCATCGTATGGATTGCCTTCAGCTTTTCCGGAGTTGCTTCATGCGGCCGACCATAAAGTTCAAATGCTGTCGTTCCCACGGCATAAATCAACTGTTCAGCTAATTGTTCTGGATCAACTCTGCCTTCATGAATAGTTTTAAAGATCAAACTAAGAGCTGTAATGGAACGACGAAGAGCCCTTAAATTATTGGTTTTGCTGTTTTCGAACAGTTGAAGGATTAATCTTTTGTTCTGAATTAAAAAATTATAATACTCCTTGTGCTTGGTCTTATATTCCTCTGCCAGGGCAGAAAGGACTGCTTCATGGTCCTGTTGGAAGTCCAGAGTATGACCAACGACTTTTTCCTTCATCTTCTGATAGACTTCGAAATCCTCTTTACTTTCAATGGCTTTTTCGTGACAAAGGATAACGACTTTAGCTCCTTCGTGTTCAACAAAGGTGTTGATATAACCTAAAACCTCCTCAAACGGCAGATTGCTGCGCTCAAGGTCGTCAAAGCATAAGATGGCTTTTTTGGTTTTTACAAACCATCGAGGATTGATAGAAGGAAGCTCAAAAGATGTAAACTTTTTTACAAAGTGTTTAAAAGCAGCAACACCAACACTGGAATATTTCTTGATCCATTCTTTTCTAATTTCTGGACGTGAAGCTAATAAAAGTTGAACATCAATGTCTTTAATATTTTCACATCCATAAAAAGAAGCATATAAAGGAGAACGTCCATCTTTTTCTCGGATCCTTGGCTCTACTACGTTTTTCCAAAAATATGTTTTCCCGCAACCCCAGGGTCCATTGATGAGGATAGCATGGTCTGTCTTAGGAGTATCAACGTAATCAAGAACAGTCTGTAAAACCTGATTTACCATCTCTACTCCTTCGCTTCCTCTCGGGCCTTCTGCTTGGCCTCATGGGTATAATGACAATCATTCCACCGGTTGCCGTCGGGCTCTTTTCCGTTGCCCATGAAATCGACTGTTTTTTCATCCCAGCCCCAGAACCAGGGGTACTCGTTTTTGGGCCGTTTCGGCTCTTTACCGCGGTCCTTGGTCCACTTGATGTTCGGCTTCCACCGCAGAATACCCGCCCCCGTCCGGCCGTTGGAGAGGCCCGCCGTCATAAACGGCCGGATATTGACCCGCACGCCGTCGTTGATGTCCGGCTCCCAGCCGATGGGCTGCTCGTACAGCGGCTTCCAGCGGACGAAGAGGTCATACGGCGGCTGGCCCTCCAGGATCGCGATAAGCTGCTCCTGAAGCTCAGTAGCCGCGGCCAGCCGGTCTTCCGCGCCGCCCTCGCCGCGCCGCACCCCATCCTGCTGCCGGCTGATCCATTCGCCCAGGTAGCTGTACGTCAGACTCTCCAGCAGCTTCTTGCCCCGGCCGTTGCCCTCGGCCAGCTTATGGTAGTTGACCAGGGCGTGGAAGCCATCCCGCCGCCGGCCGTCCCAGATATGCCAGATAAACGGCCGATGGTGGAACAGCTTGCAGTGCGCCTCAAAGAAGCTGTTCCGCAGCCAGTCGTCCAGATCCACGTCGGTCCGGATGCCGCAGGCCCCCAGGAGCGTCAGCAGCCGCTCCGCTGCCGGCTCCTCGCCGCGAACTGCCGGGATACAGACAATCCCATCCTCATCAGCGAACTTCAGCAGTTCATCGCATTGCTTCACCAGCTCCCTTGCCCGGGCGCTGAGTTGCATCTCCGTATCCATTTCCGCCGGCCAGCGGTAACCGAGCAGACGGGCAACGGCCACCTGGAGAGGTTCTGTTGATGCTTCGGGTCGGCCATGGAACAGCCACTGGGTGGGATCATCACTTTCGGGTTTGGGCAGACCGTTGGGGTATTTTTCGGCAGCTACTTTTTGCCAATAGGATAAATCAAAGTGTGATTTCACCAATGTAGCAGGAGTAACACCAAGCTTTTTATCTAATACACGAATTGCCTGATTATACTTATCACTTTCTGTAAAACACCAGATTGGAGCCAAATGGTCCTTCTTAGCAGGTAATATTACGGCACCGTTCTGATCAAATATTTGACCTGTGAACAAAGTGGCCGGCAGAGAACCCATGCGGTGTACGAGAATGCCTTCTTTGCCCCGGCAGGATAAGCCCCTAATCGTACTTCCTGGTAAAGACACCATATCACCTGCACCACCTTCCCATCGGAGCAATTGAGTGCAGCCAGTAAATGCTTCTGTAATATCTGCTGTTCTTTGAAAAAATTCCCATTTTCTAAATCGACGCGGTAGTTCCCAAAATTTAAATGAAAACCTATCATTGTCTCCGGTCTGCAAACCAGTATTACTGGTGGCGAAATCAGATAATAAAGATGTCCCTACATGATCAGTAAGCGTTATGCGAGCGTCGGGATTAAGCCGTTGAGCATTCTGCCGAACGAGTTGTATAGGGCAGAACCTTGCCCCATCACGTTTGTTATCTGCTCCATTAAAACTCGAAACATCAAGAGCAGCTAGTTTCGAAGACCGGTCAGGCAATCGATTCTGAATTATAAAAAGGGCAACATTGACCACTTCACCACTGATTGTTTCGAAAGCACCGGAACCTAGCCTCGCCGCTGCCAACCATGTATGGTGGTCGAGTAAATCTTCTCTTAGGAACTTATAACCATCTAAAAACAACCATATTTGTGGAGTTACCAAGCCAACAACGCCATTTTTGTGACATGAATTTAAGCAACGTGAAATAAAAACAGTTGCTAAGTCAGCTTTTGCTTTTGAATAGTGCTTTTCTATATATGCTTTAAGTATATCATCCTGTTTGCCACGCCCAAGATAAGGAACATTGGTAATGACAAGTGTATACTCACCTGCCAATAATTCAATAGCTTTCACCATACCCGCAGCAGCTACAGCACGCTCATGGATTTCATCATCCATATTTTCGCTGGATAGAATTTCAGTGAGATAAGGTTGCAACGTTTCATAGTCCGCAGCGATTAAGTCTTTGGGAAGTTGACTAGGATCGATAAGAGATCCGAGTGTTGATGCTTTTGAAAAAAGTGAGTGTAGATTCAACAACCCCTCTTTAATTGGCTCATAAGCCAATTGGGGAATCGGTTTTCTTAATTCTTCAAGAAGTTTCAGCCACTGCTCCTCTGTGGATTGCGGGCCGATTCCGCTACAGGCAACATGTACACCCGGAAGCGGCCGATGACCGGTCAGCTTCCATGCCGCCTGAGCCAGGTTGAAGGCGGCAATCTGCGTGCACCGTTGATCGATCTCCAGGCCGAATACGTTGTCCTTCAGTACGGTATCAACGGCATCTTCTATGGAAAGATTTTCCTCCTGCATCCGCAGTCGAATCAGCAACTCAAATACGGCAATCAGGAAGTGTCCGCTGCCGCAGCAGGGATCGAGGACCTTCAGCTCCGCCGCCGTTTTCGGCCAACCGTCAAACGTCCCCGCCGCCGGCCGCCAGGGGGAATTCTCATCATCCTTAACAAATCGCAGGTAGTCAAATTGGTACCCATCCAAGGTAGTCAGAGCTACCGCCCTTCGTAACTCCTCTTCACTGGCGGCGGACTGGGCCAGTTGGGGATTGGCGGCCAGCACCTTGCCGGCATGCCACGCCCCCACCGTGTTATGCAGCAGGAAGAGCACCATATAATGCTCCGTAAATAGCTGTGTCACGGCCGGCAGCGTATCGCCCGTGATCTTCTGCCCGGAGTCATTCACCTCTTTTTTCTTTTTACTCTGCCAGAACTGGTAAACCCATCCCAGGGCATCATCCCCTCGGAAGGTCTCCGGATCGAGCCCGGCCAGCAGCCGTTCCAGCTCCACCTGGTGTTCACGGGCCAGCGTGACCCTCAGCAGCGGATCATCGGGCCGAAAGATCTGCGGCAGCATCTGTTGGGCGCACCGGCTGGCATAGGTCCACAGGTCCGTCCCCGCGGCCTGGGCCAGCTCCTCGCATTCCTCCAGGCTGATCGCAATTCCATGATCCGGCTCAATCAGCAGGTTGTTTTCCGCCAGGAACCGGGCAAAAATCATCCGGTGCCAGTGTTCATAAGCGCACTCATGGGCCAGATGGTCGATCTGAAGCTGCCCCCTGGCATTCTGAGTATCCCCCAACTGCCGCGCCCGTGCCCGCAAGTGGTTGCGCAGCTTCCGCTCCGGTACAGACTGATGCTTGTAGGGTTCATAGTGATGGACCGCCATCCCCTCCAGGGCCGCATAGGCCCCAGCCTCGGCAACTTCACGAGCCTCAACAATCGTCCGTTCCAGCTTATTTCGCAGTTCAGTTGATAGCGGTGCCATCCGTCTCCCTCTCTTTTAAGAAATTATGACCGGCCCCTCGTCCAGTTTTTCCAGAATATGTTTCTCCGTTTCCTGAAGCCAGGCCTTCACATCATCCGCCGTGTGCAGCGTATCACTGCTCAGATGAACATACTGAGTCTTGGGCTCCAGCAGCTTGGCCGCCGCCATGGCCGCCTTCAGGAACTGCTGGGGCAGCGCGTCAATTCGAGTCCTCCAGGAGGACAATGAACAATCCTCAAGGGACCTCAGAAGACCGGCGTCATCGCCCACCTCAATGGTGGGCAGGATTGCAATCCCCTCGGCAGCCAGTATCCGCTTCCGGTCGGCTTCCGAAATCTTCATCCAGCTTTCACTGGCCGTTAGCTTGGCCATTTCACTCTCATAGAGGGCCTTATACTCACTGTAGACCCCATTCAAAGCACTCCGCAGCAGACCGACGACCTGCTTGTGAATGGCGGGGACCGGATCACTTGCATCCAGCAGGCGTCGTTCTTCGCGAATGGCGTTTACCTGTTTTTGCAGGTCGGCAGTCTCAGGCAAGGCCGCCGCATGGTGCAGGAAGCGGCAGAGCATCTCCCATTCGGGCTTGCGTTTATCTGCCAGTTCAGCCGCCTTTGTCCATTCCTTTAACTCTTTCGCAAGCACATCGTACTGCTTCAAGATCTCCAGAAGCTGCTCATTGCCGGCATAGTTCCTCAACTGATCAATATGGGTTGTCGAGGGTCGAACCGGCATGGGAGGGTCTCCGCCGGCCTGGTTGGCCAGATCCATCAGGACCGCCAGGAACGGATTCGCTTGCGAGGACTCCTCTCCGGAATTGCACTTGAGACCGGCCGACTGGATCAGCTTCCGCAGTTTCAGGCGCTGCTGCACATCGAGTGTCGCCGTTTCCACACGGAACTCGGTCACCGATATCTTATTTTGATCGATCTGCCCGGTGGACAGGGCCACCCCATTGTTCATCGCCTTCAAATGTCCGTTTGTATGCATCAGGATGAGCCCGGCATCCACCGCATCCCGTGGCCACCCGTAAGGGCTGTCCTCAAAGGATTGACGAACCTCCTTGCCCTTTTTCCCAGACCCGACGGCAGTGAGTATAGCGCTGCACACCGGATGCTTTTCCGGTTTATCGTTCCATCCCAGGATCTTTAGGGCCCCCTCATCCCCATTCTTAGCCCGACTGATCACGCTATCCCATCGATCATGGTCCGCCTCGCGGAAGTGGGGGAACAAGCGGTCCAGAGAGGCCCCAGCCGCCGCCTTTACCTTTTCGATCAAATTCAACTCGAAACGTTCGGTGCCTCCGCCCTGATAAACCTTGCTGGTATCGATCACCTGATCGATGATTTCGTTTCGCCGGACCTCGGCCTCTCGCATCCGGGAACTCATGGCATCTCGGGCCTCCCGCCCCTCATCGGTGCTGGGAGCTCCCTTGAATTCGATCGTGGCCTTTGCCGCCTCATAGTCGGCAATGGCTTTCTTGAGATCCTCTGCGCTGGCCTTCGGAACAAAAACATAGATGATGGGACTGTCAGCCCCGGCCGCACGGGCGTCATTGACGACCGTGCTTTCATTCTCCCCCCATCCATCGCGCACCCAGACGGGGATTTCATGGCCCTTGATGGCTGGCGGCTGGTCACCGAAGTGGAGCACCAGCTTGCGGGGTTCCTTGCTCTTGCCATGCAGCAGTTTGACCCCCCCGACAACTGAATTGAAGGTGGAGGCGATGAGGCCGGAACGTTTGTGAGAGATCCCGGTCAGATCATTGGAGATCTTAGATTGGCGGTTGCGGAACTCACGATCCCACTCACTGCTCTCCCTTGTCTGGAGGCTATAACCGTCCTCCAGCTTAATCAGCTTGCCCTCCTGGACCAGTTTATCCAGAATGCGAGGGATCTCCTTGCGAAGCGTAGCTCCATCATTGGCCAAATCGGTCACGAGCAGATCCGCCAACATCTCGGGAGTGGCCCGGACGCCGATATCGATTCCAGGCTCGGTTGGGAGTTTCCGGATCAGAAAAATAAGCCCGCATAGCCTTTTGGCAAGTTGGCCCTCATCGGTTCCATCATCCAGCCGGCGAATCGTCTCGTCGAGTGCACGCAACAGCACCCCCGTCCGAAGCAGATCCGGCTGAAGCTGTTCAAAAACAAAGTCGGCGGGAACCACCGTCCCGAGCGGCTTCTCCGCCGTACCTCGAACGGCATCATACACAATCTTCAGCTGCGTCCGCAGTTGGGCCGTTGTTCCAGGCGTGTCAACAGCACGCAGGGCATGCTCCCAGAACCGCCGCCGGATGGGCAGCAGCGGATAATCATCAACCATAAGCGTCCGGTCTTCAGGACGGGCCCCGATAGCGGTCCCGGCCAGTTGTCGGTCAATTTCCCCGGCATGGGCAGTCAGGCAGGATTCAACGGACTTTACCTTGTCCGCCTTTTTTGCCAAAACAACGCGGCGGGTGACGGTCTCAACGTCCAAATCAGAGAGTTCCACGGGGATCGTAAATCGCCCCCGCAGCCGCTGTAAGAGGGGCACGCTGCCGGCCAGTGCGGTCTGACCCGCTCCGATTAAGAGGACGCGACTGTCAAGCTGCTTGCAGAGCGCCTCGGCGATCTCCTGGACATCCGTGGACCGTTGGGGACTATCGCCAATAAAAAGCTGCACTTCATCGAGTACGATCACCGTGCAGGGAATTTGGTTATCGACAGAGAGAACTTCCCGGATAATCCGAATGAACTCGGCCGTCGAGACGTCATCCACGACAGGGAACTGGGCCCGCAGGGTGGCACGAGCCTGCCTTTCATCGGGTGCGAAACTGGGATCGACAGACAGTAACGCTTTTGCAATGATCGGGCTAACGTACAGATCCTGCAATTCCCGGATAAAGTCTTTGCCGGCGGCCTCAACGGCATCACTGACTTTTTTATAAAGTCCATTTTTCAGTAACCAGAGACAGAACTTGGCCTGTGGCAGCGACTCAGGCAACCCCTTGGAACGAAAGACAATCCCCAGCACGTTGAGCCGGACGCTCATCCCGCCACCGGAGGGAAGTGTCCCCGAAATCGCATGCAGTCCGCCGCATCGCCGGCCTAAAGTGCTTAACTCCATCAGCAGGTCGGAGACCTCCTGCGGCAGGTGGACCAGGCCGCGTGCGGTTGCCCCGTCTTCAAACTGGGTATCTACCCACAAATGGCGTAGCATCTTCAATAGGTGTGATTTTCCGCTGCCGTAGAATCCGCTCACCCATACAGCAGGTTGCCCGGTGGAACTGACATTTCCGATGAAGGATTCGATAGTTCGAATCATCCCTTCCTTGTACTGTCCCTCGCAGACAAAATGCTCAAGTTCATATCGCAGGGTTTCCAGTTCCTTGGGGGAGGAGGCTTCCACAACGGCCGCGACGCCGTCGTTCAGCAGTTTAGCTGCCAGGGGATCACGTTGGAACAATTCTCGATTTTTCATTGGTTACAGACCTCGCCATGAAGGGTTATTGGAACCGCAAGATAATTCCAGCCGTCTCGGGCATCCAAGAGCCGGTAATTGTTATTTTCGTATTCACCCGGAAAAAAAAGGACCAGTCGGCCTCGCACATCCCGCTCGGCCTCCTTTAAAATCAGAGAAACCTTCGTGAAACCGTAAAGGCAAGCCACGCCGCTGACGGCAACGACCGTTTCGTCCGTAACATCATCAGCCGTCAAAACCTTGCGAAGCTCGCCGGCTGCGAAATCAACAAAATCACCTTGCAGCTTTAAGGCCAAATCATCGGGTTCTTCAAAGTAGGATTCCCGGTATTCCATTTTGGACATCCATTGGGCAAATACAGGAGTAAAATCGAAGTGTTTCCAGGGATGGCCCGACTGTTTGGTACCCATCTCGAACAGATCCAGCTTGGCCCGCAGTTTCCTCTCGTCCACCTTGTCGTATACCACGAAAATAGTCTTCTGGGCACCGGCAAGACTTCTTTGCCAAGGAGCACCGATGTGATTTTGATAACGAGCTGCCAGATCCTCAATTCGTCCCATGAATTAACCGCCTTTCGTCCTCTGTAATCAGGCGATGGAAGGAAATATCAACCACACCGCCCGACGCTTTAATATCCAGATATCCCAGACGCTTGGCATCCGTTGCCAGTTGAATTAACTCGTCCTTGCTGACATCCAGGGCTTTTGCCCACAGGGTTTCAAACAGCAGATCCCCACGCACCCCGAGGATATATCCCATCAGCAGCGCAAGTGCCGCAACGCCTGCGGTCGGTCGTACGGACCGCCGAACTTTTAAGGTCCTCCCTTCAAGATGGCCTGACTGGGTCCAGGAAGAGGCCGCATTTCGAACAATCTTGTCGATTGTGGACTCATTGAACCGAGATCCTGTGCATAGATTCAAAATGTCGGTAAATGATTTCCGACTGAAGTCCTCTCCGGGTTTTATCTTCAAGAGGGGAGTTGCCGTAAACCGCAAGAGAGGATCACGAGCCAGGGCCGCTAAGATCGCCAGCAGCGGCCGGCCACCTTCATCTGAAAACCAAAGCTGCCGAAGAACTCGGAACAGCAACACGTTGCCATCCAGGGCATAGAGTTCACTCAACCTCTGATCCGTCAGCTTTCGGGTAGAGAAGGTTCGCTTGCCGAGACAATTATCATCCACAATTAGTGATTTATATTTTTCGCGGGATGTATCTGTGCCGCCTGCTCGTAGCAGAGAGGAAAGCTCTTCAAACATAAGGGTGCGGCTGGTATGCGTCCCCCGATCTCCAAATTTGAAACCGATTTCATACTTAGCCGCTATGGCCTCCTGTTTATCCGAAACAGGATGGCCAAGATTTATTGGGTCTTCTCTCATTGACAACCTTTCAGTCTCGCCGGCAAACTTGCCGGCTAAAGTTTGCATTTCTAAAATATCGGTTTTTTTTAAAAACGCAATAAAAATCTTTGCAAAATATTTATTTTAAGGGACCGCTCTTGTCGGTTATTTATTTGCCCGCCGGCAATAGATCATTCTTTGGCCCCTGAATTTATAGATATATTTATGGTCTTTATAGTATTTTTATTTTGATGTAATTTTGTTCTTTTTTGTAAATTTTTGCCGATTTTTGTTTAGTTTGGATGGGTTTTGATTATAATGGCATATAATGATCATGTTTGGTTAGCTTTGGTTGAAATTTATTTTTTGTGCTTGTTAATTTGGATAGCCATTGACAATTACGGGCTTGTAATTATAATGTTAAGTCTTTGTTCTACCGATAGGTAGGTAATGAGGTTGGGTAATCAGTGCATAAGAATAAGCTTAGAGAGATTATGCGTGATGAAGGTATCACGGCAAAAGAATTGCATGAGGCATGTAGTAAGGAGATATCTGAAAGTTCTATTCGCCGTTATATGAATAGGGCTGTTCCAAAGGATTCCTACAAAGGCAAAATTAAAAATGCCATAAACGACTTGAGAAATAAGTCGTATGAAATAACAGATATTTGGGACCTATAGGAAAGGAGATGGCTATGTTAGTCACAGCCGATAAGATTGCGGCAAAACGGCGAGAAGATTTTGTGAACCGACATCATACGGTTTGCTGTTCTTGTGAAGTTACTCTGCGCGAGTCCTCAACTGGGTGTCGTGATACGGCGGATGGCGCCATGTGCAGTGATTGTTATTTCAAGATGATATCTAATCATGTTGATTCCCATCCCGTTATTGCACCCAGAGATGTAGAATAGGACGATCAATGAAAGATGTTTTCCTGCAGAAGGACATCCTGGATGCATATTTTCAGGATCTCGTGGAGAGGTTGTATTATCGCGAAGGAGTTTCCCAAGGTTCCCAAGAAGACTATCCTCATCCGGAGGTTTTATGTCCCATTGGAACGTCGGGTCGAGAAGTTTGCTATGCAATGCTTCAATTTATTCCTCCCCAGTTACACTCAAACCTTTTCATTGTAGATATTCGTTTGAATCGGGGTCGCAACGGGGGTATTAGCTTCCATAATAGCGATTCCGGTGAAATATTAACAGATGAAGAGGTTCAGTCTTATTTTTCAGATAAGACGGTGTTACTTATCGATGGCTTGGTTTATTCGGGCGGCACTCTAAAGGAAGCCTACAAAGCACCACAAGAGATCGGTCCAAAAAGAATCGTTTCCTACTCCACAGTGGTCTGTTTCTCATCACTGTTAATCCCCAACTATTTCAGTGTGCTGGTAGGCAAGCACGATCGAGCCCAGTTGCATTTTGGCGAAGAAGTGCATGTGATTCCTAATAAGCGGCTCGATGGCTTTGGTTGTGTTCGAAAATTGCTAGAGGAAGATGCAGATCTCGACATCCCAGTACCCTCTGTAGGTGAGTCACAGTTCAAAACATGGCACGATGTGTTATCTTATTGCAGAAATCCTAAACGTGGTTGTTTTGTTTACGAGAAGGATCGGGCGATTCAAGCATACGTAGTTTACGAAATCAATAAAGAGAATTCCTCTCTCTTGGTTTTTACGTTAATTGTGGGCAAAGAGTATGTCGGCAATAATATCCCTGGGAATCTCTGGCGATGGATGGACACATACGCCGACGCGAACTATCTAGAACAAATTCGAATGTGGGTCCCTGAAGGGGAGTTTGACTTTTATGAACGTGTGGGTTTCCGTTTTCCAGAGGGCCGGCCAGATCGTTTAAGTGGTACCATTATGGTAAGAAATGTGCCCTATCCGTTGCCGTATGGCCATCGGGCATAAGATGGTACGTTGATATACAAAGCTGGATAAAACACAAAAAGCCCATTAATTGGGCTTTTTGTGCTTTAAAGCATTGTATTATTTAACGAGGCTTACCCGAACTTCCGGGCCGCCTTGTCCGCCAGGCCCTGGTTCCGCTCGGCGTAGATCGCCGTGGCGCTCATGTTCTTATGCCCCAGCGTCGCCCCGGCCGTCTCATAGCCCATCTCCCGGCGGACCTTCGTCGCCGCCGTATGGCGGAGCTGGTACGGCGTCCAGTGCGGGATCAGCTGTCAATGGGCGCATAAAACCCGCCACTTAGGGGCGCGTCAAACCCAGCCACTTTGAAGAATTGATTTCCATAAAGGCTTCTTTAGCTCCACAATATGGAGTTTTAAGGAGTTCCGGAATGGCAAATCATCTCAAACTGGCTATGGTAAACGCAATCAATACATTAAAACAGCGTGGCTGGTCGATGCGGCGTATCGCCCGGGAGCTTGGGGTGGACCGCCAGACCGTAAAAAGACATGTGCTATCCGCTTCAAATCCCGCCACCAACGCGCCCCTCGGCTCCGAGGTGGTTTCAAACCCCGCCACCAGCGCGCCCCCCGGCTCTGCGAGAGGTTCTGACCCGCCTGCGTCCCCTTGCTGCGGACCGGAGAGTCGCTGCGAACCCTGGCGCGGTGTCATTGAGAGCAAGATGGACCAAGGGCCTGTTGAAAAAGCTTCTATATTTCTCATTTACGCAGCCATTACCATGTCTTCCCTAATTTTTGCTGGTCGGGGGTGAAAATTTGAATTTCGGGCATCTGAATGTAAGGGAAGCATTTGCAACGCATATTTTGACTTCAGTATTTGGCGCATCCGAAACTTTCTTGACACTACCTAATCATAATAGCGACCTTGGCCATCGGCAAAAACAGTTTGCCGCCCTGTCGCTGAGTGCGGACGGCGACGGCTTTGTCTTGTCCCAGACCGTCTGCGAGAATGCCCCCGACGCCCTCTGCCGGTTCAGCTATAGTCTGGATAACAAGACCTGGCACGAGCTGGGCAAGCCCTTCAAGGCCCGCCCCGGCATCTGGATCGGCGCCAAGGTCGGCCTCTTCTGCAGCCGCGAGCACACCGCCCCCGCCGGCGGCTACGCCGACTTCGACTGGTTCC
>JBNRMP010000032.1:0-3360 GCA_050309685.1 Anaerohalosphaeraceae bacterium
TGCTGTTCCTGGCAGGCGGAAGCGCCTACTATCAGCCGGTGATTTCGGATGCGGACTTTGACGACAGCGGCGACATCGGCCTCGGCGACCTGGCCATCCTGGCGGCAAAGTGGCTCGAGATCCAGCTCTGGCCGGCCCCGTAAGATGAAGACAGACTCCATCTGAGTTTTTCGCCCGAAAGAGCTGCACTGCAAAGAGACTGGTGGTGCAGCTCTTTCTTTTTCAGCAGGCGATCAAAAACCGTGATTCCTTCAAGATGCGGGCATGACAACTCGCCGGGCTATCCGAAGTAGGCCTTGACGACGTACTGCTGCATCATTCGCTGGGTGTTGAAGAAGGAGCCGTTGAGAGCAATGGCGTGGAGCATGACCTGGAGGTAGCGGTCGGGCTTCTCGTAGAAACACCGGATCACCTTTTCGAGCTTCAGGTAGAGGTTATCGGCGTCCTCCCTGCGGTTGATGGCCTGTTCGGGGCGGTGGTGGTCGTGGCCGATGGCCCATCCCGTCACGCCCTCGATGCACCCCTCGATCCACCAGCCGTCCATGACGCTCAGCGACGGCACCCCGTTAAGAGCCGCCTTCATGCCGCTGGTGCCGGAGGCCTCCATCGGCGGCTGGGGCGTGTTGAGCCACACATCCACCCCCGTCGTCATCGCCTTGGCCAGACTGATGTCGTAGTTGGCCATGTAGGCCACGGTAACCTCGCCGCGCAGCCGGTCGCGGGCCTCGAAGATCCGCCGGATCACCTCCTTGCCGTCCTGGTCCGCGGGGTGGGCCTTGCCGGCATAGACGAACTGGATCCGCCCTGCCTCGCGGCTGAGCTGTTTGAGCCGTTCGAGATCGTCGAACACCAGGTCCGCCCGCTTGTAGCTGGTCGCCCGGCGGGCAAAGCCGATCGTCAGCGCGTCCGCATCCATCCCCGCGTTCGTTTCCCGGTTGACGATCTGCAGCAGGCGCCGTTTGTTTTTCAGATGCGCCTCCATTACCTCCGAGCGGGGCAGACTCAGCGCATAACGTAAGCTGAAATTGTCCTCCCGCCAGCCGGGGATGTGCTTGTCGAAGAGTTTCTGGAACGGCGGCGAGGCCCAGCGGGCCGCGTGCACGCCGTTGGTAATCGCATCGATCTTGTAGCCCCCGAACATGATCCGCGAGACCTCCCCGTGCTTCTTGGCCACCCCGTTGACGTAGTGGCTCAGGTTCAGGGCCAGGTAGGTCATGTTCAGCATGTTCTCGCAGCAGAAGACGTTCTCCATGAGGAAGACCTGGTGGTCGCCGAAGACCTGCCGCACCAGGTCCATGGGGAATTTGTCGTGCCCTGCCTCCACCGGCGTATGGGTCGTGAAGACACACTGGCGGCGGACGGCGGCCACCTCGGCCTCCGAGATAGTGTCGGTGCCGTTGCGCCGCATCGCCTCTTCCAGCAGTTCCAGCGTCAACAGGCTGGCATGCCCCTCGTTCATGTGGAACCGCTCCAACCGGTCGTAGCCCAGTGCCCGCAGCATCCGCACACCCCCGATGCCCAGCAGGATCTCCTGGCACAGCCGATACTTCTTATCCTTGCCGTAAAGATACCACGTCAGCTCCCGGTCCTGCGGATCGTTCTCCTCCAGGTCGGTGTCGAGGAAATAGAGCGGGATCGCGTAGCCCGACAGGCCCACCACGTCGTACCTCCAGCAGCGCACCTGCACCCGGCGATTCTCAATGGTAATCGAAATCCGCGGTTCCATCTCCTTCGTGAAGTCATCCACGGACCAGGCCACCGGCTCCTCGATCTGCTGGCCCTCGTCCGTCAGCCGCTGAAAGAAGTAGCCCTTGCGGTGCAGCAGGGAGACGGCCACCATCGGCACCTTCATATCCGCCGCCGACAGGATCGTATCCCCGGCAAGCACTCCAAGCCCCCCGCTGTAGGTCGGCAGGGACTCGGCGACACCGATTTCCATTGAAAAGTAAGCGATTCTCCTGTCATTATCCATAGCGTGCTCCAATCCATGCTTAATCGTTCTTTTGAATCCATTGTAGCGGCCTTAAAAGCGGTGGTCAATTGTCCTATAATATTTTTTTCAATTTGAAAAAAGCCCCCTTGACGGCTTTTGACGTTCTGCATATATTGAAAAGCAAAGATATCGGTTTTTGAGAAACTTTGAGCGTGCGGAATCAGGAAAAAAATGATATTTCACGCTCTCAATTTAAGGACAAAAGAGAGGTCTTTTTTTTAGAAAGGTGAGGGATCGTATGCAGGACAGTATTGGCAATGCGGCGGGCCAGATCTGGCGGTTACTGGCGAACTCAAAGGATCAGATTAACATCACGGACCTTCCCAAGAAGACCAAACTCCCCGCCCAGACGGCCTATCAGGGCCTGGGCTGGCTGGCCAGAGAAGGCAAGGTCCACTATGAAAAACGCGGCCGCTCCATCTACATAAGTCTTGCCGAGGCCGAAGTTTACTCAAAGTAAGCAGGATCCTTGGTTGACGCCCGTCGGCCGAAAATCTCGTCGGCGGAAGAGAAAATTGATTCAGGAGAATCCACACTGAAGGATTCTCCTTTTTTCATGGCCCGTTTTACCCGGGTTTAAAATAAAAGCAACCTAATATCACGTCACACTTTAGCCGTTTGCAGAAGAAAAAGGGGAAAGCGCCCTCGGCGGATGCTGCTTTTACGCCGGACTGCGGGTCAAGCCCGGGATGACAAGACGTCGCAGACATACGGCTAAATGTTACAAATAAAAAAAGGCCCTGTCGATACCGACAGGGCCTTTTAAGTAATCAGTTGATACCGAAAGCAGCCAAGACCGCCTGACTTATCCGGCCCCGTTAAGAGCGTCATCGCTCCGGGTCCGTCTAAGATTATCCCCTTAGAAAGGAGGTGATCCAGCCGCAGGTTCCCCTACGGCTACCTTGTTACGACTTAGTGCCAGTCACCGAGCTTACCGTCGGCAGGCGTCTCCTTGCGGTTAACAACCCGACTTCGGGTACTCCCGGCTCCCATCACTTGACGGGCGGTGTGTACAAGGCTCAGGAACACATTCACCGCGACATCGCTGATTCGCGATTACTAGCGATTCCAACTTCATGCAGGCGAGTTGCCAGCCTGCAATCTGAACTGAGGCAACTTTTTTGCGATTTGCTCCACCTCGCGGTATTGCGTCGCTCTGTAGTTGCCATTGTAGCACGTGTGAAGCCCTGGGCATAAAGGCCATGAGGACTTGACGTCATCCCCACCTTCCTCCGGTTTGACACCGGCAGTCCCGTTAGAGTTCCCGGCATGACCCGCTGGCAACTAACGGTAAGGGTTTCGCTCGTTAAAGGACTTAACCCGACATCTCACGACACGAGCTGACGACAGCCATGCAGCACCTGTGC
>JBNRMP010000033.1:0-50860 GCA_050309685.1 Anaerohalosphaeraceae bacterium
TGAAAATGCGGTTTTCCGAGGTTTTTATCCGTAAAAATACCTACCTGAAACGACCAAAAACGACCAAAAACGACACGAAAACGACGCGAAACGACATGGTTTCGACACGAAATGACAAGGGGTAAGATAAGAGTTCGTGGTTCGTGGTTCGTAGTTCGCAGAGAAGTTCTGAGCGGAAAGCAGAGAGTGGACAGAGCCCGAAAAGAAGACAAGGAGGCAGAGAGGCAGATGGTCAGGAGATCGGGCAAAGAGGGGGGCTGAGGGGCGTGGGTGATCGGTGTCGCTTTCATTTTATCCTTCCTTTTTAATTCTCCGCACAGGGGCGGATCATTCCGATTTCGGGGGCGAAAAGGGGCCCCTCCGCACTGGGGCGAAAGGGACGGGGTTGACCTGAAAAATCGGTGAGGTCGGGCGAGGGGGAATGCTGTAAGTAGCTACGGGGCAAGGGGATGGGGGGAGTTGTGAATTTTTAGTTTTTAATTTTGAATTGAGGCAGCGTCAACGTGATCTGGAGTCGTGGGGTAGAATTTAGCCACGGATTTTCACGGATAAGATTTAAGCAACACTTTAGCTGTTTGCAGGAGATGGGATTGTTACGAAGGGTTTTTAATGGACATTATGGACAGGATGGACCTAATGGACGGGCGAAGTCTTCGATTTTCGATTGACGATCTACGAGGGACAATTGATGATTGCTGACGTTTAACCACCCCGGCCGCTGACGCGGCCACCCCTCCTGCATCAGGAGGGGAGTTGTGTTTTTCCGTTTGTGCCGGCATTTACTGTTTTCCTGGTTTAATCAGAGTGATTTCGGATCTTGAGCCGAGGCGCATGGCGGGGCACCAGAAGCCGGCGGCGGGGGCTGCGATTTTCGATTGACGAAGGGCGATGGACGATTGTGTGGGGATTTTTCTGGTTTTGAATTTTTGGGGGTTGAAAGGAGATATTGTTGCTTTATTAAATAGATAATATTTCCTTCGTTGACATCATATCATGAATCGAATATAGTGCAGATATATCGTGTTTTGTTTCTTATTTGATCGTCTGAGGGAAAAGGTAAATTCAAAATGAATGGGCCTCGTGATATACCACAACCGATACCTTATCAAGGCAGTAAAAGGCAACTTGCATCACGTATTCTCCCCCATTTTCCAAAAAATATCTTGCGCCTTGTTGAGCCGTTTGCCGGATCAGCTGCTATAACCCTATCCGCCGCCAGCAAGGAATTAGCCGAGAAATTCTGGATTAATGATGCCCATGTCCCATTAATGAATTTATGGCGGGAAATCATTGAAAGACCGAACGAGATTTCCAATGATTATTCTAAACTCTGGAATCAACAGTTAGGAGATGAACGGGCCTTTTTTGATCAGGTTCGGACTCGCTTCAATCGAACTCATCAGCCCTCAGACTTTCTTTATCTGCTTGCTCGATGCGTAAAAGCGGCTATTCGCTACAATATGAATGGTGAATTTAACAATACGCCGGATAATCGTCGAAAAGGCGCACGGCCGGAGGAACTGCGCCGACGAATTCAACACGCATCCTACCTGTTAAAGGGACGTATTAGAATTACGGCTTATGATTATAAAGAGGTGCTTGACAAATGCACGATGAATGATTTTGTTTACATGGACCCGCCATATCAGGGAGTCTGCGGGAGTCGTGACCAGAGATACCTGCCGAAATTCGAGCATGATGAGTTTTGTGAGGAACTTGAAAAGTTAAATAAAAGAAATATTCGTTACATTATATCCTATGACGGCCGCACAGGCGATAAAATTTATGGTCGGCCATTACCGGAGTCTCTCAAGCTAACTCACATCGAATTAAAAGCAGGTCGTTCTACGCAGGCCACGTTACTTGGGCGAAAGGACATCACCTATGAATCGCTTTACCTTTCTCCCAATCTTTCACCTGCTGAAATTGCAGTTCGCGAAACTCAACTCTCCCTTTGGTGAAAGCTGCTTATGACAAAAAGAATCAAGACGACAAAAGCATCGGAAATATCAGAAGCATTTCTTAAAAAAGTCAAATCAGTAACCGCGAAAAGGCCAAGGACGGTTATTGAGCATATACTAAAATACGGCTATGTAACTACAGAGGAACTCGCAGAATTATATGGCTATCGGCATGCCCCTCGCGCGGCACGTGATGTGTTGGAGCTAGGGATTCCGTTAGAGACACAACGTGTTGAGGGAAAAGGCGGCCGTAAAATTGCGGCTTATTGTTTTGGCGACCCCTCTAAAGTACGAGGGGGTATTATGGGAGGGCGAAAAGCCTGGCCAAAGGAGTTAAAGAACCAATTAGTTTCGTTAAACGGCGAAAGATGTGAAGTATGTTCAACGATTTTTGAAAAACGTTATCTTCAGATTGACCATCGCATCCCCTATGAAATTGGCGGGGACCCCAAAGGCAATCCTGTTTTAGCAGATTATATGCTTTTATGCGGCTCATGCAATCGGGCGAAGTCCTGGTCCTGTGAACATTGTAAAAATTGGGAAAATGATCAAATCAAAGATATTTGCAGGACATGTTATTGGTCAAGCCCATCTGATTACAAACATATTTCGCTAAGACTAATTCGGCGGCTCGATATAACATGGACGGAAAAGGAAGTCTCTGTTTATAAGCGACTTCTTAGGCTTTCAAAGTATGCCGAGAAGGATTTGCCTGCTTTTGTCAAAGAATGCTTAAAGAAGATTGCAGAAGATATTCGGATTTGAATCTATAATAGCCCCCATGAGAGTTCTTCTATACGATTTCGTTTGAAAGGCCATGGCGGCGATTCGGATCGACTCTATGACGGCGATGCCGCGACCGGAAGGCGAAACGGCTCCTGCCCCCTTTTTTTCTCCCGTGAGACAGAAGTCAGAAGATAGAAGTCAGGAGACAGAAGACAGAAATTTTTCTTCTGTTGTTAAAAGATCAATGGGTGTGTAAAAGGCAGGATACGTTATCCAAGTCGATGAAAAAGGCCGCGGAGGTTTTGGACTCCGCGGCCTTAATTGCTTACAGGGGTCTCGACGAAATCGGATTACTTTTCGTCCGTTACCTTGGCCTTTTCGAGGATTTTTTCGATGCACTTGTGCTCGCGGACCTGGGCGGCGAACTGGGCCAGTGAGCCGTCGCGGGCGAGCTCCTCGCGCATCTTCTCGGGGCGTCTTCCGCGCTGGGCGGCGACCTGAGCGATGTGGCCGTTGATCTCTTCCTCGGTGATCTGGATGTCGAACTTGTCGGCGAGTTTGTCCATGATGAAGAAGAGCTTGAGCTGCTCCTTGGCCTGCTCCTCGGAGCTGGCGCGGAGCTGGTCCATCTTTTCCTCGACCTCTTCGCGGGGCGTGCCGCGCATCAGCAGGTTGACATACTGGCGCTGGAGCAGGCGGAGCGACTGGTCGGCGACGACGTTGCCGGGCAGGTCGAACTGGGTATTTTTGAGGAGGTACTCGTAAACCTGATCGCTCATCGCGCTGCGGGCCTGCTGCTCGGCATAGCCGGTCAGACTTTCGCGGATGCGGTCACGGAGCTCCTGCTCGCTTTCGACGCCGTAGCGGGAGAAGAACTCCGCGTTCATCTCGGCCGGTTCGAGCCGCTTGACTTCCTTGACCTCGATCTCGATCTCGATCTTCTTGCCGCGGTAGTCCTCGTTGAAGTAGGTGTCGGGGACATCGACCGCGGTCTTGCGCTTGTCGCCGTATTTGGCGCCGGCCAGCAGGCCCGCCAGGTCCTCGACCGGCACGCCGGCCACGAAGCCGGGCTTGCGGGCGAAGAGCTCGACGTTGTCGCGTTTATCCTTCTCCTCGGAACCTTCGACGAGCAGCACCACGTCGGCGACGACCTGGTCGCCTTCCTCGACGCCCTGATCCTCTTTGGGGACCCAGACGCCCGCCCGGCGGCGCATCGCGTTGAGCTCTTCGTCGATCTGCTCATCCTTCACTTCGGTCCTGGGCTTCTTGATCTCGATGCCTTCCACCTCCGGCAGGTCGAATTCCGGGCGTACCTCGACTTCGAAGTCGAAGGTCATCGGGCCGTTCTCGGGCAGTTCGATCTTCTCATGGTCGATCTCCGGCTCACCGAGGGTGTCGAGCTTGTGTTCCTTGAGGGCCTCCTCGGAGGCCTCGGCCATGAGCTGGAGCTTGGTCTGCTGGCGGATGTCGGTGCTGAAGCGTTTTTCGACCAGCCGCAGGGGGGCGCGGCCCTTGCGGAAGCCGGGGATGAGCGCTTCCTTGCGGAGCTCGCTGAATTTCTCGTCGAGGGTTTTGTGGATCTTCTCTTCCGGTATCCGGATGGTAACCTTTTTCTTGCAGGGGCCGGTGTCCTCGATGGTGACGGTGTTTTTGAGGGCGTCGGATTCTTCGGTCGGGGACTCTTGCGGCCGGGTCTGCTCCTGCTGAGGTTCCTCGGCCTGCGGGGCGGCGTCCTGGTTTTCGGTTTTCTTTTTACGGGCCATGATTTCTCCTAAAGAGGTTGTTGTATGTCTGTATTTGTTTATTCCAACAAAAAAGCCGCCGAAAAGCAGTTTCGCCAGCCTGAACATTCCACCGTCCCTTTCGAGACGTCCAGACGCTTAAGCGACCTGCGCCAGACTACCATCCTGTAGTCGATATCTCGCTAAAGCTATGTTACATCACTCTTTACCCCGCGGTCTTCGCCCCGGAAAGCGGGTGATGGGACTTGAACCCACGACATTCACGTTGGCAACGTGACGCTCTACCACTGAGCTACACCCGCAAGTGTCGGTATTAATTTAGCGATTTGACGAAAGGATGCAACAAAAAAATCACGGCGAAGTTCAAAAAGCCCAAAAACGCGTTTTGAGGTTCTCAGGGTGTGGAGAGGCGGGCGTTGAGGGTGCGGCAGAGGTCCTTGAAGCGATTGACGGGGTCGTTGCCGAGGAGCCGGATCGGGAAAGCGGTTTTGTTGTGGTTGAGCGGTTCGTCCAGGTCGGTCCATCGGCGGCACGATTCGCCGTCGGGGGTGCCGGGGATGGGGGAGAAATCGGCGAGCATGAGACGGATGCCCTGCGCGCTGGCGAATCGCATGGATTCCTCAATCCGCTGGAGATCGCCTTTGGGGTGGCCTAAAAGCTGGAAGGCGGTGATATGCGAGTCGGGAACCCCGGCGGACCGGAGGGCGGCGACCGCCTCGACCAGGTCGTCAGCGCGAAGCTTGGAGCCGGTGGCCTCCTGAAACGCCTCGCTGGAGCTTTCGTAGCCGAGGTAAAAGGAGGTAAAACCGGCCTGGACCATCCGTTTTGTCAGGGGGGCGGCAATCAGCCGGGCATGGAGGGCGTTGGGGGTATGGAAGCGGATGCCGTGCGGGTGAGACGTTACATAGTCAAGGAAGGGCAGGAGCGTGGTTTCCGGATGAACGAGGAGGGCGTCATCGTAGAACGCAATGTTGCGGACACCGAGGGCGGCGAGATGCTCGTAGTCGGCAATGCACGCTTCGAGCGGCCGCGGGCGAAAGGGGCGGCCGGTGAGGGGCTGATAGCAGTAGCTGCATTGAAAGGGGCAGCCCTCGGTCAGTGTCATCACGGCGGCCTCGATGCGGGGGTACAATTCCCAGGCGGGCGGGGCGTCATCAGCCGCCGGTGCGAGGCCGGTAAGGGATTGGAACGGGGCGAGGTCGTCGCCTCGAACGACGAGATCGGGACCCAGCGCGCGGGCGTGGTCGGGGCAGCAGGCGGCGTAGAAGCCGCCGAGGATGATCCGGGCGTCGGGCCGGAGGCGGCGGATGTCCTCGATGACCTCGCGCGTGCCGGGATACCAGTAGGTGAGCGAGGTCTGGATGAGGACGAAGTCGAAGGCGGGTTGGCCGGCGAGGTATTGCCGGAAGGTCTCGCGCGGGAGGCCGAAACGGCTGAAACGGCGGGGGATATCCTTCAGGGCGGCGGGCTTGGGGACCTGCATGGAAGGGAATCGGCCGCGGCCCCATTCATCGGATTTGAGAGGTTTGGCCGGGGCAAAATGCGGGCTTTGGCGGTCGAGATAATCGAAGAGGCGCAGGTCGGCCCGATGGCGGAGCCGGCCGGCGAGGCGCAGCAGGCCGTAGGGCCTGAGCCAGAAGTCGTAGGCCGCGAAATCATAGATCGGCGGATTGACAAGCAGGATCTTCGGTTTCATGGAGGCATTATAGGAATTTAGAGTGTTGTTGGCTATATTCTTGACAGTGGGGGCGGATTTTCTTAGGATTCGGGCTTGAATAAATTATCCTTAGGAGAACAATATGGATCAGGCAAGTCCGAATTTGAGTATCGAGTTCATCGACGACATAACCGTGGCCGCCCTGACGGATGAGAAGATTTTGGAGGAGGGTCAGATCCAGGCCCTGGAAAGCTCTTTTTTGCCGCTGATCGAACAGAACAGCCCGGTCAAGCTGCTGATCGATTTTTCCGCCGTCAAGTTCCTGACCAGTTCGGTGCTGGGACTGCTGATCCGGATCAGCAAGAAGGTCTATGAGTCGGGGGGGCGGCTGCGGCTGTGCTGCATCCAGCCGAAGATCTACGAGATCTTCAAGATTACCCGGCTGGATAAGATTTTCGAGATCTACAAGACCCGGCAGGAGGCCCTGGAGACGTTCTGAGCCCTTGCGGGCTTTTGTCGCGGAGCGGGTCTGCAAACGCCATGAAACACGAACCCTCAAGTCCGATTCTGCACTGGGAGATCCCCAGTACGACGGCGGCGGCCGAAGGGCTCAGCCGGGAGCTGATGGAACGGGTTCGCAAGGAGGGGTTTGACGAGGAGGAGCAGTTTGCGATCCACCTGGCGCTGGATGAGGCACTGGTTAACGCCGTCCAGCACGGCAACGGGGGTGACCCGGCGAAGAAGGTGCTGGTCGATTGCGAGATCAGCGATGAGCGGTTCGAGGTTACCATTACCGACCAGGGGCCGGGATTCGACCCGAAGACGATCCCCGATCCGCGGCAGCCGGAAAACCTGTACAAGTGCTCGGGCAGGGGGGTGCTGCTGATCTTTGCGTATATAGACCGCGTGGAGTTCAGCGAGGCGGGCAACAGCATCCGGATGGTCAAGTACCGCGAGGGCAAGGGGCCCAGGCAAGGGGAATAGGGTCCAATAACTGTTTGTCATTTCTGATTTTTTACGTCGTCAAACCCGGAATGCCGCATCGCCGGCCTGCGGCTGACATGCTGCGCCCGTTGTTTCTTCGGAAATTTTTTTGACCCCTGCAAAAGTCGGGGCCGTTTTTGGCCGAAGCAGTGGACACTATGGAAGCGCTATATGAATCCCTGTTTACCTCGGAACAACTGTTCTGCGATCAACTGCTTCGCTGGGTGCAGCCGGAGCTGGCGGAGGATGCGCCGCTGGTCGTGCTGGTCGATCCGGACCGGAACGTGTGGTCCAGCGATACGAAGCGGTTTGGGGAGGTTTTCGCGGACCGGAAGGCCGTGGAGTCGATCTGCGGGCGAATTGACGACGGAATCGATCCGGTAGTGTGCTGTGTGGGAGGGCAATGCGTCGCGGCGTGTGAGCTGTTTACGGAGAAGCGGCGGGTGGGCTATCTGCTGCTGGGGCTGTCAAACCATACGCCGGAGCACGCCCGGCAGAACATGGACCTGATCGAGCTGATTTTTGCCCAATTCCGACTGATCTGCTCGCTGATCGAAAAGAACAACGAGTTTCACCAGCTTCGGCTGGTTCATTTGAGCAAAAATCCATCCCCCATACACTCCTGAGACCGTCTGCCCCCCTCCCTGCCTTTTGCCCGGTCCATTTTGAAAGGACTGGAAATCTCTACACTTACGAAAAAGTTAGGATTGCATTGACGGAGGATTTTGCTATAATTCCGCTTTGCCAGGGAAGCAAAACAATGTTTTTTTTGGGGTGAACGTTGAAGTTTTTGGTATTCCAGAATGGTCAACCGGTAACGAAGTTTCCGCTTTCGGCGGCTTACCTGTTCGGCGCCGATATGATCCCGCTGCACCAGGTACAGATCGAGTACAAGGACGGGGTGATCGACTGCACCAAGCGGAGCCTGGATTCGGCGGGGCTGGCGCTGCTGTGGACGGTGGAGGGCGTGGGGCGGCTGCTGCTGCCGACGACGCGTCTGCCGGAGCGGGCGGAACCGTATAATCTGAACGTCGAGCTGGCGCGGGCGAGGTTGATGCAGATCACCCTCAAGCGGGAGGACTGGGCGCTGTTCGAGGAGGAGAACGGTTTTGCGGACCTGGCCCACGAGGCCCAAGACCTGTTCATCCAGGCGCTGCAGCATATCTCCGATCCGCAAAGGGCCTCCGAGCTGGCCGATGAGTCGCTCAGGAAGGGGATCATCTTTTCGGAGCGTCTGGCGGCCAAGCACGCCGAGCAGTTTCTGGCGGTCCGATGCAAGCACCGGGGGCTGGGGCGCCACAGTCTGGGCTGCACAATCGATTCGGCGAAGATGAAGGATGTGACCTACCGCAAACGGCTCTTTGATATGTTCGGTTTCGTTACCATCCCGATCCGGTGGTCGGCGATCGAGACGGAGCCGGGACACTATGACTTCAGCGCGCTGGACGAGTGCCTGGAATACCTGGCGGGCAAGCGGCTGGCGCTGTGCGCGGGGCCGCTGCTGTGCTTTACGCCCTCGCTGGTGCCCCTGTGGCTGCGTGAGGGGACGTATGCGTTTGAGAAGGTGCGGGAGACGGCCTACGAGTTCGTGTCGCAGATCGTAAGCCGCTATGCGAAGTACATTCACGCGTGGCGGGTCATCGGCGGGATGAACGCACTGAACTGCTTCGGGTTTTCGTTCGAGCAGATCATCGAGATGACGCGGACGGCGTGCCTGGCGGCCAAGTCCGCCGACAGCAAGTCGCGCAAGGTCGTCGAGCTGATGCTGCCGTGGGGTGAATACTACGCGGCGGACCGCAACACCATTCCGCCGCTGGTCTATGCGGACATGGTGATCCAGAGCGGGATCAACTTCGACGCGTTCGGGCTGCCGCTGGTGTTCGGGCGGGACGAGCCGGGGGCGCATGTTCGCGATATGATGCAGATCTCCTCGCGGCTGGACTGCTTTGCACCGGTGGCCAAGCCGGTCCATATCACGTCGATCCTGATCCCGGATCGGACGGATTCCGGCGCGGGCAATCCGGAGAAGGCGGGGTACTGGCGCAAGCCGTGGACGCCGGAGGTGCAGGCGGAGTGGGTGGAGAGCATCTACAAGGCGGCGCTGGGCCGGCCGTTCATCCATACGGTAACATACGGGCAACTCTCGGATGCGTCCGAGGGGCCGGTGGCGGGCGGCGGGCTGCTCAATGCGTCGATGAGCCCGAAAAAGGCCATGACCGTCATGGCGAAGTTTCAGAAACTGATCCTCAAACGCTGATCGGGCAACGGCATGAAGGGGCGTCTGCGAAAGCATGTTTCGGCCGAGTCCTCCGGGGCGTCGTCCGTGCGGCGAGCGGCGCCGGGGCTGCGGGGCTTCCGGATTTTAACGGCGTCGGGGCTGGCGATCTGCGGCATGCTTGCGGTTTGGCGCTGCGCCTCGGGGGGCCGGGGGGAACTGTCGCCGCTGTCGGGTCGGATCAATCCCAATACGGCGCCGGCGGGCAGTTTGATTCGACTGGAGGGGATCGGGGCGGCGCGGGCGTTCGATATTATTGAATACCGCGAGGCGCGCGAGGCCCTGGGCGAGCGGGCCTTCGACACGCCGCACGACCTGGAGGCGGTGCGGGGGATCGGGCCCAAGACCGTAGAAAAGCTGACTGATTCGCTGGAATTTTAAAAAAAGGAGTCAGGAGGGCTTTGTAGAAAACCTTAAAACTGTCGGCCCTTCGGGGCTGAAAAAATGTTGGGGTCCCGCTTTCGGGGGGTTGACACCCCGGGCTAAGAAACTGTCGGCCCTTTCAGGGCTTCTTGAAATGAGGTTTTCTACCAAGCAAGCCAGAAGTTTTTTCGTTGATATGCCGCGACCAAAACGACAAAATATCGGTGATACCGTTTACCACGTTTTGAATCGTGCTAACGGGCGGCTTCATATTTTTAAGGCCGCCGGCGATTTTTCGGCGTTTGAGCGGAGTCCGGCGGATCTTTTACCGAGCGAAACGGATTTGAAAAAACTGGAGAATTGTATCCGGCGGGGTGCGCCTTATGGGTCGGATGCGTGGGTGATCCGGACGGCCGGTCAACTCAATCTGGCCTCCACCCTTCGCCCTCGCGGACGGCCCAAGAGAGAAAAAGGTTCCTGACCCCTTGTTAAGGATTGCAATAGGTTATGGCGGAATGGGAAATTAAGAAGACGTTGGGACAGTGCTGTGAGACGGGACGGGCGTTTGCCGTTGACGAGGAATACTACGCAGCGCTGGTGGAGGGGCCCGAGGGGCTCGAGCGGCGGGACTACTGCATGGAGTACTGGCAGGAGCATCGACCGGCGGTGTACTGCTTCTGGAAGACACGGATGCCCAACCCGGAAAGGAAGAAGCAGCTCTTTATCAACGACGAGATGCTGCTGGCGTTCTTTGACCGGCTGGCGTCGGAGACCGAGCCGGAGAAGATCAACTTCCGCTTCGTGCTGATGCTGATCCTGATGCGCAAGAAAAAGCTCAAGTACGACTCGAGCCGGCAGGATGACGGACAGGAAGTCTGGACGGTGCGGGTGACCGGGCAGGATCGAACCGAGGATGTGATCAACCCGAAATTGACGGAGGATCAGATCGAACAGCTCTCGGCGCAGATGAGTCAGATCCTGCAGGCGGATTTAGAGGAGTGAGGAATTGAAAACAGGTGACTGTCCCCCTTTTTGGAAAGTGAGGGAGTTATGAGAGATGCTGCTGTTGTTCTCCTGGCGGTCGCGGGGCTGCTGGCGGGCTGTCAGCCGGGGAGGGAGGCGCCGGGGCCGGCGGTGATCTGCCCGGGCAAGCCGTCAATCGAAGAGGCGGTTCATACGCTCCGTCAGCGGCAGGCCAAACTGCATCCCCTCCGCGCCTCGGTGCAGGCGGTTTTGGAGTGGACCGACGAGGAGGGACGGAAACGAAGCGAACGCCTGGATGCGCAGCTTCGGTATGTGCCGCCGGACCGGTTTCTTCTCAGCGGCAACAAGCTGGGTCTGGGCAAGATCAGCTTCGGCTACAACCCGGAGGCCTTCTGGCTGGCGGAGGAGGCCTACTGGTGGGGCTCGCGGGCGGCCGGGGAACTGTGCTCCAGGGTGCTTCCGTATGACCTCTGGCATGTGGCGCAGGCCCTCGGGGCCGTGGAGGTGGATGCGAGCTGGACGCTCGAAAAGGAGCCGGGCTTCGATGTGCTGACGAAGCCGGGGCCGGGGGGGAGCGCCGAGCGGCGGATTTGGGTTCAGGCGTGCAGCTACCTGATCGACCGGATCGAGATCTACCCTGCGAGCAATGAGATTATCCGCATCCTGCCCGGCGATTACCGGGTGACGGAGCAGGATTATCCCGTGGCCTCAAGGATCCGCGCGGAGCACTACCGGAATACGGATGCGGTGGGGGCCGTGACGCTGGAACTGAGCGGGATTCGCTATTTCGAGGCGAGCGAGACGCAGATGCAGCGGCTCTTCGAGCGGCCGTCGGCGGAGCGCTATAAAAATGTTTACATGCTCACGGAGGATTGTGAGTTTATTCGGGTTGAACCCTGATCCGGGCAGAGGTTCTGATGAAATTGAAATCCGGATTCCCGCTTTTGCAGGCAGGCCAAAGAACGCGCGGGAATGACGAGGCAGGAAACAGGGAGTCATGATGACAAGAGAACTTTTGGAGAATCGAATCCGCCGGGGCGTTTTCTTCCTGGACGGGGCCATGGGGACGCAGTTGTTTGCCCGCGGGGCGCGGTCCGGCGAATGCAACGAACTGCTGAACGTCGAGAATCCCGCCGTAGTGGAGGATGTCCACCGGGCGTACCTGGAGGCGGGCAGCGACGCGGTGCTGACCAACACCTTCGGCGGCAGCGCCGTTGCGCTCCGGCGGCACGGGCTGGCAGAGCGGACGGTGGAGCTGAACCGGGCCGGGGCGGAGCTGGCTCGCGGGGCGGCGGGGCCGGATCGCTACGTGATCGGCGATATCGGTCCCTGCGGCGACTTCCTGGAACCGCTGGGCACGCTGACCCCGCCACTGCTCAAAGAGGCGTTTGCCCGGCAGGTCGAGGGGCTGCTGGAGGGCGAGGTGGACGGGTTCATCATCGAGACGATGACAGCGCTGGAGGAAGTGGAGATCGCAATCGAGGCGGTCCGAGGCCGATCCTCGGTGCCGATCTTTGTGTCGCTGTCGTATGATCCCGCGTCCGGCGGGGCGTTTCGGACGATGATGGGGGTCTCGCCGGAACAGGCGGTCGAACGGCTGGGCAGTCAGCCGATTCAGGCGATTGGATTTAACTGCGGCACGCTCGATATGGATGGTTACGCGGAGCTGGCCCGCCGCTCTGTCAAGGCCCTGGACGGGAGCCGACTTCTGCTGCTGGCGGAGCCCAACGCGGGCAAGCCGCGGCTGGAAGGGAATAAGGCGGTGTACGATCTTTCGCCGGAGCGTTTTGCCGAGTTTCTGGACGTGATCCGGGGGGCCGGGGCGCGGCTGCTGGGCGGCTGCTGCGGTACGACGCCGGACCATATCCGGGCCGCCGCTGCGAAGTGCCGGCAGCCATGATTGATCTTCAGTAACACTTCAGCCGTTTACAGAAGAAACAGGAAACCGCCATCGGCGAAAGCTGTTTTACGCCGGACTGCGGGTCAAGCGCGCCATGACCGTGCATCGCCGACCTACGGCTGGAATGCTGCAAAATAAAAAAACACCCTCTATGTTTGCCGAGGGGCAAATCAGAGAGTGTTTTTTTGTTTGTATTGTCAGAAAACGGGTTTAGTAGCGAGGTCTTTCGCTGCGCTCTCCACCGCCGCCGCCACCGTAACGTCGGCCGCCGCCGCCACCGCCACCGCCGAAGCGCCGGCCGCCGCCACCACCGCCGCCGCCGAAGCGACGGCCTCCGCCGCCACCGCGTCCGCCTCTCTGCTGGGCCTTAGGTTTGGGGGGATTGGCTTCGGAGACTTTGATGACGCTGCCGCTGTGCTCGGTGCCGTTTAAGGCTTCTCTGGCTGCCTGGGCTTCTTCTTCCCCGGCCATCTCCACAAAGCCGTACCCGCGACTTTGTCCGGTGTCCCGGTCCATGATGATATGAGCGCTTTGAACAGTTCCATGAGCCGAAAACCACTCAACAAGATCATCTTTGTTGACATCCGGGCTCAAATTACCCACGTACAGCTTTTTTGCCATTTTTGGCCTCCCAATTTTTTTTATCGACTCATGGTTAAGAAAAGTAAATTGTAAAGAACGATTTCACTATAATCAGAGCGCCGGAAAAAAGCGAATAAAAATAATTCGGAAACTGAGGAAATCAGGATTGTTTTTGCAGAATCTTTTTCAGTTCCTCGACCATTTTGCCGGTAGTCCCCTTGTTGTCCAGGATGATCCGGCGGCCGTTTTGGGCCGTTTGATCCGCAAGTTCTTTATTGAGAAGGAGTTGTCTGACGCGGGTCTCCAGGTCGTGTTCGTCTTGCACCTCGATGGCCCCGCGGCCGCCGAGGAGGACCTCGACCGTCTGGCGAAAGTTGAATGTGTGGGGACCGAAGAGGGTGCATTTGCCCAGTCCGGCGGGTTCCATCATGTCTGATCCCCCCATGGGGGTCAGCGTGCGGCCGACGAAGACGATGTCGGCCAGGGCGTAGAATTTTCTGAGATCGCCCATCGTGTCGCCGAGGATGACGGGGGGTTTGGTTTGGCAGGGGCGATCTTCGCCTTTGAGCCGGCTGTATCGCACGTATGCAAACCCTGCCTTTTCAATGAGTTGCGCCGTTTCATCGAATCGCTCGGGTTTGCGGGGGATGAGGGCAAGGCGAAGGTTTTGGAGGCCGGGTTCTTTGCGGAGTCGGCCGTAGATGTCGAGGAGGATCTGCTCCTCGCCGGGGCCGGTGCCGCCGGCAACCCAGAGGGGCTCATCTTCGCGGCGAATCTGCTCGCGGAGCCGGTCGGCGCCCTCGACGGGGCCGTCGGTCTGGGCGGTATCGTACTTGAGGGAACCGGTGACGCGGACGCAATCGTGCGGGCAGCCGAGGGCGATAAAGCGGTCGGCGTATTCCTGCGTCTGGGCGAGGACCAGCGTGACCCGCCGGAAGGTCGATGCGATAAGCCCCTTGATTTTCAGGTATTTGGGGAAACTTCGGTCGCTGATGCGGCCGTTGACGACGATGACGGGGATGTTCCGCTCGGCGGCGATGCGGGCGAGATTGGGCCAGACCTCGAGTTCCAGGAGCAGGACGGCGGCGGGGCGGATGCGGTCGAAGGCCCGCTCCATGATCCAGGAGACATCGAAGGGGAAGTAGGAGACCGTGATTATCCGCTCGTAAAGCGCCCGGGCGCGGGCCAGGCCGGTGTCGGTGGTGGCGGTCAGAAGGATTTCATAATCCGGAAACTGCTGCCGGAGGGCGGGGATGATGGTGCGGGTGGCGTTGACCTCGCCGACGCTGACGGCGTGAATCCAGAGGCAGGGTTTTTGGGGGTTGAGGCGGTCGATGTAACCGCGGCGCTGGGGCCAGCCGTCGCGGTATCGCCGGTGGCGGATCATGCGGTAAACGACGACCGGGCTGTAAAGGGCCAGGGCGGCGAAGTAAGCCAGATTAGTTACTGCCTTGCGCATCGGATTCATCCTTGTTATTATACCCTTCAGGGTAGCCAATGTCCGCCGGTAAAGCCCTAAAACAGCAAAGCCGCTTCGCCGCGTATCAACGGACTATTTCCACCGGGGGCACTATAAAAGCGGTCAGCTTAGTCGGCGACCGGGCTTCTGTCAATCGAGAAGCGGGCCGAATTAATTATTGACGGTACTTGACAACGGGGCGGTTTTGTCGTAAGTAAGTGTTTTCGGAGCGATGTTCCCGTAGCTCAATGGATAGAGCGTTGGCCTCCGGAGCCAAAGGTTAGAGGTTCGAGTCCTCTCGGGAACGTTTTTTTTCAGGTCACGGTTCAGATCGATGATAACTCCCCAAATTTTTTGCCTCAGAATTTTTTTTAAAGGCGGGACTAACAGGATTAACGAGATATAATATATAGAAAGGTTCAGGCGAATCCAGATTGAAAGTGAGAGGTGCATGAAGACACGGGAGATTATAACGGTGGGGCTGGCGCCGGTGTGGGACCGGGTCTGTTACGTGGAGGGTGTGGAATGGGGGGACCATACGCGGATGACAAGCACGACGCTGACGGCGGCAGGGAAGGCGCTGAATATCAGCCGGGCGCTGGCGTGGATGGGGATCGGCTCGACGGCGGCGGGACTGTGGGGCCGGGCGGACTGGGCGGATATGACCGAGGCGCTGGCTTCGGAAGTATTGATCCGGCCGGCGTTTACACAGGCGGCAGGGCGGACGCGGGAAAACGTGACCATCGCGGACAAACAGCGCGGACGGGAAATGCATCTCCGCTCGCCCGAGGCGCTGATTACTCGTGAGGCGCTGGGGCCGTTGCGGCAGGACCTGGGGAAACTGGTTGATTCGCGAGCGTTTGTTGTATTTGCGGGGTCGCTGCCGGAGGGGGATCTGCTGGATGCGTGCATCGATCTGATTGCAGAGACGTCAAAACGCTGCGGGGAATTGGCGGTGGACACGTCCGGCGAGGCGCTGCGGAGGATTGTTGAGCGGGGGGGGATCGGTGTGATCAAGCCGAACCTGGAGGAACTTTCGCAGGTGCTGGGGAAGGAATTGCCGAGCGATGCGGGCACCGTCGCGGCGGCAGCGCGGGGGCTTTGCGGCCGGGCGCGGGAGGTGGTCGTAAGCATGGGCGGACAGGGGGCGATTGCGGTGACGAAAGAAGAGGCGGTGATGTGTCGGGCGGCAGGGCCGGAGCGGCCGGTTGTGCATACGGTCGGCTGCGGAGATTATCTGCTGGCGGGATACCTGGCGGCCGGACCGGAGGCGGGCCCTGCGGACAAACTGGCGGCGGGCGTAAAGGCGGCTACGGCGAAAGCGTGGGGGTGGGCCGGGGCAAAGCCGTGGACAGAGGTAAAAGAGGTTGTCAAGACGGTCGTCAAAAAGATTTGAGTAAGTTCTTATTATGTAGGTACTTTACAGTGGGATACGGGAGAGGTATATTATCCGATTCCGTAGCTCCCTTTGGATCTGAACTGATATAAGACTTTAATGGTTGAGAACGATTGCTATGAGCGATTTTATTATTGAACCGTCGTCACGGATAAAGCGGCTGCCGCCTTATCTTTTCGGCCAGTTGAATGCTCTGAAGCTCGAAAAGAGGCGTCAGGATATCGATATTATCGATCTCGGCATGGGCAACCCGATGGATGGGGCACCGAAGGCGGTGATCGACAAGCTCTGTGAAGCGGCCCAGGACCCTCGCAATCACCGATACAGCGCCTCGAAGGGCGTGTATAACCTCCGCCGGGAGATGGCGAAAAAGTACGAGAGAAAATGGGGTGTCACGCTGGACCCGGAGACGGAGGTGCTGGCGTGCATCGGCTCCAAGGAGGGTTTTAGCCACATGTGCCTGGCGATGCTCGGCGCGGGCGATACGGCGATTGTGGCGGACCCGGCGTTTCCGATCCATATTTACGGGGTAGTGCTGGCGGGCGGGAGCGTTATTACGGTGCCGCTGGGCAACGATCAGAAGTTTCTGGATACGATTGCGATGGTCTGCGAGCATTTGTTCCCGCGGCCTAAGCTGCTGATCCTCAACTACCCGCACAATCCGACGGCAATGACGGTCGAGGATGGATTTTTTGAGACGGTGGTGGACCTGGCAAAGCGGTTTAAGATCGCGGTGATCCATGATTTTGCATACGGGGAGACGACGTTTGACGGGTATAAGCCGCCGAGTTTCCTGTCGGTGAAAGGGGCCAAGGACGTGGGCGTGGAGTTTACGACGCTCAGCAAGCCGTATGGGATGGCGGGTTTTCGGATCGGTTTTTGTGCCGGCAACAAGCAGATGCTCAATGCCCTGGCGACCGTGAAGGGCTACTATGACTACGGGATCTTCCAGCCGGTGCAGATCGCGAGCATCATCGCGATGCGCCATTGCGATAAGGAGATCGAGGAACAGAATAAGAAGTACCAACTTCGGCGGGACGTGGTCTGCGAGGGGCTCCGGCGGATCGGCTGGGAAGTGGAAACACCGCGGGCGTCGATGTTTGTCTGGACGCGGGTGCCCGAGGAGCATTCCAAAGGCAAGGGGAGCATTGAATTTGCGATGGATTTGCTCGACAATGCCTATGTGGCGATTGCGCCGGGCCGGGCGTTCGGCGAGAACGGCGAGCACTACATGCGCATTGCGCTGGTGGAAAACGAACATCGGCTGCGTCAGGCGATCCGGAATATCGGGCGTTACGTGCAGGGCAAAGAGGTGGCCGGCAAACGGCGGAAATTCACGGGACAAAAGTAAGCTGACGCTTGAAAATCAGGGTGCGAACTACAAAATAAAATCCATAATTCCAAATGAAAAACACAAAAAAAGCTGCGAAATGCAGCTTTTTTTATGGGGTTTAAAGGCCGGTAAGATCACAGGTTACGGCGGTTTCAGGGCGGGAGCTGAAAAAATCTTTAAAGATTTTGGGGATTTAGCTTGACCCCAAAGGGGGAATTTGCTTAAATACACCAAGCATTACATACTGGGGAGTATGAGGAAAGTACTATCTGTTTGGTAAGTTCTGGAAGCGTTGGAATTTTTACTGAGGAAAGATAGTGCTTTTGTTTTCAGCACTTTTCATCTGGGGGATGAGGTCGAAAGAGTTTTCTTGAGGAAGAGGAATCAACAAGCAGAGATCGTCTGCGCTGCCTGAGACGGGCAGTTTCGGAGAGACAGGAAGAGATCGAAAGTTTGCGGATTTCTCGAATCAGGAGAGCTGTTTGGCTTCGAACAACAATCAGCATTCCTATTTCGAGTTCACTTGTGTGTGCGTGTGTGTGAAGTGTGCTGTGTGTGTTTGTGCTCTTTGTGTGTTTTGTTTAAGTGCAGAGGATTCGAAAAAGGAGTGGTTATGAAAGTATCAGCGAGAGTGTTTTTGGCGGCGGTCCTGGCCGCGGCGGTTCCGATCGCCTATGGGGGGATCACCGATCCTGCCATACTCATCGATTCCGATGTCACCCCGTTTTCATCCGGCCTGAGTGTCCTCAGTTGGGTCTATCAGAGCGGCAACGATTACTTGTATGCCTATCAACTGGATAACAGTAACGGCAACAGGGCGGTGAGCTGGTTTTCCATAGCCCAAAGCCCGGAAGCGGACTTTCTGTGGAAAATGGAAGGCCCCGGGATCAACGTTCCCGCGATGTGGATGCCGGTCGGCGGTTCGGACTTTCTCAGTATGGATGCGTTCTTCATCGATCCCATCGATGCCGGTGAAGTCTCCGTCGTTCTGTACTTTGGAAGCTCCCGCGAGCTTGGCCGGAATTATGCCAGCGTGGGCAACGGCAGGTTTACGGAGACCGCTATGGTGATTGCACCCGTGCCGGAACCGACGACGCTGCTGCTCCTGGGCACGGGAGCGATTGCGGTGTTTCGCCGCCGCAGAGCGGTTTAAGTTTTAAGCACAAGCCCGTGCGGTGAGACGCACGGCAACTTTTCGCCCGAAAGGGCAAGAGTTCTGGAGAATTAGAAGAGAGGACCCTGGGGGGTAACAGGAGAGAGATTATGAAGGTTTCGAAGGAGGCCGTGTTTGCGGCTTTTCTGGCGATGTTTGTATTGACGGCGCCGGGAAAAATTCAAACGGGAACATTGGTGAATTCCGATGTTGACATGCTCTTTGACAATGGCCTGAAAGTGACCAGTGAAGTGTACCTCTTCAACAACGTCCGACTGAATGATCACCTGTACGACCAGGTTTACCTATATGCGTACCAGTTGGAGAATCTTCAGGAACCGTCCGTCGATTCGTTTTGGGTCGAGACAGCCCTGAATGTGGAGGTGCTGGACTGGGGTTTTTTTTCGGGCACGCCGGGGAAGGGCGTCGTACCGCTCTGGCCCCCGGATATCAAGATCTATCCCAATGCAATGGGATGGAATGATCCGGCGATGGTCTCCCCCTCGTCCCGGCAGGGGATCGGTGATCCGATTGTCAGGATGGAGGCGGAGTTTGCCGATCCGCTGACGGCCGGAAAGATCTCGGCGGTCCTGATGTACCTGAGTACCAACGGACCGGGCGAGAATGACGCCGTCGTGGGCGGCAATTCGTTCAGCGTGATCGCTCCGATTATCCCGGAGCCGGCCACGCTGATGCTTCTGGGCGCCGGTATTTTTCTGGGGATCGGCCTCCGGAAGCGTCAGAATGATCACGGGCCGGTCACATAAGCTGTGTGATGAAGGGCTCTGCCTGTTCTGAAGCGGGCAGAGCCGAAGACTAACGAACGTGTAGGAGGTCGCAATGACCAAGGTGATGAAACAGGCGATCAGACCGCCGGTGCTTCTGCTGTTGCTGCTGCTGGCGGCAGGGACGGTGCAGGCGGGGCTGACCATGCTGCCGGACAGTTCTTATTTTAATGGAAGCACCTCAACCATCTTCAAGTCCCTCGGGAACGGCAAGTTCATTTCAGGCCGCCTGGAGTACACCGTCTATGATACCCAGGCGAACCCCGATGAATTTACGGGGCTGGGCGGCGCCACGGCGCCGGGATCGGGCCGCTACCTGTATGCCTATCAGCTCTTTCTGAATTCCTCCAACGATTTCGGGGCCGCGGCGGGGATCGATTACTTTGCCCTCAACGGGATCTCCAAGAGCGTTCTGGACCATGCCACCATCGGCTATACGATCGACGGCGCCGGCGGCGGTCAGACACCTACCGCCTACAGCTTCGGCTACACCGGCAACGACGATGACAATAAGGCGATTTGGGACTTTTCGGAAGAAGAGATTGCCGCGGGCTCCTGGTCGGTCTTCCTGCTGTTCCGCAGCGATTATACTCCCCAATGGACGACCTTTGATGTGGTGCGGCAGGACAGTGGAGACGTCGTCGGCCCGGAAATCCCGGAACCGGTCTCGCTGCTGCTGCTGTCGGCCGGTGTCGCCTTCCTGCGGCGCCGACGCCGCTAAGCGCGTGCGTCCTCTGGAGAGGATGGACGTCAGCTGAATTGTTGATGAACGTGTGTAACGGGGGTATGTGATGAAAAGCGCCAATCGAATCGGATTATGGATATTGGCGGCGGCAGGGATGTGGGCGGTGACGGCGAACGGGGCGCAAATCGACGAGAACGGGTATGCCCTGCTGGTTCAGCAGAGCCCGGCGGACGGCGGTATGGTCAACCCGCAAAGCGGCGTGTACCGGATCACCGAAGGCGGAACGATGAACCTGATCGCCACGCCCCGCCCGGGATACCGTTTCCTCTACTGGCTCGGCGACGTGGCCGATCCGGGAAGCCAGAGCACGCAGGTGCGTCTGGACGCCCCTAAGGTGGTCGTGGCCGTGTACGAGCAAGAAGCCTTTGAGGAACCGATGGAAACGGTCGCCCGGAAGGGGGTCGGCGGCGGCAGCGGATTGTATGCATCCGCCGGATTTGCCGGCCAGAGCGGTTTCTCCGGCGGCTCCTACCCGTCGCCGACGTACAAACCCATCGGAAATTATACGCCACCGGATATTCCGAAGGACGACAATAAGACCGTCGGACCCAGCGAAGAAGTTCCTGAGCCAACGACGATCTTTCTCTTAGGACTGGGCGGCCTTGCGCTGCGAAAGAAACGGGGTTAACGAACGATACCAAAATTCCAGCGGTCCTGAGGAAAAGACACACACGTTCGTTGGCACTGGAGGAGGTGTTGTTGGATACGGCCGAGCGGCTCCAGACGCTCGGCTGTATCGTTTTTAAAACAAAGATTAAACATCAACGAGAAAAGATGCGGAGCGGCCTTCGGCCGGGCTGTCAAATTCCGGATTCCCGCCTGCGCGGGAATGACAGAGTATAGCGTTTTGTCAGGCCTTGCGGAAGACGGCGACGACGTTCTCCACATCGACGACGAAGAGGCGGTTGTCGCCCTCGAAGTCCACGGGGATGGCCCCCTTGGGATTGAAGAGGACCTTGTCGTACTGGCGCAGCGGCCACTCGGAGGACAGTTCGACTTCGGCGGAGACGGAGACGATCCGGCCGGTGATGGTGGGAATCTCGATGTTGTCAGGAAGCTGAATGCCGCCCCGGGTCTGCTTCTTGTCCTCGTCTTTGCGGATGACGACGCGCTTGCCGATGGGCTCGATGGTCTCCAGCGGCTGGGGGTTGATGGGTTCTTCTTCCATAACTGCACTCACCTGCGATTCTCTATGGTATCGTCCACCTATTCAGCGGCGGCTTTCTTTTTTGTTGTTTTCTTTCCGGCCGCCGGTTTTTTTTCGTCACGGCCGAGGATCTCGTCCACAGCCGCGGGGTCCTGCGGCGGCCACTCGTTTTTGGCCTGGAGTTCCTTGAGCTTGTCGAAGCTCTTCATGCTGACGATGGTGCGGCAGCGCGGGAAGCGGTTGCAGCCGAGGAACGGGCCGCGTTTGCTCTGGCGGATGACGAACATGCCGTTTTTGCACTTGTGGCACTTGATGCCGGAGGGCTCGGGCGCCGGTTTGGGCGGCAGGGGGCGGCCCTCCTTGTCGAGCCGCAGGATCGTCTTGCATTCCGGGTAGCCCGTGCAGCCGAGGAACGGGCCGAAGCGGCCGAACTTCTTGGCCATCGGCTTGCCGCAGTTGGGGCACTGGTGCTCGGAGATCTCCTCCCGGAGCATCTTGCCCTCCTTGTCGCAGGGCGAGGCGAAATTGCAGCCCGGTTCGCCGCCGTTTTCCGCCTTCTGTTTGCCGGTCGCTTTCCTGCTGACGTATCGCGAGCAGCTCAGGAAGCGGCCGTTTCTGCCGAAGCGGTAAACGAGGGGGGCGCCGCACTCGGGGCAGGTGTATTCGCTGGGCTCGGTCTCGGCCTTGGCGTGCTTCATCTGCTCCATGGCGTTGTCGAGGTTCTGCTTGAAGGGGCCGTAGAACTCATCGAGGACCTTGACCCAGTCGAGGTGCTGCTCCTCGATCTTGTCGAGCTGCTCCTCCATGTGCCGGGTGAAGGCGACATCCATGATCCGGGGGAAATACTCCTGCAGCCGGTCGGTAACGATCTCGCCGACGTCGGTGGCGTGAAACTTCTTATCGATCTTCTCAACGTACTTGCGGTCCTCGATCGTCGAGATGATGCTTGCGTAGGTGCTGGGCCGGCCGATGCCTTCCTTCTCCAGGGCCTTAACCAGCGAGGCCTCGGTGTAGCGGGCCGGGGGCTTGGTGAAGTGCCGGTTGGCCTCGAGACTGACGACGGCCAGGGCGTCGTCGGCCTTCAGAGCGGGCAGCGTGGGCTCCTCGACGCTCGTCGGCCAGATGCGGGTAAAGCCGTCGAAGACCTGCACACGGCCGGAGGCGCGGTAGAGGCACAAGCCCAGCGAGGTGTCGGCGGCGATGTCCGCGCGGGTGATGTCCCACTGGGCGGGGGCCATCTGGCAGGCGATAAACCGCTTCCAGATCAGGTCGTAGAGCTTGTACTGGTCCGGGGTGAGGAACGATTTGATGTCGCGGGGCGTCAGGTCGGGGTCGGTCGGACGGATGGCCTCGTGGGCCTGCTGGGCGCCCTTGCTGCTGGCGAAGAAGTTGGGCTTTTCGGGGACGTAGTCCGGGCCGATCTGGTGGGTGATGTAGTGGCGGGCGGCGGTAATCGCCTCCTGCGACAGATGGGTGCTGTCGGTACGCATGTAGGTAATCAGGCCCAGGGCCCCCATGGAGCCCAGGTCGATGCCCTCGTAGAGCTGCTGGGCGATCATCATTGTTTTTTTGGCGGCAAAGCCCAAGCGGTTGGCGGCGTTCTGCTGGAGCGTCGAGGTGATGAAGGGGGCGCCGGGACGGGACTGGACCCGCCGGGTCGTCACGTCCTTCACCTGGAAGGAGGCGGCCTTCAGGGCGTCGAGCACTCTATGGGCGTCGTCGGCATTGTCCGCGTGGAATTTTTTGCCGCCGACCGTATCCAGCTCCGCGCGGAAGGCCCTGCGGCGGGCAAGCCATTCGTTCTGCTCGGCGACGGTCCACCCCTTGTCGGGGTCTTTGGCCGATTCGAGGAACTGTTTCCACTGGCCGGAGTAATCGGTTTGGAGGTCCGTCGAGAAGACGGCGGGCAGGAGCCAGTATTCCTTGGGCTCGAAGGCCCGGATCTCGCGCTCGCGTTCGACGATGAGCTTGACGGCGACGGACTGGACGCGGCCGGCACTGAGGCCGCCGGCGACCTTCCTCCAGAGCAGGGGGCTGATCTGGTAGCCGACGATGCGGTCGAGGACGCGGCGGGCCTGCTGGGCGAGGACGCGGTCCATATCGACCTTGCCGGGATTGGCGAAGGCCTTTTCGATGTCCCGCTTGGTGATGGCGTTGAAGACGACGCGGTAGGTTTTTTCGTCCTTGAGGCCGAGCACCTCTTTCAGGTGCCAGGCGATGGCCTCCCCCTCGCGGTCAAGGTCGGTGGCCAGATAAACCCGGTCGCAGTTTTTGGCCGAGGCCTTGAGGACGCTGACGGTCTTTTTGCGGCTCGGGGCAATCTCGTAGGTCGGCTCGAAACGATTCTCGATGTCGATGCTCAGACCCTTGGAGGGCAGATCGCGGACGTGCCCCATGGAGGCCTTGACCTCATAGGCGGGGCCGAGATACTTGTTGATGGTCTTCGCCTTGGCGGGCGACTCGACGATCACCAATGACTTTGTTTTTTCCTGTGTCATAATCCTATCTATGTATGAATTCAGAATTTTTTTGTTCAAAAGTATAGTTTTCGTATCGATTACCATATCAATTTCGGGATATGTAAGGGATAGATACAAAGGGGCCGGGAGGATGTCAAGAAAAAAGAAAACGGGCCGGAGGGAGGTGCGGGTGTCGGGGGGGCTCAATTCAGCAGTTTCCCTATTATGACGGCATCCCGCCTGCGTTTAGGATAGGGCCGTTGATTGGTGCTGTTGGAACAAGGTAAACGATGGTTTCAGAAGAGGCACGATGATGAGCGATAAGAAAGGTACACCGTGGTATGTTCAGAACTCCCCGGATTTGGGAAAGCCCTTCGTTGATTTTTATGAGGCCTGCAAGACCAAGGGGGTACTGGATAAGAAGACGAAGGAACTTCTAATGGCGGCCCTGGCGTGTGTGTTCCGCTGTCCGCACTGCACGGAAGAGCATGTGAAGGGGGCACTGGAGGCGGGGGCCAGCAAGGAAGAAGTTACCGAGGCGCTGCTGATCGCCGCTGTGGAGGGCGCGGGGACGCAGTTGGCCTGGAATAAAGAGGTGCTGATGAAATATTTGGGCGGGTAGAAGGATTTTGCGGTTTTCGGCTGCCGTTCGGATTGCCGGGTCAATACGAATCCCCATGAGTGATCTTTTGCCGGGTGAGGAGTTTTGGTTTGTTTCGCAGGGGGTTACCTGGTTGGGAGGTTGAGGTAGTTGAGGAGCATGGGTTTGAATTTCTGGACGGCGCGGGCGCGGTGGGAGATTTGGTTTTTTTCGTCCGGGCTTAATTCGGCGGCGGTCTTGCCGATTTCGGGGATGAGGAAGATGGGATCGTAGCCGAAGCCGCCCTCGCCGCGGGGGGATTCGGTGATGCGGCCCTCGACGATTCCCTCGGCCTGGATGAGGATCTCCTTGTCGCTGGCCAGGCACAGGTGGCAGATGAAGCGGGCGCTGCGCTGGGGGGCGGGAACGCCTTCCATGAGGTGGAGGACCTTTTCATAGTTGCTGCGGTCGATGGCCTTGCGGTCGGCGTCCTTGCCGACCTCGTCGGCAAAGCGGGCGCTGCGGACGCCGGGCTGGCCGCCGAGGGCGTCGATGCACAGGCCGGAATCGTCGGCGACGGTCAGCATGCCGGTGGCCTTGGCGTAGCCGAGGGCCTTCTTCTGGGCGTTGCGGGCAAAGGTGCTGCCGTCCTCGACGACCTCGGGGAGGTCGCGGAAGTCGGCCAGACTTTTCCAGGCGATGCGGCCGGCGAGCTCGCCGAGGAGTTCGATGAGCTCTTTCATCTTGCCGGGATTGGTGGAGGCGACCAGGATTTCGGGTTTATCGGATTTCATAACTGTCTCTCCCTATGATGCGATCCAGGCATCCGTTTTTACTGCGCTTCGACGCGACGAGGGGGTTTGACCGTGCCGCGCATGGTTAAAAACAGGTGGCTGTCCCCGGTTTTTCATCCTATTTGCTCATCAGTTTTTTGAGGAGAGCCCGCTGGAAGTGGAGGCGGTTTTCGGCCTCGTCGAAGACGACGGACCGGGGCGACTCCATGACCTCATCGGTGATCTCATAGCCGCGGTAGGCCGGCAGGCAGTGCATGATCTTGGCATGCGAGGGGGCCAGCTTCAGCAGTTCGCCGTTGATCTGGTAGCCCTGGAAGTCGGCGATGCGTTTTTCCTTTTCGGCCTCCTGTCCCATCGAGACCCAGGTATCGGTGTAGATGATGTCGGCATTCCGGACCGCCTCTTTTGGGTCGTCGATTTGGCGGGCACTATCGGGACGCATTTGGTTGGCCTGCTCGAAGGTGTCGCGGTCGAGCTTGTAGCCCTTCGGGGCGGCGATGATAAGGTTCATGCCGAAGCGCGCACAGGCGAAGGCCAGCGAACGGGCGACGTTGTTGCCGTCGCCGATGTAGGCCAGCGTGAGCCCGTCGAGCGTGCCGAAGTGCTCCTCGGCGGTCATCAGATCGGCCATGGCCTGGCAGGGGTGCGACCAGTCGCTCAGGGCGTTGATCACGGGCACGTCGGCCCACTTGTCGAGCTCGAGGATGGTCTCGTGGGCGAAGGTGCGGGCCATGATGCCGTGGACATAGCGGGCGAAAACGCGGGCCATGTCCCTGGCGGGCTCGCGCTTGCCGATGATGCCGATGTCTTCGGGCTTGAGGTAGATGGCTGTGCCGCCCAGGTCGGTCATGGCGACCTGGAAGCTGATCCGCGTCCGCAGGCTGGCCTTTTCGAAGACCATCGCGAGGACCTTGCCGGAGAGGCACAGGTCGCGGCCGCCGGACTTATAGATTTTCTTGAGCCGGCGGCTCAGGTCCAGCAGTTCGCGGAGTTCCTCATACGTGCAGTCTTTAATGGACAGAAAACTTTTCATGCTTTGACCTCGCTCTGTAAAACCTCATCCAGGATTTGCACGGCCCGGTCGATCTCGGCGGCGCTGATCGTCATGGACGGCATGAACCGCAGCACGCTGGTTTGCGTGCAGTTGATCCGCAGGCCCTTTTCGAGGCAGCGGCTGACGATACCGGCGCCGGGTTCGGTGAGCTGGATGCCGATCATGAGCCCCAGGCCGCGGACGTGGTCGATGATCGGGTATTTCGATTTGAGGGATCGGAGTTTTCCGGCGGCATACTCGCCCATGGTCCGGGCGTTTTCGAGCAGGCGGTCCTCTTCAACCGCCTCGATGACGGCGATGGCCGCCGCGCAGGCGAGCGGATTGCCGCCGAAGGTGGAGGCGTGGGTGCCGGGCACGAGGGAGGCGGCGACCTCGGGCCGCGCCATCATCGCACCGATGGCCGTGCCGCCGCCGAGGGCCTTGGCCATGGTGATGATGTCGGGGACGACCTCGTAGTGCTGGTAGCCGAACCAGCGGCCGGTGCGTCCCATGCCGGTCTGGACCTCGTCGAGGATCATCATTGCGCCGTGCTCGTCGCACAGGTCGCGGATGGTCTGCATGTATTCGGGCGTGGCGGGGTTGATGCCGCCCTCGCCCTGGACGGGCTCGATCATCACGCCGGCGACCTCGTCGGTGAAGGCCTCGGCCAGGGCGTCGATGTCGTTGAAGGGCACGTACTCGAAGCCGGGCACCAGCGGCAGGAAGCCCTCCTGGTACTTGGGCTGGGCGGTCGCGGTGATCGTGGCGAAGGTGCGGCCGTGGAAGCTCCGTTCGGCGGTGATGAACTTGTACTTTTCCTTCGGGGTGTGTTTGCGGGCGAGCTTGAGGGCGGCCTCGTTGGCCTCCGCGCCGCTGTTGCAGAAGAAGCACTTGCCGCCGAAGGCGCGCTCGGAGAGCAGTTGGGCGAGCCGGCCCTGGGGGATGTTGTAGAACGTGTTGTCCATGTGGATCAGCTCGGCGGCCTGCTTTTGGATGGCCTCGACGACCCGGGGGTGGCAGTGGCCGATGCCGCTGACGGCCCAGCCGGGGAACATGTCGAGGATCTCATTGCCGTCGAGGTCCCAGAGGAGGTTGCCCTGGCCCTTGACGATGACCCGGGGCAGCCGGCCGTAGTTGCCGATCACGTACTGATTAAACTGTGCAATTACTTCTTCGGTATTCATGGTTTTTCCTTAACTATAAAACTGTCGCCCCGCTGGGGCAGAGATTTTTATTCCGCGCCTTCCGAGGGATTCATGTCTTCGGCCGGGAAAGGTGCGGCCCCGTCGGGGGCTTTGGCCGCAAATTTTTCAGTTTTCAATTCGTTTTGCAGGGCGGTCCGCGGTCAAGCCGCCTGGCGATGCCGCCCGTTATTTCAGAAACAGGTGACTGTCCCCGGTTTTTTCATTTCAGGATCTGGGTGCCGATGCCCTTGTCGGTGTAGATCTCCAGCAGCAGCGAGTGGGCGATGCGGCCGTCGATGATGTGGGCCTTGGCAGCGCCGCCGCTCAGGGCGGTCAGGCAGGATTCCACCTTGGGCATCATGCCGGAGGTGATGATCCCGTCCTTAATCATCTGCTCGATCTCTTTTCCGGTAGCGCTGGAGAGATAGCTGTTCGGGTCGTTGACGTCGCGGCGGATGCCGTTGGTGTCGCTGAGGACGACGAGCTTTTCGGCCTTGACGGATGCGGCGACCATGCCGGCGACGCTGTCGGCGTTGACGTTGAGCTTGCCGCCGGTGCGGGTACGGGCGATCGGGGCGATGACGGGGATGACGCCGGCCTCACAGAGCACCTGCAGGAGCTCGGCGTTGACATCGGTCATTTTGCCGACCAGTCCCAGATCGATCTTGCGGCCCTCGCCGTTTTCCAGACGCAGGGGCTCGGCGCCGATCACGCAACTGCTGAGCGTATGAAGGCCCATCGCCCGAAAGCCCAGCGAGCGGATCGTGTTGCAGATCGGGGTGTTGATCTTATGGACCAGCGTATGCTCGGCGATCTTGAGCGTTCGCTCGTCCGTGTAGCGGCGGCCGTGGACCCACTGGGGTTCGAGGCCCGCTTCGTTCATGGCCTGGGTGATGGCCTTGCCGCCGCCGTGGATGAGGATGGGGCGCATTCCGACGGTCGCCATGAAGACGATGTCGGTGAGCAGCTCCTGCTGCATCTCGGGGTTGTCGAGGATGCTGCCGCCGAGCTTGACGACGACGATCTTGTTGTGAAACCGGCGGATATACTCCAGCGCCTCGATGAGGGCGTCGGCCTTGGCAATCGCCTGTTCCATAGTTCTTTAGTCTCCTGTTACTGGTCCCCTGAACTTTTGAAAAGCCGAGGAAAGCGTTTATTCTGCCGTTTTTCAAAGACTTCTCTATAAATACAAAAAAGCCAACGAAGGGATTTGAACCCTTAACCGCCGGTTTACAAAACCGGTGCTCTACCGTTGAGCTACGTTGGCATCTGTCCGGCTTTCGACGCCGGTCACTGCTTCATGCCTCGCCGGGGCAGACCCCGGCTGGAAACAGCAAATTCTACAGTTAAGAATTTGCAAATGCAAGCGGTTTCGGGGGAAATTGGGTTGGCTCGGGGGCCGGGAGGATTTGAAGCAACTGCCAAAATAAGATATAGGACAAATTGATAGCTTGTTTGATGCTAATGGTTATGAAATTCGGCAGGTTAACGACGGCTGCGACGGCAAGGGGGCTTACGCGGGGATAGGATTTTCTCTTGCCGGGAATCATTCCGGTACGGCTGCCGGCAAGCTTTAACATCAGTTCTCGACGGTCTGGTAGGGGCTGTATTTTTTCAGAAGACGAACGATGTCTTTGTACTCAACGGGCTTTTCAAGAAACTCATCGAAGCCGACAGTAAGGGCGTTCTGTTCCATGTTCTCCAGTTTGAGGGCGGTTATGGCGATTAAGGGCTTGCGATATCCTTTTTCGCGGAGGAGAAAGGCCACCATAATGCCGTCAATTTTGGGTATTTGCATATCCACAAATATAAGGTGGTAGTCGTTGTCCGCCGTCATATCGAGGGCTGTTTTGCCGTCGATGGCGGAGTCCGCCTCGCATCCGGCCCGCTGGATGTAAAGCTCCAAAAGCCGGCGGTAGGCCGGGTCGTCTTCGACGATCAATACCTTTATATTTTTATCGGCATTTGCAACCATGCCGTCAGATCCTTTCTACACGGTGACTTCACAGCGATCCAATCATCCATAAACTGAGATACACTTACCACTCAAGAACCACTAATCCTTTACGCGCAGAAATGCATTCCGTTCACAGAAAATGCCCCCGAGCGGGCCCGGCAGGATTGCCGGCCGCCTTCGCAGGTATCCGCCGGTTGCGGACATTTCCGCGTCTTTTTTTCAGGCGGAAGTTACAGCGGGCAGCGAGACCCAAAAGCGGCTGCCCCGGCCCGGCTCGGATTCGACCCGGATGGTTCCGTTGTTACGGTCGAGCATCCGTTTGACGACGGTCAGGCCGATGCCTTCGCCCTCGTTTTTATCGAAGCGAAGGCGGACGAAGAGATCGAATATCTTTTCCTGGGATTCGGGGGCGATCCCGACCCCGTTATCCTCCACGCAATAGACGGAGCGGTCCTCCCGGACCTGTCCGCAGATGCGGATGTTTCCCTGCCGGTCGGACGGGATGAACTTGATGGAATTGTCGATCAGGTTGGCGAAGACCTGGAAGACCTGTTCCTTGTCCGCAAAGCAGGCGGGCAGGGGGTCGATATTCAACTGAATCCCGTTTTCCCGGACCCGATAGATGACGCTGTTAACGACGTCGGAGACCAGCCGGTTCATGTCCAGCGGTTCGGGGACGGGTTTGACCATGCCGGCCCGCGCAACCTTCACAAGGGAGCGGACGAGCTGGTCCATGGCCTTGACGCTGACTTCGATGTAGTTGAGACACTCGGGGATCTCCTGCGCCAGGATTCGCAGCAGGTCCTCGGCCTCGGGGCCCGAGGGGGCCATCCGTCCCAGGGCCTCGCGGGCGTCGGCGCAGTTGAGGCCGATCTCCCCGCTGAAGCCGTGGATGGAGACCAGGGGGGTTCGCAGGTCGTGGGAGACGATGCCGATGATCGTCTCCAGCTCTTTGTTTTTGGCTTCGAGCTGCTCCTTGAGACTCATGAGCTGTGTGCGGTGTTCTTCGAGCGTATGTTCGTTTCGTTTGCGGACGGTGATGTCGCGGTTGGAGATGCAGCAGCCGATAAAGCGTCCCTGGCGGTCGCGGACCTCCCGGCAGAGATGGGAGATCCAGCGTTCCTCGCCGCCGCGGCGAAAGATGCGATATTCGATGGGGACCGAATCGCATATACCCGGCTCGCAGCGATGCGCCTCGATCCTCGCGCGGTCGTCCGGATGAACGATCTCAATGTATAAATTCGGATTTTCGAGGAAGTAGGCGGGCTTGTAGCCGGTGACGGTTTGACAGGCGGGGGAGACATACTCAAAGCTGCCGTCGGCCAGTACCAGCAAGACCCAGTCGGTGGTATATTCGGCGATCAACCGGTAGCGTTCTTCAGGAGAAAGACACATTCGCTGAAAACCGGTCGCCGCTTTCCACCCCTGTTCTTCCGGCGTTGGCATTTGGTTCTCCTATGAATCCCTTCAGGGCGGCCGCAGAACCAAACCTCTCTGCCGCCTTGCAAATTAACATCAACAAATAACTTACCTTCAAAAACCCGAACGGAAGATTCGTAAAATGCTTAATTTGCCGTATAGAAAAACCTTACTTTCCGGTTTTTCAAAAGCCAATATGTGAAGATTTTGCTGCATACAGATATTTCCATCTTCGGTCCGGGAATCTTACAAAAAAGTAAAGATTCAGCCGCGCGTCCATGCCCGGTCAATGTTTTTTGCCGGGGGCGGGGTCGGCCTGTTGCCTGTTTGAACGCGGGCACGTCAAAATAGAGAAGGGCCGCCTGCGTTCTCGAAGATCTTGTTAAGTAAATATCAAATTTCTCCTTGCGTTCAGACCGTCCCCCGTTATAGTGGCGGCTATGGGTATAGGACCGATGATCAGAGAAAGGCGGGAGCGTCTGAAACTGACGCTCGATGAAGTGGCGGCATTGACCGGATTTTCCAAGCCCTACCTGTCCACGATTGAGACGGAACGGGTGAAGAATCCGCCTTCGGACGAGCTGCTCAAGCGGCTGGAGGAAGTGCTCAAGTATAAGCCCGGCGAGCTTCAGTACCTGGCCCACATGGAAAGTCTGCCGGCCGATGTCCGCGATGAATTTGACGCGTGCAGCGCGGAGAACCGCAAATACAAGCAGATTATCAGCGATCTGCTTCGCAAGCGGCTGACGCTGGCCGGGCTCAAGAAGGAGCTTGCCCGGAAGAATCTGGTCATCGACGAATCCATTTCGCCGACCAACCCGGGCATCTGGATTCCGGTAATCAACCGGGTATCGGCGGGGTATCCGGCTGATTTTGACGACATGGGCTACCCGGTGGGCTTTGCCGATGACTATGTCCGCTGCCCGGACCTCAACGACCCCAACGCCTTCGCCGTACGGGTGGTGGGGGACTCGATGGAACCCAAGTATTTTCAGGGTGATATTGTCGTGTTCTCGCCGGCCGCCGAGGTCAAAAACGGCGACGACTGTTTTGTCCGCTTCCAGCATCCTCACGAGACGACCTTCAAGCGGGTCTTCTTCGAGAAGCGCAAGATGGTCCGTCTTCAGCCCCGCAACGAGAAGTACGCCCCGACCATCGTCGAGGCATCCCGGCTCAGCGGAATCTACCGGGCAGTCATCAAGTACCAGAGGATTTAGACGTCTCTTTAATCTCTTTTTTTCGCTGGTATTGGGAATAAAAGCCGCTATAATCACCTCAATAATCCGCATCGGCGGTCCTGCGTCTGGATCGGCGGCCATCGGCTGATCGGACAATCAACGCCGCGGGCCGGACCCTAAAGTTTTACAGGATAACTACTTAGCCGCGATTGGGGCGATTTTTCGGCCGACCGCGGCCTCGGACGGATCGGATCTAAGGAACCTGCGATATGGCAAAATATGGATTTGGAGTCCTGCTCCTTCTGTGCAGTGCGGTTGGACTGTCTGCGTCGAGTGATTCCGGCCGATTCTTTGCCGGCCAGGACCTGCATTTGTCGGCGCCGATGGGGATTTGGATGCAGCCGCCGCAGGAGCGGGTGCACTGGCTGATCCTGGAGGACGGGGCCCACCTGACGATCGGAGATAACCGAATACAAGCCGAGCGGGCGGTGGTCCGACTGGAGGACGCCTCGGAGACGCCGGAGACGACGGAACGTTACTATCGCGCGTTTGTGTATCTCGAAGGGAACGTGACCGTGCAGCGGGGCGGGCGCGCCAAAACCACGCCGATGACGGTGGTGGAGGGGGCGGACGCTCTGGCCGTTTCGGTGGATGCGGGCGGGCAGGTCATGGTGACGGTGGATACGCGCAAGAATATGATGGCGGATGCGTTCATGGCCGATCCGCTGACGGGACGGGCGCAGGAGGCCTATCGGCAGATGCGAATGCCCCGTCCGGTTCCCCCAACGGCGATGGTGCCGAAGTACGACCGGGCGCCCGCTTTGGCCGGGGCGACGGTCCCGGGTGTAACCGAGTCGCCGGAGAGGCAGGCGCCGACTTCGGTCGCCGAACCGCAAGCGTCCGTTGCCGAGAGAGAAGAGGAAGCGGAGTCAATGGCCCCGGTGCACGTGACCGCGCTGTGGGAACCGGCGCCGGAGATCGATTCGATGGTCCTGGCGGACGGTCGGCGGGTGGTGACCGTGCGAGGCCGATTCTATCTCTGGCAGCGACACCCGGAGCGAGGGCTGATCGAGTTCATGGCGGACAATGCGGTCCTGTACGTGCAGGGCGAGGAGTTTCAAAGAGCCGAGGCCGGCCGGGTCAGCAATGAGTTGGCGTCGGGCCGGATCGAGTCCGTCTATCTACAGGGCAACATCGTCATGACGGAGGGCCGCCGCGTTACGCGGGCGGATGAAATCTTTTACCACTTCCTCAACCGGCAGGCGCTGGTGGTCAACGCGGAGATGCGGACCTACGACGACCGGCGGCAGGTCCCGATCTATGTGATCGCCGAGCGGCTGCGGCAGATCAGCGCCAACATGTTCGAAGCCCAAAACGTCCGGCTCACCAGCAGCGAATTTTACCTGCCGCAGGTGTCGCTGAGCGCCTCGCAGATGGTTCTGGTTACGCCGGAGGAGCTCGATGCGCAGGAGGCGGCAGCCGGAGAGCCCGCGGATGACTCGGCCCAGCGCTACACGGGCATCTTTGACGATGTGAGGGCGAAGTATTACGACTTTTCCTTTTTCGCCTGGCCGGGCATGACGTCGGATTTTGTGCGTCCGGACCTTCCGATCAGCCGGGCGCGCATCGGCAACGATTCGGACTTCGGCGTCTCGCTGGAAACCCGCTGGCATCTCTACCGCCTGCTGGGCCGCAAGGAACCGCCCGGGGTCGAGAGCCGCCTGGCTTTGGACTATTTCAGCAAGCGCGGCGTCGGGGCGGGCATTGAGACCGAGTACGAGCGTCCGAACAGCTACGGCTGGTTTATCGGGTATCTTATGAAAGACCGGGGCGAGGACGACCTGGGCCGCATCAGCTCCCGGAAGAACCTGGAGCCGGACCGGGACCTCCGCGGCCGCTTTACCTTCCGCCACCGGGAGTATCTTCCGTATGACTGGCAGATGACGGTAGAGCTGAGTTACCTCTCGGATCGCCATTTCCTGGAGTCGATGTACCGGGGCGAGTTCTACACGGATAAGGGACAGGAGACACTGATCTACCTGAAACGGCTGAGTGAGAATACCGGCTTTTCGATCCTGAACAAGATTCGCATCAACGATTTCGAGACGACGGTGGAGGAACTGCCGACCGTCGAGTACCACATGACCGGCCAGTCCTTCTGGAGCGACCGGCTGACGTTCTACAGCGATAACCGGATCAGCCGGCTGCGCAACCGTTACGATGAGGATAACGTCCCGGCCAACGCGACCACCGGCGATTTCTACACGTTTGCCTCCACGCGCAACGAGGTGGGCTTTCCCCTCCTGCTCAATACGTTCAAACTGGTTCCGTTTGCGGCCGGCACGTATAATTACGAAGATCACGACGAGTTCGATTTGGCCCTTGACGGCACGCCCGTCGAGCCCGAGGACAACCTGCTGCTGGGCGAATACGGTCTGCGGGCCTCGACGGTTTTCTGGAAAGCCGACCCGACGGTCCGGAGCACGTTCTGGGACCTGAACGGTCTGCGTCATATCGTAACGCCGCACTTTGAGGCCGTCTGGTATGAACAGAACGACCCGGCGATCAAGATGCGGGACACTTACAACCTGGGGGTTTCCCAGCGTTGGCAGACCCGCCGCGGGCCGGCGGGCCGGCAGGAGACGGTGGACTGGATGCGGCTGGATATGGACCTGACCTGGGTGGACAACCCGGCGGATTCGGATATCGCTCCTCCGGTTGCGTTCGATCCGACCGCTCTGTTCCTGACCGATTCCGTGCTGGGGCTGCCCAACCTCTACGGGCCAGCTGGATTCATTTTCAACGACCCCTCCATTCCCGATTTTTATCGTAGAAATTACAGCTTTTTCGGACTGGTCCGCAATTCGCTGAACGCCGATTACGAGTGGCTGGTTAGCGATACATTTGCATTTCGCAGCGATTTGAATTATGATCTGGACAGCGGCCGGATTCAGCAGTTTAATGTCGGTGTCAGCCGGTTTGTCTATCCGGACCTCAGCTATTATATCGGCAGCCGGTACCTGCGGCCGCTGATCCTGGATATCCCCAGTGAAGATATTTTCGAACGGGGGTCTAATGCCGTGGTGGGGGCGATTACCTACCGGATCAACGACCGTTATACGGCTGTGTTTTCACAGGAGTATAACTTCGATTTCGGCAAAGGGGTGCGGAGCGACCTGACGCTGATCCGTCAGTATCACCGCCTGTATTATGCGTTCAACTTTACGCTGGACGAGTCGCTGGACCGGACGGGCATGGGGATTTCGGTCTGGCCGCAGGGCGTGGATGAACTGGCGATCGGGTCCCGAAAGTACATGGGCCTAACCGGTGCGATTCAGGAATACTGATTTTTGGGTATATCCTGAGTGCACCGATGGATAAATTGTGTATAAATAGTGCTAACTCGTAACAGGTAAAGGAGATTTTATGGCTCTGGTATCAAGTAAGAAGATGTTTGAGATGGCATATAAAAACGGGTATGCCATAGGGGCTTTTAACGTTAACAATATGGAAATCACCCAGGGGATCGTCAAGGCCATCGCCAAGGAAAAGGCCCCGCTGATTCTCCAGATTTCCCGCGGCGCCCGTGACTATGCCAGCATGAGCTACCTGAAGGCGATTATCGACGTGGCGGCGGCAGAGAACCCCGATATCCCGATCTGCATGCATCTGGATCACGGTGACACGGTGGAAATCTGCCGGCGGTGTGTCGATGACGGCTTTACGTCGGTGATGATCGACGCCTCGCATCATCAGTTCGAGGAAAACATCCGGATTACCAAGGAAGTGGTCGATTACGCCCATGACCACGGCGTGGTGGTGGAGGCGGAGTTGGGGCAGCTCGGCGGCATTGAAGAGGACGTCGTGGGCGTGGAGGACGTGTCGGCCCACCTGACCGATCCGGACCAGGCCGAGGAGTTCGTCAAGCGAACCGGGTGCGATTCGCTGGCGGTGGCCGTCGGGACCAGCCACGGGGCGTACAAGTTCAAAAGCGAACCCAAGCTGGCTTTTCACGTAATTGAAGAGATAGGCAAGCGGCTTCCGGGGTTCCCCCTGGTGATGCACGGCTCCAGCAGCGTGCTCAAGGAGTTCAAGGATCTGATTAACAAGTACGGCGGCAAGATGCCCGACGCAATGGGGGTGCCCGAGGAGGCGATTACGAAGGCCTCCAAGATGGCGATTTGCAAGGTCAACATTGATACGGACCTTCGCATGGCGATGACGGCGAAGATCCGGCAGGTCTTTGCCGAAAAGCCCGGCGAGTTCGATCCCCGCAAGTACCTGGGACCGGCCCGCGATGCCATCGAGAAAATGGTGGAGCACAAGCTCCATGTTCTCGGCTGTGCCGGGAAAGCGGCCGAGTGCCTGTAAGCGGCTGGGTTTTTAGTTGATCTTTCGATAGTCAAAGAACCGATGCTCCGCTTTGTCATTCCCGCGAAGAGGGGAATCCGGTTATGATGCGGGCGTCCGGCCCCCGGATCAAGGCCGGGGCGATAACCCCGACGGTTCTTTATCTGTTCAAGAATCAATAATATCGGGATTGCAGCGGCAGGGCGGTTCAGGAACACCGCCCTGCCGATTTAATTCTTTAAAACGGGACACGAAGGATGTTTAAGAAACGCTTTTTTACGATCACGCTTCTGCTGGTCATCAATGTCCTGGCAACCGCCGGCTGCATACCGGAAGACCAAACCCTGGAGGTCAGCGCGGCCGCCGTCAGCAGCGCCGCGGCGACGAGGCAGACGGCCCGCCCGCTAAGCGCAGAGGTCCGGGCGGTTGTCGATTATATCCTGGCCGGGGACTTTGAGGCGGCCGCGGAGGCGGTTGCCTCGGTCGAAGGCGGCTCGAAGACGACGCTGAAAGAGGTGGCGGAACTCGCCCGCAACTGGTCCGCATCGAAGGCCCGCCGGGACAATTTGCGAAGCCGTGTCCTCGAAATGCAGCAGCAGGAACTGCTGAAACTGCAAAGCCAGTACCCCAACCTCCTGGCGGCGGATCCGAACAAGACGGATGAGGTGCTGGCCATCGGCGTGCGGCTGAAGGACCTGGCCAACGGGGATCAGGAAAAGCGGGCGGTGCTGGAACATCCCGTCCTCCGGGAGGCGATCCGGGTCGCGCTGCTCAGGGCCAGGGAGTACGAGGCGAAGGGGCAGTGGTCCGATGCCTACGTGCACGCCTACTACTGGCTGACGGAACTCTACCCGGACAACACCCGGTACAAGGACGAGGCGGACCGCCTGACGGAGCTGGTGACGATCGAGCTGGCCCTCAAGGACGGCACCTGCAACGATACCAGCCGCGAACGGCACAAGGGCATCGAGCCGGATATGTTTTTGCGGGCGCTGCATCTGCTGGAGGGCAACTACGTTTCCCCGCCGGACTACCCGCTGATGCTCGAAAAGGCCCTGACGCGCAGCCGGCTGCTGGCGGACGTCTTCGAGAAGAGCAAAGAAAAGCTGGCCTGGAAGATCAACCCGAGCCAACTGGACAATTACCGGGCGGGCGTCGCGACGCTGGAGGCGAAGGTCAAGGCGATGTCGAAGCCCGGCAGCGTGGAGCTGATCCGGCTGTTCCAGGATGTGATGAACCTCAATGCCGATACGCTGGAACTGCCGCAGGAGGTGATCGTGGCGCAGTTTTCGGAGGGGGCACTGAGTGCGCTCGATCCGTTCACGAACCTGGTCTGGCCGTGGTATGTGGAGGACTTCGAAAAGAGTCTGACGCAGCAGTTTTTCGGGATCGGCGTGGAGATCTCGAAGGCGACCGGCGTGCTGAAGGTCGTGAGTCTGCTGCCGGATACGCCCGCCTACCGCTCGGGCCTGGATGCCGAGGATGAAATCGTAAAGGTCAACGGGGAAGCCACGGAAGATATGACCATCACCTGCGCCGTCAGCAAGATCACCGGTCCCAAGGGGACCAAGGTGACGCTGACGATCCGCCGGCCCTCGACGGGCGTGGTGAAGGATTATGTAATCACCCGCGACAAAATCGTCGTGCAGCCCATCCGCGGCTGGCAGCGGGCGGAGAACGGCGGCTGGGATTACTGGGTCGATCCAGAGAACCGGATCGGGTACGTGCGGCTGACGGCCTTCACGGAGAGCTCCGGCCCGGACCTGGATAAGATCCTCACGACGCTGGAGAGGCAGGGGATGCGGGGGCTGATCTTGGACCTGCGGTATAACAGCGGCGGTTACCTGGAGAGCGCGGCCCAGGTGGTGGACCTGTTCGTGGAGGACGGCGTGATCGTCAAGAGCAGCCCGCGGCACGGCTTTCCGACCTACGAAATCGCTCACAAGCGGGGGACCCATCCGCGGTATCCGCTGGTGGTGCTGATCAACGGCGGCAGCGCCAGCGCCTCGGAGATCGTGGCGGGGGCCCTGCAGGACCCGAAGTTTAACCGGGCCGTGATCGTCGGCTCCCGCAGCTACGGCAAGGGATCGGTGCAGGTGGTGACGCCGTACACGGGCGGCAACTCGCAGCTCAAGTACACGATTGCCTATTACCACCTGCCCAGCGATCAGCAGGTGAAGAACCGCTACCAGATGGAGAAGCTCGGCCGCACGGACTGGGGCATCGCGCCGGACGTGGAGGTGGAGATGTACAACCACGAGCTGCGGCGGATGATCGACGTGCAGCGGGATAACGACGTGCTGGTGCGGGCCGACCACAATAACGACGGCGACCCGATGGTGCGTCACGACCTGCGGCGGACGCTCCTGTCCGATCCGCAGCTCTCGGTCGCCCTGCTGGTGGCCCAGGCCCAACTGATCCAGTCGGGAATGGAAGTGACCGCCCGGCCCGCGTCGTACTGGAACCTGCCGATCGATCCGAACGAGATCATGTAGTTATCGGCTCGTCGTTCGTAATCGTTAGAGCCGCCGCGGATTGTGCGGATCGCATTGATTTTTAAATCGGGACAGGGGGGAGCAGAAAGGAATATGGCACGTTGAGTCAGACGGACGGCATGAGTAAATTCGAACAGCAGCGCCGCGAGAAGCGGCAGAAAATTCGGGACCTGGGCTTCGACCCTTACGGCGGACGTTTTGACGGCGTTGCGCCGGCGGCCCGGGTGAAGGCGTCATTTTGCGACGAGGCGGAGGGGCAGCGGGCCTGCTGCGCCGGCCGCATCCTCCTGCTGCGGGACATCGGCAAGCTGATCTTTATCACCCTGCGCGATTCGAGCGGGACGATCCAGATCGGTCTGAGCAAGAAGCTGCTGGCGGACCAGTGGGAGCTGATCAAGCTGCTGGACCTGGGAGACCTGATCGGCGCCGAGGGGCCGCTGGGCCGCACGAAGACCGGCGAGATCACGATCTGGGCCGAGCGGGTGACGGTGCTGGCCAAGGCGCTGGAGCAGCCGCCGGAAAAGTTTCACGGGCTCGCCGACGTCGATCTGCGCTACCGGCAGCGGTACGTGGACCTGTGGGCCAACCCCGAGGTCATGGAGCGGTTCAAGGCCCGCAGTGCGATGCTGGCGACCGTTCGCGAGTTTTTGCAGGCGCGGGGCTTCCTGGAGGTGGAGACGCCGATGATGCAGACCATCGCCGGCGGGGCGGCGGCGCGGCCGTTCATCACGCACCACAATACGCTGGATATGGACCTGTATCTGCGGATCGCGCCGGAGCTGTTTCTCAAGCGGCTGCTGGTCGGCGGCATGGAGCGGGTCTTCGAGCTCAACCGCAACTTCCGCAACGAGGGGCTGAGCACCCGGCATAATCCCGAGTTTACGATGATGGAGATCTACCAGGCCTACGCCGATTACACGGTGATGATGGACCTGACGGAGGAACTGGTCTCGACGCTGATCGAGAGGCAGTGTGCGGGGCCGGTGCTGCCGTTCGGCGAGATGCGGATCGACTTCTCGCGGCCGTGGCGCCGGGCGAAATACGCGGACCTGCTCAGGGAGCACGCCGGCTGCGATATTGACGATCTGCCCGCGGTGCGCCGCAAGGCCCGCGAACTGAACATCGACGAGAGCGGCATGGACGACGCCGTGGTGATCAACGAGGTGTTCGAGGCGACGGTCGAGGAACACCTGGTCAACCCCACCTTCGTGATCGACTACCCGGCGGCGATCTGTCCGCTGACCAAGCCCGGCAGGACCGACCCGCGTTTCGCGGAGCGGTTCGAGCTGTTCATCGGCACGATGGAGCTGGCCAACGCCTACACGGAGCTCAACGATCCGGACGTGCAGGAGGCGAACTTCCGCCGCCAGCTCCGGGGACTGAGCGAGGAGGAGTCGATGGCGAAGATGGACGAGGATTTCATCCACGCGCTGAAGTACGGTATGCCGCCGGCGGGCGGTCTGGGGATCGGGATCGACCGGCTGATCATGCTGCTGACGAACTCCACGAGCATCCGCGACGTGATCCTCTTTCCGCTGCTCAAGTCCGCCGGCCCGGGCGCGGCGAGCTCGACGGAGCAGGACGTGTGACGCGGGATCATTGGACAGCGCCTATTGGCAGATTCGGGCGCCCGCTTTTCTTCGATATACTCGGGACGGGCTGCGGGAATGATATGCGGCCATTGATGGACGGGAGCGCAATCGAGTGAAACAGATCACGGGGTTTTTGTGCCTGCGCTATATGGCGCGGCGGCGGCTGATGCTGCTGAGCGTTACGGCGGTCGCCCTGAGCTGCGCCCTGCTGATCGTTGTCGCCAGTCTGTTCGAGGGATTTATTGCCGCCCTCGAACGCAGCGCCACCGAGCACCTCGGCGACATCGTGCTCTCAGCGCCCCGCGAGGCGGTTATCTCCGATTACACCGTTTTTCTGGACGCCCTTGAGGAAACCGCCGCGGTCGAATCCGCCACGGCGGTGCTTAAGAACCAGGGCCTGCTGCTGATGGGGCAGGGGAACGTGCGGCTGGCGAAGGGGGTGTGGGGGATCGAACTGCCGCGGCGACAGCGCGTAACCGATCTTAAGAGCTCGCTGCTGATGCAGAAGGAGGCGCCTGAGATAACCTTCGAGCCGGGGGAGGATGTGGAGATCGGGGCCTTTGTCGGCATCGGCGTGCTGACGCCGCCCGATGAGGCGACCGACGAGTACGACATGGAAAAGGTGAAGAGTTTCCTGGGCAAGCGAATGGCGCTGACGACGGGCTCGCTGGTGATGCCGCCGGAAGGGGAGGCGGGCGACCGTGCGACCCCCGAGTTCAAACGCCGCGTGATGCGGTTTGCCTGTACGGATGTCGTGTTTACGGGGATCTGGAGCCTGGACAGCGAAAACGTGTTTGTGCCGATCGAGGCGCTGTCCGAACTGCTGTACGGCGGAGCCGGGGGACCGGTGGCCAATATCGTGCAGATCCGGCTGGCCAAAGGCGCAGACGCCTCGGCGGCGGTGACGGTTGTTCGCGGCGTCTGGGAAAACTTCGCCCGGGACCGCTTCCCGTGGGCTTCGCGGGTCGATATTCAGACCTCGCAGCAGCTTCAGGCGGCGATGATCGCCGAGTACCGCAAGCAGATGGGCATTCTGCTGCTGGTCTTCGGGATCGTGAGTCTGTCGGTGGTGCTGCTGGTCTTCTGCATCTTCTCGCTGCTGGTGATGACGAAGCGCAAGGACATCGCGATTCTCAAGAGCTGCGGCGCCGGCAGCGGCGAAGTGGCGGGTCTGTTCGTGGGGTTCGGTTTTCTCAACGGGCTTATCGGCTCGATCTTCGGAATCGGGATCGGGACGGTCATCATCCGGCATATCAACACGATTGAATACTGGATCAGCCGGGTTTTCGGCCTTAAGATCTGGAAGGCGAGCAACTATATGTTCAGCCGCATCCCCGACGAGGTGTACTGGCCCGCGGCGGCGTGGATCGTCCTGGCGGCGATTGCGGCGGCGATGATCGGGACGCTGATCCCCGCGGTCCGGGCGGCGATGACCAAACCCGTGGAGATCCTCAGATACGAATGACGCCCTTGAGGGGGTGCCAAGAGCCGCGGAAAGGGCGCCCCGGCGAATCGACGGACGGCTGAGCCGCAAATTCGGCAAGGCAGGAAAGGAAAGTGAAGTGATCTTTCAGTGGAAGCTGGCAATCCGTTTCTTTCTGCATCGGCGCAGTTCCTGGCTGGCGGCGACGGCGGTGGCGCTGTGCGTGTTCATCGTGATCGTCGTGCTGACGGTGATGAACGGACTGCTGGAGGAGTTCAAGGGCAAGCATCACGCGTTCGCGGGAGACTGCGTGATCTCGACGGAGTCGCTGGTGGGCTTTCCGGTCGAGGGATCGTTTCTGGAATCGCTCCGGTCCCAGCCGTTCATCGAGGCCCTCTCGCCGGCGGTTTACGGCGTCGGCCTGGTCACCCAGCCGGGCGGGGACAGCAACTACGGTGTGGAGTTTATGGGGATCGACCCGGTGCTGCACAGCGCGGCGACCGGGTTTGGCCGGTCGCTGTATTACCACCGAGCGGACCCGGCCAATGCCTTTGTGCCGTCGTATGCGCCTTCGGCGCCCGGGTGCGTGCTGGGGATCGACATGGCGCCCATCTACCGAACGGAGGAGGGCGACTATCTCCATCCCGACAGCCAGATGCCGCTGCGGCTGGTGCTCAGCAGCTTTCCGCTGACGGCCAAGGGCGCCCTGGCGCGGGCGGGGACGGATTTGGTCAGCAGCAAGACGTATTTTGTCGCCGATGACAGCCATACGGGGCTGCCGAATATCGACGGGACCATGATTTACCTGCCGCTGGAGGAGGCCCGCATGCTGACCGGGATGGATGCCCCGGCGCCGCGGATCAGTTCGATCCATATCCGCTTTATCCCGGAGTATCCGCTGGAGCGGGGCGTGCATCAGGTCCGCCAACTGTGGCGCCAATACGTGGAGGTCAACCGGGACGGCGAGGCGGCCGGTCTGCTGGCGCCGGTGCGAGTGCAAAGCTGGCTCGAAAGCCGCCGGGAGCGAATCGCCGCCGTGGAGAAGGAACAGAACATGCTGATCCTGCTGTTTCTCATGCTCGGGGTGATTACGGTGTTCATTGTCTTCGTGATCTTCTACATGATCGTGGGGCACAAGAGCCGCGACATCGGGATTCTGAAAAGCGTCGGGATGTCCGGTCAGAAGGTCGCGGGGATCTTTTTGAACTATGCCTCCCTGATCGGCGTGCTGGGCGCGGTCGTCGGCGCGGCGGGGGGGGCGTGGTTTCTCCGCAATATCAACTCGATGGAGGATCTGCTGTTTGAGCGTTTCAACTGGCAGCTCTGGAACCGGAGCATGTATGCGATCGGGGATATTCCCCATACCCTGCGGGTCTCCGTGTTTGTCGGGGTGATGGGGGTGGCGGTCCTGGCGTGCCTGCTCGGGGCGCTGATCCCGGCGCTCCAGGCGGCCCGCAAGCAGCCGACCCGGGTCCTGCAGGTCAACCAGGTATAAAAAATGAAAAGGTTTGAAAAAATCGATCTTTTTTTCAAACTTGCCGAGGAACTTAAAGATGAGCATCATACTGCGTGCGAAAAATGTGCATAAGTCTTACCGGATGGGCAAGGAATCGCTGCACGTCCTGCGAGGCGTGAATGTGGAGATCGAGCGGGGGACCTTTGCCGCTATCGTCGGGGCCTCCGGCAGCGGCAAGAGCACCCTCCTGCACATCCTCGGGGCCCTCGATACGCCCGATAAGGGAACCGTCGAGTTCAACGGGCGAAACCTGAACGATTTTTCGGCCCGTCAGCTCAACGAGTACCGCAACCGCAGCGTGGGCTTTGTCTTTCAGTTTTATCACCTGCTCGACGAGCTCAATGTGCTGGAAAACACGCTTCTGCCCGCAATGGCCTCCAACGGCAGCCTGAGCTGGCTCCACAGGAAGCAGGCGTACCGCCGACGGGCCGAGGAGTTATTGGCCCAGATGGGCCTCTCCGGGCGACTCAAACACCGTCCGTTCGAGCTTTCCGGCGGCGAGAGGCAGCGCGTGGCGATTGCCCGCTCACTGATGAATCAGCCCGTCCTGCTTTTGGCCGATGAACCGACAGGAAACCTTGACTCTCAGACGGGATTTGGTATCTTAGAGGTCCTGAGCAATCTGAACCGGCAGGGACAGACGATCGTCATGGTGACCCACGATGACCGAATCGCCGTCAAGGCCGGCAGGATCCTGCGGCTGACGGACGGAAAAATGGAATCGGCCCGGAACGGCTGAAAAACGGTAGATGACAAAAGGGGTCTTTTATGGGTTTGAAAATCTGGTTAAACGGTCAACTGGTTGACGAGCAGGATGCGAAAGTATCCGTTTTCGATCACGGGCTCCTCTATGGGGACGGCGTTTTTGAGGGGATCCGGGTCTATAACGGGCGTGTCTTCGAAAACCGGGCTCATCTCAAGCGTCTCTATGATTCCGCCAAGGTGATCCGTCTGCCGATCCCCATCGATATCGAAACGATGGAAAAGGCCGTCGAGGAGACCGTCGCCGCCAACGGCATCCGCGACGGCTACATCCGCCTGGTGGTAACCCGCGGTGTCGGCGACCTGGGGCTCAATCCTTACCTGTGCCGGACGGCCGGGATCATTATCATCGCCAGCCGCATTCAGCTCTATCCCGAGGAGCTTTACGAGAAAGGGCTCAAGGTGGTCAGCGTGACAACGATCCGCAACCATCCCCTGTCGGTGCCCCCGCAGGTCAAGAGTCTGAATTACCTGAATAACATCCTGGCCAAAATCGAGGCGATCGACGCCAACGCCAGCGAGGCGATCTTATATAACCATGAGGGCTTTGTCGCCGAGGCCAGCGGGGACAATATTTGCATCGTCAAGGAGGGCGTTATTTGCAGTCCGCCCGTGCAGAGCGGCTCGCTCGACGGCATCACCCGGCGGGTGGTCATCGAACTGGCGCAAAAAGAGAACCTGCCGGTGATCGAGAAGAACCTGACGCGGTTCGATCTGTATGTGGCCGATGAGTTTTTCCTGACGGGAACCGCCGCGGAGGTTATCGGAGTGGTGGAGATCGACGGGCGAAAAATCGGCGACGGCCGGCCGGGCCCCGTGACCAAACTGTTGCGGAAGAAGTTTTTTGAGTATGCCCGGTCCTGAACGCAAAGCCGGCGGAACCCCAACGCCGACGGAGGCGGTCTTTGCTCCGGTGGAAGGGGATTTGCGGCGCGTCCGCCAACGGATCCGCCGGCTCACGGTCTCACGGATCGAAGCCATCGACGGATGCTTCTCGGATCTGATAGACCGACCGGGCAAGATGATCCGCTCGGGCCTGATGCTGCTGTCGGCCAAGGCCGCGGGGGGACGCATCGGCCGCCGCCATATCGATTACGCCGCCATCATCGAACTGATCCACACGGCCACGCTTTATCACGATGACGTGATCGATCAGGCGTCCGTGCGCCGGGGGGGAGCCAGCGCCAACGCCCTGTGGGGCGACGCCGCCGCTGTTCTCATGGGAGACTACCTGCTGAGCCGGGCCTTCTCGGCGGGGGCGCAGCTCAACGATCCGGCGGCCAACAAGCTGCTGACCGAGACGGCCGGGCGGATCTGCCAGGGCGAACTGATGCAGAATCTTCAGAGCGGCAACTGGAACCTGAACGAGTCGGAATACTTCTCGATCATCGACGGCAAAACCGCCGCCCTGTTCGCCTGCGCAGCGCACCTGGGCGTCTTTCTCTCCGGCGGCTCCGAGTCCGCGATTCGCCGCTGCCGCCGGTTCGGTTTCGAACTGGGCCGGGCCTTTCAGATCACGGACGACCTGCTGGATCTGCTGGGGACGGAAAAAGACCTGGGCAAGACCGCCGGGACCGATCTCGTTCTCAACAAGGCGACCCTGCCGGTGATTTACTGGCTCGAAGGCCTGAGCGAGCGAAATCGCAGACACGCCCTCCGGCGGCTTTCGACCGAACGGGATCGGCAGTGGGTCATCGCCGAGCTTTGGCGGGCGGGGAGCATCGAGGACACCCGCCGAGTTCTGGAGAACGCCGGCCGCAGGGCCGTCCGTCAACTGTCCGCGCTCCCCGAATCCCGGGCAAAATCAGCCTTGCTCCGATTGACTTTCGACGTGATCGAACGCATATAGCAATAGCGTTCGAAGGAATTTTATCGGCGGGTAAGTTGCAAAGAAAATAAAAAAAAGGCCGGTCCTTTTGGAACCGGCCTTTTTAGTTTCATGGCATCGAATTGTTTAGAAGGTGATGCTGTAGGAGATGCCGCCCCAGAGCTCGTCTTCCGTATTGACGGAATCGTCAAACGAATTCTGGAAGTAGATGGCGGGAACGAGCTTGCCGCCGGTGAAGGGGCAGTCCAGACTGGTCTTGAGACCCCAGACCATGTGGGACCAGTCGTGGTCGATGGCGTTGCCGCCGGTGCCGTCATTGTAAACGATATCCCACATGAACGTCATGGGCATTTCGGGGGCCTGCTCGAAGGTCCAGCCGTAGTTGAAGCCGAGCACATAGATCGTCCCGGTCCAGTCACGAACCAGCACGTCGCCGCCCTGGGCGGACCACATCTGATACGCGGCCGCGTGGGGCACGATGCCGCCTTCCAACAGGTTGGGCATGGCGATTTCAGCGAAGACTTCCTGCAGGTCGCGTTTTTCGGAAGCGGTGTCAATGAAATCATAGTACCGCCAGCCGATGGTGTAATCGGTCTGATAGCAGTTCTCGAGGATGCTGCCGCTGTAGGTCAGCGTGTAGTTGTATTCGGTCATGTCCACGCGGCTGTTGTAGATGGCCGGATCATTGCCGCCCGGGGTTCCGCCGCTGCCCGGATAGGACGCCCACACATTGGCGCCGAAACCGTTGGCCCACTGCATGTTCACGCTCGGCTGCCATGCGGAGGTGTCATCCAGGAGGTCGAAACCTCTCCAGATGTACTTCGATGTGTAGGTTACATCGAAGGTAACCGCGACGTCCTGTCCGGCCAGATCGACCGCCATCGAGGTTCCCATCAGCAACAGCAATGCACTTAACAATGTCACTCCCTTCATTTCATTCTCCTTTCAAAAACAGTTCTTTCAACTTGCAATATGGGGGTTTTTTGCAACACTAACCTCAAACCTAACCGTCAGTTTACATACCTTTGCCGGGTATGCAACCAAAAATTTCCTTTTAAAAGCGTTTTTAGACTGCTTCTATATTAAAAAGATGTCGGTAAACAGAGGCGAAAAAGTTGAAAAATTCCCTATTTTAAAATCTGGATTTCCTGTTTGGCCTGCCCGACGAGGTAAAAGCTGCCGGTGATGCAGATCAGGTCCTCGCGGCTGATGGCGTTGCGGGCAATCCGCACCGCCTCTCGCAGGGACAGGGCCGTCTGGCACATCTTGCCGCAAAGGTCCGTGTACATCTCGGCCAGGTCCTGCGGGAAAACCGCCTTGGGATTGTTGCTGCGGGTGAAGATGACTTTATCGGCGCCGTACTGCAGCTCCGTCAGCATGCCCCGCACGTCCTTGTCGCTGTTGCATCCGAAGATGATGACCATGGAGTCGTAGGGGATATGCTGCCCGATGGCCTGGATCAGGGCGCGGATGCTGGCGGCATTGTGGGCGGCGTCCACCAGGATGCGCGGATCGTTGCAGATCATCTCCATCCGCCCGATCATGTAAACCTTGCTCAGGCCGTTGACGGCTTTGCTGTCGTCCAGTTGAAAGCCCCGGGTCTTGAGCTGATCGAGCATGGCCAGGGCCAGCCCGCAGTTGATGGCCTGGTGTTCGCCCGGCAGGGGCACCCGCAGGTGCTCAAAGCGGCTGTTGGGCGTCGTCAGGCAGATCCGCGTGTGCGGACCGTATTCACGGGACGATTCGAAGCGATACGAGAAATCCACATCCCGGCCGGTAACGACCAGCGGGGCCTTCAGGGCCGTCGCCTGACGCTTGAGGACCTTCATCGCCTGCGGGTCCTGCTGCACCGTCACCACGGGCACGCCTTTCTTGATGATGCCGGCTTTCTCCCGAGTGATCGCATCGAGGGTGGAGCCCAGCAGGTTTTGATGGTCGATGCTGATGCTTGTGATGCCGACCAGTTCGGGGGTGATGACGTTGGTACTGTCCAGTCGGCCGCCCAGGCCGGTTTCAATCACCGCCAGATCGACCTTCTGATCGGCAAAATACAGAAAGGCCATGGCCGTAAAAATCTCGAAAAAGGTCGGGGCGTTGTCCGGCTTTTTGGCCAGTTTCTCCACGACCGGATAGACGCGGTTGATCAGGTCGGTCATCGCCTTGCGGTTGATTATGTCGCCGTTGATTGCGATCCGCTCGTGCATGCTGGTAACATGCGGCGAGGTGTACAGGCCCACCTTGTACCCGTTGGCCTCCAGCATCCGGGCCAGCATGGTCGCGGTCGAACCTTTGCCCTTGGTTCCTGCAATATGGATGGTTTTGGTCTTTAAATGGGGATTTCCCAGCCCCTTGAGCAGGGCTTCCATACGCCCCAGGTCAAAGGTCGTCACATTATAGCGCAAGCGCTGCTGCCTCTCATAGTCCGTTCGTTCAATCAGGTATTTCATGGCCTGATCGTAGGTGCGAAACGCCCGTGGGGAACGTTTGACGTTTTCGACGGCTTGAGAGGAGGGTTTCTTGTTCGCTTTTATGCGGCTGCCAGTCGTTCGTTTTGTCGTTGCCATATACGGAAAAATCATATCACAGGAGGCGGGTTAAGTCAATCTCAAACCATAAGATATTCTCATTTTTGCCCCCGCCAGCCGCCTGTCAGCGGCCTTAAATGCCTTTGATGAGAGCTTTTACAAAATTCCTCAATCGGTTAAATATTTCAGGTTTTAGAATAATATCAATAAACAAACCTAATGATATGTACATATATGCTTATCGTAATCTGAGTCCTTGCCGCTGCAATGTACAGGAATTCCCTTGCGTTTTTGCCGGCCTCTGAATACCATGACAACCTAATTTTCGAAGCTCAATTGGTTTTGAATAATACAGATCCAAAATGAAAGTAGAGGAGAAAATGGCTGAAAAAGTAACCGGTTTATCTGACGTGGATATGAAATGTATCAACACTATCCGCTTTCTGTCCATGGATGGGGTGCAGGCGGCCAATTCCGGCCACCCCGGTATGCCGATGGGAATGGCCCCGGCGGCCTACAGTCTCTGGTCGCGTCACATGCGATTTAACCCGGCCGATCCAAAGTGGATCAACCGTGACCGTTTTGTCCTCTCCGCGGGCCACGGCAGCATGCTGCTTTACTCCCTGCTGCACCTGTTCGGTTTTGATCTGCCGCTGGAGGAGCTCAAACGCTTTCGCCAGTGGGGCAGCCAGACCCCGGGGCATCCCGAGTACGGTCATACGGCGGGCGTGGAGGCCACGACCGGGCCGCTGGGCCAGGGCATCTCGAACGCCGTCGGCATGGCTATCGCCCAGAAGTACCTGGCCGGCCGCTACAACAAGGAAGGATCCGCGGTTTTTGATTACCATATCTATACGATTGCCGGCGACGGCTGCCTCCAGGAGGGCGTCAGCGGCGAGGCCTCCAGTCTGGCCGGTCATCTCGGGCTCGACAACCTGATCGTCATTTACGATGACAACGGCATCACCATCGACGGCCACACCTACCTGTCGTTCTCGGAAGACGTTGCCAAACGCTACGAGGCATACGGCTGGAATGTGGTCGCCATCGGCGGCAACGGCCACAACATCGCCGAGCTCGATCAGGCCATCGAACACGCCCGGAAGAATCCCAACGGCAAGCCCACGATCATCAAGTTCCGAACGCTCATCGGCTACGGCAGTCCCAATTACGAAGATACGCATACCGCTCACGGGGCCCCGCTGGGCGTCGATGAGATCAAGCTCATCAAGAAGAATGCCGGCTGGGACCCCGAACAGAGCTTCGTTGTGCCCGAGGAGGCCGCCAGGCTGGCCCCGCAGGCGAAGGCAAAAGGCGCCGCCCTCCAGAAACAATATGAAGATATGTTTGCCGCCTACGCCCGGGCGTATCCGGACCTGGCCAAAGAGATCACCGACGCCCTGGCCGGCAAGGTCGATGTGGATATCGATGCGCTGCTGCCGAAGTTTGAGGCCGGGGCTTCGGTGGCCACCCGGCAGGCCTCGGGCAAGACGCTCGACGCCCTCATGCCGCACCTGCCGCTGGTCATCGGCGGCTCGGCCGACCTGACCCCCTCGAATAATACCCGCTTCAAAGGAGCCGAGGACTACCAGAAGAACAACCCGACCGGCCGCTACATCCGCTACGGCGTGCGCGAACATGCCATGGGCGCGATTATGAACGGCATCGGCCTCAGCGGTTTGCTGCGGCCCTACGGCGGTACATTCATGGTCTTCTCCGACTATATGCGCGGGGCTCTTCGCGTGGCGGCCCTGTCCAGGTATCCGACGATCTTCGTCTTCACGCATGACAGCATCGGCCTGGGTGAGGACGGCCCGACGCACCAGCCGGTCGAGCACCTGGCGGCCCTGCGGTGTCTGCCCAACCTGCTGGTCATTCGGCCCGCCGATGCCAACGAGACGGCTCAGGCGTGGAAATACATCCTGACCCACCGCGAGCAGCCGATCGCGCTGGCCCTGACTCGTCAGGGCATCCCCGTGCTGGATCAGGCCAAGTACGCGAGTGCGGCGAATCTGACGAAAGGCGCCTATGTGCTCGTCAAGGATGCCGATCCGCAGGTGCTTCTGCTAGCCAGCGGCTCGGAGGTTGCGATTGCCCTGCAGGCCCGCGAGCAGCTCGCCGCCGAGGGCATTACCAGTCAGGTCGTCTCCATGCCGTGCTGGGAGCTCTTCGAACGGCAGGATCGGGCCTACCGCGACTCGGTCATTCCGCCGGCCCTCAAGGCCCGCGTCGGCGTCGAGGCGGCCCTCCGCTTCGGATGGGACCGCTGGCTGGGCGAAAAGGGCCGCTTTGTCGGCATGAGCACCTTCGGCGTGTCGGCCCCGTGGAAGGACTGCTATAAAAACTTCGGCATCACCGCCGACGCCGTTGTCGCCGCGGCCAAAGAAGCCATCGCGGGATAAAAGCCGGTAAATCCTTATTGTTAATGGACTTAAAAAAAGACCTCTCGGTACTGTCAAGAATCTTTCGCACTTTTTCTGAGGGTTCTTTCCTTGGTCATCTCTCTTACCTCACCTGCCACCCCCGGGGGTGGAAAATTTTATCGGTCTACCCGGCCTGACCCTCCTGTTTTT
>JBNRMP010000034.1:0-25573 GCA_050309685.1 Anaerohalosphaeraceae bacterium
GGCGTATCGTAGATAGAGGGCTTGGGAGTTCAGGCGTTCTCGATTCTGATTCCGGGCCCGTCAGCAGGAACGGTTCAAACAAAGGCTCCGGCAAGCCGGAGCCTTTTTATTGGCGAATGTTACAGGAGATCCTCGGATGGCCGGACGGAACGTTGGCTGGTTTGTACCGGGACTATTGATTTGCCTCTTTGCAAACGCAAACGGCGCAGCGGCGCCGGCGGGAGCCCGGGACGCGGAGGCGATAGCGTTTCTTGAATTGAATGAACAGGGGCGGCTTGTTTACGGGGCCGATGCGCAAGGCAACCGGCTGCCGGATTTTTCCTGCTGCGGCTACGGCGGCGGAGAGCGGCCCATTCCGGACGCGACCGTTCGCATCGTCGTCGAGCCGGTCGAGGGAGACAACACGCAGCGCCTCCAGCGGGCCATTGATTACGTCGCCTCCCTGCCTCCGGACGGCGAGGGGCTGCGCGGGGTGGTCCTGCTCAGACGAGGTACGTACCCGGTCTTCGGCGGGCTGGCGATCAACGCCTCGGGCGTGGTCCTGCGCGGGGAAGGGATGGACGAGGGCGGAACGGTGCTGCTGGGGGCAGGGACGAGCCGGCGGACGCTCATCCGCATCGCCGGCACGGACAAACCGATTGGGGGGGAACCGGCACGAAAGATTACCGATGCCTTTGTGCCGGTCGGAGCGTGCACTTTCCATGTGGACAACACCGAAGGGCTGAAGGCAGGCGATGCGATCCGGATCGTCCGGCCGTGCAGCAGGGAATGGGTTGAGCGGCTGGGGATGGATCGGTTCGGCGGCGGGCTGGAGGGCATGTTCGCCTGGAAGCCCGGTTCGCGCGAGCTGACGTGGGACCGCGTGATTCGATCCATAGACGGCAGCGCGGTTACGGTGGATGCGCCGATCACGACGGCCATCGAAGCGGAACTGGGCGGGGCCGTGCTGCGGCCGTACACCTGGCCGGGACGCATCCGCAACTCAGGCATAGAAAACCTGCGATGCGTCTCCGAAACGAACCCGGCCAATCCAAAGGATGAGGATCACGCCTGGATGGCGGTGACGGCGGAGGGCGCGGAGGACGTGTGGGTGCGCCGGGTGACGGCGGAGGGCTTTGCCGGTTCGGCCGTGGCGATCTACGAGACCTGCCGGCGGGTAAGCGTGGAGGACTGCCTGTCGCTGAGGCCGGTCTCGGAGATCGGGGGGTATCGTCGGCATGCGTTTTTCACGATGGGACAGCAGACGCTCTTTTTACGGTGCTGGTCGGAGAGCGGGCGGCACGACTTTTCGGCGGGTTACTGCGCCGCCGGGCCCAACGCCTTTGTGCAGTGCGAGACGGAGGGGTCGCTGGATGACAGCGGGCCCATCGAGAGCTGGGCGGCGGGCGTTTTGTACGACAACGTCCGCATCGACGGCAACGCCCTGCGGATCGGCAGCCGCGGCAGCCGGGGTGAGGGGATCGGATGGGCGGCGGCCAACAGCGTGTTGTGGCAGTGCTCGGCGGCCGTGATCGAATGCGCCCGCCCGCCGGGGGCGTGGAACTGGGCCTTCGGCTGCTGGGGAGAGTTCGAGGGGGATGGCTGCTGGAGCCGCTCGAATGAATTTGTCCGGCCTGACAGCCTGTATGCGGCCCAGCTTCTTGAGCGGCGGGGCGAAGACATCCGGCTGCTCAAACGGACCGGTTCGAGCACAAGCAGCCCGACCATCGAGCTGGCGGCGGAAATGACGGCGGCATCGCGTCAGCCGGCCCAGGGGCTCAAGGATTTCATTCGGAAGCTGTGCCGGGAAAACCCGATCCCGACGGATGCCGAGGGGGCCGTTTCGATCGATGAGATTCCCGCGGCCGCAAAGCCCGAGCCGAAGCCAGCGAAGCCGCTGCAACTCGTCGATGGACGGCTTGTCTGCGACGGGCGGCTGCTGGCGGGCGGGTGCATGAGTGTACCGTGGTGGCGGGGCACGATCCGGCCGGGGGAGGCGGCGGCGATGGGGCCGGCCGTGACGCGCTTTGTCCCCGGGCGCAGCGGGACGGGCTTTACGGATGACCTGGGGGAAGTCATCGACACCATGATCGAGAGGGGGCAGGCGGCGCTGGAGCATAATTACGGGCTCTGGTACGACCGGCGGCGCGACGATCATCAGCGGGTGCGGCGGATGAACGGAGACGTGCGGCCGCCGTTCTATGAGCAGCCGTTCGCGCGCAGCGGGATCGGGACGGCGTGGGACGGGCTTAGCCGCTACGACCTGACGAAGTACAATCTATGGTACTGGGGGCGGCTGAAGGAATTCGCGGACCTGTGCGACAACGAGGGGCGGGTCCTGCTGCATCAGAACTATTTTCAGCACAACATCCTCGAGGCCGGGGCGCACTGGGCGGACTATCCGTGGCGGCCGGCGAACAACATCAACGGGACCGGCTTCCCCGAACCGCCGCCCTACGCGGGGGATAAACGGATCTTCCTGGACGAACCGTTCTACGATACGACCCATCCCGTGCGGGCTCCTCTGCACCGGGCGTACATCCGGCAGTGCCTCGACGCCTTTGCCGACAACAGCAACGTGATCCAGCTCACCGGGGCGGAGTACACGGGGCCGGCGGAGTTTGTTGAGTTCTGGCTGGATACGATCCTCGAATGGAAATCGGAAACGGGCCGGCGGCCGCTGATCGCGCTGAGCTGCACGAAGGACGTGCAGGATCGGGTTCTTGCCGATCCGCGGCGGGCTTCGGCGGTGTCAGTGATCGACATTCGCGCCTGGTGGTACCAGTCGGACGGCACTCTGTACGCCCCGGCAGGCGGAAAGCACCTGGCTCCCCGTCAGCACGCCCGGCTGCTGCGCCCGAAACGGACCTCATTCGAACAGACGGTGCGGGCGGTGAGGGAGTACCGAGCCCGGTACCCGGACAAGGCGGTGATCTACTCGGCCGACCCGACGATGGGCTGGGCGGTCCTGATGGGCGGAGGCAGCCTGCCGAACCTGCCGAAGACGACCGATGTGAAGCTGACGGGGGCCGCGGCGCGCATGCGCGTGCTTGATCTGCCGGCCGACGGCGTCTATGCGCTGACCGACGGAGAAAAAGAATACTTGATTTATGCGACGAAAAAGAATACCCTTCAGTTAGACCTTCCCGAAGGCGCTTTTATCGTCAAGCAGGTGAATCTTAAAAGCGGCGAATCGGCGTTCACCGGCCAAAGGGTCGAAGGGGGCGATCATGCCCGGATCGAGATCGACGCCGCGCCCGGCCTGCTGTGGCTGACGAAACGATAAAGACCTGCCGGGCCGACCGTCGGCGGCCCTGCAACGGCAGTGAATCCATTAGGAGTAAACGGGACCCATGATTGAGCGACTGATGCTTTGCCTGCTGGCGGCGTCGCCGGCGCTTTACGCGGCGCCCGGCGACGAAACGGAGCCGGTGCGGTATGTCGGGGAAGTGAAAAGCTCCAACAGCAACTACACGGACGGCTATCACGACGGACAGATGCGTCCGGCGATCGGGGTGCAGAACCTCCAAATCCTGCGGGCCAACCGCACGCACCCGGAGTGGTCGGACGGGCTGGGCTGGACATATAACCACGCGCCCATGCTGGCGTATGCCAACGGGCAGTTCTACTGTCAGTACCTGACAAATCCCAACGGCGAGCACATCCCGCCGGGGATGACGATGCTGACGCGCTCGGCTGACGGCAAACGCTGGACCCGACCGCAGGTGCTGTTTCCCATCTACGGGGCGATCAAGCCGGACGCGACGGTGGAGTACCAATTCATGCATCAGCGGATGGGCTTCTACATCGCCCCGAACGGCCGATTCCTGACAATGGCATTCTACGGCCCGCCGGACGGCGACGGCGTGGGGCGGGTGGTACGCGAAATCTACCCGGACGATTCACTGGGGCCGATCTATTTCATCCGCGTCAACGACAACTGGACCGGATCGGTGAACTACCCGCTGTACACGGAGTCCAAGGACACCGGATTCGTCGAGGCCTGTGACGCCTTCCTCAATGACAAGATCCGCCGGGTGCAGTGGTGGGAGGAAAACTATCTGGCGAAGGACCGGGACGAGTTCTACCGCGTGTCGTGGGGCGGCGAGATCGGCCGCAGCAGGCCCGCCAAGGCCTTCTGTTTCTACACGCGGCCGGACGGGGCGGTCGTCGGGTTCTTCAAGTCGCGGTGGGTGACGATGACGCGGGATGGCGGCGAAACCTGGTCGCCGCTGGTGCAGTGCAAGTCGCTCACATACGGCGGGGCCAAGATCTGGGCGCAGCGGCTCGATAACGGGCAGTACGCGCTGGTCTATAACCCCACGGACAGCATGGCCCGCCACCCGCTGAGCATCGCGACAAGCGACGACGGCATCCTGTTCGATCACCTGGCCAACGTGCACGGCGAGGCGCCGCCCAAGCGCTTCTGGGGGCGCGAGAAGCGGCCCGGGCCGCAGTACGTCCGCGGGATCGTCGAGGGCAACGGCAACCCGCCGGGAGACGACCTGTGGGTGGTGTATTCGGTCAACAAGGAGGACCTCTGGATCTCGCGGATTCCGGTTCCGGTGCGGTGGGAGGTGACCGGCCCCGTGCGGGATGATTTCAGCCGGATGGAGACGGGCGGCGCGGTAACGGACTGGAACATCTACTCGCCGCAGTGGTGCCCGGTGGAGGTGGTCGAGTTTCCCAGCGCCGCCGATAAAAGTCTGCGGATCGCGGACAGCGACCCTTACGATTACGCCAAGGCCGTGCGGGTGTTTGAGCAGGCCGGTCGGCAGGCGATTTCGTTCGATTTGCAGGTCGAATCGGCCGCCCAGGTCCTCGATATCGAGGTGCTGGGGGCAAAGGGCGAGCGGCTCGTGCAGACGCGGATCGATACGAACGGCGCCCTGCTCGTCGGCGGAAGAAAAATCGGCGCCTTGAAAACGGGGCGGTGGGTTTCCTTCGACATCACGATTGACAATCCCAAGCAGCAGTTCTCGATCGCCCTGGACGGCAAGGCCCTTATCAGCGACGCGGCCTTGATGGCGGCCGGCGCAGCCGAGCGGATCGAGTTCCGCACGGGCGACTACCGGCTGACGGACGACGTAGCCAAATACAAGAGCGGCAGCGAGGACAAACCCGGCTGGGACGAACCGGGATGCGATGAGAAGGTCCCCGAGGCCGTGTTCTATCTTCGCAATTTCCGGGCAATCCCGACGGCCGCGGCCGTGCTGGAGCCCGAGACCTTCCGACCCTATATCGATTCCTTCAACGCGATTATGGAGGAGCGGATCGTCAACGCCGTCCCCGATGCTCAGGCGTGGGAGTGGATGAAGGCCAATGTGCCCCTGTTCGAATGCCCGGACAAGGACCTCGAACAGATCTACTACTACCGCTGGTGGACGTTTCGCAAACACCTCAAGAAGACGCCGGACGGCTGGGTCTTCACGGAGTTCCTCGACGAGGTCGGCCACAGCGGCAAACACAACACGATCAGTTGCGCCCTGGGGCATCACATCATGGAGGGCCGCTGGCTGCGCGACGGGCAATATCTCGACCAGTACGCCCGCTTCTGGTTTACCGGCCACAACGGCGGCCTCCAGCCGCACCTGCACAAGTACAGCCACTGGGCCGTGTGGGCCCTCTATCAGCGATACCTCGTCAACGGGAATAAAACGTTTCTGACGGGACTGCTGGATGCGTTTGTAAAAGACTACGAACAGTGGATCGCGGAAAAAGGACTCGACAGCGGTCTGGTCTGGCAGTATGACGTGCGCGACGGGATGGAGGAATCCATCAGCGGCTCGCGGACGGTCAAGAACGCCCGCCCGCCGCTCAACAGCTACCTGTACGGCAACGCCCTGGCGATTTCGCAGATCGCGGAGCTGGCCGGCAATCCGCCGCTGGCAGAGGCATACGCGCAAAAGGCCGCCCGGCTCAAAACGCTCGTGCAGACGCTGCTGTGGGACAACGAGGCCCGATTCTTCAAGGTGCGCCGGCCCGATGGGACCCTGGCGGACGTGCGGGAACAGATCGGCTTTATCCCGTGGTATTTCAACCTGCCGGACGCGGGCTATGAGGAGGCATGGCGTCAACTGCTCGACGAGCGGGGCTTTTGCGCACCGATGGGCATCACGACCGCCGAGCGGCGGCATCCGGCCTTTCGCAGCCACGGCGTGGGAACCTGCGAGTGGGACGGAGCCGTCTGGCCGTTCGCCACCAGCCAGACGCTCACCGCCCTGGCCAACCTGCTGCGCCGCTACGAACAGCCCTATGTCGCCAGGGCGGACTATCTCGAAGCGATGCGAACCTATGCCCGCTCCCATCGGCGCGACGGCAAGCCGTACCTCGGTGAGTATCTTGACGAGATAAACGGAACCTGGCTCAAGCCCGATTCCGACCGTACCCGGTACTATAACCATTCCACCTTCTGCGACCTGGTCATCACGGGGCTCGTCGGCCTCGTTCCCCGTGCGGACAATACCGTCGAGGTTGATCCGCTCCTGCCGGCGGATGCGTGGGACTGGTTCTGCCTGGACGGCGTGCGCTATCATGGACAACTGCTGACGATCCTCTGGGACCGAACGGGCGAAAAGTTCGGACGGGGGAAGGGATTCTTTGTGTATGCCAACGGAAAGGAAGCGGCCCGTTCGGAAACACTGACGCGACTGAGCGGCCCGCTGCCCCAATGACAAAAGGTGAAGCGATGCGAACGTTGTGTATCTCCGTGTTGACTCTATTGGTTTTGGGCGGCTGCCGAGGCGAAAACCAGCCGGCGGACAGCGGAAAAACGGATGCCCTGCGGGTCGTGAATCTGCGCTGCGAATACCGGACGGACCCGCTGGGGATTGACGTCGAGCGGCCGCGGCTGAGCTGGATACTCGAAGACGGCCGACGCGGCCGGCGGCAGACGGCCTACCGGGTCCTCGTCGCCTCTTCGCCGCAGGGACTGGCCAAAGACGAAGGCGACCTGTGGGACACGGGCCGCGTCGAAAGCGACGAGACGACCGCCGTCGTTTACGAGGGCAAGCCGCTGCGCTCCGGAACCGAATGCTTCTGGAAGGTCCGCGTGTGGGACCGGGACGGTCGCCCGTGCGCCTGGAGCGAGCCGTCAATGTGGTCGATGGGTCTGCTCGAACCGGGCGACTGGAAGGCGGAGTGGATCGGGCATGATGTCGAGTATCAGCCGATCCCCAACCCGGACATCATCCGGCAGATCCGGTGGATCTGGTCCTCACCCGCGGCGCATCTCGGCACGCCGCCGCAGCAGGCGTATTTCCGCAGGACCTTTACCGTGCCCGAGGACTGGATCGTTTCGAGGGCGGACTGCTGGCTGACCGCCGACGACTTCGTGCAGCTTTCGCTCAACGGCAGCAAGATCCGGGCCTTCCGCAACAAGAAGACACTCTACGAGATCACCCTGGCCGACTATCTCCGGCCGGGCCGCAACGTGCTGGCCGTACTGGGGGTCAATGGGGGTGCAGGCGATTCGCCTGCGGGTCTGGCCGTCGCCGTGCGGATCGAAGCCCAGGACGGCCGCGTGCTCGAGTTTACGACCGATGACCGGTGGCTGGCGGCCTCGGAGGAGTCGGCTGACTGGCAGTCGGCGGAGTTTGACGATTCGAACTGGAAGCCGGCCAGTGTCCTCGGGACCCTCGGTATGGCTCCCTGGGAGGCGACCCGACCCCTCACAAGGATTCTGCCGCCCGCCCGCTATCTCCGCCGCGAGTTCACGGTGAACGACATGCCCATTCGCCGGGCGTTCCTCTATACGACGGCCCTGGGCATCTACCAGGTCTTTGTCAACGGCGAGCGGGTCTCGCTGGATACCCTCTCTCCCGGCTGGACGGACTTTCGAAAGCGGGTGTACTACCGCGCCTACGACGTAACCGATCTGCTTCGCAGCGGTCCCAACGCCGTCGGGGCAATCCTCGCCGACGGCTGGTACGCCGGCTACGTCGGCGGCGGCATGCAGCGAAACCACTTCGGAAAAAAACTCCGCCTGCTCTCGCAGCTTCAGATCGAATACGCGGACGGAACCTCGCAGATCGTCCCCACGGATCGGGACTGGAAGGCCTCGACGGGACCGATCTTCTGCGCCGACCTGCTCCAGGGCGAAGGATACGATGCGCGGAAAGAGATGCCCGGCTGGGACACGCCGGGTTTCGACGATTCGCAGTGGCAGGCGGTAACGGTCGGCGAGGCGGAGGTCCGCCCCCAGGTGCAGGCCGCCCCGGCCCCGCCGGTAACCGTGCTTGAGACCCTGCGGCCCGTCTCCGTTACCGAGCCGGTCCCCGGCCGGTACGTGTTCGACATGGGCCAGAACTTCGCCGGCATCATCCGCCTCAAGGTCAACGGCCAAAGCGGGCATCGGATTCAGATTCGCCATGCCGAACGGCTCAAAGCCGACGGGACGATCTACACGACCAACCTGCGGACGGCCGCCGCCACGGATACCTATATCTGCAAGGGCGGCGGCGAAGAGGTCTGGCAGCCGTATTTCACCTATCACGGTTTCCAGTACGTCGAGCTCAGTGGGCTCGACGAGCGACCGGGACCGGACGCGGTTACCGGGCTGGCCGTCGGCAGCGAGATGCCCGTCGCGGGGACGTTCGAATGCTCCGACCCCATGGTCAACCGGCTCTGGTCCAACGCGGCCTGGACCATGCGGATGAACTTCATCGATATCCCGACCGACTGCCCGCAGCGCGACGAACGCTACGGCTGGACGGGCGATGCCCAGGTGTATATCAACACGGCATGTTATCAGAACGACGTGCAGGCCTTCTTCACCAAGTGGCTGGTCGATCTGATCGACGCCCAGCGCGACGACGGCCAGTTTCCGCGCTATGCGCCGCTGAAGGTCAACCCCAGTGACGGCGGCCCCGCCTGGTCCGACGCCGGCGTCATCTGCCCGTGGACGCTCTACCGCATGTACGGCGACACGCGGATCATCGAGACCTGCTACCCGGCGATGCAAAAGTATATCGACTTTTGCAAAAATCGCTGCACGGAAGACCTCCTGCCGCCGGAGAAGTTTCACTGCTTCGGCGACTGGCTGAGCATCAATGACGAGACGCCGCACGATGTGATCCATACGGCCTACTTTGCCTGGTCAACCCGGCTGATGGCGGAAATGGCCGAGGCAATCGGAAAACCGGAGGACGCGGCGGCGTACCGCGATTTGTACGAACGGATCTGCGCCGCTTTTCAGACGGCCTACGTGCAGGCGGACGGGCGAATCAAGGGCGACACCCAGGCGGCCTACGTGCTGGCGATTGCCTGCGGGCTGCTCACCGCCGACCAGCAGGCCAGGGCCGCCGATCACCTGGTCCGGCGGATCGACGAATGCGGCGGGCGCCTCTCCACGGGCTTCGTGGGCACCAAGGACCTCATGCTCGTCCTCTCGAAGATCGGCCGCAGCGACATCGCCTATAAGCTGCTGTACAACGATACGTTCCCCTCGTGGGGCTTTACGATCAAACACGGGGCCACCTCGATCTGGGAGCGGTGGAACGGCTGGACGCCGGAGGAGGGCTTCGGCGACCCCGGCATGAATTCGTTTGCCCACTACTCCTTCGGGGCGGTCTGCCAGTGGATCGTCGAGAACATCGGCGGCATCCAAACCGACGGTCCCGGCTTCAAGCGGATCGTCATCCGCCCGCGGCCGGATGGGAAGCTCACGTATGCGAAGACGTCCTACCGGTCCATCCGCGGCCTCATCGTCTCCGACTGGACTGACGAGAACGGCCGCTTTACGCTCGACGTTACGATTCCGCCCAACACGACGGCGACGGTTTACGTGCCGGGCGAAAAGGCGGAGCGGGTGCTGGAATCGGGCAAATCGGCGCAGGAGGCCGAGGGTGTCACCCTGCTTTGCATGGACGGCCGATCCGCCGTCTTTCAGGTGGAGTCCGGTCACTATCGTTTCGTTTCCGAACGAGGGGCCTTCAGCGGTCTCGTCGAATGAATTCTCAAAGCGGATAAACAGGAGCATATATGCAGGATGCTTTTTCGGCCATTGACGGGCTGATCCTGGCGCTTTACTTTCTGAGTACGCTGGGGATCGGTTTTTACTTCTACCGCCGGACCCGGTCGCGCGAGGGCTTCACGGCGGCGGGACGCTCCCTGCCCGGCTGGGCCTGCGGCCTGTCCATCTTTGCAACCTACGTAAGCAGCATCAGCTTTCTGGCGCTGCCGGGCAAGGCCTACGCAGACAACTGGAACTCCTTCGTCTTCTCGCTCTCGCTGCCCCTGGCGACCTGGATCGCCGTGCGGTACTTCCTGCCGTATTACCGGCGGACGGGCGAGGTCTCCGCCTATGCCCACCTCGAACATCGCTTCGGGCTCTGGGCGCGGATGTACGCCAGCGTCTTCTATATCCTGACGCAACTGGCGCGGATCGGCGTGGTGATGTACCTGATGGCGCTGCCGATGAGTCTCCTGCTGGGATGGGATATCCGGACCGTCATCCTGATCACGGGGATCTCGGTTACCGTCTATTCGCTGGCGGGCGGGATCACGGCGGTGATCTGGACCGATGCCCTGCAGGCAATTGTCCTGATGGGCGGGGCAATCCTCTGCGCCGGGATGCTCCTGTTCAATATGCCCGAAGGACCGGGCCAACTGTTTCGCATCGCCGCCGAACACGACAAGTTCAGCCTGGGCCGCTTCGACGCCTCGCTGACCGATGCGACCTTCTGGGTCGTGCTGATTTACGGGATCGTCATCAACCTGCAGAACTTCGGCATCGACCAGAGCTACATCCAGCGCTATATCGCCTCGAAGGACGACCGCCACGCCCGCAAGAGCGTCTGGCTGGGCGGACTGCTCTATGTGCCGGTCTCGGCCGTTTTCTTTTTCATCGGCACGGGCCTGTTCGCCTTCTATCAGGCGCACCCGGACGCCCTTGGCGAGCTGCGGCGGGACGTAGCCCGCCAGCAGCTTCTCAGCGAGGGGGCCGACGATGCGGAGACGGTCGTCGCCGAGCGCGCCGGGCAGCTCGATCACGCGGCCCTGGGCGACAAGGTCTTTCCCCACTTCATGGGCCGCAATCTGCCGGCGGGCGTGCGGGGGCTGCTGATCGCCGCCATCTTCGCCGCCGCCATGAGCACGGTCTCGACCAGTCTGAACTCCTCGGCCACCCTGCTGGCGACGGACTGGGTCCACCGGTTTATCCCGACCCTTTCGGAAAAGGGATTCATGCGCGTCCTGTATGGGGCCACCCTGCTCTGGGGCCTGGGAGGAACGGCGCTGTCTTTGATGCTGATTCACCTGACCAGCGCCCTTGATGCCTGGTGGACGCTCTCGGGCGTGCTGGGCGGGGGCATGCTCGGGCTGTTTCTGCTGGGGCTCATCAGCCGCCGTGTGCGCAATGTCCCGGCCGCCGTTGCGGTGATCCTTGGGCTGCTCGCCATCGCCTGGATGACCCTCTCGCCCCGCATGACCTCCTGGCCGCGCTGTCTGCAAAGCTCGTTTCACGCGTTCTTGATCCCGGTGTTCGGAACCCTGACCATCCTGGTCTCCGGGATGTTCCTGCAAACTGTTTTAACGTCAAAAAGAAAGGTGGAAAGCTCTCATGAATCGCAAATGGTTCCCAGCGGTTCTGACCGCACTTATCAGCACGATCGCCCTGTCGAGTGAACTTGTCCTGTGGTATCCGCAGCCCGCCGCCGAGTGGGTCGAGGCCCTGCCCATCGGCAACGGCCGGCTGGGCGCAATGGTCTTCGGCGCCGTCGAACAGGAGCATCTCCAGTTTAACGAGGATACGCTGTGGAACGGCGAGCCGCGCGAATACCACAATGAAGGGGCGGTGGAATATTTGCCGCAAATCCGCCGACTGCTGGCCGAGGGCAGGCAAAAGGAGGCCGAGGATCTGGCGATGAAGGAATTCATGAGCGAACCGCTGCGCCAGAAGGCCTATCAGCCCTTCGGCGACCTGACGCTGGACTTTCCCGACCATGCGGAGGTCTCTGACTACAAGCGGTCGCTGGACCTCGACACGGCCCTGGCCGCCGTCTGCTACGGCGTCGGGGAGACGACCTTCCGGCGGGAGTTTTTCAGCAGCTATCCCGACCAGGTGATCGTTGGACGCATTTCCGCCGACAAGCCCGGCCGCGTCAGCTTCCGGGCCGCCCTGAGCAGCCTGCACGATGAGATCCGGTTTCGGACCATCGGCAAAAATCAGTTAGCCATGGCCGGACAGGTGAAGAACGGGCAACTGCGCTTTGAGGCGCGCCTGCTGATTCAAACGGAAGGCGGCCGCGTGGAAGTTGCCGAGGAGGCGATTACGGTCAAGGATGCGGACGCCGCGACGATTCTGCTGACCGGCTATACCAGCTTCAAAAATTTCCGGGATATCAGCGCCGACCCGGTCGCCCGATGCGACAGGCAAATGAAGGCAATCGGCAGGAAGTCTTACTCCCGACTTCTCAAGGCCCACCTGGACGATTATCAGCCGCTGTTTCGCCGTGTTGCGCTCGATCTTGGCCGGACGGACTCGGCGCAGCTTCCCACGGACCAGCGGCTCAAGAGCGTTGCGGACCCGCCCGATCCCGCCCTGGCCGCCCTCTTTTTCCAGTACGGCCGCTACCTGCTGATCTCCAGTTCCCGCCCCGGCTCGCAGCCGGCCAATCTCCAGGGTCTCTGGAACGAGTCGCTCACGCCGCCCTGGGAATCCAAGTACACCGTCAACATCAACACGGAGATGAACTACTGGCCCGCCGAGGTCTGCAATCTCTCCGAGTGCCATGAGCCGCTGTTCGACCTGATCGAGGACTGCGTCATCACCGGCCGCAAGACCGCCAAAGCCCACTACGGCGCGCGGGGCTGGGTGCTGCACCATAATACCGACCTGTGGCGGGGGACGGCCCCCATCAATGCCTCCGATCACGGCATCTGGGTTACCGGCGGCGCATGGCTTTGCAGACACCTGTGGGAGCACTATCTCTTTACGGGTGACAAAAAGTTCCTGCGGGACCGCGCCTACCCCGCCATGAAGGAGGCGGCCCTGTTCTTTACCGATTTCCTCGTGGAGGATCCGGCGAGCGGCCGGCTCATCAGCACCCCCTCCAACTCCCCGGAACACGGCGGGCTGGTGGCGGGGCCGACGATGGACCACCAGATCATCCGCACGCTCTTTGACGATACCGCCCGGGCGGCGGAGATTTTGGGCAAAGACAAGCCGTTTGCCCGACAGTTGAAGGAGCTGCGCAGTCGGATCGCCCCCAATCAGATCGGGCGGTACGGCCAGCTCCAGGAGTGGCTCGAAGACAAGGACAAACCCCAGGATACACACCGCCACCCGTCGCACCTGTGGGGCATCTACCCCGGCTGGGACATCACGCCGCAGGAGCCGGAGATGTTCGAGGCCGCTCGCCAATCGCTCATCGGACGCGGCGACGGCGGCACCGGCTGGGCCAAGGCATGGAAGATCAATCTCTGGACCCGCTTTTTCGATGGGGACCACGCCCATAAACTGCTCGTCGATGCCTTGGCCGGCAATACTTATCCGAACTTATTCGATGCACATCCTCCGTTTCAGATCGACGGCAACTTCGGCGCCTCCTCCGGGATCGCCGAAATGCTTGTCCAAAGTCACCTGGGGGCCATTCATCTGCTGCCCGCCCTGCCGGGCGCATGGCCGACAGGTTCCGTCAAGGGTCTGCGGGCCCGCGGCGGCTATGAACTGGACATCGACTGGCAGAATGGCCGCCTGAAGCAGGCGATTATCAGACCTTCCCTGTCAGGCCCCTGCCGGGTCCGCACTGACGGGCCGATCCAGGTCAGCACCGGCGGCAAGGCCGTCAAAACCCGATCCGATTCGGAGAATATCGTGGAATTCGATGCCCGGCCCGGCCGAATCTACCTCATCAGCCCCAGATAACGACTGGCTGGAGACTTGGATTTCGTGCACAAAAAAATGGTAAATCGCGCATATTTATCCACTTTAACGGCTATGCCATTGATTTGAAAGGCCCTTTTTTGATATATTAACCTCACACTCTTTTTGGGTGGTACCATTCTGCAAATAGTACTGGAGGGTTAAAGATGAGAATGGTCCTGTGGTTGCTTTGCGCGGCGATTTTCTTTGCCTCAACCATCGTTTCAGGCATGGACGGCTTTGGAGGCAGCGCCACCGGCGGTACCGGGGGACCGGTCGTCACCGTCAACAACTATGCGGACCTCTTATACTATGCCAATACGGTAGGAACGGGACCCTATATCATTCAGATTTCAGGGGCGATCCCCCTTCCCGGCGAGGGCGGTTTTAAAATTCGGTCCAACAAAACCCTCGTCGGGATCGGTGAAAACCCAACGCTCATCGGCAATGTCGGGTTCCAGAATCGCAGCAAGAATATCATCATTGAAAATCTGAATATCACGAATCCCTGCACGAGCAGCTCGTGCGACGGCATCAGCTTAAAGGAGGAAATTGAAAATGTTCTCGTGACCAAGTGCACCATCTATGATACCGGTGACGGCGCTTTCGACATAAGCAACGAATCCGATCTCGTGACCGTCTCATGGTGCAAGTTCTACTATAACTATCCCGCCCCCGCGGAAAACCACCGTTTCGCCTGCCTGGTCGGCAGCAGCGATAAACAGACCGAAGATCAGGATGATCTTCAAATCACCTATCACCACAACTGGTGGACAAACCGCGTCAAGGAGCGGATGCCCCGCGTGCGCTACGGCCAGGTCCATGTTTACAACAACTATTACAGCAATCTCGAGGCCGGCGGATATTGCATCGGCGTCGGCTGCGGGTCCCGTATTCGCGTCGAGAACAACTACTTCAACGCCGTCCCCGCTCCCTGGAAAAATTATTACAGCGGGCAATCCGATTGCAGCATGGACGGGCATATCGGCTGGAACACCGGCAATATCTTTTACAACTGCACGCGGCCGACCTGGGCGACCAACGAGTACGCGACCATTTTTACGCCGCCGTATGATTATACCCTCCATAATGCCGCGGATGTCCCCGCGATGGTCCAGGCCTATGCAGGCGCCGGAACCCCTTACCCGCCTCACTGGCTTTTCGGACCCTACGGCGACTTCGACTCCGACGGCGACGTGGACGCGGAAGACCTGGAGACGCTGGCCGGTTACTGGCTGGATACGGATCAGATCGACAACGCAGATTACGACGCCAGCGGCAGGGTGGACATGGCCGAGCTGGCCTTGTTTGCGCATAACTGGCTTTTGGGTTCATAAAACCCGCTGAAAACCGACAATCGATTGAAAAAGGAGACGTGATGAAGTTTCGATGCAATCCAATCGTCATGGCCTGTATCTTATCGGCTGTTATAGTCTGCTCCTCGCCCGCCCTTGCGGCGGACGGCTTCGCGACGGTCGGCGACGGCACCACGGGCGGGGCCGGCGGAACGGTCGTGACCGTTGACAACGCCGATGATTTTATTTACTACGTGCAGGGCACCAAGCAGACCCCATACATCATTTATCTGGACGGCCAGATCGACCTGGGCGGCTCGAACATCCGCGTCCGCGGCAACAAGACCGTCATCGGCCTGCCCGGGTCGCGCATCACCGGCAATCTGAAATGCTACAAGCCCGAAGAAAGCAACAATATCTTTCGATACCTGAACATGGACAACAAGGCCAAGGTGGGCGACGGGGACTGCATCAGCATTGACAACGTGACAAACGTCTGGGTCGATCACTGCACCTTTACCGACGCCGGCGACGGCGCGGTCGATATCAAAAACGGCGCCGATTATGTGACGGTCTCCTGGTGCAAATTCCAGTACCCGACCAGCACCGAACACACGTTCTGCAACCTGGTCGGACATTCCGACGGCAACGGCGACAAGGATATGGACCATCTGCGCGTTACGTTCCACCATAACTGGTATTCGACCCTGTGTCACGAGCGCATGCCGTCCGTCCGTTTCGGCAAGGTCCACATCTACAACACGTATTTCGACTGTCCGGGCAATCGCTACTGCATCCGCACGCGGCTGTACGCTCAGTGCCTCGTCGAAAACAACTACTTCAAGAACGTTCAGAATCCCTGGGAACGCTATACCACGACGACGGGTGACGATCCCGGTCTGCTGTACGCTTCAGGCAACATTTTTGACAATGTAACCTGGTATGTCGGCTACGACAGCAAGTCGTCGCTGATCTCCGGCACGGACACCGTCTTCACCCCGCCCTACGAGTACACCCTCGATCCGGCCGCCATCGTGCCCGCCCTCGTGCAGTGGGGCGCAGGCGCCGACGGCAAAGAGGGCTATCCGCCGCACTGGACCTTCGGTGTGTACGGCGACTTCGACTACAGCGGACTGGTCGATATGCGCGACTTCGGCGAGTTCGCACGGTACTGGCTGGCCACCGAGGGCATTGACAACGCCGACTATGACGAGGACGGGATCGTTGACATATTTGAACTTTCGCTGTTTGCCGAAAACTGGATGCAGTTGCCTCCGGACACGACGGCCCCCGAAGCGCCTGCGGAACTCTGGGGGCTGGGTCAGAATGGGCAGGTCGCTTTAAGCTGGGCCGAAAATGAGGAAGAGGATCTGGCCGGCTATTATGTGTACCGCTCGACCGCCTGGGGCTCCGATTACGTACAACTCAATCCAACGCCGCTGGCGGCCGCCGCTTATCTCGATACCAACGTCGTCAACGACACAATGTATTATTACCTGGTCACGGCCGTGGATCAGAGCGACAACGAATCCGACGCCTCCGTCTCCACCTGCGCCCGGCCGCAATCCGGGTCGCCCAACCTGCTCCTGCAGGAGGAGGCGTTCGGCTATTGCGGCATCGAGGGCATCGTCGATTACGGCAAGCATACCGGCTTCACCGGCGCCGGCTTTCTCGATGTGCTCAATCAGCAGGGTACCGGGATCGACTGGATGGTGAATATCGCCCAGGCCGGCACGTACACCCTGACATGGCGGTATGCCAACGGCGCCGCCGACCGCCCGGGACGCCTGCTGATCAACGGCACCCAGGCCATCGCCTCCGTCAGCTTCCCGGGCACAGGAGCCTGGGACAGCTGGGCCGAAGTGTCCGTCAGCCAGGCCTTCGGCGCCGGCCCGAATTCGATACGGCTGGAGGGAACCGCCGGCGACAGCCTGTCCAACATCGATTACCTGATTCTCACCGGCGCAGCGCCCCAGGCGGCCCCCTGCCCGTAGCGGAAAAATCGGCTCATTCAGCAAACTGGAGAAAATAGGGATGAACGCAAAAACTCTCACCGCAACAGGAATTTCGCTGCTGGTCATGACAACGATTGTTTCGGCGCTGCCCGTCGCCTTCCCCGGCGCGGAGGGGGCGGGCCGGTTCGCCGTCGGCGGCCGCGGCGGCAGCGTCTATGAGGTGACCCACCTGGGCAACAGCGGCCCCGGCTCCATCGTCGATGCCCTCAGCGCCGGCGGCCGCACCGTCGTCTTCCGCGTCTCGGGCACCATTGAACTCGGCGATGTGATCCTCCAGCCCAAGTCCTACACCACCATTGCCGGCCAGAGTGCCCCCGGCGACGGCATCTGCCTCAAAGGACGCATCCATATCAAAAACAATGCCCATGACATTATCATCCGCTACCTTCGCGTGCGCGTCGATGAAGGCGGCGCCAACTCCAGCGGGGACGCGATCGACATCGAGAGCGGCCATCATATCATCATCGACCACGTCAGCGCCTCCTATGCCCGCGACGAAACCATCTCCTGCCAGGACGGATCGGACAATGTCACCGTCCAGTGGTGCATCATGAGCGAGGCCCTCACCTATGAAAGCCACAGCTACGGCTCCCTGATCCGCGGACAGTACGGCGAACGAAAGTCTTACCACCACAACCTCTACGCCCATAACCGCGGTCGAAATCCCCGGCCGGGCAATTACCGCGACATGAGCATCGATCCCGACGGACTGTATTTCGATTTCCGCAACAACGTTGTCTATAACTGGAGCGGCGGACACCCCGGATACAACGCGGACAAGACCACGATCAGCCGCTACAACTTCGTCGGCAACGTCTTCATCCGCGGCATTGAGTCCTCCGGGGACAAGGCCTTTAAGGAGGACGCCAAGTACGCCTATGCCTACTGGGCAGGCAATGCGCACGGAGCCGCCTACTCAAGCATCAGCGTGCCGGCGGACCAGTGGAGTCTCGTCACATTCAACGGCTTTAATACCGCCGAGATCGCCGCCTACAAGGCGCGATCCTATGAGATCCCGATGGAACCGGTGACCACCACCTCGGCCGCCCAGGCCCTCCAGGATGTGCTCGCCGACGCCGGCGTAAGTTTCCCCGTGCGCGACGCCGTCGACCAGCGGATCGTCAGCGATGTAATCAACCGGACGGGCCATTCCATCGAAAACACCGATGACCTGGCAACCCCCTGGCCGACGCTCTATTCGCTTGCCGCCCCGGCGGACGGCGACCATGACGGCATGCCCGACGCCTGGGAACTCGCCAACGGCCTCGACCCCGCCAACGCCGCCGACCGCAACTATTACACGCTCCATGCGGAGTATACCAACCTGGAGGTCTATCTCAACAGCCTCATTCAAGGGGATGTGGAGCCCCCCGCCGCGCCGACCGGCCTGTGGGCGGCCATCGACAACGGCAGCGTTTCGCTTGACTGGCTCGACAACACCGAGACGGATTTCGACGTCTATAACCTTTATCGCAGCACGACCCCCGGCTCCGGCTATACCCTGCTGTCGGAGACGGGACTGGCGGAGTCCGCCTTTATCGACAATACGGCCCTCAGCGGACAGACTTACTACTATGTGGTCACGGCGGAGGATATCTACGCAAACGAATCCGCTCCCTCCGTCGAGATCGCCGTTACGCTGAGCCCCGCGGGTATGGGCAAAATCCTGCGCGAATGGTGGACCGGCATTGCGGGCGCCTCCGTCAGCGATCTCACCTCCAGCGCGGCCTATCCCGACGACCCGTCCGGTCGCGACCTGCTCGCCGCCCTCGAAGGCCCGCGCAACTGGGCCGACGCCTGCGGCACCCGCGTCCGGGGCTACCTGCACCCGCCCGTCAGCGGCAGCTATGTGTTTGCCGTCGCAAGTGATAACGACAGCCAGCTCTGGCTCAGCGCCGACGGCGCGCCGGAAAACGCCGTCCTGATCGCATCGGTCTCCGGCGCCACCGAGCCGCGCCAGTGGGACAAATATTCCTCACAGCAGTCCGCCGCCGTCTTCCTCGAAGCCGGCAGAAAATATTATCTGGAGGTCCTGCACAAGGAGGAGACCGGCGATGACCACTGGGCCGTCGCCTGGTCCGGGCCGGGCATCGCCCAACAGGTCATCCCCGGCCGGTGCCTCTCGCCCTGGTTTGTCGGCCTCTACGGCGACGCGAACGCCGACGACCGGGTGGATCTGGCCGACCTGCCCGATTTCATCGCCCTGTGGCTCGAATCCGACTGCGCCGACGGGTCCGCCTGGGACCTCAACGGCGACTGCGTCATCGACCTCTATGAGTTCGCCGCCCTGGCCTGCAACTGGATGGCGGATAACGTCTTGCCGGCTCCGCCGGCCAACCTGTCTGCAACCCGCGGCGACGGGGTCGTAACGCTGGACTGGGACGACAACACGGAAGCGGACCTGGCCGGCTACCATGTCTACCGCTCGACCACCTCCGGCGGCGGCTACGTTAAGATCGGTCCGGCGATTCTGGAGACGCCGGGCTATGCCGATAACAGTGTGTCCAACGGAACCGCTTACTATTATGTCATAACGGCCGTGGACAAGGCCTCCAACGAATCCGACTTCTCGGAGGAATGCTCCGCCACGCCCAATCCCACGACGGCCTCCGTTACCCTTCAGGAGAACGAAACGGGAGTCTGTCCTTCCGGCGGCGAATGGATTATTGAGACGGAACATGCCGGATACACCGGTTCCGGGTACATAAATACGGATAACGCCGCCGGAACGGGGATCAATTACCGCATCGAGGTCTTCGCCGGCCAGACGCATGCGTTTGTCTGGCGGTTCGCCAACGGCGGCAGCAGCCGGTCGGCCAATCTGATTATTGACGGTCAAACGGTTGCTTCGGGAATTGCCTTCCCCGCAACCGGCGCCTGGACCGCCTGGAGCACGACCACCCCCGTGAACGTGACGCTCCCGGCCGCTGTCCACACAGTCAGACTGGAGGCAACCGGCGGCGATGGCCTGGCCAATGTCGATTACATGCAGGTCTCCGGCGCCGACCTGACTGCGGCAAATTGCCCGTAACAATGTAAAAATAGTCAAAATTTTATTTAAAATGAATTGGCAATTTGGTAAAATATGACGACCGGAGGCTCCTTTGAAAAACATCTGTTGACCTGTCTTGTTGTGTTAAAAATAAGCAAAATGGCTCCGCGAGGCCATGAATAGCACGATTATGGGAACAACAGAAATATGCGTCAAAATAAGGATTATGGCGATCCGTATTGAATAAAATGGCTCTGCGCGAAATCGCTTTTATTTAGACGCGAAATCGCCTTGAAATAAAATCCCATTTTGTGAGATAATTCAGTAAAAGCGAGTGAAGTGTGAAAAAGATCTTTTGTTCGGGTCGTTTTTCCCGAGGTATCGCTTTGGTTCATCTATTTTGAAAGGAGAAGGAAAGATGAGAAAACTGTTGATGTTAATGTTGATTTCATGTCTAATCCCCACCATTGCTTTTGCAGAGGTAATTCTCTATGACACCTTTGCCGACGGCGACCGCACGGATACCGATCTGCCCTACGAGTCGGCCTTCTGGGCTTCGTCAGCCGGCGATGTAACCACGACGGCGGGCAACGTCCGGCTGACCATGGCAGACAGCAGCCGCCGGATGCACACCTATTTTGCACCGGCAGGGTCTCCCGTGTCGCTGAACGTGGGCGAGAAGCTGATCGCGACGATCAATTTCATCCCGGAAGGCGGTTTTGTTGATAGTACCAGCCGCAACTTCCGTTTCGGATTGTTCTATGATGACGAGCAGTACGCGAAGGATGGCGTCGGCGACAGCGGTATAAACAATGGCTGGTATGACGCAACGGGGTACAATGTACAATTCAGTCTCAGCTCCTCGACAACCACCGCCAAAGCCAGGGTCGGAAAGCGTACCGCCCTGGACGGAAGCTATAGTCTTTTGGGTTCCGATAGCGCCTATACCTATGCCCCCAACGGCGACCCGGTTACCAACCTGAGTTTGAATACGGTCTATACGGTCCAGATGATCCTCGATTATCAGGCCGTCGATCTGATGCAGGTTACCTTCAACTTCCTGCAGGGAAGCAGCATTCTGGCATTGGCATCGTTGACCGACGACGGCGCCTTTGGCGGCCAGCCGATCTATACGAATTTCGACCTCCTGCAGTTCCGGCTCTCCAAGGTGGATGGAACGGCCGAGGTGATTAACTTCCAGAGCATCATGATTGAGCATGTGGTTCCGGAGCCGGCTACGATGGTCCTGCTGGGCCTCGGCGGCCTGCTGACGATTCGCCGGAAACGCTAATCGTTCTCGAACACCGATTTGAGAAACTATGATCTTTAAGAATCGATAGAAGCGGCCCCAACGCTCCCCGCGGAGGGGCCGTTTTTATTGAAAGCGGGAGCTCTTTGTAAAAAATCATAATTTCTCTTTGCGCCGCGCCGATTTCCATGGAACGGGGAGGATGTTGTTTGAAGTAAGGATGGCGGCAGGGCGCATCGCATTCGAATCATACGGCGCCTGTTTTCCAGTCAGAGCCATCGGAGTGCGTAGCTCTATGGACGGAAAAAGGAGATGAAATCTTATTGATTGAGGAGACGTAAAATGAGAAACCAATTATTCATGTATGCTGTTTTGGCGCTGGTTCTGGCCGTCAGCGCCGTCGGCTCCGCCGAGGTACTGCTCAACGATACCTTCGCGGACGGCGACCGCACGGATACCGACCTGCCCAATGAATCGGGCTTTTGGGCCTCCTCGCCCGGCGACGTAACCACGACGGCGGGGAATGTCCGGCTGGGCATGGCAGGCAGCAGCCGGCGGATGCACACCTATTTTGCACCGGCCGAGTCGCCCGTGTCGCTGAGCGTGGGCGAAACGCTGATCGCAACGATCGACTTCATCCCCGAAGTGGGATTTGTCAGCTCGGAGAGCCGCAACTTCCGCATGGGATTGTTCTATGATCCCGTTCAGATGGCTCAGGACAGCGTGGGTGACAGCGGTATAGACAACGGGTGGCATGACGCGACCGGTTATTCAGTGACTTTCGGCCTGAGCGATACGGAAACGGTTGCTAAGGCCCAATGCGGCAAACGCACCGCGACGGAAGGAACCAACAGCTTACTGGGCACCGACGGCGCTTATACCTATGCCGGCAGCGGCACCGGCGCCGGCGGCCTGTCCCTGAACACCGTCTATACGATCACGATGACGCTGGATTATCAGGCGGCCGATTTGATGGAAGTGTCCTTCAAATTTTCGCAGGGGGACACGGTGATCGCGTCATGCTCCTTGACGGATGACGGCGCCTTTGGCGGCAAACCGATCTATACGAACTTCGACTTCCTGATGTTCCGGCTTTCCAAGGCGGAGGGAACGGCGGAGGTCGTGAACTTCCAGCGCATCAAGATCGAAAAAATCGATGCTTCAGTCCCGCAGACAGGCTGCTCCGGCGTCGGAATTCTCCACACGACGTACGCCGTTCAGAGCTGCCGCACAGATATCCAAAAACCGGATGAAAACCAGCACAATAGCACCAAACTGAGCGTCCGAGCCCATGACGGAGACGGAAAGTCCGCCAAATCCTGGATCAAGTTCGAAGTCAGCGGGTTCGATCCGAACTCGATCAAAACCGCCACGCTGAGGGTGGCCCTCCAAGCCGGCAAAGCCGGTGCACAAGCTTTCGATGTCTCGGCCGTCAATGACGACTGTCGCACGAACATCAGCTGGGATGAAAGGTCGCTGACGTGGAACAATGCCCCCGGCAACAATGGGGACGATCTGCGGCTTTTGGACCCCGCGCTGACTACGAAGATGGCTACCGTCTCATTTACGGACGGAGTGGAGAATCAGCAGTTCGAGATCGATGTCCTGGAGGCGGTCAGGCAGGATACCGACGGCATCCTGCAATTTGTGCTGCACAAATCTGAAAATCTGCTTGAGTTCTCGACCCACGATCATCCACTTGAAAGCAACCGCCCGGTCCTGTACATCCTGGAAGCGCCCGCCGGAGCGGATTATCCGTCTGTTTGTCCCGGAGCGACGGTTTCCACCGATCTGGCCGGACTGTCCTGGACCAACCCGGATCCCAATGACGGCGTCAGCCCCATCGTCTGCACGGTTTACTTTGGAACCGATCCGAACCGTTTGCTGATGGCCAACGTCACATTGGATCCCGATGAAAACAGCGTGCTGATCTCCCAATTCGGCGTCCTGCAGAATAAAACCACGTATTACTGGGCGGTGGACTGCGAGGATATGAGCCCCGGTGCCGGCGTGATCCCCGGCATGATGTGGAGTTTTTACGTCAATAACAATGAGCCCCCGGTCGTCAACGCGGGATCCGATCAGGCCGTCTGGCTGGGCAAGAGCGGCACTCCCGGCCAGGAAACGGTGACCCTGGCGGGCAGTGTGGATGATGACGAGCTGCCTTTGGACCCCGGAATAACAACCCTCCAGTGGACCCAGGTGCCCACGGATGCCCCGACGGTGGTCATCGATTCCGATACGACGGAAACCGCCTCTGTAACCTTCACGCAGCGCGGCGATTATCAGTTCATGCTGACGGCCGACGACGGAGAGGGGCCGGTTTCGGATACCGTCCGGATCGTGGTCGGCATCGACGCCTGCGATGCCTCCCATCTCCAGTCCGGCGCAAACTACTATAGCGGCGATTTCGACAAGAACTGTATCATCGATTTGAACGACCTGCTTGTGGTGGCGGCCAATTGGCTGGACTGCACGGATACCATAACCAACTGCGCTCCCTGAACCGGCGGCAGCGCACATGCACAACAAGAACAAGGCATGAATAAAGGAGAATAACAATGAAAAAATTATATCTCTTGTTACTGATCGTTTCAATAACACTGGCTTTGTCGAGCTCCGTGCAGGCGATAGGGGTTTCTCATGTCCCGGCTTCCCAGGGGAAGGCGACCGACTGGCGCACCCCGGACACCGTGATGGGGAATACCACCCAGTTGATGACCCGGAGCGCGGGCGGCCAGGACTGCAAGAAATCCTGGCTGCAGTTTGATCTGACCGAGCTCTACGCCGAGAATCCGAACATCCGCGGCAACATCCTCAATGCCAAACTGACGCTTTACGGCGCCAAGTCTGAAACCGGCGGCAAGGCCTATGTGGTCAGCGGCCTCAATGACGCGGCGGGACTTGAGGACTGGGCGGCTTCGGAGCTGACCTGGAATAACGGTCCGGGAAACGATATTAACCACGGCACCGCCTTGCTTTCGTCTCTGACAACCGGCTTGTACAGTGCAGAGATCCCGATCCCCGTCCTGGACGTCATTTCGGAAACGCCGGAAGAATACCAGGATGAACTGACGGCCTTCCTCAACGCGGATACGGACGGAAAAGTCACGTTTATCTTTACCGCCGGCGGCACCTGCTATCTATGGAACGCCGATCAGCCGCTGGGGCCGGTCCTGACCCTCTACTACGAGGCGGGCAACAATCCCTTTAAGGCGCACGATCCGAATCCGGCCGACGAGACGGTTTGGGCGACGGCGCCGGCCACCCTCTCCTGGACCAACCCGGACCCCAATATCGGGGGGACCCCGATTCACTGCGATGTGTATTTCGGAACCGAGCCCAACCTGCTGGCCATGGCCGTAGCCGAACTGGATCCGGGCGTCAACTCGGTAGCGGTCAGCACCTTTGGGACGCTGGCCTATGATACGGCCTATTACTGGCAGGTCGATTGTCACGATTCCAGTCGGGTGGCGGGCGAGCTGATCTCCGGCGAGATGTGGATGTTCTATTTGGGTCAAATTCCCACTGCCGATGCCGGCCCGGATCAGGTCACTTGGCTGACCGATCCGAATATATTGATCGATCTGTCCGGCACGGCCTCCGATGACGGCCTCTTTACGGTCAAGTGGACCCAGGTGGCCAATGACGCTCCCACGCTGGACGAAATCCAGTCCGATACGTCCGTCAACGCCTCCGTCCTCATTGAAGAGCGCGGCGCCTATGAGTTCAAGCTGACTGTGGATGACGGGCTGCTCCAGGCGTCCGATATCGTCCGCATCGTGGTCGGCGATAACTCCTGCGATGCCTCGCATCTTGAGACCGGAACCCTCTATAACGTGGCGGATACCAACGAGGACTGCATTGTAAACCTGAAGGATCTGACCTTGTTGATCCTTGAGGACTGGCTCTACTGCACGGATACCCTGACCAACTGCCCGTAACCCGATAACATCTCCTTTGTCTTAGTGAAAAAGGCCCGTATGGCTTTCCATGCGGGCCTTTTTTATTGCAAAATCACCGGTTCCATAGGAAAATGGAGGCGAACTCAAGAGAACGTAAGATATCTTTCGCACTTTGAGAAGTAGATAAAAAGAGTCCTTTCTTTGGTCGATGGTTATTTGAATCCACAAGAAACCAGTAAACCAGAGAAAGGACACAATGATGCAGAACAAAGAA
>JBNRMP010000035.1:0-16631 GCA_050309685.1 Anaerohalosphaeraceae bacterium
GGCGTATCGTAGATAGAGGGCTTGGGAGTTCAGGCGTTCTCGATTCTGATTCCGGGCCCGTCAGCAGGAACGGTTCAAACAAAGGCTCCGGCAAGCCGGAGCCTTTTTATTGGCGAATGTTACAGGAATGACGCCGCTCCGAACTCCGGATCAAGCCCCGCGTGCCCCCGGCGGCTCTTTATCGCTTCGGGAATCAATGACGGATAACGGAATCCTCATTGACGGCGGGGCGGGCTTCGGATTTTTTGCGTCTCTCAAGCCAGCCGTAAAATGTCATCGGCCTGACGTCCCTGTCCGCTTTGAACAGGAAACTGGCCAGGTACCCGACGGCGAATAAAACCAGGTGGCTGTAAACCCCGAGCATATACTTGTGATGGGGAAAGTTAAACCGCCCCCAATCGAGAATAAGCTCTTTTTCCGGGCCGCCCAGGTCGAACTTCGTTGAGGTCAGCACGGCGTAGGCCGTAAACAGCACGCAGGCGGCGATGCCCGCGTTGAGCCCCTTGCGATTGGTGCGCACGGTGAAGAAGGCAAGCAGAAAAATCCCGGCGATCCCGCCGGAAAAAATGGCGTACAGCCCGAACAGGGTGCCCAGGATTGCCTCCCCGCCCAAATGGACATAGAGACAGGCGATGCCCACGGAAACCGCCCCGCAAACCACCACGATCATCTTTCCCAGACGCAAACACTGCCGGTCCGAAGCATTTTTTTTGAATCGCCGGTAAAAGTCCTCGACGCCGACGGCCGCCAGGCAATTCAAATCCGAATCGAGGCTGGACATGGCCGCCGAGAACAGGGCCGCGACGATCAGCCCCGTTAAGCCGGCCGGAATCTGCGTCATGATAAAATACGGGAAGACCTGGTCGCCGGCAATGCCCTCGGGCAGCAGCCCCGGCGTCATGCGATAGAAGACCCACAGCAGGGTGCCGATAAAAATGAACAATGTCCAGACCGGCACGCACAGGAGGGTTCCCATCAGGGCCGCCCGGATGGCTTTCTTGTCGGTCCCGGCGACCAGGAACCGCTGCACGATGGTCTGATCGGTGCCGTATTTTTGAATGGCGTAGAACACCCCGTTGATGAACATGACGAAAAACGTAAGCCGGGTGAAATCCCAACTGAAATCGCCGATGTTCATCTTGCCGCTGACCCAGGCCGTTTGAAACGCCTGGGCAGGCCCTTGCGCCGCTTTCATCAGCAGGATGGCGCAACTGGCAAGCCCTCCCGCCACAAGGATAAAGCCCTGGATGACGTCCATCCAGATCACGCCCTCAATGCCTCCCGCCCAGGTATAGAGAACCGTCACGACGCCGACAACCAGGACGATGTAATAGGTGTTCTGCCCCGTCATCGAGGCCAGCGCCAGGGCGAGCAGGTAAAAAACGGTTCCCATTTTCGTGAAGTGCATCATGACAAAGCCCAGGGAACTGTACAGGCGGGCGAAAAATCCGAAGCGTTTTTCAAAGTATTCATAGGCGCTGAGCCCGATGAACCGGCGGTACAGGGGGACGATAAACCAGACGGACGTCAGCAGGGTGATCGGCACCGCCAGCCCCTGCACCAGGAGGATCCAGTTGCCGCTGAATCCCTGGCCGGGATACGCCAGGAACGTCACGCTGCTGATGAGGGTCGCCAGGACGGACATGCCGATCGCCCAGGCGGGAACGGACCGGCTGCCGACAAAATAGCCCGCCGTGGACTGGTTTTTTTCGGAGAATCGTTTGCCCAGGTAAGCGATCAATCCGACGTATAAGACGATGATCGCCCAGTCCATCCAGTGAAGCGTTTCAGTCGGCACGGCAACTCCCTTTCAAAAATAGGTTTCGAATGTTTTCAGGCCAGGGGTAGCTGCCCGGCTTTAGAGTCAGGCAGACCCGGTCGCTTTCCATGACTTTCATCCTGACGACGCCGGGCCCCGATTGCTCGCAGGGCTCAAACCGGCTCCACCCCAGACAGGCGGCGATGCGGGAGGCCGTTGCGCCTCCTTCCACGAATAATTCCTTCAAGGGAATCTCGCGGAATACGGCCGAAACCGTCTTTGCCGTCAGACCGCAAAGACGCCCGGCAAAGGCGGCGTTGGGGACCGCCTCGCGATCGACGGCCATGATGGCGCGGCGGCTGTCTTCAAGGCATCCGGTTATCTCATCGCACCATTGCCGCACAAATATCTCTTCGAAACCGTCGGACCCGAAGAGCTCCTCCGGCATCCTGCAGATTCGTATTCCGAGACGCCGGGCATTTCTCAGGGTCCGGCGGCTGGCATCCGAACTGCTGCCGCAGACCAGCAATGCCTTGTCCTCAAGCCGGAACTCTTTTTCGTCAGCCGCCGTTTGGGCGGAAAGTCCCCTCTCCCGGAGAATCGCTTCGAAGAACTCGCCCGCCCCGGCCGGGATGGTCCGCCGGTCCGTTGACCCCGCCCAGCGAGAGAGGTCCTCCGCGGTCGAGGCCTCTCCGATCATGAGTCCTTCGCCGGGGAGCGCCTGCCCGCATTTCAGAAGATGGACCTGCCCCGAACCCGCCATCGCCGGCAGTCGGAGAACATCAGAAGTAACGGCGGGATATTCAGGATCGTTGGCAAAATCGGTCTCACTCAGCGGCCTTCCATGGATGAAGTAACGGCCGTTATGGATAGTCCTTCCCTTGGAGGGATTGGCCGGAACGAGTAAAACCCTCGCCGCTCCCCACACCTCCCGCAGGGCCTCCAGCTCCGCGGCCACCGGCCCGCGAAGCACCGAGTCGGTCTTCTTATAGATCATCCGGCCAACCGGCAGGCCGGACTCCTTCAGGCGGCGGACAAGACCGCGCATGACCACTCCCGCCTCTTCGGGCGGCAGAGACCGGCTGTCGGTGTCAATGATTAATAACGCCGCGCTGCTCTCAGGGCAAAACCGCCTCTGAAGCTCCGCCTTCAGGCCATGGGCAAGGCCGATCCCCCCGATCTCCGCGGCCCCCGTTAAATCATCTGCGATCACCACGATCATAAAACGTCCGGCATCAAACTTCCTCCGGCCCCCGCTTTCGCAGGGACGACAGACGGGAACGTGTTTATTCTAAGGAACGACGGGACGCCAGTCGGACGGCGTATTCGATGGCGTGGATCATGCTTTCCTCGTTGGCCGTCCCCTTGCCCGCCTGGTCGAAGGCGGTGCCGTGATCCACGGACGTTCGAATGATCGGCAGTCCCAGCGTAATATTGACCCCTCTGACCGATCCCCACTTTCCGGTCTGAGGGTCGAAAACAAACCCCGTCACCTTGACGGGAATATGTCCCTGGTCGTGATACATCGCCACGGCGATATCGTACTGTCCGCCTTTGACCTTGGAGAAGAGGGTGTCCGCCGGGACGGGGCCGTCAGCCCGGATCCCGAGCGACCGGGCCCTTTCAATGGCCGGGATGATTTCCTTCACCTCCTCGTCGCCGAACAGCCCTCCCTCGCCGCAATGCGGATTCAGGCCCGCGACGCCGACGGCCGGCTCGGCGATTCCCAGCCTCCGGCACACATCATCGGCCAGCCGGATCACCTCCAGAACCCTCTCCTGCCGGACCAGCTCGCACGCGCGTCGGAGCGAGACGTGCGTGGAAACATGCACGACCCGCATCGCACCCTCGACAAGCAGCATCGCATACCGTTGGGTTTTTGTATATTCGGCAAATATTTCGGTATGGCCCGAATACGCGTATCCCGCCCGGTTCAGGGCTTCCTTGTTAATGGGGCCGGTCACCGCGGCATCGATTTGGCCCTCCATCGCGAGCGTAATCGCCCTGACGACGGCCTCGAAGGCCGCTTTGCCCGCCATCGGCGAGACCTTCCCGTACTCCAGCGCCCCCATATCCACGTTCTTCAGGTCCAGGACATCCGCCGTTGCGTATTCGAAGCTTGAGTCGCTGATTCGGGAAACCGCCTTTATTTTAATGCTGACGCCGGCAATCTCGGCCGCCCTGGCCAGGACCGCCGCATCGCCCACGATCACCGGTCTGGCGATTCGATACACATCCGGATGGGCCAGCGCGCGGACCGCGATCTCCGGGCCGACGCCCGCCGGGTCTCCCATCGTGATTCCCAGGATCGGTCTTGATTCAGTCATCTTCAGGATTCCTTTGAGGTCTTCGAGTCATGCGAAGCGGCCGATGGAGGAGCGGCGGCCATCTGCTTTCGCAGTTCGGCGATGTCCTCCTCGCCAAGGGTTTCAAGAGGAGGCAGAACCGTCGGTCCGCACACGCCCAAAATATGCAGGGCCGCCTTCAGGGCCGCCAGCGACTGGCCCAGGGTCCTGTTCCCCTGATAGACCGCCGAGGCCCGGTCGGTCTGCTGCTGGAGTTTATCGGCGGCGGGCTCATCGCCGTCGCGGGCCGCTTCGAACAGCGAGTGATAAAGACGGGGATACAGGTTCGCGCCGCTGGGAACGATTCCCGCCGCTCCCAGCGCCAGCCCTTTGGCCGAAAGCGCTGCGCAGCCGACCACATAGGAAAAATCGCTTTGGCCGGCAAATCTTTCCATCGCGGCCTCCAGCCGCCCGGGGGTATTCTCGGAATCCTTCAGACCGATGATCCGTTCATGGCGGCTCAGTTGCTCGGCCGTGTCGATGGAAAGGGACAGTTTCGTCGTAGCGGGAATATTGTAGAGCATCAGCGGACCGTCAACGTCGTCCGCCAGGTTCATAAAATACCGCAAAAGCTCCTCGTCCCCAAGCGGATAATAGCAGGGGGGGTGGGCCGCCAGCACATCGGCCCCGAGGTCCATAAAGCAATTGCCCATCGTGACCGATTCATGGAAACAGTTGCTCGATATGCCCGCGTAAACGGTCGCCCTGTTTTTCGTGTGTTCGACCGCGATCTCAACCAGTTTGATTTTTTCAACCGCCGGTATCGAGGGGGCCTCCCCGGTCGTCCCCAGGACAAAGATGCCCTCGACGCCCCCCGCGATTAGGTGATCGATCAGCCGGCAAACGCCGTCCGCGTCGATTTGTCCTTCCGGCGTAAAAGGGGTCGCAAGCGGGACGATAACGCCCTGACATTTTATATTCTCTGACATGCTACCATGCACTCCTGTAAATGGTTAACGCATCCGGATACGTCATTTCGCGTGGATTGTTTTTCAAAAGCCGCGTGACCGTCATCGCCGACCGGGCCATCTCCTCAAGGTCCTCGCGGGGAATCCGCAGCTCGGAGAGCGTCGAGGGCAGCCCGCACTGATCCGACAGCGAGCCGATGATATCCAGCCCGCGCCCGGCCGTTTCCATATCGTCGCCTCCCTTTTGGGCGCCCAGCGCCTCGGCGATTGCGGCATATTTTTTCGGGTCCGCCGGCATATTATACTCCATCACAGGCCGCAGAAGAACCGCATTGGAGACTCCGTGCGGGATGCGATACTTCCCCCCGAGGGGATACGCCAGTGCATGGACCGCCCCCGTATTCACCGGTCCCAGGCAAAGCCCGCCGTACATGCTGCCCAGGGCCAGGTTCGTCCGGGCCTCCGGGTCCGAGCCGTTGACGCAGGCCTTTTTCAGATTGGCGGCAATCAGCCGGATGCCCGCCAGCGCGTAATGATCCGTGATCGCGTGGGCAAAGCGATTCGCGCAGGCCTCGATGCAGTGAACCAGCGCATCCATGCCGGTCGCGGCCGTCACAGCGGGCGGAACCGTCCGGGTCAGCAGCGGATCGACATACGCCGCATCCGCGACAAGATATTTGCTGACGACGCCTTTCTTGGACCGGTCCGAAGGATCGAAGAGGATGGCGTTGGGCGAAACCTCGCTGCCCGTGCCCGCCGTTGAGGGCAGACAGGCAAGCCGGACGCTTCGTCCGTGCAGCTTATCGATCCCGAAGACATCGCCGATCCTCTGCCGGCCGTCCCCCAGGGCGGCGATGAGTTTCGCCAGGTCCAGCACGCTGCCGCCGCCCAGCCCGATAACGGCATCCGCCCCAAACCCGCGAAAGACCTCTAACCCGGCCTCCAGCATCTCGATGGTCGGCTCGCCGTCGTCGGCCTGCCATATCCGAACCGCCCGCCCGTTGCCTCTCAGCCGGTCGGCCAGCGGCTCGGCCGGCGGGACCACGGGGCCGGACGTTACGATCAGCACCCTGTCGAGGCCCGCCTGCACGAGATCCTCGACGACCTGCTCACTGCAGCCGTTGCCGAAAACCAGCTTTTGGGGCTGACGCAAAACGATGATTCTTTCCATGTTCATACGCTCCTGGACAGGGCCGGGGGCCGCTGCGTTAAGGGGTGATCGTCCTGCCGCGCCGCAGAGGTCTTGCGCCAGTAATTGGCCAGTAGCGAACCGGAGATGTTCATCCAGGGGCTGAAAATCGCCGCCGCCAGTCCCACGGTGGCCAGCTTCCCCATGACGCCCGCCAGGCCGGAGGCCATCCCGCCGTTTTGCAGACCGACCTCAATCGCAATCGTGCGGCAGGAATCCCGGTCCAGACCGCACAGACGCGTCGCCCAGTAGCCAAGAACGTAGCCGAGACCGTTATGCAGAATCGCCGCGATAAACAGCAGCGCCCCGATTTGGAGCAGATGATCGCGCCCCGCGGCGGTCGTCACGAGGGTAAAGTAGATAATCCCCGCCATGGACAAAGCCGGCATCAGCCGGTGGAGACGCCGGAGACGGTCTTTTCGCAGGGCATTGTAGATCAGGGCCACGATGATGGGGAGCAGCACCATCAGGATGATCTCTTTCATCATTCCCCAGAACTGAACCTCCACCATTTCCCCGGCCAGCAGCTTCATCCACATCGGGGTAAGCAGAGGCGCCAGCAGTTGGGCCACGGCGGTCAGGGTCACCGACAGGGCCAGGTTGGCGCCCGCGATATAAACCATGACGTTGGAGGCCAGCCCGCTGGAGCATGAGCCGATGAGGATGATTCCCGCCCCGATCTCAGGGGGAAAGTCCAGGGCTTTGGCCAGCGCAAAGCCGACCAGGGGCATGATGGTGAACTGGCAGGCCATCCCGATGATGACGGCCTTGGGCATTTGGGCGACCCCGAGAAAATCCTTGACGCTCATCTGCGTGCCCATGCCGAACATCACCAACTGCACCACCAGCATAATCAGATGGGGGTTGCGCAGGTTGAAATCACCGATATGGAGAAACCGTTCCGGAAAACACATGGCCGCCGTGACCGCGGCGATGATGCAGACCGTGTACCGATAACTTTTTAAAGCCGTGCCGGACAGGCCCGCCGCCAGGAGAATGGGGCAGGCCGTTGCCAGGATGCAGGCGACGACGGGAATCCGGATGACCGCTCCAAAAACCGGCACACCGAGAAGGCAAAGCGCGGATAGCCCCAGGGCGACTTTAAAAACAGCAGACCTTATCGGTTGTGCCATGACCTCTCCTCAAACTCTTAAAATCGTACGTCCGCGCCGACCTCATCGGGAACGCGAAACGTTACTCCTTTTGCAGCAGCAATCCTTGTCCCGGCAAGCGATTCTGCGTATCGGTCCTCATTTATTGAAAACTGAATAAGAACAAATTCCTTCTTTTTGTCATTCCCGCGAAGGCGCAAGTCCAGGCGTTTCGTAGCATCCGGACCCCCGCCTGCGCGGGGGTGACAAAACGGAAAATAGTTCTTTATCTTTTGAAAGATCAATAAATGCTCCCGACCTGCTTTGTAAAAAACCTCATTTCCACAGGCCCCGAAGGGGCCGACAGTTCCTTAGCCGGGGGCGTCAGCCCCCGGAAAGCGGAACCTCAACATTATTTCAGCCCCGAAGGGGCGACAGTTTAAATTTTCCTGCAAGGCCGTTTTGTCTCTTGATTCATTCAACATTCAACAATACGGATGCCAGGTGCTCTATGGCCGGTCGGGGGCTGGAGAGCACCGGCGCCGTTATTCGCTCCGCGGAAAGGGCGCTGACCACGCGCGCCATGGAGGCCTGGGCCAGGACGATCACATCGACCCGGCCGGCCAGTTCGAGGATGCCTTCCGTCACGATGCGATCGTGCGTGGCCGCATCGCCCGAAATCACCGCTTCGAAGGCCCCTTCGCACAGTTTTGCCGTAACCTCGAGGGCTTCGGTTCCCTGCCGGCGGAGAAGCTCCACGGTGGGGTCCAAAGTGGACGGCAGGGTGGCAATCACGCCGATCCGCCTGCCCATCCCGATGGCCTTCCTCGCCATGGGCTCATCCACCCGCATCACGAGGGACTCAGCCAGCTCGCGCCCCAATTCCGCCGCTTTGCCGATGGAGGAGCAGGTCACCAGGATGGCGTCCGTCCCCGCGGCGTCGGCCGACAGGATATGGCTTACGACGCGGCAGGCCGTCGATTTGGTCAGGCGGCCGTTGTTGAGAATGTCCTTTAGCAGACTTTCATCGACCATGTGGATCGCCTCGATGCCGGACAGCAGCTCCCGGCACAGCTCGCCGAACACCGGGATCATGACGCTCGAGGTGTGAATGAATGTCAACCGTTTCTTCTTCATGTGTTTTTCCTCTTCAGGGCGTCGCGGGCGGCGCTGACAATATCGGCTGTGCCGATCCGGTAGCAGTCCAGCAGGGCGTCGGGTGTGCCCGAACGGGGATAGCAGTCCCGCAGCCCCACCCGTTTCATGGGAACCGGGCACGCTTCGACGCTCAGTTCGGCAACCGCGCTGCCCAGCCCGCCGATGATGTTGTGATCCTCAACCGTGACGGCAGCGCCGGTTTGCTCCAAAAGGGCGGTAATCCCCTCCCGGTCGAGGGGCTTGAGGGTATGCACATCCGCCACCGTGGCCTTAATGCCTTCCCGGCTCAGCGCTTCGGCCGCCAGCAGGGCCCGATTGACCACAAAGCCGTTGGCGAACAGGACGATGTCCCTGCCGTGTTCGGCCAGGATACGGATTTTGCCCAGTTCGAAGGGGACGTTTTCGCAGTCCGCGATGGGGTCGCGCCCGCTGCCGATCCGCAGATAGGCCGGCCCCTTGACTTTGTAAATAGCTCGCGTGGCATGACGGACCTGATCCGCGTCCGCCGGGACCACGACGGTAATGCCGGGAATCGTGCGCATGATGCCCAAATCCTCGAAGAACTGGTGCGTTACGCCTTCACGCTCCCCCGCGCTGATGCCGCCGTTGGCCCCGACTAGCTTGACGTTGAGGCCCGGATAGGCCACAAAGGTCCGCACCTGTTCGCAGGCCCGCATGGTGATAAAACCGGCGTAGGTCGCGACAAAGGGAATCAGCCCGCAGGTCGCCAGGCCCGCGGCGCAGCCCACCGCGTTTTGTTCGGCAATGCCTACGTCGATGAAGTGCTCCGGATATTTTTTGGCGAAGTCTTTGCCCTTGACCACCAGCACCGAATCGGCGCAGACCAAAATCGCCCTCGGGTCCTCCTCTGCCAGTTCCGCCAGGGTTTCGATGAACGCGACACGCGTATTTCCGAGGGCGCTCACGGGCAGGGCCCTCCCAGGGCACGCATGGCCTCCCGGTATTCTTCGGCGGTGGGGACGCGCTTGTGCCATGAATTGTCGCCTACCATGAAGGGAACGCCTTTCCCTTTGACGGTGTGGGCCTGGATCAATGACGGCCGATCCGTACAGGCCTTGGCCTTTTCAACCGCGTCGAGAATCTGCTCGAAGTCATGCCCGTCGATCTCCTGACAATGCCAGCCGAAGGCCTCCCACTTGAGCCGGATGGGATAGAGGCCGCTGACCTCATCCACCGCGCCGCCGCTCTGGATGCCGTTGTTGTCCACGAACACGATCAGTCGGCCCGCCTTGTACTTGCCCGCCGCCATCGCCGCCTCCCAGACAACCCCCTCCTGGATCTCGCCGTCGCCGGTAATGACATAGGTAAAGTAATCGTGGCCCGTCAGACGGCTTGCCAGAACCATGCCAAGCCCGATGGAGACGCCGTTGCCCAGCGAACCGGAGGTGCAGTCAACCCCGGGGATCTTATTCATATCCGGATGGCCCTGCAGTCGGGACTCAAGACTGCGCAGCCCCGGCAGTTCATCGCGGGAGAAGTATCCTTTGCGTGCCAGTGCTGCATAGAGGGCGGGGCAGGCGTGCCCCTTCGACAGGATAAAACGGTCCCGGTCCGCCTTTTGGGGATCGGCCGGATCGATGTTCATAACCTCGAAATACAGGGCGGTAATCAGGTCGGTTGCGGAGAGGGAGGCCCCCGGGTGACCGTCACCGGCCCGGTGGATCATGGTAACGACATCGATCCGAATCTCTCGGGCGATATCCTCAAGTTCCCTGATACGATTTTTCACGTTTCCATTGCCTTCCGAAGCGAATCCGCAACTTTGATCGAAAAACCATGGGGGATTGATTACGCTTCAATAATAATCAATGTATATCCACGGGTCAAAGGTTTTTCTCCGAGGTATGAGAAATTTCCCGGACCGAACGGCTCATCGATTTGGCCGGTGATGTAAGTGCTGTAACAGCAATGAATTACAGCTCGCAGCCAAGGTCGCCCCAACGGCCTTTATTGAACGGATACTCACGCTCCTATGCGCATCAGGCCCATCAGAAAAAGCACTACCAGAACGGCGATGACGGCCGAGACAACAAAGCCGACAATATCGGTCCTGTCCCACTTATAAAATTCCCAATCGGATTGCGGCCGCAGTTTACACTCCATAAAACGGTCGGGATCGGCATAGGACAGTGCCATCTGCCGCGCATCCTCCTGCGGATCGGGGTGGACGACGGTTCGCATCTTCACATAAAAGCGGTCCAGCCGGCTCTTATCGTCCCGCCGGGTCAGAAACGAAACGATAATCAGTACGGCAAAGGGCGTCAGCGTGCGAATAAGAATCCGGATTGTTTCGTTCAGCGCATAGGGATTTTTCCGGAGATCAAACCCTATTTTGTCCAGCACAACCAGCTCTAAGCTGAGCATCCCGCTGCCGTAACGATTCCCTGCCGGGTCCGTCTTAATGCCCTTCGTCCAGAAAATCGGCTGACCGGGAAGAACATAGACCTTTTCATAGGTCTCTCCCGCCTGCAGCGGCCGGGGCATAGCGGAATCTTCCCCATCTCCGGGATGGTCGATCTTCCATTGCTCGATTTCCCGCTGCCGCTGCATAACCTCCATGGGGCCGGCCGTGTATTGGCGGACAACCTCTCGCCGCTGCGTCAGTTTTAAAAAGGACTCCGACGATTTCAAAGACGGCATAACGGTCGGCGCCAGGATCGGCAAAATGAAAAACAGCACGCTGGTCAGCCCGATCGAACACCAGGCCGCCGGGCGGGTTGCCCGACGCCATTTCATGCCCAGCCAGAACGCCGCGGCGACCATGACGTTCAGTTCCCACCAGAGCTTAAGCAGTTGCAGAATGGTATCAAACCGGGTGGCGATCAGCGCCCCCCCGATGATGACGACGGCCCCCGCGATCCGGCCGATCCGCACATAATGCTGTTCCGGGCGGCCCGGGACCAGAAGCCGGTAGATATTATGGGTAATCAGACTCGAACCGGTAATCATCAGGCAGTCCGCCGTACTCATCAGGGCCGCCATCAGGCAGGCGATCATCAAGCCGACCAGCCCCCGGTTCATGGGCCCCAGCAGATCCCGCGCGGCATACCCCCACACCAGGTCCGGATTCTGAACCGCGTCATGATAAAGGACAACCGTCAGCAGGGCGAAAAAGCCCCACAGGACTGTGCAAAACCGCTTCATGTAACTGCCGGTCACAAAACCGAACCGGCTCTCGTATTCGCCCCTGGCCGAGCCGGCGGCGATAAGAGAATTGGGCTGGATGACGACGTTGACGGTTGCCATCAGCGTCAGCGCGGCGATATAGTACCACGTAAAATCCTGGGTGACGGGCGAACCGAAAAGCTCCAGGTAGGATTGAGGCAGTCGCTCGTGCATCGTCCGCAGCGCGTCCATGACGCCCGATCCGCCGAAGTTCGCATTGATTTTATGGAACGCAAACGGAAACAGCAGCAGCGTCAGGAGGATGATGAAAATCCCCTGAAGGGTGTCGGTCAGAAACGCGGCCTCCAGCCCGCCGGCCGCCGCGTAGATCAGGACGATGCCGCAGACCACCCAAATCAGAACGTCCGGATTCATGTGAGAAAACGTCTTCCGCGGCTTTTCGAGGCGAAGCTGTTCCAGCGTCCGGCTCTCCTGCAGGGTCAGCGAATCCGGGCGGCGGGCCTCCAGTTGTTCCCAAGAGAGAGACCGCTCATATTCCGCCCTTTCCTCGACCGTGTACTGTTCCGCGTCTTTCGGCGTCAGGGCCGTAATCGTCAGCGTCATCGCGGCGAATCCCACGGCGATAATGGTCATCATGCCGATAGCCCCGATCACGGCGTAAACCCCCGCCATGAGCTTGGATCCGTACCGTTCCTCGAAGAAGTCCCCCAGCGTAATCAGCCGCAGCCGCCGCATCCAGGGCATCACCATCCAGTACAGCGGCGTGGCAAGCAGGTACAGCAGCGAACTCCACACCCCCGCGATCCCGTTGCTGAAGGTCGTTGTGGTCACCCCTACGACGTTATCGGCCGAGGTGCTCTGGCCGAACGCCGCAAACGTCTGGATAAATTTGCCGAATCGCCGCCCGGCCAGAAAATAGTCCTCCTGGTTTCTGATCCGGCGCGACGCCCAGACCCCCATCGCGATAACCACGCCGAAATACAGCACAATGACGGCGATATCGATCCATTGCAATCCAAACATTCGCTAAACCCTGCCAATCATCGGTTACCGGCAAATCTCATGAATCGTTTCATAAGCGCGCCGCTGATCCTCGACATCCTCGCAGTACGTAACGGCGATCAGCTTCATGCCCGGCGCCCGGAGTTTTTTGATCTCTTCCGCGACCGCCGAAGAATCCCCCACGATCCGGGCGTTGACAACGATCCCCGAATTCGCAAATAGCTCCGGAAAAACGCGGGCCTCGTTGGGGGACGGATCCGTTTGAGGCCCGAAGGCCCCGTCAACCATGCGAAGCCCGGGGATTTGCCGGATCACGGACGCCGGCGAAGACCAGTTGCCGCAGGAATGAAAAACGGGGCCGTTAAAATCCGCCGCCGCCCGGACCAGCGCCGGCGCCGCAAACCGGCGGTACTGATCCGCCGAGACCAGGATCGAATAGTCATCGCTCATCCCGAGCCCCTCGAAGACACGGGACGAGGCGAAGCCGTGTCCCGGCCAAACCAGCGGCTCCCCGATGCGGCTGATCTGCTCATGCGTAAAGTCGATCAGAAGCTGCGCAATCCGATCCAGAAGCTCGACAACCTGATCCGGCCCGTCATAAAAAGCCGTGAAAAGGGCGTTCATGTCAACCATCATGGCGGCCGTGTTAAAAGGCGACTGAACATCGCACAGGGAAATGGGAACGCGCCCCCCGGTCTCCTCCAAAAAAAACTCGATCATGTCGAGGGTATGGCGCCCGATGGGCGTATCCTTCACGGGGACAACCGGGGCCTCAAGGGCCTCTTGAATGCTCGAAAACTTCGGCGCAAAAGCCGGGGCCTGACCCTCATGCCAGGTGTAGTCGATCCCGAATGACGAGGCGACGGCGCCGATGCCGTACCACGGCTCCAGAAAGTTGGGGACATCCGCCCGGTACTCCATGCTTTTCTGCAGCGCCCCGAGCTGAAGCGCCAGCGAACGCTCCATATCCTTGCAGCCGCACGAAAAAACCTCCGCCGCCCGCATCCGGCGATAAACCAAAACGCCGTCGCGGCCTTCCCAAAAACGTCGGCACCGAGGCAGCAGGGCGGCCTCGTACTCCGCATAGGCGTCGAAGTCAAAGTCGGCAGGCCGTATGGGCTCAATCTGCGTGGCCTGCGAGTCCGCCTTGTTTTGATCGAATGATTGTTTCATGATTAACCGTCGCTGCTGTCGGGATAACCCGACAAAGGAAGAGTTCATGCAACGCCCCTGATTCTATCTGTATGTGCTCTCAAAACAAATGAATTCTCAGAAAAAATGGATGGAAATTCGTGTAATTGCCTGCACATTTGATATAGTAGTTGCAGGTAAATTTGAGCCGTATGCGGGCGACGTGCTGCCATTCCGGGCTTGTCCCGCAGTTTGCTTCTGCAAACGGCTGAAGGGTTACAAAGAGAGGAAAAACGCATGGCGACTCAAGGCAAACACATACAGGATAACGCCGGTCCGATACTGCCCGTCGATATCGTGCTCTCGCCCTCCTGGTGGAACCGGCACGCGGGCATCAGCTTCGACGAGGATTTTTTTTATCACCCGCTCAAGCGGGTCGAGGCGGAGCGGACGATGGAGCAGACGCTTTACCGGCGTTGGGGAGAGTTTGGGCTGGGGCAAAAAAATCCCGAGAGCAAACCGGTCATCGGGGCGATCCATCTGGCGGCCGGTTTCATGGTCCAGGAGATGGCGGGCTGCCGGGTCGATTACCGTCAGGACGCTCCGCCGAAGGTCGTTCCGGCAGGGCGGGAGGACCTGTCAATCGATCCCGACGCTGCATTCGAAAGCCCGGCGTTCAGGCGGTTTGAACGGATGCTGGAATCGCTCAAAACGCAGTACGGCTACCTGACGGGCGATGTGAACTGGAGCGGCGTGCTGAATTTCGGGCTGGACCTTCGCGGCCAGTCCCTCTTTACGGATATGTTTGACCGGCCTGACCGGGTGCATGAATTTTTCGGCGCACTCGAACGGATTCTCTCGGAATTTACATCGTACATTTACAAGCGGACCGGCAGCACCAGCATCTCGGTCAACCGTGTCGTCGGCGAGTTGAACAAACCGGTCTTCCTGCACTCCGAATGCACTCACACGATGATTTCGGAAGAGGACTACCGCCGGTTTCTGCTGCCGATTGATATCCGGTGGAGCCGGATCATGCGGCCGTACGGCATTCACCACTGCGGCCCCGACGCCCACCGTTTCGCGGCCTCCTACGCCCAAATTCCGCATCTGGACTTCCTCGACGTCGGCTGGGGAAGCGACGTAAAGACGCTGCGCGAGCATCTGCCCGATACGTTCCTGAATATCCGCCTCTCGCCCGTCGAGATCCTCCGGCAGAGCGAGCAGGAGATTCACGATACGATCGGCCGCCTGGTCCGCGAATCGGGCCGGCCGGAACTGACGGGCGTCTGCTGCATCAATATGGATGAGAACGTGGAGGACTCGAAAATTTCGGCGATCTTCAGGACCGTTCAGGAACTTCGAGAGCCGTTTTCGAGAGTTTAAGGAACCGCGGATTTCATGGAACTGGATATCACTAAGAGGGAAATGAGGGTGTAAGGGAGCCGGAGAAGAAGAGAGAAGGGGCAGGACTTCTTCGAGGAACACTGCCTCACGGCCAGAAGAAACCTCATCGACGCGGTGTGAAGCGGGGACGGGGAGGGGGGAGGGGGAAAGGGGAAAGAAAAAAATCAAAAATTAAGGGTAAAACATGAAAAATGGGCTGAAAACGCGGTTTTTGGGGGTGCATATAGGGTAAAATACTGATGCCAAAGCGCGCCCAAACGACGCCAAAGCGCGCTAAAAAAGCGCCCAAAAGTGCCAAAAAGGCGTCGAAATGCACCACAAAGGCGCCCAATTTTGCCGTTTTGACGCCGGGCCGCAGACGATAGCCGCTGCGGATTGTCGAGCTCTTCGAAGGCGGGGTAACTACTTGACTGATGTAACTATTCGGTGTCGCTTTCATTTCTTTCCTCCTTCCGTCTTCGCTTGTCAGCTTCGACGCGACAAGCCTTCCTTCAGTGCCCTTCCTTCCGCCGGCTGCCCTGTGGGGTCAGAGGGGCCTCTGTATGATAATAGCTGATGTTTTATATTTTGCAAACAATTTCTAAAATTTATTTTTTGCCACAGAGGACACAGGGGAGTTAATTTATTACTGATCAGGGATTATGAAACGGATTATATTATATATTGTCTATTCCAAATTGTATATTAATCAACAATTTTTGTGGAATTTGGTTGAAATGTAGGTTGTTTCAGGGTAGATTATGGAGGAAATTTCCCGGCTATTTGACAGAGACAGTTCTTTGATTGGGCAATGAGCGGTTTGAAAGTGCGAAAGTTTGAAGGTGTGAAAGTTACACTGGGACTAGCGGCGTGAGCAAGGGAGTGGGAGAAGACGGCTGCAAGAAGGTGAAAATGAACTTCCCGGCTATTTGAAACGAATTTTTTAATACCAGTCCTACTACGCTAAAACTCCCTTCTTCGCTGATGCTACGAAGGGCAGGCCGGCAGGATAAAATTTGCACGGATTGACACAGATTCTACAAAGAAGATGCTTTTAACCAATTGGGATGCCTGCTTGGATTTAATGCTCAACGTCCTGAGAAGGAATGGAAAGAAGGGCCTGATAATTTATGGGGACTTCGTGAAAACGAGTATCTTCTTGTAGAATGTAAAAGTGAAGTAGCTCAAGATAGATCCACTATCAATGAGTCTGAGGCAGTGCAAATGAATAAGTCATGTGCATGGTTTGATGCACAATATAGAGATGCAAAATGCCATCGTTGGATTGTAATTCCAACACGAGAGTTGTCGAAAAAAACATCTTTTACACATAATATAGAAGTGTTAAAAAAATCTGGATTGTCAAAACTTTTAAACAATGTAAAGAAATTTACTCAAGTTGACTGACTTTTTAGCGTGGGATTTTGGACGATGATGGTGATTTTTTCAATAAAAAACGGCACTCTCTTCGATAAAAGGGTTGGAACATGCTCTTTTACACAGGAGACTGCCGTT
>JBNRMP010000036.1:0-26491 GCA_050309685.1 Anaerohalosphaeraceae bacterium
CCGCAGTTATTTGCTCAAGGAGGACTTCCAGTCTTTTTGGGACTATTGCAGTCCGTATTGGGCCGGTGTCTTCCTGGACCGCTGGTGTACGCGTGTGATGCGATCCCGGATTGAACCGATGAAGAAAGTCGCCCGCATGCTGCGTCGGCATCGGGAGCTGATCGTCAACTGGTTCCGGGCGAAAAAGGAATTCTCCAGCGGGATCGTCGAGGGCTTAAATGCCAAAGCGAAAGTGGCCACCAGAAAAGCATACGGCTTCAAACGCTTCAAAACGCTGGAATTGGCCCTGTTTCACAACTTAGGAGCACTTCCCGAACCGGAAGTAACCCACAAATTTTTTTGAAGAAGCGCTTTATTCAAAGACCAATAAAATGCCTTTCTTTGTTTTGTGTCAGCTTATATCGACTTCATCTCCGTTCGGGAGATGATCTCGTTCTGGAGATCGGGGCCGAGATCGACGAAGTAGTCGCTGTAGCCGGCGACCCGGACGATGAGGTCGCGGTTTTCCTCCGGATGCCGCTGCGCCTCTCGCAGGGTCTCGGCGTTGACCACGTTGAACTGGATGTGGTGGCCGTCGAGCCGGAAATAGCTGCGGATGAGCGAGACCAGCTTATCGAGCCCTTCACCCTCAAGGATCTGCGGGTTGAACTTCATATTCAGCAGCGTTCCGCCGGTGCGGCTGTGGTCGATCTTAGAGGCGGACTTGATGACGGCGGTCGGTCCGCCGCTCTCGGTGCCCTGGGTGGGCGAGATGCCTTCGGAGAGGGGCACGCCTGCCCGGCGGCCGTGCGGCAGTGCCCCGGTTACCGCGCCGAAATAGATGTGCACCGTCGTCGGCAGGAGGTTGATGCGGTACTTGCCGCCCTTGGTGTTGGGCCGGCCGTTGACGGCGCGGAAGTAGGCCTCGAAGATCTCCTGCGCGATCCGGTCGGCGCAGTCGTCGTCCTGACCGTAGCGGGGCGTTCGATGCATCAGCATCTGTCGAAGCGCCTCGCGGTCCTCGAAATCGGCGGCCAGCGCCTCCAGCAGCGCCTCCATCGAGAGCGTCCGGCGGTCGTACACGTGGTATTTGACGGCCGTCATCGCATCGGTCAGCGTCCCCAGCCCGACCCCCTGGATATAGGTCGTGTTGTAACGCGGGCCGCCGTCGTGATAGTCTTTGCCCCTGGCGATGCAGTCATCGACGAGGACGGACATGAACGGGGCCGGCAGGAACCTGTAGAGCCGCTCGATGATATGGTTGCCCGCGATCTTGATATCGATGAAATATTCAAGCTGCCGGCGCCAGGCCTCGAAGAGCTCCTCGAACGAGCCGAACCGCCTCGGGTCGCCGGTGCGGGGGCCGATCTGTTTGCCGGTGCGGGGGTCCACGCCGTCGTTGAGGGCCAGCTCGAAGATCTTGGGCCAGTTGCAGTAGCCCGTCAGCGTGCAGCTTTCCTTGCCGAAGGCGCTGACCTCGACGCAGCCGCTGGGGCCGCCCTCGCGGGCGTCGGCCATGGTCTTGCCGTCGTGAAGCATCTCGCGGATGATGACGTCGGTATTGAAGACGGACGGCTGACCGAAGCCCGTGCGGATCACCTCGCAGGCGCAGCGCAGAAACCGGTCCGGGTTCTTGCTGCTGATCTGGATGCAGCCGCTGGGCTGCACCAGCCGCATCTCGCGGATGACGTCGAGGATCAGGTAGGACATCTCGTTGACGGCGTCGGCCCCGTTTTGCGGCAGGACGCCGCCGACGTTGATGAGGGCGAAGTCCGTATAGGTGCCGCTCTGCTCCTCGGTGATGCCGACCTTCGGCGGGGCGGGCTGGTTGTTGAACTTGATCCAGAAGCACTGGAGCAGCTCTTTGGCCCCCTCCGGCGTGAGCGTGCCCTCGTCGAGCTGCTTCTTATAGAACGGGTAGAGGTGCTGATCGAGGCGGCCGGGGTTGTATGAGTCCCACACGTTGAGCTCGGTGATGACGCCCAGGTGAACGAACCAGTAGTATTGCAGGGCCTCGTGCAGGGTGCGCGGGGCATGGGCGGGCACATGGCGGCAGACGGCGGCAATCGTCTCCAGCTCCGCCTTGCGCTGCGGGTCGGTCTCGGCGGCGGCCAGCTCCATCGCCCGGTCGGCATGGCGGGCGGCAAAGGCGATCAGGGCGTCGATGCAGATGTCCATCGCCGTCAGCTCCTCGCGCTTGGCCCAGGCCTCGGGGGCATGGAGGAAGTCGAGCGCGTCCAGACGGCGGCGGATGTCGGCCTTGAAATCGAGCATCCCTTTTCGATAGATCTTGCCGTCGAGAATGGCGTGACCGAACGAGCGCTGCTCCATGAACTCGGTAAACACCCCCGCCTCGAAGGCCGCGTGCCACTCTTTGCTCATGGCGGCGAAGATCTTCTCCCGCATGGTCTTGCCCTTCCAGAAGGGGATGATGCGGTCGCGGTAAACGCGTATGACGTCCTCGCTGACGAGAAACCGCGTTCGCGGCCGCTCGTTCATGATGCGAAAGTCCTCCAGGCTGTGGCAGCACAGCTCGGGATAGGTCGGCGTGCCCTTGGGGGCCGGGCCGCGCTCGCCGACGATAAGCTCGCCGTCGTTGATGCAGATCGTCTTATTCAGCAGCAGGTGGCGAAAGGCCATCGCGCGGCACACGGGGGGCGAGTACCGCATGGCGGCTCCGTCCTCGTAAAAATCGGTGATCAACTCGGCCCGCTCGGAGGAGATAAACGGCCGTGTCTCAACGCTCTGTTTGCGAAGCCTGGCAACCCTGTCATTCATACTGCATTTCCTGAAGCTAAAGGCACTCTTGAAAATTCAGTTTTTTCGCCACGGCCGGGCCGGGCCTGACCGTGGACCCGTATTCAACGGAGCCGCCGAGCACTCAGACGGCTTTGGAATCTTTAACCGCCTTTTTTGACGATAAAACCGCGGGCCGTCAGGAAGTCCGCCAGCCGGTCCACGGTCTGCGGCGGCGGCTCGGGGACGTCCATCAAATCGCAGTCCCCGAACAGCCGGGACGCCTTATTGAGACCGCCTCTATTATACGGCAGAAGCCCGATTTCCTGAACAGTTTTCAGCGATTGGATAAAATCGGCGGCGGCGGCGATCTCCTCGATGGTCGAATTAAAGCCGGGGATAATCGGGATTCGGATGATGATTTTGACCCGTCCGGCCAGTCGTTTAAGATTGTCGAGGATGAGGCCGTTGCCGACGCCGGTACACCGCTCGTGCTTTTCGCTGTCCACGTGCTTGAGGTCGCACAGCAGCAGGTCGGCCTGATCGGCGATGCGTTCCATGATCGGCCGGGGGGCGTGGCAGGTCGTATCCACGGCGGTGTGAATCTGCTCTCGCCGGCAGGCCGCCAGCAGGCCCAGCAGAAAGTCGGGCTGCACGAGGGGCTCGCCGCCGGAGAAGGTAACGCCGCCGCCGGATTCCTGGTAAAAGACGAGGTCTTTGCGGATTTCGCGCATCACCCCTTCGACATCCCATTCCTTTCCGATGGTTTCGAGGGCCCCCGAGGGACACCGGCGGCTGCATTCGCCCACGCTGCGGCACAGGTCCCTTTGCAGGACGGGGCCCGAATCGCCCATTTCGATGGCCCCGTTCGGACATGCCGACACGCAGCGGCCGCACCGGATGCAGCGGCTTTTGCGAAAGCCGGTCTGCGGTTCGGGCCGCCAGCTCTCGGGATTGTGACACCAGCGGCACCGCAGGGGACATCCCTTGAAAAAGACGGTCGTCCGGATGCCCGGCCCGTCGTGGATGGCGTACTTCTTAATGTCGAAGAGTATTCCCTTAATGCCGCTCATAGATTGTCCTGAAAGGGTTTTGTTCCCGCCGGTCGCCGCTTCGATTCGAAATCGGCCTTTCTATTATCCCTCTAAACGGGCGATTTGAAAAAGAAAAAGTTCATCGGTGAGAGCCCCGGCTCACCCGCCCTCCCGCAAACTTCGGATGAAGAAATCCATGCGGCGGCGCTTGCCGTAAGGCGTCTCGCCCGCGCCGTGGCCGCAGCCGGGCAGGATGAGCAGCTCGAAATCCCTGTCGGCCCTGATAAGGGCGTCGGCCACCTGCATCGTCGAGGCGGGATCGACGTTCTCATCCAGCTCGCCCGCCGTCAGCAGCAGCTTGCCTTTGAGCTTGTGGGCGTGGGTCACGTTGGACTGCTCCTCGTAATGCGGCCCGACGGGCCAGCCCATCCACAGCTCGTTCCACCAGATCTTGTCCATGCGGTTGTCGTGACAGCCGCAGTCCGCCGCCGCGGCCTTGTAGAAATCGCCGAAGGCCAGCAGGGCCCTCAGGGCGCTTTGCCCGCCCGCCGAGCCGCCGTAGATCCCCACGCGCGACAGGTCCATAGACGGATAGCGTCGGGCGGCCGCCTTCATCCAGGCGATGCGGTCGGGGAAGCCCGAGTCGCCGAGGTTCTTCCAGCAGACATCATGAAACGCCTTGGAACGATGCGACGTGCCCATGCCGTCGATCTGCACGACGATGAAACCCAACTCGGCGATTTCGCGCTGGCGGCCCTGGAGCCCGAAGGCCTTGGGCACGAAGGCCCCCTGCGGTCCGGCGTAGATCTCCTCGATCACCGGGCAGGAGGCGTTGGGGTCGAACGTCGAGGGTCGGATGATGATGCCGTAGATGTCGGTTTTGCCGTCGCGGCCCTTGGCGCAGAAGCGCTCGGGCGGCCGCCAGCCGGTCGCGAGCAGCTCGCTCCAGTCGGCCTCCTCGAGCGTGCCGATCAGCCGCCCGTCGTCGGCGCTGCGCAGCTCGGTTACCGGCGGCTTGTCCACGCGCGACCAGCGGTCGATCAGATACCGGCGATCCGGCGAGAAGGTTACCTCGTGATCGCCGTCGCCTTCGGTGAGAACGACCAGCCCGCCGCCGTCGAAACCGACGCGGCAAAGATGCCTGTAGTAGGGGTCCTGCCCCGGTCGGATGCCGCCCGCGCAGAACCAGATCTGCCGCCGGTCCTCGTCCACCCGCTCGACGCTTCGCACGACCCACTCGCCCCGGGTGATTTGATTTTTCACCTCGCCCGTTCGCGCATCATACAGGTAGAGGTGGTTCCAGCCGTCGCGCTCGGACATCCAGATGATCTCGTCGGTGTCGTCCGCGTAGCGGAGGAACTGTTTGCCCGCGTAATCGATGAACGTGGGGCTTTTTTCATCGACGATTGCCTGTACGGCGCCATCGTCAGCGCGGACGCTCAGCACGCGCATCACCTGGTGGCCGCGCTGGTTGTAGAGAAAGCTCAGCCGGGTCGAATCGGGCGACCAGTGAAGCTCGGTGATGCTCCAGGGGGTCGCAAACAACTCATCCGAAATCGGGATCGGCCGGCGGTTGGGAATATCGAACAGGCGGGGTTTGGCGACGTCGATCTCGTCGCCCGGCTTGAGGTAGGGATGCGACCGGAGCCGGGGCTGAAGCTGATCTTTCGGCGCGGATTCGACGAACCAGATCGTCCGTGCCTGCCCCTTACGGGTTTGCATCGCCGCCAGCCGGGTCGAATCGGGCGACCACAGCAGCGGCGGCCCGTACGCATCCTGCTCCGTCCCGTCGCTCGTCAGGGCAAACTCGGCCTTTGTCGCCGTCTCGCGAAGATAGAGGTTGTGATCCCTGATGAAAGCGCGGTATCGGCCGTCCGGCGAGATCGGCTCGCCTTGGCCCTCCCGGCGGCCCGGCGGCTCGGGGCGAGGTTTGAGCGACTCGTCGATCACGAACGCGGACAGGTCCGGTCCCGCCGTATAGACGCCCAGCATGAAGCCGTTCGGGTCCGCCGCCAGCCAGGCGTGGCCGACATAGGTATGCTGCACGTGCGTCTTGCCGGGCTCCAGTGTAACGTAGTGCGTGCGGCGGGGGCCGTTGAGCCAGAAAATCCCTATCGGCCCGGTTCGCTCGTTCCGAAAGGCGATCTGCGTCTGTTCCTGGGCCGCGTCGTCGGAAACCGCCCGCGAAGTTGCCGCCGGCTTCGGCAGGGTCAGCTCCTCGACCGCCGTCGGCCGGATCGCCCACGTCCGCGGGTCGCACGTCCAGCCCCTGTCAAAGGCGGCAAACTGCACCGCGCCGGCCTCCGTAAAGCCAATCGCATCGAAGGGCAGCCGATCCGCTTCGACCTGGCGCCCGCAGGCGAGCGACAGGGCCCGGGCCAGCTTCTCATGATCGAAGGCCCGCTCGCGGACGCCCCGGGCCGCATCGACCCGGATGAATTCCCTGCGTCCGCCGGGCAGGTCGTTGCGATACCAGAAGCGCTCGTTGTCGAGCCAGTGGGGAGCGACGGTTTGTTTATAGACTTTGCCGCGGATCTGCCGGGCAAACTGAAAGGCCCGTTCGCACTCGGCCCGCGTATCCGGCGTCGGCGCCGTCAGGGCCAGACCGAGAAGGGCCGGAAGGACATACCCAACGATTTCCATATATGCAATCTCCCGAATGATGCCTCTCTTACCCGCGGCCGGTTGGGCCAAAACCATTGTACGCAAATCCCGCCGTTTCACAAGCCGCCAACCGAAAAACCGGGGACAGCCACCCTATTTTATTCCAACGCCCCCCAAAACCGGTGACTGTCCCTATTTAAATGGTGGACAGCCGCCGGTTTTTGCTCCGCCGACCAATAATTGTTTACCCCAGCGCGTCGGAACGGATATAATTTTTCCGTAAAGATGAATCCGGTCGGAAAGGAGAAACGATGGACGAATCGTGGCGATATCTCAACGACCTCTCGTGGGACTACCGGGCGGCCCGGACCCTTCACGCGGCGGTGCGGATCGGGCTTTTTACGCAGGCGGCGAGGCAGCCGCAGACCGTCGGGGAGCTTGCGGCGGCCTGCCGGGCCAGAGAGGACCTGCTGGAAAAGGTGCTCATCGCCTGCTGCGCGATGGGGCTGTTGAAAAAAGAGGGCGAAAAGTACGCCAACACCGATCTGTCGCAAACGTATCTCGTCGAGGGTCGGCCGCTCTACCAGGGCGACATGATCCGGCACGCCGCGCGGGTGTGGGACTTCTGGACGACGCTGCCGGAGGAACTGGAGCAGACGCCCCGCCCGCCGACCGAGGCCGAGATGCACCGAAGCTTCATCCTCGCCATGCACAACATCACGATGGGCGGGCGGGGGCCGCTCTTTCTCGATGTCGCCGATCTTTCCGGCCGCAAGCGGCTGCTCGATGTCGGCGGCGGCCCCGGCACCTACTCCGTTCTCGCCTGCCGCAAGTACCCGCAGCTTCAGGCCGTCGTGTTCGATCTGCCGCAGACCGTCGCCGTCGCCCGCCGACGCATCCGGGAGGAGGGGCTGGAGGACCGCATCGCCTTCGTCGAGGGCGACTGGGATACGGACGAGCTGCCGACGGGCTTTGATGCAGCACTGCTGTCAAACGTCCTCCACGGCCGCGGCAGCAATGCAAAAAGCCGGCTTCAAAAGGTGCATCGTTCGCTGGAGCCCGGCGGCGAGGTCTTCGTCCAGGAGTTCGTGCTCCGCGACGACAAGACCGGCCCCCTCATCCCCGCCCTCTTCAACATCATGGTCGGCGCCTACAGCCGCCGTGAGCTTTTCGAGGTGCTCGAGCAGGCCGGCTTTGAAGCTCCCCGCCAAATCGCCCAGTCCGATACGCTCGGCGCAACCTGGATCGCCGCCTCAAAACAAGGCCTTCCGGCATAAAACCGGTGACTGTCCCTATTTATATGGGGGACGGTCACCGGTTTTTATTGCTTCCCTTCCCTAACCGCCGCGATAAAGGCCCGCGGATTAATGATCGGCCCGGCGTCCGTTTTCCATGCCGTCTCCCTCCACAGGGTTACGATCCGCAAAAATGTTATCAAAAATTCTCTCCGCCTGCAAATTCAACGGTCAGGACCGCGGCCTGCTTACCCGCCCGCTTCCCGGATGACCCGGCAGGGGTTGCCCGCCGCGAAGACGCCCTCGGGGATGTCCCTCGTGACGACGCTGCCGGCGCCGATGACGGCCCGCGCCCCGATGCGCACGCCCGGGCAGACAATCGCCCCGCCCCCGATCCACACATCGTCGCCGATCTCAATCGGTTTGGCGTACTCCAGCCCCTTTCGCCGCTCGGCGGCGCCCATCGGGTGCGTGGCCGTGTAGATCTGCACCAGCGGTCCGAAGAGCACGCGGCTGCCGATGCGCACGGGGGCCACGTCAAGGACGACGCAGTTGAAGTTGAAGTACACCCTGTCGCCGACGGTAATGTTGCTGCCGTAGTCGCAGTAGAACGGCGGCTCGATCCAGAGGCCCTCGCCCGCGGCCCCGATCAGTTCCCGGAGGATGCGCTCGCGCTCCTCGGCCTGGTCATCGCTCGAATCGTTGAATGCCTTGAGCAAAAGCCGGGCACGCCGGCGTTCGGCAACAAGCTGCGCGTCCTGCGAATCATACAACTCCCCCGCCAGCATTTTTTCTTTTTCGCTCCTCATCCGTTCTCCTTTAATTAGGGACTGTCCCCGGTTTTTATCGTTCGGATCGGCGGGCGTTTCCCTTTAGTAGTTTCGGCGGCGGATGATGGAGATGAGCATCCCGATGCCCATGACGGCCGCCGTCAGGTAGCCGACGATCCCCAGCGCCTGGAAGCTGAGAATCCCGAAGATCGTTCCCTCCTGCGGCACGAGGAACGACGAGGCGATCAGCAGCGCCGCGATGATCAGCGCAAAGGAGATGCGGCTGGAGCTTTCGTCAATCGTATCCTCCAGCTCCTCCAGGTGCTCGTGGTGGATGTTGATGCGAAACTGGCCGCGGCGGAACTTGGCGATGATCGCCGCCGCGTCTTCGGGCAGGTTGACCGCCAGGTCGCGCGTCGCCGCCGTCATCCGCAAAAGCTGCCCCAGCACCTCGCTGGGCTTGAGCTTCTCCACGCTGAACTTGCGGGCATAGGGCCTGAGGTGGTCGATGATCTGAAAGTCCGGGTCGAGCCCGCGGGCAAAGGACTCAATCGTCATCAGACTCTTGAGCATCAGCGTAAAGTCCCGCGGCGTCTGCACATGGTGGCGGCGGATCAGGTCGAAGACGCCGCTGAGCGCCTCGCGGAACGGGATGTCCTTGAGCGGCAGGCCGTGATAGGTACTGAGCAGGTTCTCCGCGTCCCGCGACAGCTCGGCCACGTCCGTCACGTCGGGAAACATATCCGCCCGCTCCAGCGCGCTGATGATCCGCGAGACGTCCTGGTTGACAATCGCCAGCACGATCTGCTCCAGCAGTTCGCTGTCCTGCGAGGTCAGACGCCCCACCTGGCCGAAGTCCAGCGGACAGAGCACATTGCCCTCGATCACGAGGAAGTTGCCCGGGTGCGGATCGGTGTGGAAGAAGCCCAGGTCGAAGACCTGTTTGAGCACGAAGTCGGCCCCGCGCTGCGCCAGCACCTTCAGGTCGCAGCCCGCCAGCTCCAGCTTCTCCCGCTGGCTGGGCTTGATGCCGTCGATGTACTCCATCGTCAGCACGCCCTCCGCGCAGTACTCCTCGTACACCCGGGGCACGTGGATCGTCGGATCGTCCGCGAAGCTCTGGATGAAGCGCTGCTGGTTGCGCCGCTCGTTGGCCAGGTCCACCTCCTTGCTGACGGCGCTGCTGAACTCCCTCACCGCCCGCACGGGATCGAACGTCTCGGGGGTCTTCATCCGCTTCTTGAGCAGACCCGCAAAGTCCTGGAGGATTTCCAGCTCGGTCTGGATCGTCTTGACGATGCCCGGCCGGCGGACCTTGACCACGACGACGCGGCCGTCTTTCGTCTTCGCCCGGTGCACCTGGGCGATGCTGGCGGCGGCGATGGGCGTCTCCTCGAACGAGGCGAAGATCTCCTCCGGCCAGGCCCCGAGCTGACGCCGGATCTCCTCGCGGATCAGCTCGTTCTTTTCCGGCGTAACCTGATCCTGCAGGAGTTCCAGCTCCTCGATGAAGGCCGGCGGCAGCAGGTCCGGGCGCGTGCTCAGGAGCTGGCCGAGCTTGATGAACGTCGGCCCCAGCTCCTCCATCGCCAGCCGCACCCGGCGGGCCATGCTCATCCGGGTCATCCGCTCCCGCTCGACCGACGGGATACCCTGCGAGCCCAGCCCGACCTTGAAGCGGCGGGCGAAGAGACCGGCCGCCTCCTCAAAGCCGTACTTGATCAGGACCGTCAGGATGTGCCGAAAACGCGCCAGGTGCGCATAGGTTCTCTTGATGCCGAAAAACATACGCCCCAAGGATCAGCACCCTTTCTGCTGGGCGAGCAGCATGTCGAGCTTCTGCTCGATCCGCCGCACGTCCTCCCTGGTCGCCAGCGGAAGCCCCTCAATGGTCCGGCGGACTTGCTCGGAGACCAGCCGCTCGAAATCCTGGCGGCTCTTTTCGGCCATGTCCAGCATCTCCCGGACAAAGCCGCTCTTCTGAGCCCGCTCCAGTTTGCCCTTCTCCACGTACTCCTCGAAAATCTGTTCGGCCTTTTCGCGCGTCATGCTCAGGGCCCCGACGCCGGCGAGAAAAAGTTTGTCGAGTGTTTCAAACATAGCTGCCTCCTGTAGTTCCGGATTCCTTCAGTTAAGAGAGCGACCCGTTCGCTCCCGTCTCTAATTATTATAGCAAAACCCTATCCGGTTCGCAAGAAAACCGCCGCCTATCCCTGCTTCCTGAGCCAGTCCTCTATGTTTTTGGCGAGGATGGCGGGGTCTTTTTTGGATAGGATGTGTTCGATGATCGGCTGGGGGACCTCCATCTTTTCCATCGCCTGGCGGACCCGCTGCCAGAGTTTTTCCCCCTTCCTGGGGCTGTCGGCCAGATAGAGTTCCCCCACCAGCTCCTGGAGGCGACCCAGCGCAATCTGATCGAGATTCTTATAGTAATTGGAGATGATTTTCTTCTGGTATTCCGAATATTCCCGCTTGGCCATTTGTTCTTTCCTTTGTCGATCTTTCAACTGTCATTTCATCAAAACGAGTTATAATCGCCGGGTCGAATTTCATAAAGAAATTTCCGCTTTTGTAGAAAAACTTCTTAAAATTCGTTGAAAAAGGCGAAATTTTTGTTATAGTTATTCTCAGTTGTTACCTGGAGGCGTTTTATTGTACCATCTGTAACAATATCTCCGTTTTATTGTGAAGGACGTGCTCATTAAGGATAGATTTGATGGAAGTAAGACCTTTTAGGGCCTTTCGTTTTAACCCGACGGTCGTCGGCGATGTGAGTGCCTGCATCGCCCCGCCCTACGATGTTATTGACGCCGGCCGGCAAAAAGAGCTCCACGCTAAAAACCAATACAATATTGTCCATGCCACCCTGGGCATCAAAACCCCGGATGACAGCCCCCAAAACAACGTCTATACCCGTGCCGCCGAGTTCATGCGGACGGCCCTGGCCGACCGCGCCCTCATGCAGGACGCCGCCGAGGCCCTTTACGCCTACGTGCAGGACTTCAACATCGCCGAAAAACGCTTCCAGCGCAGCGGCATCGTCGCCCTGGGCAAGCTCGAGCCCTTCGGCCGGGGCGTTCAGCCCCACGAGAAGACCCTCGAAGGCCCCAAGGCCGACCGCCTCAACCTCACCCGCGCCACGGCGACCCAGTTCGGCCAGATCTTCATGCTCTACGACGATCCGACGAAGACCGCCGAGACCGTCATCCGCCAGGCCATGGCCGCCGCCCCCCTGATCGACTGCACGGACGCGGAATACACCCGCCACCGTCTCTATGCGATCCGGGATGCCGCTCTGATCGAGACCTTCGTCGCCATGATGGCCGACAAATCCGCCGTCATCGCCGACGGCCACCACCGCTACGAGACCGCCCTGAACTACTGGGCCGAGACGAAGAACCCCAACGCCGCCTGGCAGATGATGACGCTGGTCAACATGCACAACGAAGGACTCGTGATCCAGCCGACCCACCGGCTCGTTCACGGCCTGCCCGACTTCTCCGTCGGCCGCCTGCTGGAGGACCTTCGCCCGACGTTCGCCGTGCAGGCCTATCCCTTCGCCGGCGAAACCGAAAAGGCCGACGCCCTGGCCCGCCTGTTCGACCGGATGAAGCAAAGCCGCGATGAGACCGCCCCCGTCTTCGGCCTCTACGCCGCCGACGGCGCCTTTTACTCCCTGACGCTCGCCGACCCCGGGGCCATGGAACGGAAGATGCCCCACGCCTCCTGCGCCTCTCGGACGCTCGACGTCAACGTCCTCCATTCGCTGATCCTCGAACCGCTCCTGGGCATCGGCGAGGAGAAGCTGGCCCGGGAGAGCAATATCGAATACATCAAGGACCTCGGCGACGCCATCGAAACATCGGTTCGGCTCGTCGATACCGGCAAGGCCCAGGCCGTCTTCTTCGTCAATCCCACCCGCATCGAACAGGTGCAGGCGGTCGCGGCGGCCGGCGAAAAGATGCCCCAGAAGTCCACTTTCTTCTACCCCAAACTTTACAGCGGCCTGACGATCCATCGGGTCGCTGAACTGCCGTTAAAGGAATCAAAAAATTAGTCCAACTTTGAATCAGGAGTGTTCCCCATGACAGACTGGAAAATTCCACCCAAACTCTTCATCCCCGGGCCCGTGCATGTCCTGCCGGAAGTCCTCCAGCAGCTCGCCCGACCCACGCTGGGACATCGCGGTAAGGAGTATGCCCAGCTTCACAAGGAAACCGTGGACATGCTCAAGCAGATCCTGTTCACCGAGCAGAACGTTTTCCTGAGCACCTCGTCCGCCTCCGGCATCTGGGAGGCCAGCATTCGCAACTGCGTCAGGAAGGACGAGGTCGTCCTGGGCATCGGCTGCGGGGCCTTCAGCGACAAGTGGATCGACGTCGCCCGCGACTGCGGCCGCACCGTCGATGAGCTCAAGGTCGAGTGGGGCAAGCCCAACACCGCCGACCAGATCGACGCCAAGCTCGCCTCCGGCAAATACGCCGCCATCACCCTCGTCTATAACGAGACCTCGACCGGCGTGACCAACCCGGTTTACGAGATCAGCGAGATGATGAAGAAGAAATACCCCGATGTCCTCGTGTTCGTCGATGCCGTCAGCGGTATGGTCGGCCTGCCGATCCATTTCGATCAGCTCGGCTGGGACGTCGTCTTCGCCTCCGTCCAGAAGGCCTTCGCCATCCCGCCGGGACTGGCCGTCTTCGCCGTCAGCAATCGCGCCCTCGCAAAGAGCAAGACCGTCCCCGAACGCGGCTACTACTTCGACTTCCAGCAGTTCGCCAAGTCCGCCGCCAAGGATCAGACGCCGACGACGCCCAACATCCCGCACATCATGGCCCTCCACTACCAGTGCGGCCGCCTGCTCAAAGAGGGCATGGAGAACGTGTGGGCCCGTCACAAGGCGATGGGCGATTTCGTCCGCGCCTGGGCCAAAGAGAAGTTCGCCCTCTTTGCGGAGGAAAAGTATGCCTCCAACACGCTGACGACCGTGGCCAACACCCGCAACATCGACATCAAGGCCCTCAACGCGGCCCTGCAGGCCAAGCACAACGTGATCATCAGCAACGGCTACGGCAATCTCAAGGATAAGACCTTCCGCATTGCCCACATGGGCGACATCACCATGAACGACCTCCGCGAACTCCTCGGCTGGATCGACGAGGAGATCAAGTAAGTCGTTACCATAGCCGCATCGAAAGGCCCGTCCGTTTGAGAGGACGGGCCTTTTTTTATTCCCCTTCTCCGCCCGCCAAACATCACCTCCCACCGGCATAATCGAGTATTGAATAAATAGTCCCCCCGCCCCCGCAGGGGAAAAGCCGGTCCCCTTTCAGGCGGCCATCCCCGATGGGGAGTTCCGATAACTGAAAGCGGAGAGGAGGCCGAACGCCCGAAGTCAGTAGTTTACCGATAAAAACCCCCTTACGGTTATATCCCGTCCTCTTTTCAAAAAAATAAAGAAAATAGAGATTACCTTCTTTTTTGATTTTGACGAAGGCAAACCGTGGAAGCCCGCCAAATGGTGACGGGGTCTATTAGAAGCAAGTGTTTTTTAAGGAGACAAAGATGATGTGCGTAAGAACGTTCCGACTGATTCATCCATGGGTATGCCTGCTGCTGATCCTCCTGACGCTCGTCTCGGGATGCTCCAACAGCTACGGTCCCGTGACGCAGGCGAAGAAGCGGTCCGAGATCAAGGAGATTCACTCCGAGTTCTCGTCGATGGCCAGCAGTGCCGACCTGCCGATGCAGTATGTCAATGAAGGCAAGATCGGCGTCTCCCGGGTCGAAGCGGTCCTCGAAGCCGCCGACGCCGGCGACATGCAGGCCCGGGCCGCCCTGGATAAGCAGCGGGCCGCCACCAGCGCCCACCGCAAAGAGATTGAGGCCCGCGTCAGCAAGGCCCTCTCGGAGGCCGATGCGCTGAGAAAAAAGCATAACCGCGAGTTCACCAAGGCGATAGCGCAGGTCTCCGCCCGCGAGGCCGAGCTCAATGCCCTCATCGAACAGAAGGACGCCGTCCTGTCCTCCCTGAGCCGCGAGGGCGAGAGCCGGTACAATGAGATCGTCTCGCCCGCGAAGGAGCAGTTCGATCTGGAAACCGCGCATATCGCGCAGGCCCAGGAGATCCGCGCGGCCCTCGAGACCGAGAGCAACGCGAAGATTCTTGAGATGACGGAAGCGGCCAAGTCCACCCGCGAGCGGGCCGCCGCGACCGTGGCGGAGCTCAACACCCGCGCCCAGTCGATCCGCCAGCAAACCGCCGCCCGGGTCGATGAGCTCAACGAACAGATCAAGTCGCTTAACACCCAGGCCCAATCCGAAATCAACCTCCTTCTGTCCACCCGGGAAACCCTGCTCAAGGACTCCCAGTCCAACGTCACGGAACTGCGGACGAAGGCCGCCACCATCCAGGCTAATCTCGCCGACCAGGAATATCAGTTGAAGCTCACCCAGGCCGAATCCCTCCGGGATCAGTCCCAGGCCAAAACCCAGGAGAAATCCGCCGGGGCGCCCACGCGGCTGGAGCGGGCCTTAGCCGAAATCGAACGCCTCCGCGCGGAGACGACCCTTCAGCACGAAAACGCGGCGGCAAGCTTCGAGTCCATGATGGCCGAGATCCAGGCCAAGCTGGATGACGAGCTCAACGAGGTCCGGAAGATACGCGTCAGCGCCGACCGGGCCGAGGAAGTGGCGCGGGCCGAGTTCGTCAAGGCCGAGGCCGCCTCTCTGGCCGAGGCTGCGCGTCAGACCGCCCTCCATGCCGAGGCCGTCGCCGAGGCCCGCAAGCAGGAGATCATCGCCCAGGCCGAAGCCGAGGCCCAGCGCATCCGCCAGGAGGTCCTCGACGAAATCGCCGCCAAGAAAGCGGCCAAAAAGGTAGAGATCGACAACTTCACGAGCCCCCAGCCCCCGCTGCCCGATGACCTGCATCAGGTGCCCGAGATTCCCCAGGTGCAGGCCGTGGCGCCCCGGATCGAGCCCGAGCACGTGGCCGCCTTCCGCAGCAGTCTGGCCCAGGTCATGCGGAGCCGCGCTCAGGCCGATGCCCATCAGCTCGTTGCGGAGGCCACCTTCGCCGAGGCCAAAACCAACCTGGAGGCCGTCAAGGCCCAGGCCGATGCCGTCGCTAAAGAGCAGCTTGCCATTGCCGACGCCCTGGAGGCCCAGGCCCGCACCCGCTTTAGCGAGCTGGAAATCAAAACCGCCAAAGAGATGGACATGACGGACTCCAAATACCGTCAGGACATCGTCAACGCCGAATCCTTTAAAAAGGAAAAAGAGGCCGAGGCCATGGACTATGAGAGCCAGGCCGCCGCGCTGGAAACCATCGCCAACGCCCGCGCCCAGCAGCTCCAGGCCGAGGCCGACGCCAGGAGCCGGTGCCTCCAGAAGGACATCGAAGAGCTGCAGGTGAAGCTGTGGGCCATCCAGCAGCGCGGCGATGCCCAGTATGCCAAGCTCATCGCGGAGGCGGCCAGTGTGGCCGATTCGCAGGAGGCCCTGGCCATGCAGATCGATGCCCAGATCGACGCCGCCCGCCGTTCGCTCCATGCCGAGCTGGCGAAGATCGACAGCTCCATCGAGTCCTCGACCGTCATCGCCAACGCCGACTACCGCGAGGCCCTGGCAAAGGCCGATGCCCTGCGGCAGAAGACCGAGGCCGAGATCAACCGGACCCGCGCGCAGTTTGCCATGGAGGAATCGACCCTCAAGGCCCAGATCGAGCGTGACCGCAAGCTGGCCCTGAGCCAGTCGCTCCGCGGCGAAGCCATCTGCGACCGGATGGTGGCTGACGCCAACGCCGGCCGCATCTGCGACATCGCCCAGATCGACGCCCAGGTCGCCGCGGCCGAGGCCGACATGAACATCATGCTGGCCGATAACGCCGCCAAGCGCGACGCCGCCAAGGCCTACCTCGACGCCGTCAAGACCCGCTTCGTCGCACGCGTCGAGCAGGTCAAGGCCGAACGGGCCATCAATTCCGCTGATGCCCGCTATGCCGTGGCGATGGAACGGACGGATCTGGAAAGCGCCCTCGCCCAGGCCGTGACGGCCCGCGAGGAATCGAAACGCAAGCTCGCCGAGCTCCAGAAGCGCCAGGCCGAACTGCAAACGGCCTCCATGGCCAACTGGTCGGCCAAGCTGGCCATCGTCAAGGACGTCGATCTCGATTTCGATTCTCTCCAGATGACCGTGCCCGCCGATGACCTCCGGACGTCCCCCGGGCAGGACACCTCGGGCATTCGGATGCCCGAGCCGGCGCCCATCACCCGCGCTAATCGCGGGACCATCTAATCGCCGCCTGATTCTTCGGCAGCAGCCAAAAGGACGGATCACCATGATCCGTCCTTTTTTTATCTAAACTAGGGACAGTCACCCTGTTTCACAAGAAGACCCCGTAATCGGGTGACTGTCCCTCTTTTTTTGTCCCCCTTTTTTATCGCTGCATCTGCTGCTGCATGCGCGATTCCATCTCCTCGGGGCTCAGGTCCTCGATATGGCTGGCGATGCCCCAGACATGCCCGAACGGGTCGCGGATCATCCCTATCCGGTCGCCCCAGAACATGTCCGTCATCGGCATCATCCCCTCGCCGCCCGCCTCCACCGCCCGGTCAAAAACCGCATCCGCCCGGTCCGCATAGAGGTAGAGGGTCACTGTCGTTCCCTTCAGGTCCGCCGGCGACCGCACGCACTCCTCCTCGTGGCCCTCGTGCGGCTCGCACTCCTCGCCGAGCATCAGCGTCGAGTCCCCGATCTTCAGCGTCGCGTGCATGACCTTGCCGTCCGGCCGGTCCATCCGCTCCGTCACCTCGGCCCCGAACGCCCGCCGGTAAAACTCGATCGCCCGGTCCGCCCCCCGGACCGTCAGAATCGGATTGACCGAATGAAACCCCGCCGGAACCGGATCCACATGATGTGCCATAATCAGACCCTTTCATCAGAATGCTTTTTTCTTCTGCTACGCCCGCCTTCGCCGCCCCGCCCAAACAACGGCGGCAGCAAAATCCTGCATTCAATTCATCCAATGCCTTATACGCGCTTCCGGCAGAGCCGGGGTTTGCTAAGAAGACGTAAAATAAAAAAACGCAGCGTTCGTATCACGGCCGTCTTGGCCGTGTCCTTACGGGTTAAAAAAGGAGCAGAACGATGAAGTCCGAGTTTAGTTACAACCGCCTGGATAAAAATGACGCGGCCGTTCTCCTGGTGGATCATCAATCCGGCCTGATGAATCTGGTGCGTGATTTTTCCCCGGACGATTTCAAAAACAGCGTGCTCGCCCTGGCCGACCTGGCAAATTATTTCCGCTTGCCCGTGATCCTGACGACGAGCTTCGAGGACGGGCCGAACGGTCCGCTGGTGCCGGAACTTAAAGCGCTGTTTCCCGACGCTCCGTACATCGCGCGCCCCGGTCAAATCAACGCCTGGGACAATGAGGACTTTGTTCAAGCGGTTCGGGACACGGGTAAGAGGCAATTGATTATCGCCGGCATCGTAACAGAGGTCTGCGTTGCGTTCCCCGCGCTGTCGGCCCGGCAGGCGGGCTATGAGGTATTCGTCGCCGCCGACGCTTCGGGGACATTCAACCGGACGACGCGCCAGGCCGCCTGGTCGCGCATGGAGGCGGCCGGCTGTCAACTGATGACGTGGTTCGGGATCGCGTGCGAGCTGCATCGGGATTGGCGCAATGACGTCGAGGGGCTCGGAACCCTTTTCTCGAATCATCTGCCCGCCTATCGCTGCCTGATCACCAGCTGCAACGCCGGCCAAAAGGCCGCGGCCCGAAAAACCGAAGGACAAAACCGGCTCCTGTGATTGATCTTTTAACAGCCAAAGAGCCATGTTTTGTCATCCCCGCGCTCGCTTTACAGCGGCTTGCTCTTGATCCGGCCGTAGCTTCGCGGGTACTCCTGCGGCGCGGGCCGCTCCTTGGGCACGGCCACTAAATAGAAATCGCCCGACGCCGCCCCCTTCGGGCCGTCGTCCCCTTCCGTCAGCGAATACCGCAGCAGCGTCGCCCTGCCCCCGCCCAGCGTTTCGATTGCCGCCCGCGCCTCCGCCAGCTCCTCTCTCGCCGACGGCCCCTTCCACGCCAGCAGCATCCCCCCCGGCCGCACCAGCCCCAGCCCCAGCTCCGCCAGCACCCGCATCGGGGCCAGGGCCCGCGCTGTCACCAGGTCAAACTGCTCGCGATACTCCGGCGCGTGCCCCGCCTCCTCCGCCCGGCCCTGCACCACCCGCACATTCTCCAGCCCCAGCCGGCTCGCCGCCACTTCCTGAAAATGACACTTCTTCCACGTCGCCTCCAGCGACACAAACCGCCACCGGGGCCGCACAATCGCCAGCGGCAGCACCGGGAATCCCGCCCCCGACCCGACGTCCGCCGCCCGCAGTGCCTCCCCCAGCCCCAGCGCCTCCGCCGCCGCGACCGCCGCCAGCGAATCCAGGTAGTGCCGCCGTTCGATCAGCTCGGGTGTGTCGATCCGCGTCAGGTTCATCTTCTCGTTCTCGACCATCAGCAGCATCGTCAGATCCGCAAACGCCGGCGCATGCGCCGCCAGCAGCCCCCGCGCCCCCGCCAGGTCAAGATCGATGGATTCACTCGTGCTCATACGCGGCGTTCATCGCTTCCGCAGGGCCAGCGTATAGACCGCCTTTCCCGCCTTAAGATATTTCCGCTCGAAGTTCGTCCCCACCGTCTCCCCTTCCTGCGCCCCGACCGGCCGCACAAATTCCGCCCGCTCAAAAAGCCCGCGGGTCACCATCAGATCGGCCGTCTCCGTCATCTGCCGGTAATAATCCTCATGGTCCGTCGCCGCATTGATGATCCCGCCCGCCGTCAGGCACCGATGCATCCGGCAAACGTTCTTCTCATCGAAAAACCGCCGCTTATGATGCCGCTTTTTCGGCCACGGGTCAGGATAATAGATATGAAACATCATAATCGACCCGTCCGGCACGTGATTTCCGATAAAATCCGCCGCGTCTGTCCGGATCATCCGCACGTTCTCCAGCCCCCACCGCGCAAAGCGATCCGCCGCGTACCGGCAGTACTTGTTCGCCCACTCGATCCCCAAAAAGTTAACCTGGGTAAACCGGCTGGCCTGGCTAACCAGAAAAGTCCCCTTGCCCGAGCCGATTTCAATCTGCACAGGCCCGCTGCGCCCGAAAATCTCCTCAAAATTGACCCATCCCTCCAGCTTTTCCGGCTCCAGGAGCAGGTGTAAATACTGATTTTCACTGCGGATTTTCATGAAAACTTTCGGATTTTCGTATTAATCGACATCCTCAGACGGAGAACTTAAATTCAGTAAAATTAACATATTGCGAACAAAATGCTTTAAAGTCAAGCCCGAGACGGTACGATGTTTACTGTGGAACTATACCCTACGATGGGCGTATGAATCAGCATGGACGCGGCGAAGAAAAACTGGGTTGAAGAGCTGAACATGATACGGCCTATATTGAATCTGCGCAGACGGCGTATTCTCATCGATGTCGGTACCCAGCGGGACCTGTTCCTGGCAGACGGCAAGTCCTGCGTCCGCAACCATCGCCGTGTGCTCGCCAACATCCGGCGGGTCATGGCCTGGACCCGGCGCGACAACATCCGCGTCATTTCCACCGTCGTCGCCTCCGCCGCCAACGGCCGCGGCCTGGGCTACTGCGTCGCCGGCACCGACGGCACCCGCAAGCTCCGCTACACCCTTCGCCACCGCCATGCCCGCTACGCCTCCGACGGCTACACCGACTTCCCCCGCGACGTCTTCGACACCTACGACCAGATCATCCTCGAATGCCGCAGCGAAGACCCCTTCGACGAGCCCCGCTGCGACCGCGTCCTCAGCGAGGTCAAGGCCACCGACTTCATCGTCATCGGCGCCCCGCTCGAGACGACCGTCAAGGCCCTCGTCCTGGGCCTGCTCATCCGCCGCCGCAGCGTCATCATCCTCACCGACGCCGTCGGCTCCCTCGAAAAGAACGCCGCCGAGATCGCCCTGCGCCAGATGCAGGCCAAAGGCGCCAAGCTCATGGACAGCCGCAGTCTCTTTGGCGCCGGCCGACTCCAGCGCGTCCTGGCCTGCGACTGCGACCGCTGCCGCGGCCGACTCCAGAAATCCGCCCTCGCCGAAGAACTGGAATCCATCTAACCCCGCGCCGACAGCAAACCGTCCCCCCCTCCCGATGGAGGGACGCCCGGGGCGGAATGGTTAAATGTCAAGGAATCGCAGGATGGCGCAATGCGTCGGCGCCAAAGAGAAATACAATGGCCATTAGAAATAGTCTCATTTTACACTCTCCTGTATCCGTTGAAACTATTTCTACTTGAAAACGATATCGCTCGTATTGCCCTCGATGCGAACAGGGGGCGAGTTTGCGCGCAACTGTTCACCAAACCTTGATACATTTTCGAACTTTACGTTCGAGACTCCGTATCCCTCACGATGACCCTTTATCCGGATTCCGTACTTCCCCTTTTTATTCTTGCCGTCAAGCGTCACATTTTTAAAGTGCACGCCATTAATTCTGCCCGGCGCCTTTGTTTTCATATACCGACTGACAACCGGACGAAGACAAATGAAATCGCTGAATGCTCCCCAGCATTCTGAGCGGCATCGAACATTTTCAATGAGCACATTCTCAATGGTCATCTCTTCGCCGGGTTCAAACAAAAACGGCGTCAGGCCCCCCTATGAGTTTCCTGATACGACTCATTCCCATCGACCAGAGAAAGGACTTCTTTTATCAACTTTCAAAAGTGTGAAAAATAGCTTACGTTCCTTTTTGATTTTTCCTGTGTGTTTTTACTTTTTTATTTTTGATCTTTGATTTGATGTTCGGATTGGTCGAGTGCCCGGCGCTTCGAATGGAGTGCCTTCATTCGTGTCCATCCGTGCCCAACCGCGGCTCGATACGCGCAGCTAGCGCGGCGCCGGACCGGTGGTCTGGGCCTCGAAGAGACGGCAGGCAAGCTGCACCTTCATCGGCGGCGAGCCCGGGTGGCAAATGCGGCTCAGCAGCCGTCTCAGCGCTTCGGCTCCGATCCAAAGCGCTGGGACGGTAACGCTGGTGAGTTTGGGGCACCCGAGCGTATTGTCCTCGCTGTTGTCGAAACCGACAACCGAGACATCCCCAGGCACTCGGAGCCCGCGGTTAAAGAGTCCTCGGCAAAGCAGGTAACCCACCCAGTCGCTGGCACAGATCCATGCGCTCACCCCCTGGCGGATACGACGGGTGACAAGCTCCAACTCGTGATGAATATGAAATTCCTTGTCTTCGAGCACGCCCGGCGACAGGTCGCAGACGTTGTCCGGCTCGAAGGCAAGCCCCAGACGACATAAGGCGCTGACATACATCGCGTAGCGGCTGCGGGCGGTATAGAGGCTGCCGCAGCGGCCGAAGAAGCCGATCCGCTCGTGCCCCAGGGCGACCAGGTGCTCGACGAGCTGGCCCATCGCCTGCCCGTCGTCGGTCGTGATGCAATCGACCCCGGCGTAGTCCTCCTGGATCGCCACGCAGGGCAGGTCGGCCGCCAGCTTCCCCACGATCGGCGCCGGCCAGTGGTTGGCCAGGATCAGCCCCCCGAGCTGCCGGTTGCGCAGGGCCGGCGGCTGCTGTGCGGTGTCGAGAATCTGCCAGCACGAATCCTCGCTGACATAGTGCATGACCAGCGAGACGTTCATCTTGGTGCACTTCTCGGCCATCCCCGCGAAATAGCTCGTCTGCTGCCACTCGTGCGAGCGGGTGAGGACGAAGACGCCCACCATGCACGGCCGGGCCTCCTCCTCGATGTCCAGCTTCTTGTGGAGATGCGTGCCGGTGTCGTAGCCGAGCCGGCTGGCCATGTCAAGCACCTTCTCCCGCGTCTCCTGCGGAATGTCCGAATAGTCCCCCCGCAGGGCCTTGGAGACCGTGGCCACCGAGACATTCAAACTCTCGGCAATATCTTTCTGGCTGATCCGCTTTTGCGCCATAATAGGTAAAATACTGATTCCTTACCTATTTTGCAACAAAATTTTCGAAAATCCACGAAATTTTAGTAAAATTTCTCAAAACCCGCGATTGAATACCCTTATCGGCAAGGCCGCCGGATTGGCTGCGGGCTTTGACCCTGCTCGGTCGATGCGCCCCCTTGAAGCCCTCGATGCTACCCGCGACAAAGAGTCCTTTGCTCTGGATGAGTGGCTATCGACACTTAAGAAAAGGGACGATTGGCAGTGAATATCACTCAATCGAAATAGAGGAAATATATGAATATGTCAATCCTACCCTCCTTACTCCAACTCCGTGTCCTTCCGTGATTTCCGTGGTAATTTTTGTAAAATCTGCGGAGTCCGGGGTTCCCATGTCCGGATCACGTTGAAACCGACCCAATTCAAAATTTCGGTAGTGGGTCAGTTTGGTACTTTCCCTTCCAATAAATCAGTAATATTACCTATACTCCAAACCCATTTTGTCAATCCGGCCGCAGCCGCCGGAGTTGTCTTTAATGTCTTATGTACCCTGCAAAAATTGTAGTGCATGAAATGCAGGGCTAATGCCCAATGAAGATTTTCAACCTTTTTGCTGAATCCGTTTGTTAATCTGGTGAATCTGCGCATCTGCATCCGCAAGGTTAAATTTTGTCGTTCTACGTAAGAGGTTGATATATGCCTTGGGTCCGGATTTCCTGTAACTACGGCCAATTGACACCCTACAACCTTATCGGGACTGTATTTGCGCTCCGGCGTCTCTTTCTCTTTGCCATACATTTTAATCAGAGTTGCATAGTCGATATTGTTGCCAAAAGCATCATCAACAGCTTTCAGATATGCCTTATGACCGTCTGACGTTAATTGTACCCTATGATTTAACAGCTTGGCTAAGTCCTGCATGAAGAACGTAGCCCAACCGGCATCACGACCGCCGTCAAGCCATGCAGGAACGATTTTGGTGTCTGCATCCATAGCAACCCATGTCCATACATCACCATAGCCAAATTGACCCCCTGTATTGCTCTGGAACGTTCTTTTCCTTGGAATAACAGAAAGACCAGATTTCATCAACCTGAATACGATCACAGGGCAAATCCATCATTATCTTATCTTGGTATTCTGCGCAAACCAGACCTACATCATGCAGTAACTTAGTGATTGTATTCTTGGCTACGCCGGTCATTCTAACCGTGGATCGAATTGAATTACCCTCAACGAGGCATGCAATGACTTGATTCCGCTTTTCTTTGGTCAATATGTTCATACTGACCATCATGCTTGAGCGGTCAAGCTATGTCAAGTTTATTTTTGGAATTTTTCAATAGAACATAAGCTCTTATCTTTATCGGACTTATGTAAATCCTTAAGGTTTTCGTCCAATATTTTATCTCTAATTTTTTTTATACTGATTGCGCTTGCCGCTCTTATTTGATTCATTTCCGCATAAGAAAACACATCGCTATCGTTTTGTCGATTATATGCGTCCATTACGTTTAGGCCTCCCTAACACATTATAGCTCTAAAACTGAAAAGGTCCATGCTTTTGCAGTGACGGGTTGTGCAAAAGCATCCCATATACCTTTTCCATTATAGTTAATTCACCATCACTTGGTTCTCTTGCACTTAAACCTATTTTTTGGGCTTCCGGTAGATCAATTACGAATGAATGACTTGGGTAGTCACGTACTAAGGCCGACACTATTTCAGTAATTTCCTTCTCAGATACCGTTTTGTTGTATCTGCGAAGAAGCTCGCTGCCATACCGTTCGCTAACTGCCAATGCATTACTAAACCGTCCTAAGTCTAACGGATTGACTTGTTCAAACAAAGGACGAGCCATTGAATCGACCAATTCCATAGCATACTTAAGGGAATCGCTGATATTTGCTCTTGCTTTGCGATAAAGCTGTTTTACAGTTACATCTATTTCATTATGCAAAAAATTAGCAACGGCCTCCAATGCTTGATACCCACTTAACGCCGAAATATCTTCAGGGGAATTCCTTGGATCTGGAACTTGCATATCCAAAGGACCCAATTGAGAGCCAACAGCCATAACAATTTCATCTGCACCCAAACATATCAAGGTTGCTGCGCTCTTGGCATAATCGGGCACATACGTCGTAAGATTCCGGCATTTAGTCCGCAAGATATTCACTGAATTGAAAGCCACATTGGGATCACCACCCAAGGAACACATAAAGACGTTTAGCTGAGGTATAAATTCTTGCTCTTTTATAAAATTCATGCAAGCATATTGCAGATCTCTATTTATATCATTGCACACCAAAAAGAGCGGCCCATTTAAGCTGGGTTTTTCTTGAGTCGAAGGACCGGCTTCGTCGGCTATTTTATGGGCCTTCTCAACAATGTCACCGATTTCTTCTTCTGCCATATCACAGCTCCTTTTTTTTGCCTAACCACCTGGCTTGGGCCGCCTTGCGCGCTATCTCGCTACGCTTTTCAGCAGACAACTTTTCAGCCCTCGATTTACCACCTTTCAGGCCGCCTTTGCGGCCAAGCAAAACAGCATACGGATTCTTACCATCATCTATCGCCTTTTCCATGACTTCTTCGTCTGTGGCTTCGTTCACGATAAACTTAGCAAGCTCATTTATATCCTTTTTCTTGCTTGACCGCTTTGGCATATCCTGTATGATACGTCGGCCATTGGAGGGTGTCAAGATAAAATCTTTATTGGGCATTATTTACTTGTAAAAGAACGATACTGCTATATAATAGCTTTAAATACCATTTTTATCTTGAAATGGATTTCAAAATGGCGAGAAACGAACAATCCTCAAAGCGTCTTGGCAAAATCGCTTCAAAGGCACTTCGAAGCAAAACGACCTCCAAGACAACAAAAAGTCTTGCCGGTTCCGTGCTGACACAGCGACCAAACAAGAAAAAGTAAGTTTCATTTTAGCTTTTTCACCTTTTTAATGCACGCCGTAGGTATCACGATCCTACCGTGTACCTGTGTGTCGCTCATGGATTGAGCCACAATCTTATATTCCCGCCATTTTCCAATAAAAAACCTACCGTATGGCATGTTACAGGATGAAGTTGCGATAAATCGTCCAGATACTCCCATCCATTGGGTCCAGATTTGCTATCAATCCATTCTACTTCTACTTTATCCATTTCAATTGCTCCATATTTGAAACTGACCCACTACCAAAATTTCTGTCTTCTGTCTTCCGGCTTCTGTCTTCTCATCATCCAGATCACGTCAAACGCGCCCCCATTCAAAATTAAAAACCCAAAATTCATAATTCTCCACATCCTCTTGTCTCACAACCACTTACAACATTTTCCCCCACCCAAACTCACCGATTTTTCAGGATGAACCCGTCCCTTTCGCCCCAGTGCGAAGGGACCTTGCAGTGAGGCCCGGCAGGATGGACTTTGCCCATGCCAAAAAAGGGAGGAGGATTATGAATGGACCCGTCATCCAACTTGTCCTGGACAGCTTGCGTCCATTCTCTTTTGGGTTTTTGCGATGTGTTTTTTCTTTTTTAACTTTGATTTATGCTTTAATTTTCTACCCAAAAATCCGCGTAATCCGCGGTTGCTTTATTTCTCTGCGAACTACGAACCACGAACCACGAACTCTAATCTTAACCCTTGTCATTTCGTGTCGAAACCATGTCGTTTCGCGTCGTTTTCGTGTCGTTTTTGGTCGTTTTTGGTCGTTTCAGGTAGGTATTTTTACGGATAAAAACCTCAGAAAACCCCATTTTAAGCCCAATTTCGCCCTTTTACCTTTAATTTTTGCTTTTTTTGTCCCCGACAGGGCCAAATGGCATGTATCCCAACTAAATCAGCCCGGCGAAGCCGTCCTCAATTTTGCTATTTTATCTTTGATTTTTGATTTTTCTTCTTCCTTGTCCTCCTTCGCAAAACCAGCCAAAAGAGATTGGATTTCCCGCCGCCGCATTTTTATAATGGAAGAATCACAAGTAAAAAGGAGGTACTCATGATCAAGTTCTTTTGTCCGCACTGCAATAGAAAGCTGGGCGTCCCGGACGAGTACGCCGGCAAGCGGGTCCGCTGCTCCAGTTGTCATCAGCCCTGCATCGTCCCCGCCCCCCAGCCCGTCGGCGGCAACGAGACCCCCGACACCCTGGGGATCCAGCTCGAAGAGCCCCCCGCTT
>JBNRMP010000037.1:0-26855 GCA_050309685.1 Anaerohalosphaeraceae bacterium
GGAAATTTCACGATAGCAGGCATCGATATCTCCTTCTGGATATTTTCAGTTCTCTTGCTATCTATTTCTACCGTCAAAAGGCCCATGTGGGTTCAAAATACTCCATTTTGCAAAAGTTCAGTTATTACTGAAAAAACGGGTGACAGGGCGTCGCGGAAGTTGCTTAAATCTCTTTAAGTCGGCAACTTATATTCAGCCGCGGCGTCAGAAAAGGTTGGGGTTGCGGGCGATTTCGGAAAGGCGGGGATATTTTTGAAGAAGGGGCTCGGGGACGGCCTGTTTGAGGCCGGTGAGCAGGTGTTTAAGTTCGAGGGCATTGGCCAGCTCCGCGCCTCGGAAGTGGTTGTTGGCCACGACGGTATAGGTGTCGCTCCGGTCGGCGAGACGTTCGATCCGTTTGGCGATTTCCTCCAGTTCTCCGTGGGAATAGCAGTAATCATAGGTCTCATCGCGGGTGGATTTGGCGAACCACTTCTCGGCGTTGCGGCCGTGGAGACGCATGTAGCCGCGGCGGGTGAGCAAGACGTCGGGCAGGTCGAAGGAGTCGGGGCCGATGGGATAATCGAGGTTGCAGAGGGTGACGTTGAGGGAGCGGAGGAAGTCGAGATGCTCGGGCTGCTGCCAGGAGCGGTGGCGAACCTCGACGACGAGGGGGTAGGTCTCGCCGAAGAGCTCGACGATCCGGCGCAGGTGGGCTCGGTTATCGGCGGTCGCGGTGAAATCGTAGCGAAACTGGACGAGGAGGTCGCGGAGCTTGCCGGTGCGGTGGAGGGGATCGAGTCCCTTTTTGAACCGGTCGGCGTGGTCGGGGTCGATGCGGCCGTCGTGGGTGAAGTCCTTGTGAAGTTTGGCGGTGAAGAAAAAGCCGGGCGCCTTGGCCGTCCGCTCGAGCCAGGAGACGGCAGTCTTCTCGTCCGGCGGGCGGTAGAAGGTGCTGTTGATCTCGATGCAATCGACGAAGGAGCAGAGGTAGGCGAGCTGGTCCATGTTGGAGCGGGGATAGACGATGCCCTCCCAGTCGGGATAGGACCAGCCGGCGACGCCGACAAAGATGTTTGCCCGGGTTTCCATGAAGCCATTGGAACAGGACGACCCGCCCGGGTCAATAAGGAGTTGGACCAATTTGCCGTTTCGCGACAAACTTATTGTTGATTTGATCGGAGAACCGGATGCTGTGCAGGTTCTGCAGATGGGGTGCTGGATTGTCAGGCGGATCTTTTTTATAATTCCGGTTTAAAAAAGGAGCGGTATTGCCCATCCTGATTAAAAGGACTGGAAACCCGATGCCCGGAAAGAGGATATGGCAAATCAGGAAACGGAAAACTTTCTGAAAATCTTCGTTCCGAGTCAGAAACGTATTTTTTCTTATATCGCCACGCTGATTCCGAACTATGCGGATGCCGAAGACATCATGCAGGAGGTGATAGGTCTGTTGTGGCGCAAATTCCCGGAGTACACCCCCCAGACCGATTTTATCGCCTGGGCCCTGACGATCGCACGGTATAAAGTGTACGAGTATTATAAGGAAGTCAAGCGGGGGCGGCGCAAGTTAAGCAACGAGACGCTGCGAGTCCTGGAAAAGGAATCGGCCGCAGCCGGGGAAAGCTACGATCTGCATCTGGAAGCGGTTAAGAAGTGTGTTCGGAAGCTGGAGAACAAGGATTACAAGCTGGTTCAGTTGCGGTACGAGCTGAACGAAAGCGTTAAACACATCGCTTCCCGCTTCGGGTGTTCCGTGCAGAGCATCTACAAGAGCCTGGCCCGGATTCACGGCATCCTGCTGCGCTGCGTGAACCGGCAACTCAACGGTGAGGGACTTTCATGAACGGCAACCGGTATTTTCATTTCAGCGAGATGATTCTGATGGCCCTTGACGGTCAACTGGACGACGAACAGTTCGCCGAGTTTGACCGGCGGCTGCAGGAAGATCCCGATTTCCGGCGGTACTATTTGCGGTTTATGGCCGTCAATGCCTCCCTGAACGCCATAGACAGGTTTCCGGCGGCCCGCCTGATTGAGGACGATCAATCGCTTTTGGATTATAAGCTGTGGCTTGAGCTGGCTCGCGAGGAACGAACGGCCGAATCGGTGGCGGTGGAGATCAAAAAGGAGCCGGAAGTTCAGCGGGCGATCCATTATCCGCCGGCCCGTTCCGAGGTCAGCAAGCTCTCGCTGGTATCGATCCTGCTGGCTGCCGCCGCTATGGTTTTCGTGATCGTGTACGCCCATATCGCCCCCGTGAAGACGAACTCCCCGATCGGCCGGCTGACGAAGACCGTCGATGCGCAGTGGCAGGACGCCTCCGGGCAGATCGCGCCGGGCTGCGAGCTCTACGCCGGTCCCATGAGTCTGCTTCGCGGATATGCGGAGATTACACTGGAGGGGGGAGCCGTCGTGATCGTGCAGGCCCCGTGCCGGCTGACGCTGGAATCGGCCCAGCAGATCTTCCTGCAGGAGGGGAAAATCGTGGCCGCCCTGGAGGAGCCGGGCGAACAGACCTTTGTGGTCCGCTCGCCGACGGCCAGCGTGGTCGATTACGGGACGGAATTCGGCGTCCAGGTCGATGCGCGGGGGGAAACGCAGACCTATGTTTACCGGGGACAGGTTCAGATCCGCGACTCTTCCGATCCGGTCAAGTTCATGCGCGGGCTGCTGCTGAAAGCCGGACAGGGGGCGGCCGCGGATGCGAAACACAACCTGGTCAGCCGGAATGTTGATCCGAAGCAGTTCGTCCGCGCGGACGAACTGGAGGCCCGCTACCAGGCGCACAGGAATAACGGTTATTACCGCTGGAAGGTTTTGATTTATCAGCTCCACCGTGATCCTTCGCTCGCGGCTCATTATTTTTTCGAAAAGTCGCAAACGGATCCCGACCGACTGGTCAATGCGGTATTTCCCGATAGCGTCTTGCAGCAGGGTGTTTTCGGCGATGAGGGCCGCTGCGGCCCGACCTGGACCCAGGGCCGCTGGCCCCAGAAGGCGGCCGTCTGTTTCGAGCGAGGCAAGGACCACACCATCGTGATCCCCCCCGACGCCGACCTTTCCATTGCTTCCCCGCTGACCCTTTGCACCTGGGTTTGCTTTCCGAATGCCGACCGGTGGGGGGGCCACCTGATCTCCTGCCGGGACAACCACCGGATCAATTACCAGTTCTCGCTCTTTGACGAATACTACCTCTACAACTATCAGAAGAATCGATTCGAGTTTCGACAGTACGACAAACTCGGCGGAAAGGGATTTTACTCCCGGCCGTTTGTCCCGGAGACGGGCCGATGGTACCATCTTGCGATGACCTACGACGGTTCTGAAATCCGCCTCTATGTCAACGGCGAACTGTTCCAGACCGAGTTCTACACGGGGCTGACCGCCGCATCGCCGGCGGAGATCGTTCTCGGCGCCGTCAAGATCGGCGAATACATGATGGAAGAAGGGGACTTTGACGGGATCGTGGATGAACTGCTGATCTTCAGGCGGGCCCTGCCGGAAGCCGAGATACGTACTTTATATGAGGTTGGAAAGCCGTAATCCGGGGAAGGAAGGGAAACAGGAAAGAAGAGAACAGAAATATGAAAGAAAGAAACGGATTTACACTGATCGAGCTTCTGGTGGTGATCGCGATTATCGCTCTCCTCCTGGCCGTCCTGGTCCCGGCCCTCGGCAAGGCCAGGGACTATTCACGACGGCTGCTGTGTACCGGCAATGTCCGGCAGATCGGGGTGGCGATCCGAACCTATGTCCATGAGAATGACGACCGGCTGATCCCCATGCATCACCTGGGAGGCAGCATAACGGCCGGCACCCGTTACGACGCCGATGCAAAAGCCCCGCTCCCGACGGGAGTCACGAATATTAAACCGCTGCCTTACAATGTCGTGATTACGCACGTCGAGGGCCTGCTCTCCAGCGGCAAACCGAGACCCTATCACCTGGGAGTTCTGTACGCCGGCGGCTTTTTCAGCGAACCGGAGGCATTTTATTGCCCGGCCCAGCCCCGGATCACGGACTATCCCTTCCCCTACTATTACGAGGCCTATACGGAACGGGGGGAGTGGGGCAGCTATGTGCCGACCTACGGTGGAAACGCCTTTGTCCGGACCTCCTACAATTACTGGATCTATGACAAGAAAAAATACAACCAACTGGGGCTTTATCCCCTCGTGGTGGACAATTTACAGGAGTGGGAGGTGATCCCGCACCGAAAAAACCGAGGCGTCAGTTCCGCCCCGCAGGGAGTCAGCGCCCTGTTTGCCGACGGGCACGTCAATTTCTGCATGGGTGACGATCTTTTCAGCGGCGATACATGGAACAACAAAAACCGCAGCGGCGACGGGTATTCCAACGGCCCGGGCGACGATACCGCGACGTTCGAAAAGATTCTGCGGGTGATCTGCCGTCACCCGTAGCAGGGTCGAAATCGGACAAGGCGCGAGTTGGTGGTGTCGATGGGAGGGTTTCCGGGGTTTTCCCGGTTGGATCGAACGTTAGACAAGAGGCTGTAGATTCGGCGGTCCGAATCGGTCTCTTGTGCGGAAGAACGATTCATTTTAGTGAAAGGGGTTGATGATGAAGAAGTGGAAGACGTATTTCATGCTGTTTCTGTTGGCGGCAGCCGTAACGCAGGCCGAGTTGGTGGATGACTTCGACGGTTATTCCCTGGGCCTGGTCAATGACGTGACCACGAAGTGGGAGGCGGGGGCGGACAACGGCACCTCCCCCAGCACGGCGACGATCGCGGTCGATCCCGCGGACAGCGCCAACAAGGTCATTCAACTGACCGAAGGCGGGAGCACGGCCCAGCAATGGGTCCGCGGGACGCTGAGTCCCACAGCAGCCATCGAGCAGGGAAAAACCGCCACCCTGTTCCTGCGGTTCAGGGCAACCGAGCAAATCGACTCATCCTTCGGCCTGACGGATGTCGATAGCCCCTCAACGAACTGGGGCGATTTCCGCCTGCAGTTTGTCGTTCACAATGCGGTCCAGATACGGGATGGATCCAGCGTGAGAGACCTTGTCTATGCCGCCACGGGGGCGGCGGTTCCCTGGAACACCGACTGGTACTATCTCTGGCTTGTGATTACGAACGATCCCGCCGCGCCCGTCATCAAGGTGTATATCAACCAGAGCGGCGTCGATGCGACGGAAGCGGACCGATGCGTGAGGGCGGATCTGCCGACGCAGGACACCTTTGGTTTCCGGGCAGCCGCCGCCGGCGCCCTGGACCGGTTCTTCTGGAGGGCGCAGAATAATCCGAATACCCGCATGGTCCAGCTTGATGACATCAATATTACGCAGGGTGTCGATTTGAGGGTTCCGCCGATGCTCAGGCCCTATGGCCCGTCCGTGGCGGAGGGGACGCCCGTCGGAAAGGATATTCCGACAACTCTGATGTGGAATGCCGGGGCGGACCCGGCAGGCGTATATGCCGTCAATCCTGCCATTGTGGACCAGTACATCTTTCTGTCGAGCGGCAAACTTACCGACCCGAACCTGGTGTACAAGGGCGCAACGGGATCAGATCCCGGACTGACCGATCCGAGTTCCCAGTTCAGCTTCACGGGCGCCCTGGATAGTACCTACTACTGGACCGTCGTGGAAGCGCTGGAGGGATATGAGCAGGTCTTCAGCGAGGGCGATTCCATCGATCTTGTGGACCCCAACAATATCATCGGCCCGACCTGGTCGTATGAGGCCGCCAAGTCCCTGCCGATGCTTACCGCTCAGCCGGCGGATGTTCGCGTGTTCGCCGCCGATCCCAGCGCCGTCTTCACCGTCCAGTTTACCAGTGCGGTCAATCCCGTGACGGTCACCTGGTATAAGGACGACGCGGTCCTGACCGACGGCGTCGGCAATGTGAGTATCGTGACCGATCCGTTCACCTCCTCGACGCTGACGATTGCTGCGCCGACGGTCGATGATGAGGGCAAATACTACTGCAAGCTGAGCGTTCAGGAAGGCGACGCCGACGACATCCAAAGCGTCACCCGCCTGCTGGTAATCAATAAGCTGCTGGCCCGGTATGATTTCGAGACCAACCTGGATGATACCAGCGGCAACAGCGCCCCCTCGGGCATCCTGAAGACGGTGTCCCTGGACGATCCCAATGAGGTGCTGGCCGCGGTGGTTGCCTCGCCGGTCTATACGGACGGCATTCAGGGCCAGGCGATTTCGCTGGACGGCGCCCAGTTCATCGACTTCGGCGTTGAGGGATATCCCAAGGCCGGCCCGCTGAATACGCTCGGCGATGTTCGCGGCGGCGGCTACGAGAAGCAGGGCTTCGGCCGCGGCATGGACGCCGGCTCGATCCTGTGCTGGGTCAAACCGGCCTCCGACGGGTGTATCTATGCGAATGCCAATATTGCCGACGGCACCCATTTCGCCGTGACGGTCAACGGGACGACCGGCGCCCGGATTATCGTTCGCGGCGAGAACTGGGACGGCGGCTGGCAGAATCTCGGCGAGGCCAGCGGCGCCTACCTGATGGACGAGTTCAACCTGCAGGACGGCCAGTGGCATATGTTGGCCGCCACGTGGATCGACAGCACCGCGCGGATCTACGTCAACGGCGAAGAGGTGGCCAACAACACGCAGGGCTATACGGAAGTGTACAAGCCCTGGGACCTGGCCAATATCCTCGGCGCCTCGCGGCAGGGTCAGCCCAACCGGCACCTGCTCAATCCCAATGATTTCGTGACGGGTGCGGTGGACAGCCTGCGGATCTATAACTATCCGCTCACAGCCGCCGAGATTGCAGACGAGTACGAGCTGCTCACCGGCAGGAAGATCTGCGTGAACCGCAGCTTTGCCGGAAGCGAGTTCAACTTCGACAACACGGCCGCATCGTACTGTATCGTGGACCTGGCCGATTTCGCCAAGTTCGCGGCCGCCTGGCTGCAAAACGGTCTGGACTAAGCCGCCTTTGTAATAAACGGCAAGACGAGAGCCGGGGCCCCGTTCGCGGGCTCCGGCTCTTTACCGTGTCAATGGACCGGTGGAGGGGGATGGATCAAGCCCCCTTTTTTTCATGGAGAAGAAAATTAAAGCCCTTCGCTATCGGTGAGCCGCTTCAACGGTTTGTTCGAATCAGGAAGGCCGCGGGAAACTTTGCAAACAGATCGGCCGCCTTCAGTTCGCGGCCGGATTCGATCGTTTGGCCGTCCAGCGGGTTTGACCATCGGGTAGGGAAATCCTCCGGCAGGAGAATGCACGTGTCCTCCCAGACCCTCTCGCCCAGGGGCAGACGGAACGGCGAGACAAGGCGGACGAGAAAGCGGGGCACGGCCGCGACGGCGAACCGGTCCCCATGGCGGCGGGCGAAGGCGACGAGGCGCCCGGCATGGCGGCCCTGCGTTTTCAGCGGCAGATAGCTCCCGTTATCAAACAGCGGTTTATTCTCCCGGCGGCATTGAAGCATTTTATAAATGAGATACATCTTGACCTGGCCGGTAGGGCGGGTGGACAGCAGGTGTTCGATCCACCGCGACATATCCCGCGGCTCGCTTTTGATCTCCTCAAGGAAGCTCCGCCGTCGTTCATAGTCCACAGGCCGGCGGTTGTCCGGATCGACCAGGCTCAGGTCCCACAGTTCGCAGCCCTGGTAGATGTCCGCGACGCCGGGGCAGGCGAGTTTGAGCAGGGTTTGCGAGAGGGAGTTCAGGATGCCGTAATGGGCGATGCGGTCGGCGAACGGCTCGAAGACGGCGAGGAAGTCGCGGCTCGGATCGAAGAGCCCGTCGATAAACCCGGCGACCGTCTGCTCGTAGAGCGCATCCGGCGCGATCCAGCGGCTGTGCACCTTGGCCTCGCGGATCACCTTGACCAGGTAGGCCTTGAGCCGCCGACGGAAGGGCTCTCGCTCGCTTTCATCGAACGGCCAGGCGCCCAGCATCGTCTGGTAGATCAGGTATTCATCGTTGGCGTCAGGGATCGTGCGATCTTTGCGTCGAAGGCGCAGCCGGCGATTGATCTTTCGCCACAGATTCACCTGCATGAACCACTCATGCGGGATATCCGACAGAACGTTGAGACGGGCGCGGACGTCCTCGCCGCGTTTCGTGTCGTGTGTGGCCGTGGCGTTCATCGTGTGCGGCTGTTGTTCCGCACGGGTCCGGATGAAACGGTGAAACGTTTTGATGTCCGCGCCGAACCGGGGCAGGAAGGAGCCGACCTCGTTGAGAGAGCTGAGGCGGTTGTAGAGATACAGCAGGGTGTCTTCGTAGCCCTTGGCCATCAGCGGGCCGGAAAGCTGACCGAAGCGGAGGATAAAGCACAGTTCGTCCTCGTTCGGCGGCTTCTCGTCGTCGGGACGCTTTTCGAGGAGTCGGCCGATTTGCCGGATGGGACCCTCCAGGGCCGCCTCCATGCGGACGGCCTCCGCGACGGCTCGACCGATGCACTGCCGGTCGTATTCGCGCCGCTCCTCGCTGTACGAATAGATCCGGTACACGGGAAAGGCCGCCAGCAGTGCGGAGAGGGCCTTCTGCAGGGTCGGGGTGTCCGGCCTGCCTTCGGGGTCGCCGGGCCAGGCCTTCGCCAGCAGGGCGGTCAGGTTGACCGTCTCGCCTCGCATGTACTTTTTGAGGATGAGCAGCTTCTTCTCGTAAAAAAGCCGCAGATAGTCCACCGGTCCGCCGATCAGCCCGTGCCAGCGACGGGTAAAGAGTTCCTCGCTCTCCGGGTCGCAGAAAAGGGTATTGACCGCGTTGCAGAAGTCGTAACCGGTCGTCCCCTGGATCGGCCAGTCCGCAGGCAGCGGCTCGTCTTCTTCAAGAATTTTCTCGACCACCCTGTAAACCCGCGGACACTGCCTTTCCAGCTCGCGCAGGTACAGGGTCGGCTTGAGCAGGCCGTCGATGTGGTCGATCCGCAGTCCGGTGAATGCGCCGGACTTGACCTGCTCGAAGATGAACCGGTGGAGTGCGCTTAGCACCTCGGGCTCTTCGACACATACGCCGATGAGCGTATTGATGTAGAAGAAGCGGCGGTAGTTGATGCGGTCCGAGACGGTTTTCCACCAGGCCGGGAGGTAGTGCTGCTCTGCCGCAATCGCTTTCAGCGAGAAGGGAAACGCCCGGGCGGGCAGGGGGTTGTTGACAAAGCCGAGTACTTCGTCGAGGATTTCGCGAAAGCGGGTGTTCTGAGTATAGCGTTCGCAGAGGTCGGCCTTGAACCGCCGCCATTCCTCCGCCGGGGGCGCCGGCGGGTTTTTCTTCCACGTGTTGACCCGCTCCAGAAGCTCCAGGAAGAGCCAGTGCGTCGCCGGGTCGCCGGCGGCTTTCTCTTCGCAGGGCATTAGTATTTTACCATACGACTCGGGCCGAAGGGGAAAGCGGTGTTCGAAGTAGAACAGGGCCAGGCCGCGGTCATCGATTCCGATCCTCAGCTCCCTGTGCTTCCAGGCGTTGGCGAAGGTCCGGCCCAGGATGGGGACGACCACCTGCGCTGTGCCGGTTTCATCGCTCTCCCAGGCGATGTCGAAGAAGCGGTAGTAGGGGCTGCTCGGTCCCCGCTCGAAGACGTCCATGAGCAGGGCGTTGCGGGTGGAGTAGGCCATGTGGTTGGGTACGATGTCCTGGAGCCAGCCGAGGCCCAGCCGCTCTTTTTCGGCCATGACCTCGCGAAAGCCCGTCTCGCCGCCCAACTCGTCGCTGAGCCGGTTCGGATCGACCACGTCATAGCCGTGCGTGCTTTTGGGCATGGCCTGAAAGATCGGCGAGGCATAGACGTCGGTGACGCCGAGGTCTTTCAGGTACGAAAGAATCTTTCTCGCCTCCCGGAAGGGGAAATCCTTATGAAGCTGAAGCCGGTAGGTCGCACCGGGTATTCGGATGCCGTTTTCAGACATCGCCTTGCTCCTTCTGCCATTCGGACAATTTCAACAGGAATCGCTCTAAACGAGCTGTTCATAAAGGACAATGCCGCGGGCAGGTACGATCAGCTCTCCCTGCCCGTCCCATTGATCCGCGGGTCCGTCGCCGGGCCCGAGCCACCGCGCCTCCGATGAATCCAGCCGCTTGCTCCACGTCCCCTCAGCCCCCGGCGGGCGGATGGGATGCGCCCGTTCGTCAAAATTCATCACGCACAGCCGGTAAAACTTCGAAAACGGCCGCCGCCATCCGACCAGCCGGCGGTCCTCCTCCGTGAAGACCTCCATCCCCTCGCGCGAGACAAAACCCGGCGACTCCCGCCGCAGGCCGATCAGCTCGCGGTAGAAGTCGTGCAGCGTTTTGCAGCGAGGTTCCTTGAGCTTGTCCCAATTCAGCCGCGACCGCTCAAAGGTCTCCTCGGACTGGGGGTCGGGGAATTCGCCGGGCCAGTTGAAGTGACTGAACTCCTCGCGCCGACCCCGGCGGACCGCTTCGATCAGAGCCGGGTCGCCGTGACTGACGAAATAGAAGAAGGGCCGGTCCTCGCCGTACTCCTCGCCCATGAACAGCAGCGGCAGATACGGCGAAAGCAGCAGGGCGGCCGCCCCCAGCTTGAGCGATTCGAAATCGATCAGACTCGCGAGCCGCTCGCCGTTCATCCGGTTGCCGAGCTGGTCATGGTTCTGGATGAAGGCGACGAACTTGTCGGCGGGCTCCGCGCGCGACTCGTTGCCGTGCCGGCGGCGACGGAAAGGCGAGTACTGCCCCGAATAGACGTAGCCCTCGCGCAGCGAGCGGGCCAGGTCTTCCGGGCGGCCGAAGTCCGCGTAGTAGCCCTGCCTCTCGCCGGTCAACAGGGCATGGACGCTGTGGTGAAAGTCATCGAGCCACTGCGCATCGAGGCCCCAGCCGCCGCGATTGCGCGGCCGGATCAGCCGTACATCGTTCAGGTCGCTCTCGCCGATCAGATAGTGCCGCCGGCCCCGCTCCTGCGAAAATCGGTCCACCCGCAGGGCCAGCTCCTCGATGAAATGGACGGCGCTTTGGTCGATGATGGAGTGCAGCGCATCAAGCCGCAGGGCGTCCACATGGTATTCGCGGAACCAAAAGAGGGCGTTTTCGAAGAAGAACTCGCGGACGATGTCGCTGTCCGGCTGATCGAAATTCAGCGCATCGCCCCACGGGGTCTTGTAGTGATCGGTGAAATACGGCCCGAAGTCGCGGATGTAATTGCCCTCGGGGCCGAAGTGATTATAGACGGCGTCAAGGACCACCGCCAGCCCCATCGTGTGGGCCCTGTTGACGTACTCGCGAAAGCCCTCCGGTCCGCCGTAGGTGTTCTGCGGGGCGTAGAGGTAGGCCCCGTCATAACCCCAGTTGCGGGAGCCGGGGAATTGGGCGACGGGCATTACCTCGACGGCCGTGACGCCCAGGTTCTTCAAATACGCCAGCTTCTCCGTCGAGGCCGCCGCCTCGAAGGTACCCTGCGGCGTAAAGGTCCCGATGTGCAGCTCGTACATGACATAATCCCTAAGCTCCGGCGGCGCAAACGCCCCGTCGGACCAGGCGAAGGCGCGGGGATCGACCACCCGGCTGGGACCGTGTACGCCCTGCGGCTGGAATCGTGAGGCGGGGTCCGGCCGGTCGATGCGCCCGTCGATGCGGTAAAAGTAGTCCGTTCCCGGCTCCAGCGTCACGTTCGACGCTCGCCACCAGCCCCGCTCCAGCTTTTCCATCTCCACCATCCGCTCCCCGGCTCCGAGCAGCCGCACCTGCATCGTCCGGGCCTTCGGTGCCCAGACTGCAAATTGACACGTCCCGTTCGCGTAATCGGCGCCTGCCCTCATGTTCGGTGCTTTCTGAAAACCAGGATTCCCAGCGGAGGCAGCGTCAGGGAGAGCGAAAAGTCGTAGCGCCCGTAAAACGAGACCGGGGCCGCCTCGACCGCGCCCATGTTCCCGTGTCCGCTGCCACCGTATTCTCTGGCGTCGCTGTTGAGGATCTCATCCCACCGGCCCCCCTCCGGTACGCCGACGCGATAGTTATAATGCGGCGTCGGCGTAAAATTGCAGACCACCAGCAGCCGGTCGATCGGGTTGATCCCCTTGCGGATGAAGGAAATGACGCTGTTCTGGGCGTCGTGGAAGTCCACCCACTTGAAACCCTCCTGCTCGAAGTCTTTCTCGTAGAGGGCGGGATGTTCCCGGTAGAAGCGGTTGAGCGACTCGACCCACTGCTGAAGCTGCCGGTGCGGCTCATAGCTGAGCAGGTGCCAGTCGAGACTCTCGTCATGGTTCCACTCCCGCGTCTGGCCGAATTCGGCGCCCATGAAGAGCATCTTCTTGCCCGGGTGCGCATACATATAGCCGTAGAGCAGCCGCAGTGTCGCGAACTTCTGCCACGGATCGCCGGGAATCTTGCCGTAGATCGAGCCCTTGCCGTGCACCACTTCGTCGTGCGAGAACGGCAGGATAAAGTTCTCGTGAAAGGCATACCAGATCGAAAAGCTCAGCTTGTCCTGGTGGTACTTGCGGTAGATCGGGTCCTTGGAGATGTACTCCAGCGTGTCGTGCATCCAGCCCATGTTCCACTTGAAGCCGAAGCCCAGCCCGCCGATGTCGGTCGGCCGCGTTACCATCGGCCATGAAGTGGACTCCTCCGCGATGGTCTGCGTGTTGGGGAAATCGCGATAAACGATTGTATTGAGCTTGCGCAGAAAGTCGATGGCCTCAAGGTTCTCGCTGCCGCCGTGCTCGTTGGGAATCCACTCGCCCTCCTTGCGGGAGTAGTTCAGGTAGAGCATGGAGGCCACGCCGTCCACCCGCAGGCCGTCGGCATGGTACTTATCGAGCCAGAACATCGCGCTGCTGATCAGGTAGGCCCGCACCTCGTTGCGGCCGTAGTTGAAGATGAAGCTCTGCCAGTCCGGGTGAAAGCCCTTGCGCGGATCGGCGTGTTCGTAGAGGTGGGTCCCGTCAAAAAAGCCCGGCCCGTGCTCGTCCGTCGGGAAGTGGGCGGGTACCCAGTCGAGAATCACCCCGATGTCGTTCCGGTGCAGATGATCGACAAAGGCCATGAAGTCCTGGCACGTCCCGTATCGCCGGCTGGGGGCAAAGTAGCCGACCGTCTGATAGCCCCAGGAGGCGTAGAACGGATGCTCCATCACCGGCATCAGTTCCACGTGGGTAAAGCCCATCCGCTTGACGTATTCCGCCAGCAGGGGGGCGATCTCCCCGTAGCTCAGCAGCCGCTCGGGATGTTCGGGGTCGCGTTGCCACGAGCCCAGGTGGACCTCATAAATGCTCATGGGGGCATAGAAGGAATTTTTCTGCGTCTGCTGCGCCATCCACGGGCCGTCATGCCACTGATACTCCAGATCCCAGACGACCGAGGCGGTGTTCGGCGGCAGTTCCCAGGAGAATGCGAACGGGTCGCCCTTGTCGGCCGCATAGCCGTTGAACTGCGAGACGACGTGATACTTGTACAGGTGTCCCGGCTCCAGCCCGGGGATAAAGCCCTCCCAGATCCCCGAGCCCTCCTGCCGGGCCGCGAGCGGATGGGCCGACGTGTCCCACCCGTTGAAGTCGCCGATCACGGAAACGTAGCGGGCGTTGGGCGCCCAGACGGCGAAATGCACGCCGCGGACGCCCTCGCGCTGGGTGACATGGGCTCCGAGCTTTTCGTAGAGCCGGTAGTGACTGCCCTCGCGAAACAGGTAAATGTCATGTTCGGTCAGCAGGCTGAAATCATAATAAATCTCATTCGATGCACTCATGGTTCTCCATTCCTGTTAAACCTCGGTCTCACGTTTTTCTTCGAGCAGGTTGCGGATGCCCCGCAGGGGAATCTCCACCCAGTCGGGACGGTTGTTCAGTTCGTAGCCGATCTCGTAAACGGCCTTTTCGAGCAGGAAGATCTCCATCAGCATCCGGAAGTCTCCCTCGTCCTGCGGGATGACGGTCGAACGGCCGACGGTTTGGCGGTACTGGTGCATGAAGATGCCCCGCATGCAGTAGTACCAGCTATCGGCCCAGCCCTTGAGCTCCTCACCTCGGATACCCTGTTTCTCCAGCCGCAGGTGGATCGTGCCGTGGGCGGCGTAATGGAAGGACCGCACCATCCCCGCCACGTCCCGCAGGGCCGAATATTTCAGCCGCCGCTCGCCGATTGTGCGGGCCGGCTCGCCCTCGAAATCGGTGATAATGAAGTCGCGGCCCGTGTAGAGCACCTGACCCAGGTGCAGGTCACCGTGGATGCGGATCTTGAGCGACTGGATCTTCCGCTCCGCGATCCGCCGCAGGTTTTGGAGGATGTCCTTCTTTCGGTCGAGCAGGAAGGTAATGTCTTCCTGCCCATTCTCCGGCAGGCGGCCGCGGACCTCAGCCAGTTCGTCCAGCACCCTCACCGTCAGGCTCCGGAACGACTGGTACAGCGATTTCTGATACAGCAGCGAGAAGGGTTCGGCCGTCGTCTCCCGGCCGCCTCCCAGCGAGGCCAGGGCCAGGTGCAGCTCGCCGACCCGCCGACCCAGCAGGGCCACCTGTTCCATGAAGATCCCGCCGATGCACTCCTGCATCGATTCGGGGATCTCCTCCGGCCGGACCTCGAATTCCGACGCCCGGCAGGACCGGACGGGCAGTTCCCCGTTCCGATGGAGCATGACCAGGTTCAGGTACCGTTCCACCGCGTTGAGCGCATAGGTCCAGCCGTCGCTCTCGCTGTTGACCCACTCGAAAAGAACCCCGAGATTCAGAAGCCGCTTGCCCGGCAGCTTCCAATCCATCGAGCCGGCGAAGGCGGGCGTGTTGCGATAGCCGGTCCGTTCGGTCAGGTACGCCGACAGTTCGGCGTCCGGGTTGACCCCCTCCTCCAGCCGCCGGTAAAGCTTCAGGAAGAATGTCTGGTCATAGACGATTGAGGAGTTGCTCTGTTCGACCTTCAGTGCGAAGCTCGGCAGCGGAAGGGCCTTGCCGCCCAGCAGATCCCTGAAACGGAGGCCGCGCGTGACGAACAGCCCCGTCTCGCCCTTGTTGCGGTGTTCGGCGATCAGGCCCAGCAGGGTCTCCTGGAAGGCCCGGCTGACAATGGCCTCGTAGAGGATCCCTTCCGCGTTCTTCAGGCGCAGCGGGGCGATGATGGAGGAGGAGGACTCGCTGCGGATTTTGAGCATCTGCGGTCCCGTGGCGAAGGCCAGCGGCAGATGGTAGAGTTGGCTCGGGGCGTTGGTAAACACGGCCGACGCCAGGAGCAGGTGGACCTTCCCCTCGGTCGTCGAAAGGGTCGTGTGGTTGAAGTATTCGATGCGCCGCAGCTTCTTGCCCTTGCCGGCGAACCAGCGGCTGCGGAGCATGTATCCCTGCAGCACCTTCGCCAGTTCGGCGTCGAGCCCGTTCTGAAAGAGCCGGTCCCACGAGGCAGGGATCGACGCTTCGCGGTAGGGCTCCCGGGCGGGCCCCTGCGGCGGCCTCTCGCGGATCAGTGTAAACCAGAAAAACGAGTGCGGCGAGAGCGTCAGCGTGTAGGGCTCTCCGGTCACCTTCGGAAACTCGTTGCGGCTGAAAAGCTCTTCGATGCGGCAGTCGGCATATTTGGAAAGCTCCAGGCGGGCCACCTGGCAGTGACGCGAGAGGTTGGCCGCGATCAGCAGCACCTCCTCCTCGCCGTTCTCCTCGTACCGGCGGACGTAGCTCAGGACCTTGGGATTGTCCGAGGAGATGAATTCCATGCGGCCGCGGCCGAAGGCCTTGAACTGCTTGCGGATCGAGATCAGCCGCCGCATGAACCACAGCAGCGACGAGGGGTTCTGCTCCTGATTCTCCACGTTGACGCTCATGTAGTTGTACTCGGCGTCGATGATCACCGGCAGATAGAGCTTCTGCGAGTTGGTCTGCGAGAAGCCGGCGTTGCGGTCCGGGCTCCACTGCATCGGCGTGCGCACGCCGTCGCGGTCGCCCAGGTAGTAGTTGTCGCCCATACCGATCTCGTCGCCGTAGTACAGTATCGGCGTGCCCGGCAGCGACAGCAGCAGGCTGTTCATCAGCTCGATCCGGCGGCGGTTGTTGTTGAGCAGGGGGGCCAGCCGCCGGCGAATCCCCACGTTGATCCGCGCCCGCGGGTCCTGCGCATAGGCCTTGTACATGTAGTCGCGCTCCTCGTCCGTCACCATCTCCAGCGTCAGCTCGTCATGGTTGCGCAGGAACATGCCCCATTGGCAGGACGGCGGGATGGCCATGCTCTGCTCGAGAATGTCGATAATCGGGAACCGGTCCTCCATGTAGAGGGCCATGAACAGCCGCGGCATCACGGGAAAGTGGAACGCCATATGGCACTCGTCGCCGTCGCCGAAGTACTGCGCTGCGTCCTCGGGCCATTGGTTGGCCTCCGCCAGGAGCAGGCGGCCCGGGTGCTTGCGGTCCACGTGGGCCCGCAGCTTCTTCAAAAAGGCGTGCGTCTCGGGCAGGTTCTCGCAGTGGGTTCCCTCCCGCTCGTAGAGGTAGGGCACCGCGTCGAGCCGCACGCCGTCCACGCCCATGCCCAGCCAGTAGTCCAGCACCCGGAAGATCTCCCGCTGCACGGCCGGGTTGTCGAAGTTCAGGTCCGGCTGGTGGCTGTAGAAACGGTGCCAGTAGTACGCCTGCGCCTCGCGGTCCCATGTCCAGTTGGAGCTCTCGAAGTCCGTGAAGATGATTCGCACGTCTTTATATTTCTCCGCCGTATCGCTCCAGACGTAAAAGTCCCGAAAAACCGATCCCGGCCTGGCCCGCCGCGCCCGCTGAAACCACGGATGCTGATCGGAGGTGTGGTTGATGACCAGTTCCGTAATGATCCGGATGCCTCGCTTGTGCGCCTCGCGCAGCAGCCGCCTGAAGTCCGCCGGCGTCCCGTAGTCCGGGTTGACGCCGAAGTAGTCGGCGATGTCATAGCCGTCATCCAGCAGCGGCGACGGGTAGAACGGCAGCAGCCATATCGCCGTGATCCCCAGCCGCTGAAGGTAGTCCAGTTTGCGGATGAGCCCCTCCAGGTCGCCGATGCCCGTGTTGTCGCTGTCGAAGAACGCCTTGATGTGCAGCTCGTAGATGATGGCGTCCTTGTACCACAGCGGATCGTCCGGTTGAATCGGTGCTTTCGCCAAGAAGGGCTCCTTACATGAAATAATCAAAGTCGCGTTCGCGCCGCATGTGTTTCTGAACGCGCAGGATGTGCGCGGGCATCGTCTGCGGGTCCAGGGCCACGTAGCTGCGGGCGCTGTGCCAGATGTATTTGTCGCCGCTGAGCAAATCGTGCATCAAAAACGGCCGATACGGATCGATCTCCAGTTCCTCCAGCGACAGCTCCACCCGGCCCGACTGCTTGTGGTGCGGGTCCAGGTTGACCACCGTGACGATGATATTCGACCGGTCCTCCGTCATTTTGCCGTAGCAGAGGATCATGTCGTTGTCCGTCTCGAACAGCCGCAGGTTTCGAAACTGCTGAAGGGCGGGATTCTCTTTGCGAATTCGATTGACCCGCTCCATCAGCGGCCGGAGGCTGCCCGGCTTGTTCGGCTCCCATGGTTTCAGCTCATATTTCTCCGAGTTCAGATATTCCTCCTTCCCCTCCATCGCCTCGCCGACGCAAAGCTCGTAGGCGGGTCCGTACACCCCGTATGCCGACGACATCGTCGCCGCCAGGATCAGCCGGATGATGAACGCCGGTCGCCCGCCGTACTGCAGAAACTCAGGCAGGATGTCCGGCGTATTCGGCCAGAAGCTCGGCCGCATGTACTCGACCGTCTCGGTTCCCGTCAGCTCCAAAATATACTGCTGCAGCTCGAATTTCGTATTGCGCCATGTAAAGTAGGTATAGGACTGGTCGAAGCCGATCTTCGCCAGCCGCCGCATCACCTTGGGCCGCGTGAAGGCCTCCGACAGAAAGATCGCCTCCGGGACCTTCGCCCGCACCCGCCCGATCAGGTACTCCCAGAAGGCGAAGGGCTTCGTGTGCGGGTTGTCCGCGCGGAAGATCCGGATGCCCTTGTCCGCCCAGAACAGCACCACGCTCGTCAGCTCCTCCCAGAGCGCCTGCCAGTCCTCGGTCTCGAAGTTCAGCGGCACGATGTCCTCGTACTTCTTCGGCGGGTTCTCGGCGAACTGAATCGTCCCGTCCGGCCGCATCCGGAACCACTGCGGGTGCTCCTTCACGTAGGGGTGGTCCGGCGAGCACTGGAACGCGATATCCATCGCCACCTCCATGCCGTGCTCTCCGGCCGCCCGGACGAATTTCTCGAAGTCCTCCATCGTCCCCAGCTCCGGGGCAATCGACTTGTGCCCGCCCGCCTCCGAGCCGATGGCCCAGGGGCTGCCCGGATCGTCGGGTCCGCTCACCGGCGCATTGTTCCGGCCCTTGCGGTTGGTCCTGCCGATCGGGTGGATCGGCGGCAGATAGACGACATCAAAGCCCATCTTTGCGATCTCCGGCAGCAGTCTCAGGCAGTCACGGAATGTCCCATGCCGCCCGCCTTCACCGAAGGACCGCGGGAAAAACTCGTACCAGGTGCTGAAGACCGCCTTTGGGTGGTCCACGAGAACCTCCAGCGTCTTCGGATAGGTGACGCACAGCGCCGGATCGGGGTACTTGCCCATCAGGGCCGTCAGTTCCTCGCTATGGGCAATCTCAACCTGTTCCTCGGGCGAAGCGGCGCTGAGCTCCAGGACAAAACGCCTCAAAATCTCCGCATCCGCCTCCGTTGCCCGTCTTTGCACCTCGCCGATCAGGTTGACGCCGATCATCATGTGAACCGTGAGATCCTGACCCGCGTCAAACTTCTTGCGAAGGTCCTGCTGCCACGTCAGAAAATGATCCACCCGCGCCCGCACCGTGTACTCATACGTCCCGAGCCGGCGAACGAAAAATTCCGCGCTCCATTCATCATTGACCTCATACTGCAAAGGGACCGTCTTGAAGTGCGCCTCCTCGCGATGCTTCCACAGCAGTTCGCCCGCGATGCGGTCATGCCCGTCGGCGTAGATCGCCGCCCGCACCCGCACCCGTTCGCCGGGGATCCGCTTGATGGGAAACCGGCCCCCGTTCACCTGCGGACTGACGTGCTCGATCACAGTCCGCTTTCGGCCTTCTGTCCGGTCGAGATCCATAACTCCTTTCTTGTTAAGTCGGCACGCGATTTCAATCAGGACTTCCGACGAACCTCTCGTATGCTGAATTATAACAGAGGGTGATCCGTTTTCCAGACTGCTTTCCTCCCGGTCGAAAAATCAGGAAATCCCTTATCTATCTTCACAGGCGGGGACCAATCTGCTGCAAATGACGTCGCCTCGCTTCAGCAAAAGTTGTCAAATTAGGGAAAAACCTCTTTCATATTTTCCAATCTCCTTTTGACAGGTCCGCGCCGGCGGGTTACAATATCGGTTCTGATTAGGGCGTACAAAGAAACGAGATGAAAGGATTAAAACCATGGCCGGAAATGTTTTGGAATTGACGGATGAAAACTTTGAGTCGGTAGTGAACGGTTCTCAGCAGCCGGTGCTGGTGGATTTCTGGGCTCCCTGGTGCGGACCGTGCAAGATGATTGCTCCCGTGATCGAAGAGATCTCCAATGAGTACGCGGGCAAGGCCGCCGTGGGCAAGATCAATACGGACGAGCATCGCCAGGCCGCGATGGAATTCGGCATCAGTGCGATTCCGACCCTCATCCTCTTTAAGGACGGCCAGATCGAACGCAAGTGGGTCGGCTTGACCAGCAAAAAGGACATCACCCAGGCAATTGATGAACTGCTTTAATTCATAATGCTTATATCGCGATAAAAGCGGGGTAAAAAGACGATTATCCCGCTTTTCGTTTATTTGCGGGTGAAAGAAGCATTTGACGACGAGAGGTCCAGTATAGTATCTGTTTTTAACGTGAATATCGCAGGATAGAAAAGATTATGGATAGGAAGGGGATAATTTTAGCGGGAGGCAGCGGTACCCGGCTATATCCTGTAACTCAGGCGATCAGCAAACAGCTCCTGCCGGTGTACGACAAGCCGATGGTTTACTACCCGCTGTCCACCCTGATGTTGGCCGGGATCCGCCAAATCCTCGTGATCTCGACCCCGCACGACCTGCCGCTCTACCGCAGCCTGCTTGGGGACGGGAGCCAGTGGGGGTTGCATCTCGAGTATGCCGAGCAGCCCCGACCCGAGGGACTGGCACAGGCCTTTTTAATCAGCCGGGACTTTCTCGCGGGTTCGCCGGCCTGCCTGATCCTCGGCGACAACGTCTTTTACGGCCACGGTCTGCCGGAACTGCTCCGCGACGCGATGGCCCGGGAAGAAGGGGCGACGATCTTCGGCTACTGGGTACGGGATCCGCAGCGTTACGGCGTGATCGAATTTGACGAATCCGGCAATGTCCTGAGCATCGAGGAGAAGCCCGCCAAGCCGAAATCCAATTACGCGGCGGCGGGGCTGTACTTCTACGATTCGCAGATCTCGGACATCGCCTGCCGGGTCCGCCCGTCGGCCCGAGGCGAATTGGAGATTACGGACATCAACCGCATCTACCTCCAACAGAAGCAGCTTCGGGTCAAGCTGATGGGCCGGGGCTTTGCCTGGCTGGACATGGGGACGATGGAGTCGATGCTCCAGGCCAGCACGTTTGTCCAGACCGTCCAGCAGCGGCAGGGGCTCATGGTCTCCTGCCCCGAGGAGATCGCCTTCCGGCGGGGGTGGATCGATCGACGCCAGCTCCTGCGGCTGGCCGATCCGCTTAAAAAGAATCACTACGGCGAGTACCTGCTTCGATTGGCGGAAGACCTGAAATTATGAAAGTAACAAAGTTGTCTATCCCGGAAGTGCTTTTGCTGGAGCCGCGGGCCTTCGGCGACAGCCGCGGCTGGTTCCTTGAGACATGGCAGGTCCGACGATACGCCGAGGCCGGCGTGCCGGAACGGTTCGTGCAGGACAACGTCTCGCGGTCGCAGCGGGGCGTATTGCGGGGGCTGCATTACCAGCACCCTCACGGTCAGGGCAAGCTGGTCCAGGTGCTCCTCGGGCAGGTTTACGATGTTGCCGTGGACATCCGCGTCGGTTCGCCGACTTTCGGCCGTTGGGTAAGCGCGACTCTCTCCGATGAGAACCATCGCCAAATGTATATTCCGCCGGGCTTTGCGCACGGCTTCTGTGTACTCAGCGAAGAGGCCGTCTTCTCCTACAAGTGTACGGACTTCTATTGTCCCGACTGTGAGGGCGGGGTGCTGTGGAACGATCCCGAGATCGGCATCGAATGGCCGATTGCCGAACCTCGTCTCTCCGAGAAGGACCGCAGGTACCTGCCCCTGCGGCAGATTCCCAAAGACGGCCTGCCGGTTTATGGGGGCGCCTCATGAGCCGCCGCAGGATCGTCATCCTGGGCGGCCGCGGCATGTTGGGGACGGACCTGGCCGCCGCCTGTACGAAACGGGGGCTCAAACCGCTGGTCTATGACCGGCCCGACTTCGACCTCTGCGACGAGCGGCAGGCGAACGAGGCCATCCGCCGGGGCGACGCCGTGGTCAACTGCGCCGCCTATACCAATGTGGAGAAGGCCGAAGACGAACGGGAGCTTGCCTTCCGCGTCAACGGCGAGGCCGTGGGCTTGGCGGGACGTCTGGCGAAAGCAGCGGGCGTGCCCCTCGTGCACATCAGCACGGATTTCGTCTTCGACGGTCGGCTCGAAAGACCTTACCGCGAGACGGACCCGACCAACCCCGTCAGCGTCTATGGCGCCAGCAAGCTCGACGGCGAAAAACGCTTTCTCGAAAGCGGCTGCGACGGCTGCATCCTTCGCGTGCAGTGGACCTACGGCAGGGCGGGGACGAATTTCGTAAGCAAAATCATCGAGGCCGCCCGGACGCGGGATCAGCTCAAAGTGATTGACGACCAGGTCGGTTCGCCGACGGCGACCGTAGAGGTGTCGGAGGCCATCTGTGATCTGCTGCTCATGGACCGCCTGCCCTCGGGAATCTACCACCTGGCGGCGGGGGGGTACGTCAGCCGCTTCGGCATGGCCGAGTTTATTGTCGAACGGCTCGGACTTGCGGTCTCGGTCATTCCGTGTAAAACGAGCGACTTTCCCACGGCGGCGCAGCGGCCGCTCAACAGCCGCTTTGACTGTTCAAAGATTGAGGGCGTGCTGGGCCGGAAGATGCGCCCGTGGCGCCCGCCGCTCAGGGAGTTTCTGGAGGCGTTATGAGATCGATACTGGTAACAGGCGGGGCGGGATTCATCGGCAGCAACTTTGTCCGCATGGTGCTCGACGAGCATCCGGATACGAGGGTAATCAATCTCGACAAGCTGACCTACGCCGGCAATCTCGAAAATCTCGCGGGGTATCAGGACCACCCGCGGCACGTCTTTGTCAAGGGCGACATCGGCGATTCGGCCCTGGTAACGGATTTGGCGGATCGTTATGGCATCGACGCAATCGTGAACTTCGCCGCCGAGAGCCATGTGGACCGCTCCCTCATGGAACCGGGCGTCTTTATCGAGACCAACGTGACCGCCGTACTCAACCTGCTCAAAATCGCGCTGGACAAAAGATTCGAGCGTTTCGTGCAGATCTCGACCGATGAGGTGTACGGCTCGCTGGGCGAGGAGGGCTTCTTTACCGAGACCACCCCGCTGAGCCCCAATTCTCCGTATTCGGCCAGCAAGGCCTCGGCGGATATGCTCGTGCGGGCCTTCGGCCATAGCTGGGGCCTGCGGTATAATATTACCCGCTGCTCCAACAACTACGGGCCCCGCCAATTCCCAGAGAAGATGATCCCGCTGATGATTAACAACGCCCTCCACGACAAGCCGCTGCCGGTGTACGGCGACGGGCTCTACGTCCGCGACTGGCTGTATGTCTATGACCACTGCACGGCCGTCTGGAAGGTTCTTACCGAGGGTCGGCCGGGAGAGATTTACAACATCGGCGGCAACAATGAGAAGAAAAACCTGGAGGTAGTCGGGTTGATCCTGGAGCGGCTCGGCAAGCCCAAAAGTCTGATTACCCACGTCAAGGATCGCCCCGGCCACGACCGGCGCTATGCGATTGATTCGTCGAAGATCATGGATGAACTGGGTTGGAAACCCTCGGTTACTTTTGAGGAAGGAATCCGCCGGACAATCGACTGGTACCTGGCCAACGGCGAGTGGCTCAGCCACGTCGTTTCCGGTCAGTACCAGCAGTACTATCACCGGATGTACGACGGCCGATAAAGCCCTCCCCAAAGGCAAATGCCGCCTGTGATTGCCGGATATTTGCCTTGACCCGACCCGGTTTATCGGTTATGCTTTCTTCCTTTACTTCCTGAAGCGGAGATGGTATTTCAATGAGTAAAACAACGGATTTAACCGCGTTTAAGCGGGTTTGGTCATACGTCTGGCCCCAGTGGCCGCGGCTGATTGCCGTGGTCTTCTGGTCGGCCCTGATGGCGGGGATGCTCTCGATCAGTCTGGTGACGCTGATTCCCGTCCTGAAGGTGATGATGGGCGAGGAGGGCCTGCACGGCTGGGTGGATCGCAAGATCGTGGACGAGCGGTACGGCATGGAGTTCTATCTGCCTGAACGGGCGGAGCTCTACGAATCTGCTGAATCATTGCGATATCAGTTAGAGATTGTCGGCATCGAGATGGACAGTTGGGCCTATAAGGCCGGTATCCGGACCCGAGACCGAATCGTCGGCGTCTCGGCTTCCCCCGGAACGCCGCCCGAAACCTTCGCTCTGAAAATGCAGGAGATCCTGGCCGCGCGGGCGCCGGACCAGCCCCTGTTCATAACGATTGATGGGGCCGACCGCCAAATCCGAATCGTTGAGGCCGTCGCCCCCGAAAAGCCCTTTTACATCGATTGGGCCCAGTGGCTCGTCAACCGCGTTCCCCGCAATCAGAACGAGCAAAGCAAGTTTCACTCGATCATGCTGCTGATGATCGTTGTAACCATTATCACGATCTTTCGCTGCCTGGCCCGTTTCTACCAGCAGTACCTCGGCGAAAAAATCGTCAATATCGCCGTCACCCGCATCCGGGAGGATATCTTCCGGCATGTGATGTATATGTCCGTCGGATTTTTCAGCAGCCGCGGAACCAGCGACACGACCAGCCGGATCCTCGGCGATGTGGCCGTCAGCGGCCGGGGCATCAAGATCCTGCTGGGCAAAGCCGTCCGCGAACCGTTCACGGTGATCGCCGTGCTGGTGTTGGCGTTTCTGTATAACGCCCAGTTGACGCTCATCTTCCTCCTGTCGGCGCCCCTGGTCATCGGCATCTTCGCCATCCTCGGCAAAAAGATGAAACGCGCCACGAAAAAATCGCTCGTGGCTACCGCCTCTATCCTCGGCCGCATCCAGGGCGCCATGAACGCCCTGCGGGTCGTCAAGATATACAACCGCCAGGACTTCGAGATTGACAGCTACGAGCAGGGAAACCGCTCCCTGCTCCGGCAAAATCTTAAGATCGCCAAGATCGAGGCGGGCATCAATCCGCTGCTGGATGTGATGGGGATGCTGTTTTTGGCCGCGATTATCCTGTTCGGGGCGGCCTGGGTCAGTCAGAAAAAGCTCGAATCCAGCGAATTCTTTATTTTGATCGGCCTGCTGGGGCTCGCCGCCGAATCCGTGCGGAAGGTCAGCGACGTCTGGAACCAGATCCAGCAGGCCAACGCCGCCGCCGAACGCGTCTTTGCCGTCATCGACGAACCCCTGGAGACCGAGGCGCCGGACGCGGTTGAGCTGGGGCCCCTGCAAAACGAAATTACCTTTGAGGATATCGTCTTCTCCTATAGCGGTGCGGCGCAGCCGGCCCTTCGCGGCATCGATCTTACCGTACCGGCCGGCCAGACCGTCGCCGTCGTCGGCCCCAACGGTTCGGGCAAGTCAACGCTGGTGAACCTGCTGCCCCGGTTCTACGACCCCGACCGCGGCCGCATCCTGATCGACGGTCGGGACATCCGCGAGGTAACGCTCAAAAGTCTCCGCGACCAGATCGGCATGGTGACGCAGAATGTCGTGACCTTCAACGATACGATCGCCAACAATATCGCCTACGGCAAGGTCAGCGCGACGAGAGAGGAGATCATCGAGGCCGCCAAACGGGCCTACGCCCACGAGTTCATCGAGCCGCTGCCGGATGGGTACGATACGCTCATCGGCGAGAACTCCGCCGGCTTCAGCGGCGGCCAGCTCCAGCGGATCATCATTGCCCGCGCGATCCTGAAGGATCCGCGGATTCTCATCTTCGACGAGGCGATGAGCCAGATCGACGCCGACAGCGAGGCGAAAATCCACGCCGCGCTGTCCGAACTGATGCAGGGCCGCACGTGCTTTTTGATCGCCCACCGCTTCAGCACGGTGATCTCCGCCGACCGCATCGTCGTCATCGACGACGGCCGGATCGTCGGCGACGGAACGCACGAGCAGCTCGTCAAAACCTGCCCGGTTTACCGCGGACTGTATGAGACGCAGCTCCTCGTGCCGCAGGAATGTGCCCTTGAAAGCAATGAGAAATAGGGAGAGACAGATGCAATATACCTTTAAGCGGACGGCCTGTGATGTCTGTGGAAGCTGGGAGTCGGAGGAACTGATCGCGTTTCCCAATAGCGCCTACCACCGGTGTGTCCAATGCGGCCTGATTTTTTCTCAGCCGATGGTGGAAAACTATGGCGAAATTCTTGAGCAGGCATGCACGGAAAGACTGGACAAATATACATCCAAGGTGTCAACTCATCGTAAACGGAACATAAAAAGAATACGATGCCTTCGACCCTATCGGCAGAACGGAAATTTTCTTGAAGTCGGATGCAGTGCCGGAGCATTGCTGGATGTGGCTCGCCGTGCAGGGTGGAATGTGAAAGGCGTTGACCCGTCCTCTTCCGCCACGGCCTATGCGAGGGAGCATTTGGGGCTTGATGTCTTTACCGGCACGGTTGAGCAGGCGGCTTATCCCGACAACTATTTTGATGTGATCTTTACGAATGCGACGATGGAGCACCTTCGGCACCCGCTTTCCACGATGAAAGAGTGCTGCCGCATTTTAAGGCCCGGCGGCGTGTTTTACGCCGATACGGTCAATTGGGACAGTTTTACCCGGCGGTTTTTCGGCGCCAGGTGGAAATTGCTCAACCCCATCGGTCATATCCACCTTTATACGCCGGCGAATGTGGCAATGCTGTGCCGGCAGGCGGGAATGGAAATGGTGAAGGTGTGGACGACCGGAGTTCGAACACGTCCGGGACTGTCGAAGAGTGAAGGTTTCGGCTGGCTCGATCTGTGCAAAGGGCCGCTCTCATTACTGGCGCGAATGACCCATAAAGGAGACAGCATTAAATTTATCGCAAGGAAGCCGGGGGCGTAACCAATCGTTGTCCGGGTATCGCTTGCGGAGAGTTTAGACTGAGATAAGATGAAGACCGGTACCGTTACAATTTGTGTCGTCAATTACAAGACGCTGGATCTGACGCGGCTGTGTCTGCGCAGCATCCGCAAGTACACGCATTTTCCGTATGAAGTGATTGTCGTGGACAATAATTCCGCCGACGAGTCCCTGGATTATCTCAAGTCGCTCTCCTGGATTCGTCTGCTGGAACGCACGGACCCGGCCAACGACGCCAGCGGCGGTTATGCCCACGCGGCGGCGCTCGATATGGCGCTGGCCGCCTGCGAGACGGAATTCTTCATGTCCATGCATTCCGATACGTTTGTGCACCGTCAGGGATGGCTGGATGATTTGATGGCCCATTTCATCAACAACCCGCAGGTCGCTTGCGTCGGCGGCGGCAAGTGCGAACTAATCAGTCCCTGGCGCCACTGGCTCAAAAAAGCTACGGATTTCAGAACGTTCAAACGCCGTCTGCTGAAAACCCCCGATCCGAATGAAGTCCACCGCTACTACAACCGGACGATCTGCTCGATTTATCGCACCGAAATCCTCAGGCGGGAGGGCCTCTCCTTCCTCATGGACCGCGAGAAGGGATACACCGCCGGCAAAAAACTCT
>JBNRMP010000038.1:0-9037 GCA_050309685.1 Anaerohalosphaeraceae bacterium
TTACGATCAAGCAACGGGGATTAAACCCCGTGGAGACGGTCAAAGAGGCGTTGAAAATCTATCTCCAAACCGCCACCCTGCCGCCATTGAAAGAATTCACCGCTTCAAATGGCTAAAATCTTACAAATGTAATATGTTTACGCCGCTCATTAGGAGGACGCAGCCTTCAATACATTGAAGATATACGACCTCAGCTAAAGGGGTATAAACGCTTATTATATATAAATGATGGCGGGGAATAAGGCAACGATTTTCAGGAGGGCGACAGGATATGACGGTTTATCTTCGGTCTTTGCGGCGGTAAAATGCTCAAAACGGAAGTAAAAAAAAGGAGGCTGCGGGGGTCGGCCCGCAGCCGGAGTAATCCACATCTGGAAGTGGGGAGGAAGAGTCTTAGTCTTTATGTTTCCCAAAGAACGGCATGAGGCCCGCGCAGAGGGAACACAGGAGAATCGTGCCCGGCTGCGGCAGGATCTGGGCGGCCGTGGAGAGCGAATCGCCGGCCTGGCCGAAAGCCAACGAGCCGGCAAGGGCAAACACGGCGCCTGCGATCATCTTTTTCATTGGCATCTCCCGTTAAGTTCGTACATCCGTTTCCGTTCATTCCCGCCGCATCAGTCGCGGGCGTCGTTGAGCTTCCGGCGGAGTTCGACGTTCTCCCGCCGAGTGGCTTCCAGGTCGAAGATCAGGTACTTAACCCCCATCCGGAGGTAATCCAGCGACTGCTGGAGCTGGTTGATCTTTTCCTGGAGGGCCTTATTGTTCTCGCGACTTCTGCGAGCCAGCAGGAAGAACTTTTCTCGTTGCGGCGACGGGATCTCGGCGGCCCTGTCGATCATCTCCTGGAGCTTGTTTTCGAAGTGCGAGCTGTTCATCATCATCCCCTTACTGAATCGGTTTTCTCTCCGAAGCCAAATCGCGTTTTTCTCATTACCGGTGTTCATTTTCACCCCCATGTCATTGAGCGTATTATAGCAAATAAGACGATTTTCTCCAAACGACAGGGGCCATAAAAGCGGGTTTGAGAAGGATGGAGGGGCGGGCCGGGAGGCGGACCGCGAGATTATCGGCCGCGGCCGGAATATTTTTGGATCTTCCGGTAAACGGGTTGGCGGGCGTTTCAGGGTTTTGCCTGCAAAACCCGGAGTTTAACGCTTTTGGGCCTCCCGCATCCCTGATTAGAAGCGGGGACGAGGCAATTTGGATAAACCATGTTCTAAATGGGTCATGGGCTAAGGGGCGGAGCGTATAAAGATGACTCGGCACGAAATTCCGGGGACTTTATGATTTCCCCTGTAAAGCCCACAATAGAGGTGGGCTAATGTCTGAATTCATTTCCGGCCTTTCTGCGGGTTATTTTTTTGGGTTGAATCTCCTTGAAAAAAACGATAAAATGTTATTTTTGTGAAAAATTGCATTTCAGATTGAGATGAAAACGCCGCCAAGTGCGGAGTGAAATACAATGGATGAGCGAAGGGACACCTCGGGGCATAGCCCTGATCGGGATATGAAACAACCGGATAACGAGGGCGCGGCGGATCGCCGGCCTGCGAGTGGAGCGGGAGAGTGGATTGAGCGGGTCTGCCCGATCTGCAAAAAGAAGTTCCGTGTCGAACGGAGCCAGGTGACGGACCGGAGCAAGACGTTTTACCCGTTCTGCAGCCAGCGCTGCCGGATGGTGGACTTGGGTCGGTGGCTTAACGCGGACTACCGGTTCAGTATGCCCGCGGAGCCGTCGGCGGAGGTGTTGGAGGATGAAGAAGGGGAGACGGACCCGATCGAATAAGCCGTTTAGAGAGTAAGACAAACCGTTAAGCACAAGGAAACCGGTTGGCACAGAGGCGCCGCTAATTGTATGGCTCGGGAATTATCCATTAGGCAGTTATGGGAGGATCTTGCGTTTCCTCAGTTGACGCAGACCCTTCATTTGGCCGTGGGGCCGACCAAGATCATGCTGGCTTTTCTCATGGTCTGTCTGGTCGCGGGCTTCGGGCTGCTGCTGGACTCGGTGACACACTCGGTGACGGTGCATCCGCAAGCCGGAGGGCCGTTTTTCCGTATTGAGGGACAGGCGGACCTGTCATACCCGGACGAACTGGCGGCCTATATTGCGAACCCGGACATCATGGACCGCTACCTCAGCGAGTACCGGGGTCAGGCGGCGGGGCGGGGCGTTTTTTCCACGCTGTGGCATTTCTTTTCGGCGCGATTCAACAACGCCACGACGCAGCTGCTGGAACTGGGGGAGTCGAACTTTTTTGCCAATCTGAAAAACGTGTTTACCAACCTCTGGCTGTGTTTCCGGGGGCTGCTGTGGGCGATTGAGTATCACACGCTTTACAGCCTGTTTTTCTTCAGCTTCTCGGTGGCGGTGGTCTGCTTTTTCGGGGGGAGCATCTGCCGGTGCGCTGCGCTGGAGTTTGCCCGCAGCGAGAAGCCGGGGCTGATCGAGGCCCTGCAGTATTCGTGGGAACACCGCCGGCACCTGCTGTCGGCGCCGCTGCTGCCGGCGGGGATACTGCTGCTGTTTGCGGCGGTGGTGATGCTGGTTGGACTGGCGGGCAATATCCCCCGGGTGGGGGAACTGCTGATCGCGGTGGTCTTCGTGTTCCTGCTGGGACTCGGACTGCTGATGGCGATGCTGATCTTTGCCACGCTGGCAGGGGCGATTCTGCTGTTTCCGTCGGTGGTTTATGAGGGGACGAGCGGGCTGGACGCGATTGGGCGGTCCTTCAGTTATGTCCTGAGCCAGCCGCTGTGGATGATCTTTTACACGCTGGTGGAGGTGGTGCTCGGGACGCTGTTTTATTTGCTGATTCGCCTGTTCGTCTTCCTGATCCTGAGTCTGACTTATACGCTGCTGAGCTGGGGCATGCTCTTGGCCGGGAGCGGTGCGGGCAAGCTGGAGCGGATCTGGTCGCGGCCCTCCTTTTTCTACTTTCTGAATGACCCTGCCGGGCCGCAGAACTGGTCGGAAACGATTGCCTCGGGCGTGATTTATGCTTTCCTGTTCCTGCTGGTCGGGCTGGTCCTGTCGCTGATCCTGAGCTTTGTCTTCTCGGCGACCACGGTGATCTACGGCCTGTTGCGCAAGAAGGTGGACCGGGTCGATTTCAGCCAGGTGGACGTGTACCTGGAGAGGGTGGCCGCGCTGCCGGAGCGGCGGGCGGCGGCCGAGGCGCCGGCGGAGCAAACGGATTAATTTAAGGATTGGCTGCTCTATGGATGTTACGGATCAGAATAAAGCGAACGCGGCCGGTCGTAACGGCAACGGGCCGTCCTTCCCGTTTCGCTACCGCAGGGCGCTGATTATCCTGGCGCACATCGGCTGTTTCGGCCTGTCGATGTTCATGGCTTTTCTATTCATGTACCGGATGCAGATTCTGCGGTGGATGCTCTATCCGCTGCCGATCCTGCTGGCGGGGGCGATTCCGGTGAAGCTGCTGGTCTTCGGGTGGTTTCAGCAGTACCGGGGCTGGTGGCGGTATGTCGGCATGTCGGATCTGATCCAGATCGCCAAGGCCTCCATCGCCTCCACGTTTATCCTGATCGCCCTGTGGTTCAGCTACAGTTGGTTCGGTCACTGCATCGTTCCGGAGTCGCTGGTGACGCAGGCGCAGCAGCAGAGGGCCGAGTGGGAGCGGCAGTTGATGAGCTCCCTGAGCCGGGAAGAGGAGGACCAGATTCGCCGGAAGATGGCCAACCGGAGCGGGCTGCACGACCTGCTGATGGTCAGCCGGATCGAACCGTACCTGAAGACGCTGGAGACGCTGCCGGTCAACAGCCATGAGCGGCTGTACATGGAGCGGCGGATCGAGGGGATCGGTGAGACGCGCAAATCCATCGAAGGCATCCTGATGCTGGATATGTTCGCGACGATCATGGTTCTGGCCGGGCTGCGGATGTTCATTCGGCTGTACCACGAGGAGTTTTTCTCGGATCGGCAGACGACGCGGCGGCGGATTCTGATCGTGGGGGCGGGCAACGCGGGCGAGGCCCTGCTGCGGGAGCTGATGCGCCGCAAGGACTCGGCGTACCGCGTGATCGGATTCGTGGACGACGATCCCGTCAAGCACCGGATGCAGATTCACGGCGTGACGGTGCTCGGCAGCGTCGATCAACTCCCGCAGATCTGCCGCAGATACAACGTGGACGAGATCGCCATCGCCATGCCCAGCGCCAGCCCCAGGCAGTTGCGGCACGTCGTCCAGATGTGCCAGGGCACGAAGCTGCGTTTCAGCACGGTGCCGTCGGTGACGGATATCGTCTCGGGCAAGCTGCAGGTGTCGCAGATCCGCGACGTGGACATCAACGACCTGCTCGGGCGGGAGGTCGTTCAACTGGACCTGGAGAAGATCAAGGCGTTTCTGCATGACAAGGTGATCCTGGTGACCGGGGCGGGCGGGTCCATCGGTTCGGAGATGTGCCGGCAGGTCTGCACGTTCGGCCCGCGCCGGCTGCTGCTGCTGGAGCAGGCGGAGAATCCGCTGTTTTTCATCGAGCGCGAGCTTCGCAAACAGTATCCGGATGCGGCCCTGGAGGGGATCATCTGCGATATCACCGACCGGGTGCGGGTCAATCAGATTTTCGAGCAATACCGGCCGGAGGTGGTCATCCATGCCGCCGCCCACAAGCATGTGCCGCTGATGGAGCTTAACCCCGGCGAGGCGATCAAGAACAACGTGGCGGGGACGCGCAACCTTGCCGACGCCTCCGATGCATTCGGGGCGGAGCATTTCGTGATGATCAGCACGGACAAGGCCGTCAACCCGACGAGCATTATGGGATCGTCCAAGCGGATTGCGGAGATGTACGTGCAGGACTTCAATCGGACCAGCCGGACCCGCTTTATGACGGTGCGGTTCGGCAACGTGCTCGGCTCCAACGGGTCGGTGGTGCCGATCTTCAAGCAGCAGATCGCCGCCGGCGGCCCGGTAACGGTGACGCACCCGGAGATGCGGCGGTACTTCATGACGATCCCGGAGGCCAGCCAGCTTGTCCTGCAGGCGGCCGCCATGGGGCAGGGGGGCGAGATCTTCGTGCTGGATATGGGCGAGCCGGTGCGGATCGTGGACCTGGCTCGCGAACTGATTACGCTCAGCGGTTTTCGGCCCGAGGAGGATATTGAGATCCGGTTTACCGGGCTGCGGCCCGGCGAGAAGCTCTTCGAGGAGCTCTCCATCGCGGGCGAGGACATGCTGCCGACGACGCATCCGAAGATCGCCGTCTGGAAAAACATCCCGAAGGACCGCGACTTCCTTCGAAGCCATATCGACGAACTGCTCGAAGTGGCGCAGACACAGGATCACGCGAAAATCGTGCAGTCCATCAAGATTCTGGTGCCCGAGTTCATTGATGAGGACCGCAAGGCGGCCTATAAGCAGTGAAACGACGTGTGTGAAGCAACCGCGGGTTACACGGATTTGATACGATTAAGCAAGAGCCGTCGATTGGGCGGTTCACAATCGCTGCCGTTCACCGGAAACAGGTGACTGTCCCCGATTTTGTCAAAATCTCCCGGTGTCTTTCGAGCGCAAAAAGATGCCCGCCGAAGGAGGCGGGCAACCAAACGCAAGGGCTTGACTATTTTGAAGGCGTTTATTGAAGCTGCGTCTCTCGCGGGTGAGTCATCGCATACTGTTCCTTCATTCGGCCGGTCGTTACGTGGGTGTAGATCTGGGTCGTGGAGAGCGACTGGTGGCCGAGCAGTTCCTGGACGCTGCGCAGATCGGCGCCGTTGTTGAGCATGTGGGTGGCGAAGCTATGCCGCAGGGTATGGGGACTGATGGAGGGGTCGAGGCCCGCCTCGATCAGATACTTGTCCATTTTCCGCCGGACACTTCGGGTGCTCAGCCGCTTGCCGTGCTTGTTGGCGAAGAGGACCTTGCTGTCGAAGCCCGGGTCGTTGACCATCCGACGGTTGCGGAACTCGATATAGTTCTGGATCGCCTGAAGGGCACTGGAGCCGATGGGGCAGATGCGTTCCTTCTTGCCCTTGCCGCGGATGTGGATCACCTCGCCGAGGAAGTCCACGTCGTCGAGGTTGAGGGCGACCAGTTCGCTCACCCGCATCCCCGTGCTGTAGAGGGTCTCCATGATCGCCCGGTCGCGGGCGCCCAGCCAGCAGTCGGTCGGGGGGGCATTGAGCAGCTTTTGCACCTGTTCGTATTCGAGGAACTTGGGCAGTTTCTTTTCCTGCTTGGGAGTTTTGAGCGGGCTCACAGGGTTGCCGGCGATGTAGCCGCGCTTCACGAGGAACTTGTAAAAGCTGCGGAGGGTGGCGACCTTCCGCGCAAGGGTTGACTTGGAGTAGTTGTTGCTGCTCAAAAAGCCCATGTACTGCCGCATGGTCTGGACTGTAGCCCCCTGGAGGGCCTCATCGAGGCCGACCTGAACCGCGGCCTGGACGGCCGCATCGCCGCCGTCGGCCCGGGCCAGCCAGCCGGAGGTTTCCGAGGCGGCCTGCGACTCCGGGGTTTCCGTGTTCTGCAGGATGAACTCGGTAAACTGCTCGAGGTCCGCCCCATAGCACTTGGCCGTGTGGGAAGAAAAATGTTTTTCAAACTTCAAATAGTTCAGAAATTCCTGAATCAGCACCGAGTTACTCATGTTCAACCCTTCGTCAACATCCTTGTCTCTGTTACCTGTTTGCGCAGCATCCTGTTATTCGGAAACATCAGGCCCCTCGTCGTAATACTGGAGGGGTTCCGGAAAATCTTTCTGGAGGAGGTGGTCCGCCTGGCGGATCAGCGACTGGGTCAGGCGGAAACTCAGCACAGCGGCGTCGAACCAGTCAAAATCGGTTCGGTCATCGGTGGCGCTGAATACGAGGGCGTCCAGAAGGGCCCGTTCGTCGCCCGGGTCGTATCGAAAGATATACTTCTCTGATCCCTTGTTCAAGACCAACTGTTTTTTGACAGATTCCATGCCGGCGTTCCTGTGATCCGATAATTTGTGTTTTCCTAAGAGATTTATCGGTCGCCGGGGGTATTTCTAAAGCGGAATTTTGAAAAAATTCCAAATTCAGAACCGACGGGACGAATGTCAGCGGGGGGCAGGTCCGATAAAAGGAGAAAAGACAAAAAACGGGCGGAGAAAATCACCGGGCGGAATAGAAAACTTTTCCTACACGGCATTCCTGGTCGACTTTGTCCTCGCCCGTGAGCTGCTCCAGGTGGGCTCGCGCCTGGTCCGGGGCTATCCCGAGAGAGCGGGTCAGATCCTCCAGCGTGCAGGGCCGGCGTCGGAGTGTTTCAAGAACCTCCTCTTTGGAGACCTGTTTTCGGGAAGCCGCTTTGGCGGCGGAGAAGTCGGCGATGACCTCAGCGCCGGGACCGAGACGCCGGGCGATCTGCTGAAGCTCGCGAGGATCGACGGTAAGAGCCTCGCGGTGGGCGGTAGGGCGGACGGCGGTGTTCAGTTGGATGCGGTCGGGGCGGATTTTCTCGATCTGCCGCCGGATCGCCTCGATGGAGGAATCATCCGTGTTGATCCCCTTGCAGAAGAAGACCTCCAGCCAGATCAAACCGGAGTATTCCTCTCTGAATTTGCACAGGCCTTCGATAAATGTGTCGAAGGGAATCTCGGGATGGGGCTGGTTGATTCGTCGGAAGGCGGCCTCGTCGCCGGCGTCGAGGGAGGGCAGGACCACATCGGCCCTGGCGCAGTCCCGCCGCACGTCCGGGCGGTTCAGCAGGGTGCCATTGGTGATGACGGCCACGGGGATGTCGGTGATGGCGCGGATGCGGTCGATCAGTTGCCCCAGTTCGCTGTGGAGGGTCGGCTCGCCGGAACCGCTGATCGTGATATGGTCGGCGTCAAAGCCGGCGTCGATCCGGTCCTTCAGCTCGGCAATGACCTCGTCGATGGGCGTCCAGGGTTTTCGCTCGAGGACTTGCGGTGCATCCTTGCCCAACTGGCAGTAGAGACAGTTCTGCGAGCAGGTCTTCATGGGGACGATATCGACGCCGAGGCTCTTGCCCAGCCGCCGGGAGGGGACGGGACCGAAGAGGTATTTGTATTTTTTGGGCGAACGATTCATTATGATTTCTTTCGCACCAGGTCGAAGATTTGTTTGCATGTTTGTACGAGGGATTTGACCTGGTCCAGCGGCAGCATGCATTCGGCGTCGCACAGGGCGCCGGCGGGGTCGGGGTGGACCTCCATGAAGAGGCCGTTGGCCCCGGCGGCGACGGCGGAACGGGCCAGGACAGGGGCCATCTCGCGTCGGCCGGCACTGGCCGTGCCGAGGCCGCCGGGCTGCTGCGTGCTGTGGGTGGCGTCAAAGATCACGGCGCAGCCGAGCTGCTGCATGCGGGTGATGGCGGTCATGTCATTAACGAGGCGATTGTAGCCGAAGAAGGCGCCGCGCTCGGTAAGACAGATTTTCTCGTTGCCCGTGGAGCGGACCTTCTCGACGGCGTTTTTCATCTCTTCCGGGGAGACGAACTGGCCTTTCTTGATGTTGACGGTCTTGCCGGTTCTGCCGCAGGCAACGAGCAGGTCGGTCTGGCGGCAGAGGAAGGCGGGGACTTGCAGGCAATCGACAACCTCGCCGACGGGCGAGGCCTGGGCGGGCTCGTGGATGTCCGTCAGGATCGGCAGGCCGGTCGCCTCGCGGACCCGGCGGAGAATGTCAAGGCCTTTTTCGAGGCCCGGCCCGCGGAAGCTGTTGACGCTGGTGCGGTTGGCCTTGTCGAAGCTGGCCTTGAAGATAAAGGGCACGCCGGTTTCCTGCTGAATTGTTTTCAGCACGCTGCCGACCGACAGGCACAGCTCCTCGCTTTCGATGACGCAGGGGCCGGCGATGACGAAGAACGGCTCGTTGAGGCCGACATTAACATTGCCGATTGCAAATGAATTCATAGAAATCCTTCAATCTTTCAATTGCGTCTTTTTACAAAAGGTTTTTTTGTAACCGTTCACAGAAATTTTCATAGAAATCTGATTTTGTTAACATAGGCAACTTGCGCTTTTTCATGCATTCTGATACAAACAGAGGCATGGACGAAAAAGACCAGATTATTGCCGAACTGCG
>JBNRMP010000039.1:0-7325 GCA_050309685.1 Anaerohalosphaeraceae bacterium
TCATAGATGCGGACCTCGTCGATCAGCCCCTGGAAGCAGCGCCCCGTGCCGTAAGCGCCGATCCGGACATTCCGGGCGGCGGCGTCCAGGCTCGTACGGACCGGTTCATCGACCGAGGCGCTGATCGCTTCCGGCCAACCGTCCACATACAGACGGGCTTCGGTAATATCCGCCGATCCGTCATCCTCCAGAACCACCGCGATATGATGCCAGTCGCCGTCATTGATCGGGGTCGTTCCGATGATGTTGCCGCCCTGGACCTCGGCCCGAAGCTGGCCGCCCTCGTTGACGCGAACAATCCACCGCGCCCCGCTGCTCGGCTCCGATCCCCACGTCAGAATCTCCCGGGAAACCGCCGTCGTCTTGATCCAGGCACAGCAGGTGCGGCTGGCGCTGCCGGTGATGCCCTTATAGCCGATCACTTCGACGGAATCGTCCGTCCCGTCAAAGCTCAGGGCGCCGCCCCGATATCCCGCCGTCCAGACCGGCCCGTTGACCAGCTCGCCCCGGCGGCCATAGAGGGAATGGTCGGCGGCGGTCGTGCCGTCGGTCTCATCCAGCTTCAGGTAAAGCTGGAGCGACTCATCGTCGAGCCAGCGACGGGACAAGACACCCAGATCGGAGATGTTCACATCGCCGTCCCCGTCCAAATCCGCGCCGTCGCAGGCGGGGGTGTCCGTGCAGCCGGTCGCCAGCCACTGATCGGCCAGCCCGGCCAAATCCTCCAGCCCGCGGACGCCGGAGAAGGTATTTGCCACATCCATCGTCAGCGTTGCCGTATCGTACACGCCGGAGGCATTCTCGAAGCGAACCGTGAATGTATTTTGACCGACATCTCCGTCGCCCGGAGTGCCCGACAGCATCCCGCTCGGGGAAACGGTCAGCCATCCGGGACCGGACGTTTTGCTGAACGTTCCGATGCCGTCGGCATAGTGTGTCAGCGAGGGGCCGCTATACGGCGTCAGTTCGACGCCGTCCGGAAGAGGGATCGGGTCGGCGGTAAACACAGGGTTCCCGATGGCGGTCCGGCCGAGGCCGTCGCTGTAGAGAAGCTGTGCAAACGCCAGGTCGGACGATACGTTCCAGACGGCCACGTCATCGATGTAGCCGGCGTAATCGCCCCGGCTCAAAGCGTTTACGCTTGGTGCGTCGCCGTAGAAGCCGATGCCGATGTACTGGCCGTTGTAGTTGTTCGAGGCACTGGTCGCCAGGGTGATCGAGCCGTCTTCATCGGCGTTGAGCCAGGCGCGAAGCTGACCGGAGGCGTCGATAGAGACCAGCACGTGGTTCCACCCGTTCAGGACGGGCCGATTGCCGAAATCCGGTGTTGCACTGTCGATGGTCAGGCCGCAGGCGCCGGACGGCAGAAATTCAATGCGGAAGGTCTTGGTGTTCGTTAACTCGCCGGTCTTGCTGCCAAGCAAGCACCCAGTCTTGTCGGAGGCGGGGAGGGCTGTCGGCTTGAACCACAGCGAGACGGTCATCGGAGCGGCATTCGGAAAGATTGTGTTGGTTCCCGATTCGGACCAGCCGGCGATCAGGCCGTCCTTCTGACAGGTCAGGTCCAGACAGCCGCCGCCCAGTAACCGGTTATCGGTATCGAGCCAGGCCGCCCCGAACGGGTTATTCGGGTTGGAAGCGAACACCCTGGCGACGTCCAGAAAATCCACGTCGAACGGCCAGTAGTGGATGAGACTGGCCGGAAGCGATGGAACGGTCTTGAACGTCCATACATCCCCGGTGATGACCGACTCGTCGGCGGCGACCTCGTCGATGCGCCAGTAGTATTTTGTGTCCGCCGTCAGGGCGGGCGGCGTGAAGGAGGTTGTGCTTCGGCTGCCGTAACTGACCAGCTCAGTCGGCGAGACGCCGAAGTAAACGTTGTGGCTGACGGCCGTGCTGCCCGCGCTCCACTTCAGCGTCGAGGCCAGGGCCGCGTTGCATTCCCCGTCGGCCGGTGAGAGGACGGTGGCTTTTGTCGGCCACAGCGCCGGGTCCCCGATCAGAATCGTCGTGCCGGCTCCCTCCTTAACGATGGACGGTATGTCGGCTGCCGGGTCGAGCGTATAGGCATAGGGGGGCACGAAAGCGCTGCCGTAGGTCGTCTGGCTGCCCGTGCACCCGTCGAAGATGTTGCCGACCGACTTGATCTCCACCCGGAAACTGCCGCTGGTTCCTGAATTGTATAGGCCGGCGTCCCTCATCGGGTTCTTTACATGATCGAAATAGTTGTTCTCGGCAAGCACCTTAAAGCCCCATGACCCGCCGATGCAGTAGGAGTTGCCGGTGCAGGAGTAGTAGTTGTTGAAGACGTGATTTTGGCCGTAGCGGCCGCGGGGCATGCGTTGATCGATATAGTTTCCCCACCAGTTGTGATGCCAGGTAATGTTCAGTTTGCCGACGTCCGACGGGTTGTTGTCGGACGAGCCCACCAGACAGGCGAACCGATGGGGATTGACCTTGCCCGTGTTGAAGAACCGGCACCAGGAGACCGTAACATAATCGCACTGATCGGAGAAGTCGAGCAGTCCGTCGGCGCTGTCGAAAAACGTACAGTGGTCGATCCAGATGTGCGTGGAGCGACGGCAGGTCAGGCCGTCCTGCGGCATCGCGCCGTGAAAGGTCAGGTTGCGGATGATGACATTTTGAGTGTTGCCGATCTTGACGGTGAACCCGACGATCCGGGCATCGTACCCGATGCCCACGATGGTCTTATTGGCCCCGACGTTGGGGATATTGTAATCCCCGTGAATCGTGCCGACCACCTGGACGATGCGCGGGGTGTCGCCGCTGACGGCGCTGACGAACTCGGCCTTGTTTGTTACCGTTACCACCTCCCCGCCCTGGCCGCCGGTGGTGCCGCCGCCGAGCGTTGCGTACCCGTCCGGGACCGCAACGGTCGGGTATCCGTAACATGCGACTGCAAATGACAGCATGAATACGAACCCCCATGCGCCCCGGGCCACGTCGGCTGCATTCCGATTCATCGAACTCTCCTCTTAATAAACGATTATTCGATCAAATTTACCCTCTCATGGTCAACTCCAATCGGACCGCTAACGCTGATATCCACCTTCAGATGTTCCGCCGCTGTCGGGATCGACAGAACCCAAAGGAGGATAAAGGTTGCGGGATGAAGTGTTTTATGATGTCTAATCAATCTAAAATACCCCCTACAAACTCCGCCGATAGGTCGATTATTTTATATCAACCGCATTGAGGTATTGTACCATACAATCTCCTAATTTGCAATAGTACTATAAACTAACAAATATTCTCCCTGTATTAGTGAAAAAACTTACCGTATTTTCACACCCTAATTGGTAAATATATACCCAGTATTGCTTGTATTTGGCAAATAAAACAGTGGAATCGATATGAATTTTGCGGACCCTCAATGCCTTTAATGGTACTTTTTGATTCTTTCCAGCACATCCTCCAGGCCGGCCTTGAAGGGTCCGGGGGACTCCATCTTGATGGAGACCAGCGCCGCACTGAACTTCAGCGACTCAGCCGCTTCGTGATGAAGACACCACGACAGATAAGCGGCGAAGGTCGTGTCCCCCCTGCCGGTCCTGCCGACGCTGCTTTTATTGCTGAACCTTTCGTAAAACGTTTTCCCCTTCACCCTCGCCAGCACGCCTTCGGCCTGCGTGACGACCACCTCGTCGGCGCCCCACCTCTCGATCTCAGCGGCCGCTTTTTCTATATCGCGATATCCGGTGAGCAGCTCGGCCTCTACTTTGTCAAGCTTGACGCGATCCAGCATTGAAACGAGCTCCCTTTTATTCGGAACCTCTTTGAAGTGGATCTGCCGGGTGTCGGGGTCAACCTGGCGAACGAAGCTCTGCATATCCGCTGAGAGACTCCCTCCTCTGCGACGCAGTTCGTCGATAAACTCCAATGTGAATTCCCGGTCCGTGATTCCCGCCAGATGTATGAACGTTGATTCGAACTCAGGCAGCTCATCCCCGGTGAAATAACCGGCGTTTTTGAACTGGTACATCTTTCGGATATCGACATCTTCGCCTGGATGCTCGACCCGCATGTAAGTGGTCTCTTTGGCGGGAATCAGGTAAGTATCGATGCCGAGGTCCTCCATCGGTTTCAGAATGGGCCGGTCCCCGGGGGCCATTTTGGTGATGACCGCAACCGATGGAACAATCCGGCCGGCCGCCATCGCCCCGCATAAAACGGCGCTGCCCGGAGACATGCCTGCTTCGCCTTTGAATGGAACGATCTCATCGTAACACATGTGACCGATGAATGTTATGTCATACTTCATCGCGGCAATCCTCAGTCATTTTCGATACTACGGATTACTTTGGATTGAATGTGAAGATGATGCTATAAGTTCTAATGTATACTTTAACATGGCATCATCGTTCTCATCAACGCTATATATAAAATGGTCAGGCTGTACGCCCCGGTATTTATCCTCCTCCATGGAGGGAAGTAAATACTTTTTAGCCGCCACCATACCCTCTATGCCTGATTGAGGCAGTTTGAAATCCAGGGCGTTAGCCCCTGACCTTGCCGCCGATGCGTCTGACAGCGCCGTCTCCTACATATCGCCCGGACTGCATTGATATATTGTTATCTCCTTTAACACCAACGGCTTACCACTCCCCTATGATTATGTGGTCCGATTCTCCGCTGCTGGATCGAGGCAGGAGGATGGCCTGAACTTCGCTATTTTCACAATACCGCTTTATCTCCTCCGGGTCCATAATCATGAAGGCGGTGGAGAGGGCATCGCCGAGGGCGGCGGTCTCAGTGCGGACCCAGACGGCGGCTTTGGTTTGGACCGGTCGGCCGGTGGTCGGGTCGATCATATCGCTCCCCCGCCGCAGGCCCGAGCACGAAACGGCTTTGTTTGACAACATCACCTCCCGGATGGTTCGGGCGGGATCATGGGGAGGACTAAGACGGATTTTCCAGCCGGGGCGATCTTGCGGAGGGTCAAGGGCGAGAATCGAACTAACCCCTCCGTGGATCAAAGCCCGCTGGATGCCCCATTCCCGCAAGACCCGGCCCGCTCCGTCCACGGCGCAGCCCTTGCCGATTCCGCCGAGGTCCACGGACAGGTTGTCCCGGAGCACCCCGACCGTAAAATCGGAGGGGTTGAGCTCCAAATTCTCCATTCCCATTTCGTTCCAGACAGACGCAATTTGTTCCGGGCTCGGTTGATCTTCATTTTTCCAGATATCGACAAGCGTTCCGACCGTCACATCAAAGACCCCGTTTGTCCGCTCATAGACGTCTCGTGCAATCATGAGACATTCCATCGTTTCCGGGCTGACCGTGGCGGTTTCTCCCGCTTTGAGGCGGCTGATCCGGCTGATGTCGCTGTTGGGGATAAACCGGCTCAGCAATCCCTCCAGCCGGTCGATCTCGTCGAAGGCGGCCCGGGCGGCCTGCCGGGCGTAGGCCGAGTCGGGATGGTCGATGAAGATCTCGAACATCGCGTGCATCGCCTCGTGATGAAAGCGATGAAATTCTTCCGCTTTTTGTTCCACGTTCACATCCGTTTCGCTCAGTGAGTCCAGAAATTCCTTTTTGACGTAGCCCCGCCACTCGATGCCCGGCCGGAGCTGCATCGGCCCTTGAAAGAGCGGCATATACAGATCTCGCTTGCCGGGCGGGGGCAGCTCATACAGTCTCTTTACGAGGTCCGGCTCTACCTGCGCATCGGCCAGGATGACGGGGGCGGCAGGAGCGGCCGGATCGACGCGGTCATCGTAGCCGACGTTATCAAAATCGCGAAGATACCACGGCCAGGGCCAATAGTCGCTGTGGGGGGCGATGACCTGGATATAAAGGCCTCGGCCCGCCGGGGAGCGGTCGGCGATCTCACGGACCCGCTGCAACATCTTCAGCATGTCCGGGCCGGTGTGGGCGTAGGCATAGGGATTGGCGTCGGAGGTGTTCCACCGGGTAATCATCAGGCCGCTCTGGAGGGCGGGAAGGACCGCCGCGAACACCAGTACAAGGATCCAGAGGACAAGGCGGACCGGCTTTTCCGGGGTGCTTCGGATGAGGCGGTCGATGGCGACGCCCGCAACCAGGGCCATGGCGAAGAGAAAGCTCAGGGCGTTCCACGGCGTCTTGTAGGGAACGGCGGAATAAACAGCAAGGAGGATAAACGCAAAGAGCGTCAGAAAGGTATAGAAGGGCTGAAAAAGGCTCCTGACCCCTTTTTTTTGGTGGAAGAGCAGGAAGAGGCCGAAGACGGCAAAGACAACGATGATGTCCTCGTTGAGCATGGGACGCTCGATGAATTCCGTCCATGTCAACAGGTCCAGATAGTACCACCACGGGTGGGCGTGGCCCTGCGTGCCGGCGGCCCGGAGGGGGTAAAGTGCAAAGGCCCGGAGGGAATCGGCCAGTCCCTGCGGATGGGCGCCAAAGGCGGTGTAGAAAAGGACCCAGACGGCGGCAAAGGGCAGGAGGAAGGCGGCGAGATATTTCAGCGAGAAGGTTTTTTTCTCTCTCTGCCGGATGAAGCCGGAGGGACAGAGCAAGGCCGTCATCAGACCGGCTGACAAAGCGGCTGCGAGGGCGAAGATCCATGTCTCCTTGGTAGCCGCGGCGAGGCCGAAAAAGAGCCCGACGCAGGCGGCACGAAGGGCGGAGGGCTTTTTGATGTGTTTCCAGAGGGCGGCCAGTGAGGCCCCGAGAAAGAAGACGAAGGGGATTTCCATGATGTAATAGCGGCTGTAAAAGACGAAGGCGGGCGAGAGGGCCAGCAGCACGGCGGAAAAGAGCATCGCCCGGCAGCCGAGGACGTCGGCCAGCAGCAGCGGCAGAAAAACCAGCAGTAAGCCGAAAACCGCCGGGATGGCCCGCAGGAAGGGCTCGCTGAGTTGGTCCAGGGACTCGCGGCCGGCGAGGCGGGCGGGGATCAGGGCGGCGTAGAGAAGCGTGGAACCGTGGAATTCGGCGGGGTTGTAGCGCCAGACGCCCTCTTCGAGCAGGCGGCCAAGCTGCGCCGCCTGGACGGCCTCATCGGTGTGCATCGGCCGCCGATCGAGCAAGGCGAACCGCAGGCCCCCCGCCGCCAGGAGCAGGAACAGGAGGAGCCAGGCTGTTCGGGAAGCTTTCATTATTGCAACCGCAGATTACACAGATTACACGGATTTTAGATATAAAAAGTAACCGTTCACAGAAATTTTCATAGAAATCTGATTTTGTTAACATAGGCAACTTGCGCTTTTTCATGCATTCTGATACAAACAGAGGCATGGACGAAAAAGACCAGATTATTGCCGAACTGCGAGAGCAGGTTCAGATGCTTCTCAAACGCATTGAACAACTGGAAGAAG
>JBNRMP010000040.1:0-54693 GCA_050309685.1 Anaerohalosphaeraceae bacterium
ACTGGAGGGTCTCGCCGCCCACTGGGAAAAGAACGCAAACATTGCCGCCGCCTTCGACCGCTGGTTTCTCAATCTCTTCCCGCGAGAAAAACCCTACACCTTCACTAACGGCGGCTACACAACCCTCAACTTCGTCCCCTCCATCGCCACCATGGTCTTTGGCCTCCTTGCCGGCCAACTGCTCCGAAGTCCCTGTACCCTCGTCCGCAAGATCCTCTGCCTCGCTGCCTTCGGCATCGCCGGCATCATCCTCGGTTGGGCCATCGCGCTGGCCGGACTCTGCCCCATGGTCAAACGTCTCTGGACCCCCCTCCTGGACAATCTGCAGCGCCGGCTGGGCCGCCCTCATCCTCGCCGCCTTCGTCACTGCCATTGACGCCGGCCGCCTTGAACGCCTGGCCTTTCCCCTCATCATCGTCGGCGTCAATCCCATCGCCCTCTACTGCATGTGGCAGCTCATGGGTCCCTTCATCAAGACCAACCTCAAGCGCCACGTGACCCCCGATCTCTTCGATATATTCGGCCCCGCCTATGCCCCCCTGCTCGAACGCGCCTTCGTCCTCATCATCCTTTGGCTCATCATCCTCTGGATGTACCGCCGCAAAATCTTCCTCCGAATCTGATGCGTGGATCATGTCTGTGGTTTGCAGGGCCGAACGATAGAGGACCTGCACTGCAGCGTGTATCCGAGTATGTCCGCTTCCCGCAACAACCAGGCGGACCAGTTTCGGCCTGGCCGTCCAACTCGCATGGGAGGCGAATGCCCGCTTTAATAATCGCCGATGCAATAAAGGTGACATAGCGGCAGAATCCTGCAATGTGTCTGCCGCAATCAGGCCGACGCCGCCCGCCGATCGTCGCAAACAAAGTTCTTTGGAGCAACACTATGGAACTGTATGACTATTTCGAAAACACAAAGGGAACCGGCGTTCTGGCCACCGCCGATGCGGAAGGTCACGTCGACGCGGCACTGTATGCAAGCCCCCACGTCCTGAAAGACGGCACTGTGGCGTTTATCATGCGCCAACGCCTCAGCTACCACAATGTCACTGCCAACCCCAAGGCAGCCTACCTTTTTCTGGAAGAAGGCTCGGACCGCAAGGGCATAAGGCTTTATATGACAAAGCTGCGGGAGGAAACCGACCCTGACCTGATTGCCCAACTGCGCCGAAAACTCCACGACGCCTCTGCCGAACCACCCGGTGCAGACGCGCGTATGGTCGTCTTTCAGGTCGATCTTACTCGCCCCTTGACCGGCGACGCCTAAAGTGTGACCGACATACCGGACGTTTGCACTGATGTAAACGATGGGACATATGACGGATTGGTCCTGCAGATCGGTACACGCGATGGAAGAAAGTGGGCGATGAAGGACTCGAACCTTCGACCCGCTGATTAAGAGTCAGCTGCTCTACCAACTGAGCTAATCGCCCTTTTGTACCGGATTTGTTACGTTTTCCAGTATATGAAAATCGCATAAAATAGTCAAACGGCCGCAAATTGCAAGAAAAAAATTACGCTTTCCGTAAGGAAACCGTCGGGGCGGGCGGGTAAAGGCGAAAACCCTTGACAGGAATGGGCTCGGCGGATACAAAAAGCACAGGAAAAGGTATTTTCAGGTCCTGTAAAGGAAAAATGACCGTCTATGCCGGCAAAAACCAATCAGCTTGAGATCGAGCGTCCGTCGCCGCAGGAGGCCCTGTTTGTCTTTGCGGGGCCGCTGGATGTCTTTCACACCGGTCCGCTCTTTGGGCAGGTGCAGCGGTTTTTCGACACAGAAACTCCGCAAAAGGTCGTTCTCGATGCCGGGCGGGTTACTGACTGCGACACCTCGGGGGTCGTGCTGATCGAGCAGATCGGTCAAATCGCGGAGCAAAAGGGGATTGCCTTCGAGATTCGCCATCTCGATGAGCGGTATCGCAGGCTGCTGGAGACGATCCGCCTGCCGCAGCCGCCGAAGGAGGCCAAGCGGCCGGAAAAAACCGGCCCGATTACGCGGCTGGGCCAACTGGCGGCGGAGTTCTTCGATGATCTGCGTCAGCAGACGATCTTCCTCGGGCATTTGAGCGGCGCCCTGCTTCGCAGTGCGGTGCAGCCGGGGCGGATTCGCTTTGTTGACTTCTGGCGAACGTGCGAGCGGGCCGGGGCGGATGCCGTGGGGATCGTGGCGCTGCTGGGGATGCTGTTTGGGCTGATTATGGCGTTCAGCTCGGCCATGCCGCTCAAGCAGTTCGGCGTGGAGATTTATGTGGCCGATCTGGTGGCGCTGGGGATGACGCGGGTGCTGGGGCCGTTCATCACGGCGGTGATCCTGGCGGGCCGCACGGGCTCGGCCTTTGCGGCGGAACTGGGGACGATGAAGGTCAACAACGAGATCGATGCGCTGGAGGTGATGGCGCTGGACCCGGTGAACTTTCTCGTGGTGCCGCGATTCTGGGCGATGGTCTTTATGACCCCCCTGCTGACGGTGGTCAATATCATCGCGAGTCTGATCGGGGCGGCGTTCGTGATCCATAACCTAGGCTATCCCATGATTACGATCCGGCACCACATGCAGTCGATGATCGGGCTGGCGGACGTGCTGGTTGGGCTGACGAAGGCGGTCGTCTTCGGGGCGCTGGTGGCGGGCTACGGGACCTTCCGCGGTCTCCAGACGGGCCTGGGGGCCGGGGCCGTGGGGCTGTCCACAACGCGGGCCGTCGTCAGCATCATCGTCATGCTGGTGGTGACCGAGGGCATCTTCTCCGTCGTGCTGTACTTTTTGGAGATTTAGAGCAACCGCGGATTCTTCTGAGTAAAAGATTCCAAGAACAGCTTTTGCGGATTACATCGCTGATTCGGCCGGACAGACCCGGAATGGCAATGCTATTGCAGATGCTGCATGGATACAATAATTTCCCTACCAATTTTCAGCGGGCGGGCTACAATAGGGGCATCAACCCTGAACAATAGCAAATCAGGGTCCGTAAACACAGATTCAGGATCGGCATGAAGCGGCAGGATGCGATCATTCAGGTGGAGCACGTTACGGCGGGCTATGGGGATAAGGCGATCCTCGAGGACGTGTCCTTCTCGGTGTATCCCGGCGAGATTTTGACTATTCTGGGTGGCTCGGGCTCCGGCAAGAGTACGATCCTGCGGCATATTATCGGACTGATGCCCCCGCTGGCCGGGCGGATTCTGATCTGCGGGCGGGATTTGTTTTCGGCGTCGCCGGATGAGCGGGAGGAGATCCTCAAGCAGATCGGGGTGTCGTTCCAGAGCGGGGCGCTGTTCGGCTCGATGACGCTGCTGGAGAACGTGTGCCTGCCGCTGGAGGAGTTTACCGGTCTGCCCCGCGAGGAGATCCGTCGGATCGGGCAGATCAAGCTGCGGCAGGTCGATCTGGAGGGATTTGAGGACTATCTTCCCGCGGAGCTGTCCGGCGGGATGCAGAAGCGGGCAGCGGTGGCGCGGGCGATGGCCCTCGACCCGCAGATCCTGCTGCTCGATGAGCCGTCGGCGGGGCTGGATCCGATCACCTCGGCGGGACTCGATGAACTGATCATCCGGCTCTCGGAACAACTCGGCATTACCTTTGTGCTGGTGACGCACGAGCTGGGCAGTGTCTTCGCCGTCGCCGGTCGGGTGATCATGCTCGACAAGGAGCGTCGGGGCATCGTCGCCGAAGGGACGCCCCAGCAGCTTAAGGAAGATCGAACGAACGAGATCGCATGGCGGTTTTTCAACCGGAAACCCGCTTCCTGACCGGCCGCTTTGATGGTAGAATGGTTATTGGTTACGGCCGGCCTTGTTGCCCCTGCGAAGACGGGGGCGGAGTGAATGATGACCCTGGATTTCCGCCTGCGCGGGAATGACCACTCTGGATTGGTGGATTGAATGAGACAAACGGTTCACTATTTCAAGATCGGCGTCTTTGTCCTGCTGTCGCTGGCCGTGCTGATCGCAGGGCTGATCCTGCTCGGCGCGGAGACCTGGTGGGGCGACGTGATTCTCTTTGAGACGTTTCTTGACGAATCGGTGCAGGGACTGGACATCGGCTCGCCGGTGCTGCAGCGCGGCGTCAATATCGGGCGGATCAAGGAGATCGGCTTTATCGCCCAGGCCTATCCGGAGCAGGCCGGCCCCGGGGCGCCGAGCTTCGAGCAGTTCGGCAGCCGCGTCCGGATCGTCATGGAACTGGACCAGAAGCACTTTCTCTCATACGCCCAGGACCGGGCGCAGTTTTACAGGAATCTCGAACGGATCATCGAGCGGGGCTTTCGCATCAAGCTCTCCTATCAGGGGATCACGGGGCTGGCCTTTCTCGAAGGCGACTTCGTGGACTCGCAGCGCAACCCGCCGCAGTTCCCGGACTGGAAGACCGAGTATATCTATCTGCCGTCCACGCCCAGCCTGATTACCAGCTTTACCTCCACCCTCGAAAACGTCTTCCAGCGGCTCAACACCATCGATTTCGAGGCTCTCTTCAGTCAGATCGAATCGACGCTGGCCAGCATCCAGCGGATCACCGACGAGGTGGAGGCCAGGAAGATCAACGAGTCGGTTGTGTCCACGCTCGACGATATCCGGCAGACGAGCGGAGAGCTGCGGCGATTTCTGGAGCAAGCCCAGGAGCCCAACCTGCCCCAGCAGTTCGCCGATACGCTGGCCCAGTTCAACCGTTCACTCAACCGGATCGAAACGATGTTTGCGGGCAACGAGCCCGAGGTGGAGGTGATCGTCGAGAACCTGCGGGAGATGTCGGAGCTGCTGCGCGACTTCGCCCGTTCGGTCATCCGCGATCCGGCCCAGCTCCTGTTCTCGCGTCCGCCGGCCCCATCGGAGGTGTATCAATGAAGAATCGGATTCAACGGTCGATAATCCCGGCTTGCGCGGTCGCCGCGGCGGTGCTCATTTCGGGCGGGTGCGGCGCCGTCAAGCGCGAGCCCCTGGAGGTGAGCTATTTTCTGATGCAGCCCCAGTTCGCCTCGCAGGAGCCGTCGGCGGCGGAGGCGGCCTGCCTCATCATCCGTTCGGTCAGCGCCCCGCCGCTCTACCGCGAGTCGCAGCTCGTGTACCGCACCGGCGATGTGGAGTTTGATACCGACTACTACAACCGCTTTATGACCAGCCCGCCGAGTCAGCTCACTCGGGCGATCCATCAGTGGGCCGATGCGCTGGGCTGGGCGATCTGCCCGGAGGAGACGGCCGAGAGCCGGACGGAGCAGTATATCCTGCGGCCGATGCTGGAGACGCTGTACGGGGATTTTCGCAACAAATCGAAACCGGCCGCCGTCGTGGAGATGCAGTTTACGCTCACGCACACGGACCCGACCTGCCAGTGCGCCCGCGTTCTCCTTTCGAAACTCTACAGCGAGCGGGTCGATCTGGAGGCCTCCAGCCCCGCCGCCCTCGTCCGCGCCCAGGGCCGAGCCGTCGAGAACATCCTTCAACAGCTCCGCGCCGACCTGGCCGCGGTGCTACCGCAGTAGCCGATCCGACGAATAAGAAAAAAGGGGGCCCTGCGGGAATGACAAAATAGCCACCGAGGACTCAGAGGGGTTTTAAATTATTGATTTTTGGATTATCCGGACAGATACCAAAATTTGTGTCCGCTGCGTTTATCTGCGGATAGAAATCCGCCTTACTCTTTTTCCTGTTCGCGGAGCCAGTTGACGGGGGCGCGGTCGTCGGTGAGGACCTTGGCGCTGCGTTCGGGCCGGAGGTTGGGGCGCAGGCAGGCGGCGACGGCGGGCAGGCCGAAGGCGAAGCGGTGTTTCTCCTGGAGCGACTGCGCCTGTTCGAGCAGTTCATTCGGCCCCGGCAGCGGTCCCTGCGGGCCCGGCGCGGCGATCATGGCGTTGCCGCTGTCGCGTCCGACATATACCTGGCTGCGGCCGAAGACGTCGAGAAACGTCGCCAGCTCCGCGTCGAAGAGCCGGTTGGTGTAGAAGACATTGGCCACCACGACGCCCTCGGGGCTCAGGACGCCTCTGACCTCCTGCAAAAACTCCCGCGTCATCAGGTGAAACGGGATGTAGTCGCCGTTGAATGCGTCGAGGATAATCAGATCGTATCGCGGCGGCTCGTCGAGCCGAAGTCGGCGTTTGATGAAGATGCGGCCGTCGGCGATGTGCACCTTCATGTTGTCGTCCTCGCGGAAGGCGAAGTGCTCGGCGGCGATCTCGGCTACGGCCGAATCGATTTCGACGATGTCGATCTGCGCCTCGGGGAAGTAGTGGCGCAGGTCCCTCGGGATCACGCCGCCGCCCAGGCCCAGCACGAGGATGCGCCGGGGTTCGGGCCGGTAGAGCAGGCCGCAGAAGGTCATCTTCGTGTATTCGAGCATGTGCAGGCGCGGGTTGTCGAGGTTGACGCGGCTCTGAATCGCCCCGCCGCGCTGGCGGCCGAACTGGAGCGTTACCACCGGGCCCTCGCGGCGGACGAAGATTGTCTGGTAGAGCGATTCTTTCTTAATGATCTCATTCTCTCCGGTATTCGGTCCCGCGCCGCCCGTCAGCAGAAGGAATCCGCCGGCCAGGCAAACAATCCCGATCAGCAGCATTTTCTTCATAGCTCCTCCCTTACCGTGTTCGGCCTTGAAGGCAGAATCGAGAGCGTCGTAAGGACAAGCCCGAGGGCCAGCAGGATCGCCCCGGAGATCCAGAGCGTCAGCTTCATCGAGATAAGGATCAGGTAGAAGGCCGTCACCACGCAGCCGGCGAAGCTGGCGATGGTCGAGGTCGCCGACACCAGGCCCGCGTTGAAGCCCGAGTCGTCCGAGCGCCGCGTCAGCCGCCGCACAACGGCCGGCGAGACCGTCCCCAGCAGCGTCGTCGGCACGGCGAACAGCGCCAGCGCCGCCAGCAGCGAACCCCACTTGTCGTCGAGGCCCCAGTCGAAGACGGCGTCGCAGACCGGCCCGGTGATCCACGGCAGCAGCCCCATCCACAGGCCCGCCCCCGCCACGCTCAGGCCCAGCCCTCGCCGGCCCCACGGGCGGCCCGACATCCAGCCGCCCAGCAGGTATCCGACGGCCAGACTCAGCAGAAACGTCCCGATGACGCTGCCGGTGACGACAGTGATCGCGCTGCCGAAATAGGGCGTGAGCATCCGCACGCCGAGGATCTCCAGTTCCATCACGAACCACCCGCAGATGCACGCCACGAGGATCACTCCCGCGCGGCCGAGCATTCGCTCCTCGCCGCCGACGCCGGCGGCGGTTAACTCCCGTTCCATGGAGGACTGCCCCCCTGCTAATGTTGTCTTTTGTTCCATATTTGTCCGATTATACTCAAAGCCGCCCGCTTCAACAGCGGGAAAACCGGAAATCGGCAATCTTTATTTAAAGGTATGTTATGCCGTCAAATCACGCCGGGGTATTTGTTGACATTGGCGGCCGGGACGGGTAACATGTCTGATTCTGATGGACGCACAAAATTCGGATATTCCCCGGAGAGAATTAGTTACAGTATCTCACAGGAAACAGGAGACCAGCGGAATGCAGAAAGTGACGTTGATTCGCGGCGACGGAATCGGACCGGAAATTGCGGAAGCCACGCGGCGGTGTGTGGAGGCGACGGGAGCCCCGATCGAATGGGACATCCAGGAGGCGGGCGTGGACATCATGGAGACGGCGGGGACCCCCCTGCCGGAGGCGACCATTGAGTCCGTCCGCCGCAACGGCATCGGCCTCAAGGCCCCGATCACCACTCCCGTCGGCACGGGCTTTCGCTCCGTCAACGTCCACCTGCGCCAGACGCTGGACCTGTACGCCTGCCTGCGGCCCTGCAAGAGCTACAAGGGCGTCCGCAGCCGGTACGAGAACATCGACCTGGTCATCGTCCGCGAGAATACCGAGGACCTCTACGCGGGTATCGAGTTCGAGAAGGGCAAGGCCGAGACGCTGGAGCTCATCGAGTGGATCAACGCCCGCAGCAAACGCCGGATCGGCCCCAACGCGGGCATCAGCATCAAGCCGATCAGCGTCGAGGGCACCGAGCGCATCGTCCGCTACGCCTTCGACTATGCCCGCAAAATGGGCCGCAAAAAGGTTACCTCGGTCCACAAGGCCAACATCATGAAGTACACCGACGGGCTGTGGCTGGAGGTCAGCCGCGAGGTCGCCAAGGCGTACCCGGACATCGAGTTCGAGGACCGCATCGTCGATAACATGTGCATGCAGCTCGTGCAGAAGCCCGAGCTCTACGATGTGATCGTTCTGCCGAACCTCTACGGCGACATCCTGAGCGACCTGTGCGCCGGGCTGGTGGGCGGGCTGGGCATGGCCCCCGGCGCCAACATCGGCGAGAAGGGCGCGATTTTCGAGGCGACTCACGGCAGCGCCCCCAAGTACAAGGGACTCAACAAGGTCAACCCCGTCGCCCTGATCCTCAGCGGTATGCTGATGCTGCGGCATTTGGGCATGATGGATGAGGCCGACCGCCTGGAGAAGGCCGTCGCGGCGGTGATCGAGGAGGGCAAAGACGTTACGTACGATATGAAGCCCAACCGTGACGACCCGACCGCCGTCGGCACCCGGGAAATGGCCGATGCGATCATCCGGAAGATTCGGGCCCTGTAAAACGCCCCGGCACAGCGCCGGCCGTCCGGACAACGGGACAAAAACGTGAAGCAGGAAGTCTATCGCAGGATTGTTTCCGGGGGATCGAAGGGACCGGCCGCGGCCGCTGCGCGGGTTCTGCTGGGCGGGCTCTCGCTGCCCTATGGGGCCGTCGTGCGGGTGCGAAACAAGCTTTACGACTGGAATCTTCTGCGCTGCCGGCGTGCCGACGCGGCCGTCATCAGCGTCGGCAACCTCACCGCCGGGGGCACCGGCAAGACACCGCTGGTCATCTGGCTGGCCCGCTATCTTGCGCAGCGCGGCTGCTCCTGCGCGGTCCTCACGCGGGGCTACAAGACGACCGCGGGGACGCTCTCGGACGAACCCGCCCTGCTGGCCCGCGCCTGCGAGGCGGCGGTCATCGTCAACTCGGATCGGCTGGCGGGGGCGAAGAAGGCCGTCGAGCAGCACCGCGCCAACGTGCTGATCCTCGACGACGGCTTCCAGCACCGCCGCATCCGCCGCGACGTGAACATTCTGACCATCGATGCGACCTGCCCGTTCGGCTACGGCCGGCTTCTGCCTGCCGGGCTGCTGCGCGAGCCGGTGAGCTCGCTGCGCCGGGCCCACGCCGTCGTCCTGACGCGCTGCGACCTGGCGAGCGAGGAGGACCTGGCGGCCATCGAAATGCGGATTCGCACGATCCATCCCGACGCGGCGATCTTCCGCAGCGTCCATCGCAGCATGTATGCCAAAACGTTCGGCAATGAGACAATCGACATGGCGGCCCTGCAAACGAAGAAGCTCTTTGCGTTCTGCGGCATCGGCAACCCGGACGCGTTTCTCGGCGGTCTGACCCGCATGGGGCTTTCGGTTGTCGCGAGCCGCTCGTTCGACGACCATCACGCCTACACGGAGGCCGATATGCTCGAACTGACCGAGCAGGCGGCGGCCTACGGGGCCGAGCTGCTGCTGAGCACCGAAAAGGACTGGGTCAAGGCGGCCCTGCTCTATCCCCGGCAGGCGAAGGTCCCCCTGGCCTGCATGGGAATCGAACTGGACTTTCTCCAGCCGCCGGATACAATAACACGCATGATCGACGAGGCCGTCAGACCTTTTTGTACCTCCCGAACGGAAGAAGTTTCGTCTTGTTCCCCTTGTGAAGGCGGGGGCGGGAATGACAAAAGCGAGTCGGCCGCTGATGATAAAGAATGACTAAGGATTCCATCAAAAGATGAATACGCTGCTCAAAACGGTGACTTCTTTGGGTTCGCCCACGATCCTGCTGGCGGGCGATTTTATGCTGGACAGCTACGTCTATGGCGACGCCCTGCGGATCAGCCCGGAGGCGCCGGTCCAGGTCCTCAAGGTGGTGCGCCGCGAGTACTGCCCCGGCGGGGCCGCCTCCGTGGCGGCGGACATCACCACGCTCGGAGCCCGGTGCATCTGCCTGGGCGTTACCGGCAATGACCCTGACGGCCGCACGCTGCGCGGTCTGCTGGCCGGTATGGGCGCCGATATGACCGGCCTGCTCCAACTCGACGACCGCCCGACGATCAGCAAGCATCGGATCGTCGGCCTGGCCCAGCACCGCCACCGCCAGCAGCTTTTGCGGATCGATGACGAGAACACCGATCCGCTCACCGATGAGCAGTATCGGCGGCTTTTCGAGGCCTTCGAGGCCGCGCTGCCCGGGTGCGACGTCGTCTGTCTTCAGGACTACCACAAGGGCCTCCTCACGGCGGACTTCTGCCGACGGCTGATCGAGACAGCGCGGCGCGCGGGCAAAAAGGTGCTCGTCGATCCGCCGCTCGAAAACGATTATACGCGCTTTGCCGGGGCCTTTATGATTACTCCCAACCGGCGGGAGACCGGCGAGGCGGTGGGGTTTGCCGTTCATACGGTCGCGGACGCGGCCCGCGCGGCGGCGATTCTCAAAGAGAAGTACCGGCTCGACAGCGTCGTCATCACGCTCGATATGGAGGGTGCGTATTTGAAGACGAATACGGTCGATGAGCACCTGCCGACGATCCCGCGCAACGTCTATGATGTGACCGGCGCCGGCGACATGATGCTGGCGATGCTGGCCGTGGCGACGGCCGCCGGGTGCGACGAGCGTACCGCCCTCCAACTGGCCAACATCGCCGGCGGCATCGAGGTTGAAAAGTTCGGCGTGGCGACCGTTTCCGTCAATGAGATCGTCAACGAGATCATCTCGCGCAACCGAGGCAAGACGGGCAAGATCCGCGACGACCTGACCGCCCTGCTGGACGAGCTCAACTTCCACCGTCAACAGGGGCGGACTATCGTGTTCACCAACGGCTGCTTTGACCTGATCCACCGGGGCCATATCGAGTACCTGCGTTTCTGCAAAGAACACGGCGGCGTCCTCGTCGTCGGCCTCAACAGCGACCGCTCCGTGCGTCAGATCAAAGGCCCCGAGCGGCCGATCCATAACCAGCACGACCGGGCCGCCGTCCTGGCGGCGCTGGAGAGCGTCGATTATGTCGTCATTTTTGACGAGCCCGACCCGCTGCGGCTCATCCAGCAGGTGCGGCCGGACGTGCTCGTCAAAGGGCAGGACTGGGCCGAGAAGGGCGTCGTCGGCCGCGAGTTCGTCGAGGCCGCCGGCGGCAAAGTCATCCTCGCGCCGCTGGTCGAGGGCAAAAGCTCCACGGGAACCATCAACCGCATTCGGCAGGGTAAAACGGGAGAAATCAGGGAAGGGTAATGTCATGGCGAACAAGGCCGTCTTTCTGGACCGCGACAATACGCTGATCGAGGACCCGGGCTACATCAACCATCCCAACCAGGTGCGTCTGCTGCCCGGTGCGGCGGCGGCCCTGGTGCAGCTTCGCCGGATGGGCTATCTGCTCGTCGTCGTCACCAACCAGTCGGCCGTCGCCCGCGGCATTGTTACCGAGGAGATGCTCGAAAAGATCCACCACCGCCTCAACAAGCTGCTGGCCGACGAGGGGGCGTATCTGGACGCGATCTACTACTGCCCCTATCACCCGGAGGGTTCGATCCCCAAGTACCGCATGGAGAGCGACCTGCGCAAGCCCGCGCCGGGCATGCTGCTCAAGGCCGCCGAAGACCTGGACATCGACCTGTCTCGCTCGTGGGCCATCGGCGATTCGTATCGCGACGTGGCGGCGGGCGTGCAGGCGGGCTGCAGGACGATCCTGATCGACTCCCCCGCCGCGCGCAGCGCCCGCACGGCCAGCGACCCCGTCCCTGACCGCAAGGTCGGCTCCATCCGCGAGGCGGCCAACGTCATCCGTATGCTCGAACAGACCCCGCCCAGGGAAGCGGCGCCTCGGGCCGACAACGAAAAACCGCCGGCCGATTCGCCCCGGCCGGAGAACTGCGAGGTTACCATCATCGAAAAGAACCTGCTTTTCAGCGACAAACCCAATGCAGCGGAGGCGGAGGCGGAGTCCGTCGCCGCCGCCGTCCGGATCGAAGAGGCGACGGCGACGGAATCGGCCCCGGAGGAAGCGGAGACCGTTATTGAGAAGCCGCGCGTCCCGATGGCCGAATCCGAAACCGAAGCGCCTCTTTCGTCGGCGGAGGACGATGACCCGGTGCACACCAACACGATTTTGCGCGAGATGCTCCACCTGCTCAAAAGCCGTCACCGCCAAGACCTCTACGAGGAGTTCTCGTTTGCCCGTTTTCTGGCGATGCTCATTGAGACGGTGGCCCTGTTCTGCCTGATCGCCAGCTTGTGGTTCTGGATGGACTCCTCGCGTCCGGTTGCCTCGGCCCAGATGATGCTCGGCTTTGCCGTCTTCCTCCAGATGACGGTCATCGCCCTGCTGCTGATCGAGAAGAACCGCTGATGCAGCGGCCGCGAAAGGAAGGAACCGAATGGCCCGCCGCATACTGATATGGCTGCCCTCGCCGATGGGCGATGCGATTATGGCGACTCCCGCCCTTCGGGCGCTGCGCTCGTGCTATCGCGATGCGCAGCTTATCGGCTTCGGTTCGCACCTCGTGCGGGAGGTTCTCTCGCCGTGTCCGTACTGCGACGAGTGGCTGGACCTGGTCTCGTTTCCGGGCATCGTTTCGACGCTGAAATCCGCCGGGGCCGATACGGCCGTCCTGATGAAAAACTCCTTCGGCTCCGCGCTGGCCGTTCGGCTGGCGGGCATTCCCCGGCGTGTCGGCTACGGTCGCGAAGGACGCTCCCTGCTGCTGACGGACAGCATTCGGCCGCTCAAGGACAAACACGGCCGCTTTACGCCGGTTCCCGCCGTGGACTATTACCTCCGTCTTGCCGAGGCGCTCGGCGCCGACGCCGCCGCCCGGATGCCGGAGCTTTCGTGTACTGAGGCGGACACGGACACATTGCGGCAAACGCTGCCCGCCGTTTTTACGCCGAGCGGCCCGCTTATCATCCTTGTGCCCGGCGGGGCCTTCGGCCCGAGCAAGTGCTGGCCCTCCGAACGCTTTGCCCGTGTCGCCGATGCGCTCATCGAAAAACATGCCGCCGCCGTCGTGATCTCCGTTGCCCCCAACGACATGGAGCGCCGGATTGCCGAAGCGATTCGGCGTTATGCGAAACACCCGCTGATCAGTCTGGGCGACACCCCCCTGCCCCTGGGCCCGCTCAAGGGCCTTTTCGCCCGGGCGGACCTGGTCATCACCAACGACACGGGCCCGCGTCACATTGCCGCCGCCCTCGGCCGTCCGATTGTCTCGCTCTTCGGCCCCAACAACCCTGAATGGACCCGGACGGGCTACGCGAAGGAAACGCAGATCGTCGGCCGCGGCCCGTGCGTGCCCTGCGACAAGCCCCGGTGCAAACAGCCGCAGCATCTGTGCATGGAATCCATCACCGTCGAGGAGGTCCTCGCCGCGGCGGAACGACATCTCGCGGGGGGCATGCGATGAGCGGGCGAAGCTTCCATATCGACCCGGCGTATCGCCAGGCCCTTGCGGCGACAGGGCTGACAACCTTTGACGATTTTTTCGAATTCGAAGGCGGCAGGGACCTGCGCAAGGCCGGGCTGGCCGCCCACCGCAGCCGCCGCGTCTTCGAGCTGCCCGGCGGCCCGCGGCTTTATCTCAAACGCTACGTCCGCACACCCCTGCTTAGCCAGCTTAGAAACCGGTTCGTCGCCTGTGCCGATCTCGACCGTCGGCCCGCCGAGACCCTGGCCAGGCACAACATCCGCACGCCGAAGATCGTCGCCTGGGGTGTTGAAAAGCGCGGCCCCGTCGAGGTTCGCAGTTTTATTCTCACCGAGGAGATCCCCGGCGGCTCAAGTCTCGAACAGCGGCTTCCCGATTGCCTGACCGACCGCCGCCCGCTCGGGCGCGTCGAGGAGCGGCGGGAGTTTCTCCGCGATCTGGCCCGCTGGGTCCGCCGCTTCCACGATACCGGCCTGCGCCACCGCGACCTCTACCTGGCGCATATCTTTCTCGACCAGGCCGACCGCTTCGTCCTGATCGACCTGCACCGCTGCTTCAAACCCCGCCTCTTCGGCGAGCGATGGCTTATCAAAGACCTGGCCCAGCTCTACTACTCCGCTCCCGGCCGCTTCATTTCGCGGACCGACCGCCTGCGGTTCTATCTCGATTACGCGGGCAAGCTCCGGCTCGATGCCCTCGGCCGCCGGCGTATCGGGCACATCCTGCGCAAGGCCCGGCGAATGGCCGCCCGCGATATCCGCCGCGGCCGGGCCGTTCCGTTTATTGACGACTCAGGAGACAAGGCATGAAAGCCGCCATCCTCATCGAACGGGCCCATATCCGCCTCGGCGGCGCTGAGCGAAGCGTCTCGGAGCTGGCCGCGGAGCTTAACCGTCAGGGCGTCGAGGCCACGATCCTCGCCGCCGCGGGCGACTCGAACGATCCGAACACGTTCATCCTTCTGCCGCGGCAGGCCGATCAGCGGACGTCCCTGCGCGAAATCGAAAAAGCATTGCAGGGCCACCTGACTACCGCCCGTTACGACATCCTCCACAGTACGCTGCCGGTCGCCGAGGCCGACATCTATCAGCCCCGCGGCGGCAGCTACCGCGAGGCCATGCTCCGCAACGCCGCCAGTTATCCATCCTCCGGGGAGCGATTCCTCAAGCGGTCGCTGCATTTTTTCAATCTTCGGCGTACCGAGCTGCTCTGCGCGGAAAAGCGGCTGCTTCGCAGCAACCCGCGTGTGATCGTCGCCGCCCTGAGCGAGTACGTCAAGCGGCAGTTCGTTGACCATTACGCCCTCGACCCCGACCGCATCGCCGTCATCCCCAACGCCGTCCGTGTGCCCGAGACCATGGACTTTGTTGCCGTCGAGGATTTTCGCAACCAGATCCGGCTTTCCTCGGGCCTGCCGGAAAGCAACATCTGGACGCTCTATTACTTCGCCGCGAACAACTTCCGCCTCAAGGGTCTGCGTCCGCTTCTGCTCGCCTTTGCCCGGGCCTGCAAGATCGATCCCCGTCCCAAGCTCCTCGTCGTTACCGGCGCCGACAAGCGCAAGGAAGCGTGGTACCGCATGGCCCGCCGGCTGGACATCGAGCCGTTCGTCGTCTTTACCGGTTCCCTGCCCGATCTGTACCTGCCGCTGGCCGCCTGCGACATCGCCGTCCTGCCGACGTACTATGACCCGAGCTCGCGGTTCATCCTCGAAGCCCTCGCCGCGGGCAAGCCCGTCATCACCACCCGCTACAACGGCGCCGCCGAATTCATCCGCCTCGGCGTTCACGGCATCGTCCTCGATGAGCCCGATGACGTTTCGGCGATGACTGACGCCCTGCTGCACCTGGCCGACGTCGCCAACCTGCAAGCGGCCCGCCAGGCCATCGCCGCCGACAACCTCCGCGAGCGGGTCTCCATCGCCCGCCATGCCGAGGAGATAATTTCCCTTTACAAAACCATCCTCGCGCGCAAGAATAGCACCCCATGACCTGGCTGCTTCTGATTCTCGGTTCCTATCTGCTCGGCTCGGCGCCCTTCGGCCTGCTGATCGCCCGCCTGCACGGCATCGATCTGCGCAAGGTCGGTTCGGGCAACATCGGCGCCACCAACGTCTCGCGCGCCCTGGGCAAGCAGTGGGCGTATGTTTGTTTTGCGCTCGATGTCTGCAAGGGGCTCGCGCCCATGCTGCTGGCGGGCCGGCTGGATCCAGTCAGCAAGCCGCCGACGCCTTTGCAGCTTTTCTGCTGGCTGGCCGTCGGGGCTGCCGCCATCCTCGGCCACATCTTTCCGGTTTATGTGAGGTTCAAGGGCGGCAAGGGCGTCGCCACCAGTTTGGGCGTCGTGCTGGGTCTGTGGCCCTGGCTCACCCTCTGCGGGCTGGTTGCCTTCGCCGTCTGGGGCGCCGCCGTTCTCGTCAGCCGCATGGTTTCGCTGGCCTCCATTCTCGCCGCCGGTCTGTTTCCCATCCTGCTGGCCGCCGCCATCGCCCTTCTGCCCGACTGGACCTTCGCCGCTCTCTGGCCGCTCTTTCTCATCGCCGTCCCCATCCCCGTGCTGGTCATTGTCCGCCACCGCGACAACATCCGCCGCATCCTCGCGGGTACCGAACACAAAATCGGCCAAAAGAAAACCACCACCCTGTAGAGAGTCGCTCCACGGCCTTTTAATGAAGCACCTGATTGGAGTCGGTAACTGAATTCCATCTCATCCCGGTAATGAGTAATAAAACTTGAAGTGGAGTCCAATGCCTGTGTTTATTTGTCCACCAATTCGGATGCCGGGGGAATCGTCTCCGCGCCTCCGCAGAGCACTGTGAGGTTTACGAAGATCATCACCCCAAAATAATTCAACAAATCCCCTCTCTTCATAATATCTCTCCTTTGATTTTCAATAGCAGGGTTGAGCCCGGAAACCAGCGCTCAACCTGCGTTATCCGCCCTCTCGGGACCTATGGTGCTTCGATGCTCTCCGGTCCCTTTTCCACTGCCACTTCATGTGGCCGTTAATCTCTGTTTCTCATCAACCCGATCATCTGTCCGGCATTTGTAATCGCGCTGGCGTTATAGTCGTTGTTGAAGTAAACGTACACATCGATCCCGGCGTTGCGCTGCGCCCGCAGCCAATTCGCCCAGTCCGCCAGCACCGCTTCGGGGTACAGCGAGTCGGCCATTCCCGCTCGCCCGTGAAAGCGCACATACGTAAACGGCGCCGTCACCGTCCGAGGGAACGTTACCCGCCCCCCGTCCGGCAGGCACAGCGCAAAGCGATCCCGCCGCAGCATTCGATAGACCTCTTCATCCGCCCAGCTCGGGTGGCGAAACTCAAACGTCAACGCGAACCGCCTGCCGATCCGCCGCGGCGTCTCTTTGAGCACCCCCATGTATTCCTTCAGCAGCTCATCATCCCGCTTCAGACCCGGCGGCAGTTGCACCAGCACCGGTCCCAGCCGCCGCCCCAGCAGCGCCGCCCGCTCCAGCGCCGTCTGCGTATCCGCCTCCACCCCGCGCAGCTTTTTGCGGTGCGTTACCCATTGCCACATCTTGACGGCATAGACGAAATCCCCCGGCGCCTTTCGCTCCCAGCCCGCGTAGGTCGTCTCCGGGAACAGGTGATAAAACGTCGCGTTGAGTTCCACCGTGTTGAAGTGCTGCGCAAAATAAGCAAACCAATCCTTTTTGCGGATGTCGTCCGGGTAAAACCGCCCTCCCCAGTGCGGATACGACCACCCCGAGGTCCCGATCCAAACCCGACCGCGTTTTACCGCCTCTCTGGTCATGCCCCTATTATATAGAGTCCCGACATCCCCGCAAAGTGCAATGCGAAAAATGCAAAGCATCCCTCTAAAATCGCAGCCGGCTTTCCCTGGTTCCTGCCGCCATATAATTCTTGATCTTTGAAAAACCGGATCTATAATGGAAACAAGTCATCTGAAAATGAATATGCTCCGGGGGGATTGCCGCTCCGGGGCGGTGAATGCCAAATGGAAAGGAAACAAACTATGAGATATCTTCTTCTGATCCTCGCAGCGACCCTGATGGTCCTCGGTTCCTCGACGGCGATGGCCGCCGGGCAGGGACGCGGCGTCGAGAAGGCGGCTGCCGATACGGAAAAAGTTGAAAAGAAGGCCGCCGCCAAAAGTGAAGAGGCCCGTCAGGCCGCAAAGGAAAAGGCCGGGGCAGCCGCCCGGAAGGCCGAAAAGGGGAAAAAGGCCGCTGAGGAAAAAGTCAAAGACGTAGAGGGGGAGGTTGCGAAAACCGAAGCCCCCGCCGCCGGTCAGGCCGAAAAGGCAAAGGAAAAAGGAAAAGCCGCCGGTGCAAAGGAAGCCAAAAAGGCCGATGACCGGGCGAAGGGGCTCGGCAAAGCCCAGAAGGCCCAATCCGTCGCCAAACAAGCCGAACACGAGACGCAGAAACATCAGCGTCGTCAGCAGCGCCTTCAGAAGATGCTTGAAGTCGCCCAAAACAAGGGCGATGAGAAGGCCGTTGCCCGGGTTCAGACTTTGATCGAAAAAGAAAACAGCCGGTACGAGAACAAACAGGCCAAGCTGACCGAGCGTCAGGCCGAAAGCCAAGCCCCGGCCGCTCCGGAGGAGGCCCCCAAGACCGAATAACACGATTTCCAAAATAACTTTAATGAAAGGGAGGTATGTTTATGCTGTACAGACTCTTGGCGATTGCGATCATTCTGCTGGCGGCCCCCATCGGCTGCAAAGAAAACACCCAGCCCGTTGAGCCGTCCGAGGTCGAGGTGACCGAGGAAAATCTCGACGCCGCACTGGACAAGATGGAACAGGAGATCAACGCCGACGCAGAGGCCGAATAACCCTTTGCCGAAGAAAAACCCTTAAACACCCAGACCTTCGCGGCGGCGGCGCATACGGCGCTGCCGTTGTCGTATCCTGATTTTTGACCTTTTCTTTTACAAGGGCCTCTTCCAGGAAAGGACAGGTAAACGCCATGCCGACCAAAACAACGATCGTCGCCACGCTCGGGCCGGCCTCCTCCACGCCGGAGATGATCGGCGGGTTCATCGAGAACGGGGTCAACGTCTTTCGCCTCAACTTCTCCCACGGCACGCCCGAGATGCACGAGTCCGCTCTGAGCATCATCCGCGATGCCGAGACCCGCGCCCCCCATGCCGTCGCCGTCATGGGCGACTTGTGCGGCCCCAAGATCCGCATCGGCAGGATCGTTCCCGACGGCGCCGTTCTCACAGAGGGTCAGGCCGTCCTCATCACCGACAACCCTGACGATACGAGTCCTGACCGCTTTCACACCAACACCCCCCAGGTCGTCGGCGACGTCCAGGTCTCCCAGCGTCTGCTTATCAACGACGGCGCCATCGTCCTGCGGGTCGAGGACAAGCAGCCCGATCGCCTCGCCTGCAAGGTGATTGTCGGCGGGCCCATCAGCTCCCACAAGGGGCTCAACCTTCCCGATACGGACCTGGGCCTGCCCGCCATCACCGAGCGCGACTGGCAGTGGGTCCAATGGGCCATTGCCCATGAGCTTGATTACCTGGCCCTGAGCTTCGTCCGCACCCCGGAGGAGATTCGGCAATTGAAGGACTATCTCGCGGGCCAGGGCAGCCCGATCGGGGTCGTCGCGAAGATCGAAAAACCCCAGGCCGTCCGCAACCTCGAAGCGATCATCGAGGCCTCCGACGCCGTCATGGTCGCCCGCGGCGATCTGGGCGTGGAGATGGACCTGGCGGATGTGCCCCTCGTCCAGAAGGAGATCACCCGGCTGGGCCGCCTCTACGGCAAGCCTGTCATCGTCGCTACCCAGGTCCTCCAGTCCATGATCGAAAACCCCATCCCCACGCGGGCGGAGGTCTCCGACACGGCCAACGCCGTCATGGACTTTGCCGACGCCGTCATGCTCTCCGGCGAGTCGGCCGTCGGGCGATACCCGCTTGAGGCCGTTCGGACGATTCGCGAGGTCTGCGGCCGCACCGAGACGTTCATCGAAAAACATGATCTCCAGCGTCCCCGGATGGAGAGCGTGCCCACACATAAGGAAATGGAGGTGATCGCCCGAACCGTCGCGGGCATGCTCGATGAGATCAACTGCGAACTGGTCGTCGCCGCCACGGAGTCGGGCTGCACTGCGGCCCTGCTGAGCAAGGCCCGCATCGATGCGCCGATCCTTGCCCTGTGCCCCAGCCGCTCCCTCGCCCGCCGACTCAGCATGTACTACGGCGTCCTGCCCGTCTGCTGCGACGATCTGCATGACATCAACGATTTTACCCGCACCGCCGAACGGTTCATTCTCAGCCGCCGCCGGGCTCGTCTCGGCGGTCGCGTCCTGCTGGTCGTCGGCCGCAACCTCCTGCCCCACAATAACGCCTTTGCCCTCGTTCTCCACACGCTGCCCGACACCGCCGAAGATGCCGGGGGATAAGCAGTCGGGCTTAGAACTCGCTTGTCCGCAGCCACTGCGAGCAGAAGACGGAAAGATCCTGGAGATTGATGACATCATCCGCTACCAGGTCGGCGGCGGGGTTCCAGCCCGCCGATGCGCTTGTCGTCTGCCACACTTTGCTGAAGACCTCGAAGTCCCGCAGGTCCACCCGACCGTCGCCTGAGCCCGGCGCCAGGTCCGCCGACAGGTCCGCGATCCGCCCCACCTCCAGCACCGGGTCGTCCGTCAGGAACAACCCGCCGCCGCGCAGCACCATGTTGTACTCGACAAAGAGGTTCATCCCGATGATGCCGTCCAGCGTGCCGCCCTCCGGGGAGTAGATGTCCAGCAGCACCATCGGCACGTTGGTAAATTCCAGCCACTCGCCCATGGCCGGGATTCTCAGCGAGTCGATATAAAAGCCCGGCGCCTGGATCACTTCGCCCGTCACGCCCTCGATGTCCACCTGGAACTCCCACGCCGCCGGATTGATCCCCAGCCGGGCCGCGATTCGCGAGCCGATCACCGAGATCTGCGCGCCCGTATCCAGCATGAAGCGGGTCTTGTCAATTGCGCTGTAAGCCCCTTCCGTCAGATCGACGCTGTGCCCGAAGAACAGACTCTGCGTTGAGTTGCCGATAATTACCGACGGGCTGGTCGGGTTAAACAGATTGTCGATGCCCCCGCCGCCGAACAGGGCATCGAAGATGCCTTCCAGATCGTAGGCGATATACTGCACCCCATAGGCCCCCATCGGACGAAGCTCCAGCGGGATGCGGATTGGATACGACGGGATCGCCGGGTCCTGCGGATCGTCATGAAAGGTGATCGGCGGCCCCGTATAGACTTTGCCGTTCTTTTCGACGGTGATCGACCGGTCGTTGCGGATGTGGGCCGCGTAGAAGACGCTCATCGGCGACCCGATTGCCGTCGCCAGGTCCGGGTACGTGCCCGGGTTATCGCCGACGATCACGGAGACGTTGCTCTCGCCGACCATGCCGGATCGGTTCTTCAACGGCGGATCAATCACATGCGAAGTCCCGTTCGGATCGAGAATACCGAGTCCGCCCATGAATACCCCGATGGGCTGGCTGACCCAGGCGTCAACCGATCCTGTCACTCCTGATATGGTCGTCTGGTTTTTCGTCAGATAGGTCGTTTTCGCCAGTCCAAGGGTCGTCGCCGATCCGTAGCCGAATACGTGGGCGCTGGCCCCGGTATCGAAGATCCCGATGGCGTAATTGGTCAGCGGATTCGAAGGCGTCGGCGTCCCGCTGTAATATTCCGGCACGGCATCAAAGACGCCGTCTTCCTCTCGTTTGTTCGTCGTCGATATCACGATCCAGGGCACAAAGCCGTCGATGGGCGGCGAATCGATCACATTCGACGGAACCGGCGCCGCCTGGAGCTGCTTCTGCGGCAGGGTCCGGGCCGCTTTGGGCGCCGGTCTCGTCCGCACCTGGCGGACCCGGCTGCCGCTGGGGCCCGTCCAGTCCACCTGCCGTTCCTCCGCCGCCGCCATGGGCATAAAGACGATCAGAACGGACGCACAAACCATAAGGATTCTCATACTCGCCTCCGAAACCAGAGTTCGCATTTACGGGTTCGGTCTGCTGTTACATCGGATGATAACGGACCCCACACAACTAAAATCGCACAGGATGCATTGGAAATACGATATTTCCAAGCCACCTTATTATATCGGACTTGCCCGCTTATTACAAGCGAGAACTCCTGAATCAGACCCTAAAAAAGGACTCAAATCGGCTTTTTTCGATGCTTTCGGCGCTGCCGGCGACTTTTTCCTTAATCCGGCGCCCCTCCAAACCGATACAAACAGCGTCCTGAAAACCCATAAGCGCGGGAGCATTGATTATGAGCATAGAAAACTGGTCTGATGAGATTATCCTGGTCCAACTGCAAAAGGAACCGGACCTTGGAGAGGAACTCCAGGCGGTCAGCGAGATCGTCCGGAACCGGACGGACTGCAACGTCGTCGTCGATTTCTCGGGCGTGGACATTCTCACCTCTTCGAGTATCGCCAAGCTGCTTCGCCTGAGAAAGGCCCTGCACAACAACGGTCGGGAACTGCGGCTCTCCTCCGTCGGTCCCCAGACGCGGAGCATCTTCGCGATCACGGGACTGGAGCCCGTTTTCAGCTTTGCCGACGATCAGTTTACCGCCCTGGCGGGTCTTCAACTGTCCGGGCAAAACTATCCGGCCGAAAGTACCTCTTGACAGAGGGGTCGCTTTTTTCTATAATTGATTTTTTGTAAACCCGCAAGGATATTGCGAAACCCGCCGATCCGACGGTTTTCGTAATCTGCTTGCACAGAGAAGGCATTACGTTGATGGATAAAGAAACACTGCTGCAGGTGGAAACCCGCCTTGGTTATCATTTTAAAAACCCCGAGCTTCTGGACCGCTCCCTTCGACACTCCTCGCAGGCGGACGACCGCCTGGAAAGCAACGAACGCCTGGAGTTCCTGGGCGATTCGGTGCTGGGACTGGTGATCTGCCGGACCCTGTTTGACCGGTTTCCCGGCTACCTTGAGGGGGATCTGACGAAGATCAAGAGCATGATCGTCTCGCGCAAGACCTGTGCGCATATCGCCCGCTCGCTTCACCTTCACCAGTTCGTCCGTGTGGGCAAGGGCACCGATCAGACCAAGGCGGTGGGCGGGTCTATCGCCGCCGGCGTCCTGGAGGCGGTGATCGCCGCCATTTACATCGACGGGGGGTGGGCAGAGACCGAGGCGGTCATCCTGAACTGGTTCGGACCGCTGATCGAGAAGGTCAACGCCAACCAGCATCACAACAACTTCAAGTCCATCCTGCAGCAGTACTGCCAGCGGGAATTCAATTCGACGCCCCACTATGAGCTACTGGATGAGAAGGGACCGGATCACAACAAGTGCTTTGAGATCGGGGTGGTCATTCGCAACACCCGCTATCCGAGCGCCTGGGGGGTCACCAAGAAGGACGCGGAGCAGAGGGCCGCGCAGAACACCCTGGTGGAACTGGGGCTGCTCCAGGTCGCGGAGGATCCTTACGGGGAGCCGTCCGCCTGGGGGGCAGACTCGGCTAACTCGTAATGAGTCTCTGGAGCAGGTTCAGCACCAGGATCGAGACGGCCATGAAGACGCTGAGCGTTGCGAAGAGCACCAGGCACTCGATCACAAAACGCCGCAGGATCAGCACCCGCATCCGGGTCGTCTTGTAGATCACCGCAACGGCCAGCAGCAGCGGAAACATCCACAGCAGCGACTGCGGATTCGTTCCGATCTCAATGGGCGAGGTCAATCCCGCCAGGCATCCCGCAGACTCAAGCATTCTCTTCCTCCCGGCCGATCTGTTCGCCGATTCCGGAGTAGGCCCGGTAAACCGCGTTCAGTATGCACAGCAGATTCAGCAGGCCCGCCAGGGCGGTGTAAATCTGGCCCGTGTCCTGCGGCCGCCCGGCGACAAAAAAATCCCCCTTCATCGAAATCTGCCCGAGGATGCCCACCAGCGGACTGGTCAGCATCTGGGCCAGGTACCACAGGCGAGCCCCCACGGGGTCGATGATCCCGATCGAACCGACCCAAAGGCCGATCAGGAAGGTCAGCCCGATGGTGACGAAGATCACGGCGGCGTGCTTTTTCTGACCGATGAGGAAATGACCGCCGCCGGGAACGGCCCAACCGGCCGCTCCCACCAGAAACAGCCAGAGAAGGTGATCCGTTTTGGACTGAAACTTCATGACTGCTTCTCTTCCGCGGGGGTCGTCTCTTCGATATCCATCCTTACAAAATCCATCCGCTTCATGATATTGTCCGGATTGTAGTGGATCAGCCCGAGGTCAACGCCGGCCATCCAGGCGGTCTGAACGGTCATCCGGCTGCGGGCCTCCCGGTAATCCTTCTCCGTAGCGGGCACGCGGGTCAGTTCCCGGGCGATCATCACCTCGCCGGCGGGCGGGAAGGCGACCGGTCGGGCGATTTGCCCTGTCGTTTCCTGGCCGGGCTCCATCAGGGAATAGAGCCGCTGCGTCCTCAGGCCGTTGAGGAGGACATACGGCGGCTGACTACCGGCCAGTCCCCAGGCGTTCATCTGACGCTGGAGGAACGCCAGCGAGGCCAGGGAGGGGACTTTCTGTTCGTAAAGCGACTCCAACCGGGGCATCGGCCCCTTCGTTACGGCGGGCTCATTCGGATCTTCCTGCACGCTGTACTGCCGGCGATAGTCCTCAAGGGCCCGCTCCCAGCCCACCTGCTCAATGGCGGCCGTCAGGGTCTGGGCCCGCTGCATGGTTTCCTCCATGGCGTCCTTGAGCTTGAGGTCGGCCGCCACTTCATCCCGCAGGGAGTACCGGTCGGGGGCTCCTTGCGAGGGCTTGACCGTCCGGATCGGAAATTCCAGGTCGAGGTTCTGCGGGACCTGCGATTCCTTCACCTCGACAACGCGGGCCAGCGCCATCAGGCGAACCACCTGATTTTGCTCGAGGTCACGATAGACGCTTTTAAGCGGACCGATGCTCTCCCACAGGCGAACCGCGGGCAGGCCGGGCCGACGGATGGGCTTGCCGTCCGCGGGAACCTGCCAGGCGATCTCGCGAAACTCGACATAGTCGCTGCCGGTCCCCTCCTGCGCCATGCCGCCAAGCACCTGGTCGGCGACGTAGTCCTGCGGACGCAGGGCGCTGGTCTTGCCGACATGGATGGGAATCCCGTACTTCTCCTGCACGGCGGCTGTGGCGGTCGGATACTCGCCGGCGGCCGACTGGAGCTGCTCGGCGGTGGTTTCCTGGTTCATCTCCAGCTTGTTAAAGCCCGCCTCCGTCATCTCGCGGACTTCGTTGAGAATGCGCGCCGCCAGGGCCTCCGTTCGCTGCTGCTCGAGGTTTTTGCGGATTTCGGCGGCCACCCTGGCAAACGGACGCTGCCGGAGGGTCGTGCCGGCGTCCGGATTATTCGGATCGACCGGGATCTGGTCCTGGAACTCGGAGAGATGACGGCTGTAGTACTGCTCCGTATCCTCGGGATCCACCGGATCGATCTTCGCCCTGACGTCGGCCAGATCGAGGTAAATATATTCAAGGGTTACCCGCTTGGGGATCTTGTAGCCAAAGCCGAAGGGATTGTCGTCGCTGAAGGTATTGGCATACTCGCCGCCGAACCGGGTAAGCTGGGCCTCCATCGCCTCCTGCGCGGGTTCGGGCTGCTGATCGAGCAACGCCTGGGCCTCCATGACGTAATATCGGCCGGAGAGCTTTTCCGTATCGCGAAGCACATCCCTGCGGATCTCGTTGGAGGAAACGACGTGGTTGCGCATGACGTACTCGCCGTACTTGATGACCCCGAGCAGTTCGGCAAACACGTTTGCAATCTCCTCGTTGGTCATGCCGGTCCGCCGGCTGATGCCGAAGAGGAATTGTTCCGCTTCGACCCGCTGGCCGAACATTCCCTGCGTAATCTGCGGAATGAGCTCTCGGAGAAACGCCATCGCATTCTCGGTCGAGACGATGCAGCCGGCCTCGCGGGCTTCGGCCTTGAGCAGAAGCCACATCAGCTCGGGCTGGGAATTCTCCTCGGCGAAGTAGTGATCGATCTGATCCTGCCCGATCCGGATCTGCCCCTGCATGGAGGCCTGGAGGAACTGGCTGCGGATCTCCGCGGCGGCCTGGTTGTTCGGGAACAGAAGCAGACCCAAGAGACTGTAGTTGCGGTCGGGCCACCCGTACAGGTACTGTTCGACCATGAGGGTCTGAAGGAGATCCAGCTCGTTTTTCGCGGTTATAAGATCCATTTGCCGCACTTTTTTGCCGTGATATCGGCCCATGACATTTTTAGAGACATCAGAGGGCGACAAAAGCTGCTGAAGCCCGTATCCGCCGACAAAACTGATCATGAGCAGGATCACTACCCATGCCATAACCTTACTCTGGTTCTTCCGTATCCACTTTACTAAATTCATAGCAGTCCTTGTATTCTAAGATAAATTCGCACCGCTTCGATTTACGAAACAAAAAAGTATAATAAAAATATGATCCATTGCAAGTAAATTTAACGCCCGGAAGGGAGATTATGCGATTACATATATCTATATTCGACCGAGCTTGTTTACGGTTCGCTCCGGCGAAAATTTATCCTGCATGAAACAATTTTACAGGCGGACCAATTTAGTATATAGTTTTCAAAACGACCTTCTCGCTTGCGTTTCCAGGAGTAACAGTGAACGATCAGAAATCACGCAATGCCTTTGAAAAGGCCCGTCAACTTATTCCCGGCGGAGTCAACTCGCCGGTGCGGGCCTTTGGGGGCGTGGAACGGACGCCCCTGTTCATTGAAAAGGCGGCCGGATCGCATATTTGGGATATAGACGGCAATGAATATATTGATTATGTCGGCTCATGGGGGCCGATGATTCTCGGTCATGCGCATCCGGAAATTGTCCATGCCGTCTGTCGGGCGGCGGAGAAGGGAACCTCCTTCGGGGCGGCCACCGAGACGGAGACCGAACTGGCCCGGCGGATCACGTCGGCCTGCCCGGCCATCGAAAAGCTGCGGCTCGTCAGCAGCGGCACCGAGGCGGTGATGACCGCACTCCGGCTGGCGCGGGCCTTTACCAATCGGCGTTTCATCGTGAAGATGATCGGCTGCTATCACGGCCACAGCGATGCGATGCTGGTTCGGGCCGGCTCGGGGGCGGCCGAATCGTCCGTGCCGAGCAGCGCGGGCGTGCCGGCGGCGTTTGCCGGGCTGACGCTGACGGTTCCCTACAACGACCTCGATGCATTGGCGGGGCTTTTCAGGAAGCATCGGGATCAGATTGCCGCCGTGATCGTTGAGCCGGTCGCCGCCAATATGGGGGTGGTGCTGCCGGTGGACGGTTATCTCGAAGGCATCCGCGAGCTCTGCGATACGCACCGGTCCCTGCTGATTGCCGACGAGGTCATTACCGGCTTTCGGCTCCGGTATGGGACGGCGATGGAAGGGTTCGGGATCAAAGCCGATCTGACCTGCCTGGGCAAGATCGTCGGCGGCGGACTGCCGGCGGCGGCAATCGGCGGCCGGGCCGACATCATGGATTTGCTGGCCCCGCTCGGGCCGGTGTATCAGGCGGGCACGCTCAGCGGCAATCCCCTCGCCGTCGCGGCGGCTAACGCCACGCTGGATCTCCTCTCGAAGCCCGGCCTCTATCCGACGCTGGAACAAAAGACCGCTCGCCTGGAGGACGGTTTTCGGGAGGCCGCGAAGGCCGCGAATGTCCCCGTCGCGATTTGCCGGATCGGATCGCTGATGAGCTGCTTCTTCAGCGCCGGGCCGGTTCGCAATTTCGACGAGGTCTGCGCCTCCGACATTCCGCGATTCAAGCGGTTCTTTTGCCGGATGCTCGACGAGGGCATCTACCTGGCGCCCAGCGCCTACGAGGCGATGTTCGTGTCGCTGGCCCATACGGACAGCGATCTTGATAAAACCATCCGGGCCGCCTATAATGCGTTTGCCTATTCAAAAGCAATGTAATCCGTTGAGAAAAGGAGTATTCCATGGAACCGAATCCGACAGGAGCGAATATGATCGACACGACCGACAGTCTTGAGGCCATCAACGTCTTCAAGTCTATGAAGAACTTTTTTTTCTGGCTGATCGTCCTGAGTCTGCTGGTGCTGCTGGGCATGTTTCTGCTGGTGCGGCTGGGGTGGGTGCAGCCGCCGCAGGATCAGCCGACGCAGAACGCGGCGGTTTCCCGGGCGCCTTTTTGCGGCTTGAAGGGTTTGCCGATGCTGGCGGCCCAGCCGTCAGCGACGGAGGCGACGGAAAACCGCACAACGGATGAGAATGCCCCGGCGGCTCAAACCGAACCGCTCGATCCGATTGAGCAGACCGCCCGCGAGGTGACGGGACAGGAGACGCCGGAAACGCAGGAAGCCCCGGCGGCCCCTCCGCAGGAACCTCTGCGTGCCGAGCCCGAAGCCCAGGAACCGGACGAGCCGCCCCTGGACCTGAACCTCTTCAAGCCCACAATGCGTCAGGTGGCGACGACCATCCGCATCTTCAACTATATCTGCCTGGTCAGCGCGATCCTCTACAGTCTGACGCTGCTGTTTGCCCTGAAGGTGTCGCTAACGGGGCGGCTGGGGGGCATCCGGCATATCGCCCGGGCGTTCTTCATTTCGTTGTTTGCCTTCGTTTTTCTGTTTCCGTGGCAGGCAATCCTGCCGCGGTTGATGATCGGGGCGATCTACCTGCCCGGCGAACTGATCGGCGAAAAGAGCCGGCTGGCCGGCGATACCCACGGCATTTTGACGGTTCTGCGGTTTGTCGGCCTCTGGCTGGCGGTCTTATTCCTGTACGTCTGGGCCCAGATGCGGTCCATGAAATGGTCCCGCGCCATTCTGAAGCGGCTGGGCGTGGTTCGGTAATCTCAAAGCAGCGGAATACGATATGCCTCAGGAAAAGATTGCTTTCATCGGGACGGGAATCATGGGGGCGCCGATGGCGCTTAACCTTCGGCGGGCGGGGTATGAGGTAACGGTGCATACCCGGACGCGGACGAAAGCGCAGCCGGTGATCGAGGCGGGGGCACGCTGGGCCGACAGCCCGGCGCTGGCGGCAAAGGACGCAAACGTCGCGATTAGCTGCGTGATGGATACGCCCGATGTGCGAGCGGTGCTGCTGGGTCCCGACGGCGCGGTGCACGGCGGCCGCCGAGGTTTGATCTGCATTGACATGTCCACGATCAGTCCGCAGGCGACGCTGGAGATGGCGGGCGAGCTGGCCGGGCGCGGCATCACACTGCTGGACGCCCCCGTCAGCGGCGGTCAGATCGGGGCAATCGAGGCCAAGCTGTCGATCATGGTCGGCGGGCCGGAAGAGGCCGTTGAGCGGGTGCGGCCGATCCTCGAGACGATGGGCCGCTCCATCGTGCACTGCGGGCCGGTCGGCTCGGGACAGATGACCAAGCTGGCCAACCAGGTCATGGTGATTCATACGATCATGAGTCTCGCGGAGGGGCTGGCCTTTGCGAAGAAGGCGGGGCTTGATCTGCGGAAGGTGCTGGAGGCGACGACGATGGGGGCGGCGGGCAGCAACTCGCTCAAGGTGCTGGGGCCGAAGGTGCTCGCGGGCGACTGGAAACCGGCGTTCAAGGTGGACCTGCAGCTCAAGGATCTGCGGCTGATTATGGAGACGGCCCGGGAGATGGGCCAGCCGCTGCCGGGAACGGCGCTGGCGCAGCAACTGCTGGCGACGCTGGCGGCCAAGGGACGCGGACAGGACGGCACCCAGGCCCTCTTCGAGGTCATCGAGGGCCTGGGCGGCTGATTCATCGGTTCTTAATGCAGTTCCGTGTAGGAATCGGGCTTATACCGCAGGACCACCCTGGCGATGAAGCCCGCGGGCAGATCCACAATCCCCGTCCGGTTGAAGTACAGGTCGCTGTTGCCGCTGAGTTCCATGGGATGGGGCGAATAGTTGATTACGGAGCCGGCGATCTCGCCGCCGGCGTTGCCGAAGAACTCCACGCCGTTGGCGGCGATGCAGCCGTTGAGCGTATCAAAGTTGCCGCCGAAGGAGACGGCAAAGCCGGGGGCCATGAGGAAAGTGCCCGTCTCGTCGTGCAGGCCCGCAAATTCGGAAGTGTAAGGCAGATTTTTCACGGAGCGGCTGGAGACATTGCCCCGGAAGATGAGCTGGTTGGCGCCGCTGTTGTCATTCACATCCCCGTCACCGACGATGATGCCGGTGATGGTGCAATTGCCGGAAAAATCCACCACGTTGGGACTTTCAATATACAGGACGCCGTTAATCTTTATATTGTTATTGAACTTAGGGTTTGTGTTGGGCGCGATGCGAACGTTGTTCAGCGTAGCGCCGCTGGTCACGTACTGGCTGACGTTGCCGCTGTCGATGGTTACCCCGTTGACGTACCGTTCGAAGTGGCCGGGGTTGGGCGTGGGGAAGCTCGTGGGAGCCGCGCCGGTCTCCACGTGGTTGTCTATCGCGTCCTGGCCCGTTTCGCCGCCGATGCCGGCCTTGCCCCCCTGGAGGGTTACCGTCGCATCGGGGTTGGTGATCTTGACGTCGCCGGCAATCTGCGAGTTGCCCTGGATGTGCAGGGCGTTATCATATAACTCGCTTTCGATATAGACGTTGGATTTTACGACCACCTCTTGTACGTCGTCCAACTGGACGTTTCCCTGAAGACTCAAGGGTCCCTTGGTCGCCACGCCGTAATCGAAGACGGAATCGGCCCGGGGCCCGTAGGTGTACTTCGCCTGGATTGAACGTTCGAAGACCCCCGCCCTGCCGTGCACGACCCCATGTATCCCGTTGGTCCCGTCGGGCCAAACCTCCGCCCAGAAGGACCGGTCGGCGTCGAGGATGATGGGGCTGCCCGCGGAGCCGATGTGAACCGCCGTGCCGTTCTCCGTATAGGGGACCTGGGCCGTATCCATCGCCGCCAGCAGGCCCGCTTTGGAGAGGGGATAGAGGTAATTCAGGGCGGTCGTGCCGGGGATCTCCACCCGGTTCATCCAGTGCGTGACGTACTGGAGCCCCGACTCGGCCGTGGACCGGGCCAGGTTGGACTCCTGGTAGTTCTTCGCGACCATCAGGTTCGAGCCGGACATCGTAAACATGGCGACCGACAGGGCCGAGAAAACCGCCACGAAAATCAGCGCGATGACATACGCCATACCCCGGCGCAACCGTTTCTTTACGGATCTGTATTTCGTCTTCATGATCTACCCCCAATCGCAGTATCTCTATTAAAGTTTACAGAATAAAAAAAGGGGGTGGATAAAAAAAGAGGCGAATCACCGAAGGATCTGATAAAGGAAAGGAAAATGGACGGCAGGGTACAATTGAATATTGAATAAATAAAAGGAAAAAGCTCCTCCGGGACGGAGAAGCTTTTTCCTGTCATCAACGGATCGTTCCGGGGGATTACTTGAATTCACAATCCCCGCCGGGGGCGGGAACATCTGTGCCTCCGTCATCCCCTTCTTCTTCCGTCAGGGCGCAGGAGGCAGGGGCCTTGAGGGTCAGTTCCGCATCGGTTTCGATGCCGTCGTCGTCGGCACAGGCGGTCTGAGAGGTCGCCGTCAGCATCATCAGCACGGCGGCCGCCAATATCAGCAGTGCAATCCGTTTCATGATCGTTCCCTTTCAAAAAGAGCCGGTTTTATTTCATTTCACTTCACAGTAGGAGTCGGAGACGGGGCGAATTTCGATAGGCGATGTAATCCCGCTGGGCAGCATCTGGTCCGTGTCAGGAGTAATCGTAATGGTACCCACATCTTCGATCAAAACGGTTTCGGAACCGCCGTCTTCCAGTGTCGCTCCGATGTTGGTCACGTACCCGGACGTGTAGGACGTGGTATCGGCCATGGAGATGATGGTGCCTTCAATCGTCGCGTTGCCGCGTATATCCACAATCCCCCCGACGATGGCGCCGGTGATTATGTTTTCGTCGTTGTTATGGACCTGCCCGTTGTTGGCGTCGCCCAGGTTCACGTTGAAGTGGGGCGCCAGAATCGTGGCCTCCTGGATTGAGGATGTGTTGTTGAACGTCGCCGAACCGGTGAAGTAAAGGCAGTTTTCCTTCCATTTAAGGTACTGGGGGGTGTCGGTGACGATGACCCCGTTGAATCGGCAGTTTTCAAACCGCACGTTGTTATAGTAGCTGCTGGAGTTCTTGTTGCAGTCGATATAGAGAACCTCGTTAAAGGTGCAGTTGCGGAACAGGGCGTTGCGGTTTTCGGGCAACCGCACGTTCGTAAACGTCTGGCCTTCGTAGACGTGGCGGTCGAGCTGACGGCTGGCGGAATCGCGGCGTCGCGTGTAGTTCCCCGCCGCGTGGGGGAAGTATTCCCGCCGAATGGTACCGGAGGCGGGGATGCTGCCGTTGCCGCCCGACCCGTTCACCAGGTCCAGGTACAGGTCGGTGTTGTAGTCGCCGATGTCCATGCCGGGAATGTTGTCCTGGTCGGGCAGGCCGTAGTTCACGTTTTCATGGTACCCCTGGATTTCATCGCTGCCGCTGTAGACGCGGTTATGATAGTCGCGGGGGATGAGCTGGCCGTTTTCATCATAGGCATACCCGAGCGCCCCTCCGTCGTCGATGTATCTCAGGTAGCCGCTTTCATCTGCCGGACCGCAGGTGGCGTCGAGGGGATCGCCGTTTTCATCATAGGCGTCGACGCCGTATTCAAACAGGGCGTGGCCGTCGGCGTCCAGCGTTTCCATCTGGTATCTCTGCGCCTCGACGACACTCTGATCCAGCACCGTATTGATGGTCCCCTCAACCCGGGAGTCGCTCGTCATGTTGAAAGGCGAGATCGACGCCCGGTCCCAGGAGCTGTAAATATCGCCGTAAATGGTCGTGTCGCCGGTAAGCCACATGCGGCCGCGGCCGGCGATGGCGTACCTGAGCACCTCGCTGCTTTTCGTGATCTCAAACTTCATCCGGACATATCGGGTCAGATTGCCGTCCTGTCCGGTACTCTGAATCCAGATCGTTTTAGGGGCCGCACTGTACCGGTAAAAGCGGATCCGAAAGGTCGCGCCGCTGTCGGTACAAGGAACGGCCGCCGTTTCAATCGCCTGCCCGCTGCCGCCGGCGTCTTCGAACGAAAAAACCGAGCCGACCGTCAGGTTGCCGTAGCGGATCTCCGCCAGGCGGTCGCACAGATTGTCCCAAATGGTCGCGGCTTCCTCCCCGGTGACATAGTTGATCCCCGTCTGCAGGGTAGGGGTCGTACGCGCAACATAGCGGGCGCACTCCAGACCCGACAGGGCCGCATTCAAAGCCATATTGGCGCGATGGTGGTTGGAAGCCGTCTGGACATTCGCGGATGACATGCTTAAAAAGGAGACGGACAGGGCCGAAAAGAGAGCCACGAAAATCAGCGCGATGACATACGCCATACCCCGGCGCAACCGTTTCTTTACGGATCTGTATTTCGTCTTCATGATCTACCCCCAATCGCAGTATCTCTATTAAAGTTTACAGAATACAAGGGGGGCGCGGAGAGAAAACGGCGGAAAATTTAACGGGTCCCATAAAACGGGGCGGGACACGTTGTTTTCGGCCTGCGGACCTCAGACGCCGCCGTCCGCTTCGGCATGGTAGGAACTGCGGGTAAAGGGGGACGACATGACCCACGAAAAACCCATGGTGCGGGCTTGTTTTGCCCAGAAATCGAACTTTTCAGGCGGGATGAACTCCGCCACCTCCAGACTGTTTTTATCGGGCTTGAGATACTGGCCCAGCGAAATACGGTCGCAGCCGACGGCCCGCAGGTCCTCCAGCACTTGTTGGACCTGGTTGTCGTCCTCGCCGAGGCCGAGCATGATCGAGGATTTGGTCGGGCACTCGGGCCACTTTGCTTTGGCCATTTTCAGCAGGTCCAGCGAGCGGCGGTAGTCGCCGCCGGGTCGGGCCATGGCGTAGAGGGCGGGGACCGTTTCGACGTTGTGTCCAAAGACGAAGGGCCGGGCCTCGGAGAGCGTTTTGAGGGCCTGTTCCTGGGTCCCCTTAAAGTCGGGGACGAGCAGCTCAAACTTCAGGTCGGGCATCTCCCGGCGGCAGGCGAGGATCACGTCGCGAAAGTGCCCCGCCCCGCCGTCGGGCAGGTCGTCGCGGTCCACGCTGGTGATGACGAGGTACGTGAGCTTGAGGGCTTTGGCCAGCTCGGCCACGCGCTGCGGCTCGGACGGATCCGGCGGCAGCGGCTTGCCGTGGCCCACGGAGCAGAAACGGCAGTTGCGGGTGCAGATGCTGCCGAGGATCAGGACGGTCGCCGTGCCGCGACTCCAGCACTCGCCGCGATTGGGGCAGTTGGCATTGGTGCAGATCGTCTCGAGCCCCAGGTCCTCCAGCAGGCGACCGGTCGCCTGATAGACCCGTCCCGCGCCGAGCCGCCGGCGAAGCCACGGGGGAAATTTGCCTTTGACGTTACTCATGGCCGATTGACTCCGTCATCACAAAGGTTTCCCGGCACAGGTGCGCCACTTCCGCCTTGGCCGCTTCCATGTCCGGACGCCGACCCGCCTCTTTCAGAACCGAGGTCATCTCCACGCCGTCCAATCCGCAGGGGACGAAGAGGTCGAAGATCGACAGGTCGTTAAAGAGGTTGACGGCCATGCCGTGCATCGTTACCCACTTGCGGGCCTGCACGCCGATGGAGCCGATCTTCCGCTCGCCGACCCAGAGACCGGGGGCGTCCCGGCGGGTGCGGGCCTCGATGCCGCAGCCGGCCAGCCACCGGACGCCGATACCCTCCAGCGCATGGACGAAGTCGCTAAGTCTGATGGGGATCGATTTGAGCTTGATGATCGGGTAGATCACGAGCTGTCCCGGGTTGTGGGCGGTGGCGCCGCCGCCGCGGCCGACCTGGAAATAGTCGATTCCCCGGCTGCGGATGGCCTCCTCGGAGACCCGCAGCTTGTTTTCACTCCTGCGGGCCCCCGCCGTAATGACCGGCGGGTGTTCGACCAGCAGGACCGTGTTGCCGATCCGGTCCTCGATCCGCTCAGCGCAGAGCCGCTGCTGCAGGGCCAGCGCCCGACCGTATTCCACTAAACCGAGATCCTGTATTTCCAATGTCCGCATGGGTTTTCAAAGAGTTACAGTATAGCTTATATCGGCGGCAAATTCAAGGACCGGCCTATGAATTGACAGAAGCCGGGATTTTCGATATAATTCTTCTGTAAAGATCGGATTAAGGATAGGGACTGATGCTTCGGACGATGTGGAAACTGATTCGAAATACGCTGATTTTTGTCGGGGTGCTGCTGTCGTTTATCGCCCTGATGGAATTGCTGCGGGCATACCAGACGCTGCGGGCCGTGCACCCGTGGCTGGGGTACGGCTTTTCGCTGATCGTGATAGGCGGCGTTATCTGGATCATCGCCTATTACTGGATCGCCATTGGTTCGCAGCCCCGGGTGCTGACGCCGCCGAGGATCGTTGATTTTGAGACGGCCTCCCTGCGGCAGGTCCGCCGCTATACCCTCTACCTGTGCCGGTATCTCAAGCGGCTGAGCCTCAACCCCAACCTGGAGGAAACGCAGCGACAGTCGGCCCTGGCGGCCCGCAGCCGGCTCAGCGAAGGGCTGGCGCAGTCGCCCGACCGGGAGGCCCTGCTGGCGGCGGTTCACGAGGCCGAGCAAAATGTCGTTCGCCCCCTGCTGCGAAGCATCGACCGCAAGGCCTCCAAACACGTCCGCGACTGCATGCGCGACATTATGATCGCCGTAACGTTGAGCCCGTATCACTCGGTGGACCTGGCTATTGTCATCTACCGAAATATCCGGATGGTGATCGACCTGATCCGCATGTACAACGCGCGGCCGGCCCTGAAAGAGCAGATTTTAATCTTCTACGATATCTTCAGTATCATTGCCACTATTAACTACATTCACCTGGGCCGCAACCTGATCCAGTCGCTGGGCTCGAAAGTGCCCGGCGTGGGCCGCTTTATCGATGAGATTGCCCAGGGCATCGGGGCCGGCTTTATGACGACGATCACGGGACACGCCGCCATGCAGCGATGCCGGGCGTTTGCGGGGTGGAATCAGAAAAGGGAACACGACGACCTGCTGGCCCATATCGGCGACTTCTATGCGGATGTGCGCGACATCTTCTTCAAGGATGTCTGGGGTTCGGTGCTCCAGACTTCGGGGCAGGCCCTGGGCTCGGCCCGCGAGGCGGTCTCGGCGGCCCTTGACGAGACGGGCGAGGCCCTCAACCGGATGATCCGCATGCCGGTAACCCTGGCGACGGAGGCCGGCACGACGGGCAGCCGCCTGGTAATGCGGTCCGTGCAGTCCGTCATGTCGATGCTGACAAGGCCCTTCCGCGGAAATACAAAGGAACCGCCCAATGGATGAAATGAATGAACACGACATGGGGCCCCAGCCCATCGCGGAGATTATGGCGAAGAAGAACCTCAAGCCCCATGACCTCGCGGCCGCCTCGACGCAGCAGCTTACGCACAAGATGGTCTCCCGCGCCTGCAAGGGCCGCCGCCTGACCCGCCGCGTCCAGGTCAAGGTGCAGACGGCCCTCAACACCGTCACGGGCGAAAGCTACAAACTGACCGACCTGTTTACGTATTAAATCCAAGGCTCGCAACATCCCGGCGCTGCTCCATTTTAAATAGGTGACTGTCCCTGTTTTTGGATTGTTCCCAAGGGGCCGGATGAGATGTCCGCTGTTACTGAATAACCGAAGTTGCGGCGGCGGTGAAGAAACGGATGGGGCCGCCGTCAAGCTGGACGATGAGGCCTTCGAGCGGATCGATGCCCAGGCAGGTGCCGTGATATGCCTGATGTCCCTGACGCAGATCAATCCGCCGGCCGATCTGGTGATTGTACCGCTTCCAGTCCGTTATAACGGTCTGCGGATCGGAGAGCGCTTGCCGGAGGCGCTGATCCAGCGCAGCAAGAAGTTTTCCCGCCAGTTTATTGCGGTTTACGAGCGTGCCGGTTTCCTGCCGGATGCTGGCGGCATCCAGCCCGGCCCGCTCGAAGAAGGCCGCGTCCTGGAGCACATTGAGACCGATACCGATGACAAAGCAAGGCCGCCCTGCGGCCCGGCGGCCCTCGACGAGAATGCCGCAGGCCTTTTTGCCGTTGAGCAGGATATCATTGGGCCATTTGATCGAAACGGAGACGGGAGTCGTCTCGCGGAGCGTATCGGCCACGGCCACGGCCACGGCCAGCGTGAGGGCTTCGGCGGCCCCGCCGTAGTCAATCAGCAGTACGGAAAAAAGGAGGGACTGTCCCCGGGCGCTGATCCATCGGCGACCCAGACGTCCGCGTCCCGCCGTCTGTTCTTCGGCGAAAAGGCACAGCCCGTTCATCTCGCTTTGCCCCGCAAAGCCCCAGGCCAGGTCGTTGGTGCTGGCGGCCGTCGGATAGACGAACACCCGGCGGCCGACGATCCGGGTTTGCAGCCCGGCCGCGATGCGATCCGGACTCAGCGCCTCAGGTCCCTCCATGCTATCGATCCAGGCCGATGTCCGCCGCCACGGCCGAGTGGGTGATCGCGCCGATGGCGATGCGATCGACGCCGCAACTGGCGATGCTCAGCACGTTGTTAAGCGTTACGCCGCCGCTGGCCTCCAGCAGGGGCTTTTTGCCGATCTTGTCGCGCAGCTCCACGGCGTGCTTGAGCTGCCACTGGCCCATGTTGTCCAGCAGGATGATGTCGATTCCCTTGATCGTCAGGATGCGGTCGAGCCGGTTATCGACGTGATCGACCTCCACGATGACTCTCTTGACGCCCTTGCGCCGGCGGGCCTCATTGACCATCTCCTGGAGCCGGAATTCGAACTCGCCGTTCAGTTCGGCCATGTGGTTATCCTTGAACATCACCATCTCGCCCAGGTTCATGCGGTGGTTGTAGCCGCCCCCGCATCGCACGGCGTACTTTTCCAGCTCGCGCCAGCCGGGGATCGTCTTGCGGGTGTCGTAGATCTTCGCCTTCGTGCCGCGGGTGGCCGACACGAACTTCCACGTCATCGTGCTGATGCCGCAGAGCCGCTGGAGAAAATTGAGCACGACCCGCTCGGCGCTGAGCATGGCCCGCAACGGGCCCTCGATGATGCCCAGCTTGTCGGCGACGCTGGCCCGGCAGCCGTCATCGATCAGAACCCGCAGCTTGAGGTTCTCATCGTAGCGCCGCAGGACCTCCTGTACCAGGTCCATGCCGCAGACGACGATCTCTTCGCGCGTAACGATGGACGCCTTCGCCTGTTCCCCCGGGGCAATCGTAATCTCGCTGGTGGGGTCCCCCATCCCGAAATCCTCCTCCACGGCCAGATCGATGAGCGCCTGGATGCGCGGACTGGAGCAGTCGAGCTTTTTGAGCCCTTTCAATTTCTTCTTCGATTCCACAACTATGGGCATCGCTGACCCATCCTTCCTGCAGATTTTTATCTGCGTCGCTGTTTTCTTTGTGTTCGGCCGCCGGGTTTTGTCGTAACAGGCGATCGGATTTTACCGTTTTCTTTCATCTCCGGCATCTCTTTGAGTTCACGGATGCGGTCGCGGAGCAGGGCGGCCTGTTCGAAATCCAGGGCCTCGGCCGCCGCCAGCATCCGGGCCTCCAGTTCGCTGATCAGTTCGGCGCGGTCGTACTCCTGCTCATCCATGTGGACCGCTTCCTGGGCAGTCTTGCGGGCCCGCAGCTCATCGGCCAGCCCCCGCTGGATCTCCTTCCGAATCGTCTGGGGTGTAATTCCATGCCGGCGGTTGTACTCTAATTGTATTGTACGCCGCCGCTGCGTTTCGTCAATGGCATTTTGCATGGCGGCCGTCATCTTGTCGGCATAGAGCCAGACCTGGGCGTTGACGTTTCGGGCGGTGCGGCCGATGGTCTGGATCAGCGAGGTCTCGCTCCGCAGGAAGCCCTCCTTGTCGGCGTCGAGGATGGCGACCATCGACACCTCGGGCAGGTCCAACCCCTCCCGCAGCAGGTTGATCCCCACCAGCACGTCGAACTCGCCCGTCCGCAGGTCCCGCAGGATATCCACCCGCTCCAGCGTCTGAATCTCGCTGTGGAGGTATTTGCAGCGGATTCCCCGCGAGGCCAGGTAGCCCGAGAGGTCCTCCGCCAGCCGCTTGGTCAGGGTCGTCACCAGCACCCGTTCGCCCGCCTTGACCCGTTTTTCGGTCTGTTCGATCAGGTGGGCGATCTGGTCGGTCGCCGGATGGACGAAGATCTCCGGATCGACCAGACCCGTCGGGCGGATGATCTGCTCGACGACCTCGCCCCCGCAAAGCCCCACCTCGTAGGGGGCGGGCGTGGCGGAGACGAAAACGGTATGCTTCCACCGCTCCTGGAACTCCTCGAACCTCAGCGGCCGGTTGTCGAGGGCGCTGGGCAGGCGAAAACCGTGCTCGACCAGCACCCGCTTACGCTGCTGATCGCCGTTATACATCGCCCGAATCTGCGGGATCGTTACGTGCGACTCATCGATGAACAGGACAAAATCATCCGGAAAATAGTCGATCAGCGTATAGGGCCTTGCCCCGGCCTTGAGCCCCGCCATGTGGCGGGCGTAGTTCTCGATGCCGCTGCAGTAGCCGACCTCGCGGATCATCTCAAGGTCATACCGGGTGCGGGCCTCCAGCCGCTGGGCCTCCAGCAGCTTGCCCTCATGTCGAAGCTCCAAAAGCCGATGCTCCAGCTCCTCTTCGATGCTTTGGCAGGCGCTTTCGATGCGGTCGGCCGGCAGGACGTAGTGTTTGGCCGGGTAGATGAAGACCTGCTGCTCCTCGGCGAGAATCTCCGAGCTGACGGGGTGGATATAGCGGATCGCCTCCACTTCCTCGCCGAAGAACTCGAAGCGGACGGCGAAGGACTCGTAGGACGGCCAGAGCTCCACCGTATCGCCGCGGACGCGGAAGGTGCCGCGGGCGAAGTCGAAATCGTTGCGGTTGTACTGAAGGTCTGCGAAACGGCCCAGCAGCTCGTTGCGGTCAATCGTGTCGCCGACGCGGACCGGGATCACGCTGGCCTGGTAATCCTCCGGGCTGCCCAGGCCGAAGATGCACGAGACGCTGGCGACGATGATCACATCCCTGCGGCTCGTTAAGCTCGTCGTCGCGCTTAGCCGCAGCCGGTCGAGCTCATCGTTGCGGGCGGCGTCCTTTTCGATATAGATGTCCCGCTGGGGGATGTACGCTTCCGGCTGATAGTAGTCGTAATAGCTGACGAAATACTCGACGGCGTTGTCCGGAAAAAGCTCGCGAAATTCCTCGTACAACTGGGCCGCCAGCGTCTTATTGTGCGAGATCACGAGGGCCGGCCGGCCGACCCGGGCGATGACGTTGGCCATCGTGAAGGTCTTGCCGCTGCCGGTCACGCCCAGCAGGGTCTGGTAGCGCTTGCCGCCCAGCAGGTTCCGCGAGAGCTTCTCGATCGCCTGCGGCTGATCCCCCCGGGGTTCAAACGAACTGTTGATCTTAAATTGTTCCATAGGCACAAGTTTTTTATTGTACCAGTTTTGGCCTGATAATCAACCCAATCTAAATACAAGACGCGGCAAGTCTGGTTGGCTCTCGATTTCCGGCCGGATGGTCGCAAAAAAGAGGAAAATCCTCGGAAGAAACGCTTCAATGCACCCCTGTCGGCAGACGTTTCATAATAGCAAGCGGCCTTGTGTCTTTGCAGACATAGCCCATTGTTTTTAGGATGGACATTGAGTGAAAGAACATGTTTAATGAGCCGGTATAAAGCCCCGTTTGAAGTTCATAATGGGCATCGATTACAGGGCCGCGTCGATCCTTTCGACCTTCGACAGGAAAATAATTATGGGAAAGAAAGCAAAAATAATAACATGGATATGGTGGCCGCGATGCTTCGATAGTCGGTTTTGAGAAAGGTTTTGAGTACCGGACAAGTCAAAAGTCGGGCGAGGGGTGGAGGGGTGCGGGTTAAACCGGCGGGCATACGGCGGCATGGCAAGGAGGCACGAGAATTTTTTTAAAATTCGTATTGCTTCGCCGGAAAAAGTAAAAAAGGCGCACAAAGAAAGCCGGACACGCGCTTTGCTCAGGAAGCGCTTGTCCGGCCGTATTTCGGCGAGGAAGGTTGTCTCAGACGTTCTGCGAGCTGACCAGGCGGGCCATCCGCTGGGATTTGCGGCGTTTGCGGCGGTTCTTCTCAGAGGGCTTCTCGTAATAGCTGTTCTTCTTGATGTCGCGAATAAGCCCTTCTTTTTCGCACATCTTCTTGAACCGCTTGACCATCTGTTGGACGCTTTCGCCGGTACGTGCCTTCACCTTAATCATAAACGCTTTAACCTTCCTTTCAAATCAAAAGGTATTGATTATTCTCATATTCCATTTTGGGAACTATGCAGTTTACTGTTTATCGACAATTTTTCAAGAAAAATTTTTTCAGTGAACAATGAAATTCCTGTTATCGGCGGCGAAAAAGATGCCGTAATACAAGAGGGGCTTTGGCTTAATACACTGTATATTGTAAATGATTGCGGCAAAAAGACTTAGTATTGTATATACGGCCTGGCCTTACTTAGCCGCTTGCCGATTTTTCCGATGCTTTCGAGACCGGCCAGGCGATGCTGTCGCCGAAGCGTCAGGATGCGCTCCACCGTCGTCGGTCCCAGACCCGGCACCCGCAGCAGCTCGTATCTGTCCGCCCGGTTGATATTGACCGGGAAAAATTCGGGATGATTTCTGGCCCAAACCTCCTTCGGATCGGCCGTCAGGTCCAGGTTGCCGTCCGGTCCAAACCCGATTTCCGAGTCCTCGAATCCGTATCTGCGCATCAGGAAATCGACCTGGTAAAGCCGATGTTCTCGGGTGAGAATCGCCTCCGGTGAGGTGAGTCCCTGTTCGCCGGGGAGCCGTCCGTCCCCCAGCCCCCGCTGGTAGGCGCTGAAGTAAACCCGCTGGAGGCCCAGCCGGCGATAGAGTCCGCCCATGTACCTGACGATCCGGCGGTCCTCCTCCCCGGCCGCCCCGACGATAAACTGGGTCGTCTGCCTGACCCGCCGATAGCGGCTGCCCTTTTGGGTCAGGCGGCTGATGAGCTTGATCGGCTCGACAATATCCCGCATAAAATCCTTCCGGCCGGAGAGTTGGCCCAGGTACTGCGCCCCCGGCGTCTCGATGTTGAGCGAGACCGCGGTGGAGAGCGAGACGGCCTCCTCAATCGCCGCCGGGCTGGCCCCGGGGATGATCTTTAAGTGGATATAACCGCGAAACTTATGGCGATAGCGAAGCAGCCGGGCCACCCCGTTGAGCCGCTCCATCGTATTGTCCGGCGTGCCGATCACCCCGCTGCTGAGAAACAGCCCAAACACCGTTCGCCGATTGAAATATTCCAGGAACACCCGAACCGTCTCCTCCGCGCTGAGCGTACACCGCCGGACGTCCTGATCGGCCCGCAGGGGGCAGTATTTGCAGTCGTTGGAGCAGACATTGGACAGCAGGGTCTTAAACAGCACGCTGCTGCCGCCGTTGGGCAGGGAAACCGGATAAATCCACCGGCCGTCGGCGCTCCGGGACCGGTGCTCCTCGGGCCTGCTCGTCCCGCACGCGCAGGCCAGGTCATACTGGGCATCCGTACTCAGGATCCGGAGCTTCTGCTGTGTATCGGGTTTAGTGATAACCGCTGTCATTTTCCGCTTCCGTGCTTACGCTTTCTTTTCCTGTGGCTTCCTGCCATCCACTGCTTTCCCTATTTTATTAAAGTCTTTCAAAAAGGAAAAAGATTTTTGGCAACACTTTAGCCGTTGCAGAAGAAACCGGAATGACAGTGCGTCGCCGGCATACGGCTAAAGTGTTACGATTTTGGAAAACATGAAAAAATAAAACATTGGGAAAATACCGATTTATGGCATAATAACAGGGAGGCCTTTGCATTACAGGCTGTTTGCAGGAAAAGCCGTAAAAGGTTCATTTAAGCCGGATTATGTCTTTTATGTTCCGTTAAAACAGTCAAAAAGCAAAAGTGAAGCCCATGAAAACAAAAGCATTTACCCTCATCGAGCTCCTGGTGGTCATCGCTATTGTCGCCCTTCTGCTGTCAGTAATCATCCCAGCCATCCGAAAGGCCAAGGAAGTCGCGGCGGCGGCGGTCTGCCTGGCCAATGAAGGACAGATGATCAAGGCATGGCTTCTCTATGCGGGGGATTACGATGCGGAAGTGGCGGACGGCGACGCATCGGACAATTTGACCAGGCCCGGTTTTGAACAGGCGACCATTAACGGGTCGAATGTCTGGTACTGGTGCTGGGTCGGCCGGGCGATGGGACCGCAAAATCAGGATGTCAACAAAACACTGGATGACAAGATCCGGGGATTTCAGGCCGGCTCCCTGTGGTCTTATCTTCAGGCCCCCAAGGTGTACAACTGCCCGGTCGATAAGCGATATATAAAGCCGGCGCCTAATAAAAACAATGTCATCGGCAATAGCGATCCTGACTGGATGGGCGGCTATCGAAGCTATTCCATCGGAAAGGTGTATTCCAGGCGTCCGGCTAACGGCTCGGGAGAAGATGCCTGTACGGTCGGAAAAATTTCGGAAATTACGGTACCCGGCAGCAAGATCGTCTTCCTCGAAGAGGCGGACGGCTACGGCTGGAACGACCGGACCTGGAACATGGATCTGAACAATCCCCAGTGGATCGACCCCTTTGCCATTTGGCATAACGGCAGCAGCACGCTGGGATTTGCCGACGGGCACGCGGAACGGCACCGGTGGGTTTCCAAAAATACAATCGAAATGGCGGAGGCGCAGCAAAAGCACTGGAGCGCCATAGAGAACGGCAAAGCTTCGGAGGACTATCTCTGGTTTAAGCGATCCTACATGCCCCGCTGACAGCCGGATATAAAAAAAGAGTATCATGGGGACTTTTATTTTACTCCAATTCCCTCTGCATCCGATGTAAATAGAAAATGTCAATAGAGTTTACGGCGGATCATCCATTGATTAAAAACCTTCTTAAAGCATTTGCCTGCGTTGTCCTGGTCCTCGGCGGGATTTTCTGGTGGCAGTTATCCGGAGAAAAGCGGACCCTTCAGCAGGTTCTCAAAGAGAATGAAGGGCTCAAACAGGCCATCACCAATCTCAACCGGGTCCAGCAGATCGGCTATGCCAAGGTCCTCAGTCAGGAAACGCGAGACGGTGCGCTTTGGACGCGGATCCTCTTTGTCCAGACGGAGGCGGACAATCCGACCAAACCCCTCTTTCAGAAGGAATATGAGATCGAGGGCGATATTGCCCATTTTGACGGCCTGATCGTTCGCTTCAAGAATGAATTGGTGATGGACGACGGCGAGCGGGCAATCTTCCTCTGGCGGCGGCTCTATGGGGAGAAAATGACTCCAGAACAAGGAATTCTGATTGAACAGCCGGGGACGGAACCCGCTCAGTATGCCAAGCTCTGTCGGGACTTTTCAATCCGGGACCGCGCGCTGTTCTGGAAGGAAATCTGGGCGCTGGCGGACGACCCCGCGCGGCTGGAAGCCCTGGGAATCTCGGCCATCTACGGCAACGTGGTGTATCGCAAACTCCAGCCCGGCCTGATCTACATCTTCAAACTCACCGCCGCCGGGACGCTGTACCCGGAAGTGATTCCTGACCTGTAACGGCCTGCCGCCCGGCCAAGTCCTACTTTTGTTCCTTTTCCCGGCGAAAATATTCTTGACACCCCCCCTGCCCGCTTCTACACTTTGGCTATCTTACTAAGGTGCCAGAAGTTTCACATGTTCACTAAACAAAGGAGTCAAATTCAATGAAGAACAGGAATTTTAACAGAACGGCGGCATCGGCAATCCTCCTCACTCTCACCGCGGTGATTCTCGGCGGTTGCTGCATGCTGCCTCAATCAAAGGAGGTCTCCCGGATGAACGTAGAAAAACAGCCCTTCGGCTCAGTGGACGGCAAGCAGGTGGACTTATACACGCTGACCAATAAAAACGGCCTGGTCGCGAAGATCACCAACTACGGCGGCATCGTCACCGAGCTTTGGACGCCGGACCGCGACGGGCGGCTCGGCGACATTGTGCTGGGCTTTGACACGCTTGAGGAATATCTGGAGAAGAAGCCCCCCTACTTCGGCGCGATCATCGGCCGCTACGGCAACCGCATCGGCAAGGGGCGCTTCACGCTGGACGGCAAAACGTACACGCCGGCGACCAACGACGGCGAAAATCATCTCCACGGCGGCGTCAAGGGCTTCGACAAGGTCGTCTGGGACGCCGAGCCGTTCCGGACGAATAAGGCCGTGGGCCTCAGACTCCGTTATCTCAGCAAGGACATGGAGGAGGGCTACCCCGGCAATCTGGACACAACCGTCACCTATACGCTCACCAATGACAACGAACTGCGGATCGACTACAAGGCGACCACCGACAAGCCGACCGTCGTCAACCTGACCAATCACAGCTACTTCAACCTGGACGGTCAGGGCAACGGGTCGATTCTGGATCAGCAGCTTATGATTAACGCCGACGCCTTCACCCCGGTCGATTCGGGGCTGATTACCACCGGCGAGATTCGCCCGGTCAAAGGCACCCCCATGGACTTCACCCGTCCGACGCCCATCGGCGCCCGCGTCGATGATCCCGATCAGCAGCTCAAATACGGCGGCGGCTACGATCACAACTGGGTGCTGAACAAGAAGAAACCCGGCGAGATGACCCTGGCGGCCCGCGTCGTCGGCCCCGACTCGGGGCGTGTGATGGAGGTCTGGACGGAGGAGCCCGGCGTGCAGTTCTATTGCGGCAACTTCCTCGACGGCACGCTTGTCGGCAAGGACGGCAAGGCCTATAACCACCGCTACGGCTTCTGCCTCGAAACGCAGCACTTCCCCGATTCGCCGAACAAGCCGAGCTTCCCGTCGGTCGTTCTGCGCCCGGGCGAAACCTATGAGACCACGACCATTCATAAATTTTCCGTGAAATAAAAGGATTGGGAGGCGGTAATCGCTTAACGCAACACATACTAAAACTCTCTCGAAAGGAGTGGCCATGACGGCATTGCATCTAGTTGACTGGCTTGTAATATTGGGGTACTTTGTGCTCGTGTTCGGGATTGCGTGGTGGGCGTACCTGAAGGAGCAGCAGTCACAGACTTCGACCGAGTATTTCCTGGCGGGGCGCAACCTCGGCTGGTGGATCATCGGGGCGGCGGTCTTCTCGTCCAACATCGGCTCTGAGCACCTTGTCGGCCTGGCCGGATCGGGCGCCACCGACGGCGTGGCAATGGCTCACTTTGAGCTGCACGCCTGGTGCCTGCTGGTGCTGGCCTGGATCATGGTACCCTTCTACATGCGTTCGAAGGTCTTTACCATGCCGGAATTTCTCGAACGGCGATTCTCCTCCGTCAACCGCACCGTCCTGTCGCTGATCTCGCTGGTCGCCTACGTGCTGACCAAGCTGGCCGTGGGCATCTTCGCCGGCGGCGTCGTCTTCGCCGTGCTGATCCCCGATGTCCATTTCATGGGGCTCGACAGCTTCTGGATCGGCTCCATCCTCGTCATCGTTCTGACGGGCATCTATACGATCATGGGCGGTATGCGGGCCGTGGCCTATACCTCCGCGATCCAGACGGTCATCCTGATCATCGGCTCGGCCTTAGTGACCTTCTTCGGTCTCAAGGCGCTGGGCGGCTGGGGCGTGCTGCGCGAGTGGGCCGGTTCGGAAATGTTCAACCTCTGGAAACCGCTGGTGCCCGAAGGCGTCGCCGCGACCTGGGCGCCGGTCAAAGAGCCCGCCCGCATGGCCTGGTACTTTAACGATAACTATCCCTGGATCGGCATGCTCTTCTGCGCCCCGATCATCGGCCTGTGGTACTGGTGCACCGACCAGTACATCGTCCAGCGTGTGCTGGGCGCCCAGAACGAGCAGGATGCCCGTCGCGGTTCGATCTGCTCGGCGGCCCTGAAGCTCCTGCCGGTCTTCATCTTCATCATCCCCGGCATGATCGCCTTTGCCCTGGCCAAGAGCGGACAGAACGCCGCTCTGCAGCAGACGTTCTTCGATGAGAGCGGCCAACTCATCCGCGACAACGCCCAGCAGGCCTTCCCCCTGCTGGTCGCCGAGGTGCTGCCGATCGGCATTCGCGGCGTGGTCGTCGCCGGTCTGCTGGCGGCCCTGATGAGCTCGCTGGCCGGCGCCTTTAACGCCTCCGCGGCCCTGTTCACCATCGACTTCTATTCCAAGATGCGTCCCACCGCCCCCCAGAAGCAGGTCGTCTGGGTCGGCCGCATGGCCACCGTCGTCATGGTGCTCATCGCACTGGCGTGGATTCCCGTCATCCGGGGCGGCAAGGGCCTCTACGACTACCTGCAGGGCATCCAGGCCTACCTGGCCCCGCCCATCTTCGTCGTCTTCTTCCTCGGCGTCTTCAGCAAGCGGCTCAACGCCAAGGGCTGTCTGTGGGCCCTGATTGTCGGCTTCGCCCTGGGCCTCTTCCGACTGGCCATCGATACGCCGGTCAAGATGATCCCGGACTTCTCCTATACCGAGGGTTCGTTCTTCTGGATCGTCAACAACATGTACTTCCAGTACTACAGTCTGCTGATCTTCCTCATCAGCATCGCCGTCATGGTCGTCGTCAGCTACCTGTCGAGTAAGCCCGACTACAGCAAGATCGAGGGTCTCACCTACGGCACGCTGACCGAGAAGGACCGCCGGGCCTCCCGCGCCACCTGGAACAAGTCGGACGTGATCGCCTCGCTGGCCGTCCTCGCCGCGATTCTGGCCGCCTACCTGTACTTCCGCGGCTAAGGCGTTTCATTTTCAGACAAGGCATACCCGGCCGGGAGAGGAACGCTCTCCCGGCCGTTTTCTTTGCGCCTTTGCCGTATTCCCTTCCAGTGATTTCCTGATGAGCAGCGCCTCCCGTTTTGCCTTACAAGAATTCAGAAACAGCCGACAACTGTCAGAAGGAGATCGAACATGAGAAAGTACGGAAGCCGGGATCTGCCGCAGGCCTGCCAGGACGACCTGTTCTGCGGCGTGAATACGGTTGAGGATATCGAGGCCGCCGGCGATCTGGAGAAGAGCCACATGCCGGTGATCATCGCCCCTGACTTGATCCACAGGGGCCAGTGCACCGAGATCACGGTCCAGGTCGGCGGCCTTTCCCAGCCCCCCAACGAGCCGGGCCACTGCATCGAATTCATCGAGCTTTACGCGGGAGAGACCTACCTGGCCCGGATGGACTTTACGGCCCAAAGCACCCGCCCGATCATGAAGACAACCGTCTGCCTGGACCACGACCACGGCCCGATCCGCGCGTTTGCCCGATGCAATCTGCACGGCACGTGGGAGGCGGAAATGAATATGGAGGTGCGCTCATAGCGCGATCTCCGGATTCCCCGGCGTATCCCGCCGAGGCGCAGAAGGGGCTGTCGCCCTCGCTCAATCAACGAACCGCCAGCGCATCCAGGTTGGGCCCGGCATCCGCCGCGACCACCCTGACGAAGTTGCCGCCCTTCATCAGGTTCGCCTTTACCGTCTCCGTCTTCCACGCGGTCCAGGCGCCGGTGGCCCTGAAGGCCAGTTGCCCGATCGGTTGGTTGTTGACCCGCAATTCGCACGGCCGATCATTCGGGCAGGCGTAGCGGAATGTCAGCTCGTATGTCCCGGCGCTGTCGGCCAGCACGTTATCCCATTCCACGTAACTGCCCGCCCCGCCGAAGTCCGCGTATCCCGTCCCCTGGTATCCCTTGTGTTCGCTTGCCGCCGTGCAGCCCGAGAGCGTCGCCGATTCGGCCTCGTAAACCGCTCCCTCCAGCGCGGAAGCGACGGCGGCCGCCGCGGCCTTCTCCCGGTGCGGGTAATAGATCTCGCCGCCTGTCCCGAGGTCCTTGATCCGCAGGTTGCGAAATTCATATACCAGCCCCTTTTCGCCGTGGTGCTGGATGCCGATGGGTCCCTGCAGGTCCATCGCATCGTGGATGTCGGTCGTCAGCGTGCCGTTGACATAGATCTGAATATGATCGCCGATGCAGACAATGCGGTAACGGTTCCAGTCGCCCTGACGGAAGCAGTCGCCCGCCCGCCGGCGAAACACGGCGATGGACGCCTCCCGTGCCTCCGGCGAATCGGCATGGTCCTTGTTGGGACTGGCGAACCACATGCGGCGTCCCTCGTCATAGAGCCCGCCCGACCAGGCCCGCTCGGACGAGTCCACCTCCGCCTGGTAGCCCCACACCCTGTTCTTCGCCTTTTGGCAGCGGAACATAAAGCCCGAGTTGCCCCTGCCCGCGGGGAGTTTCACTTCGCCTTCGAAGACGAAGTTGGCGTATTCTTTTTTCGTCAGCAAAAACCACTTGCCCTTGTCTGAGCTCAGACGGACGACGCCGTCGCTGTACTCGGCCCTGCCCCAGTCGTACGGGTTCTCCCAGTTGCCCAGCGTCGGATCGCTCAGCAGGTCCTGCCACTCGACCTGCTCGGGCTTGAGGATTTGGGCCTTTTTGGAGGGCACGGTCCGCATCCGATCGTAGTCCTTCCAGCCGTCGCGCACCTCGGGCCCGCGGAGCATCTTATCGGCCTCTTCATGGTTGGTGATCTTCATGGCTTCGGCGTCATATATGAGCGTGCCGCCGAAGCGCTGCCCGATGCACCCCAGGCACAGCATCTCCGTCAACGGCGCGGCGATTTCGAACGGCGAGTTGGCCGGCTCGATCCCCCGGCAGGCGTTGAGGAAGTTGCGATAGTGATCCGAAAGCTCGCCCTGCGGCGCCGGCAGTTCTCCCGCCTTCTCTTTTTGCTCCAGCGCTTCATTCATTGCGAAATGATACCGAGCTCCATGGCTCGTTCCCGTTACCACGCCCTTGTCGAGATAGACCATCGAGCCGATCGGAACCAGTTCGCCGGGGTAGCCGGCGGGTTTTTCCGGCAGGTTGCCCTGCCCGTCATACCATCGGAGTTCCACCGGGGGCTCATCGCCTCGGGCGGCAAACTTGAAGGTGATCACCGAGCCCTGCGGATAGTACAGGTCGCTGGGACCGATGAGTTTGGTCGAAATCTCGTCGGGCAGGCCCAGCTTGAGATAGCGATGAATGGCGTCGAGCACATGGGCGCCCCAGTCGCCCATCGCCCCGCAGCCGAAGTCGTACCAGCACCGCCAGTTGCCGTCGATCAGCTTGTCGCTGTACGGACGAAACGGCCGGCGGCCCAGCCACTGGTCCCAGTCGTAGCCCGCGGGCGGGATCGCCTCGGGGTACTCCGTCAGCGTCCAGCCGTGCCAGCGGCGGCTCTTGGTCATCCAGCTATCGACCCGCCGGACGTTTTTGATCAGTCCCGCCTCGACCCACAGGCCGAACTGCTTGGTCCCGAAGTCAGAATGCCCCTGGTTGCCCATCTGGGTCACCACGCCGCACTCGCGGGCCGCCTTTGCCAGCAGCCGGCACTCCCAAACGTTCTGGGCCATCGGCTTTTCAACATACACGTGCTTGCCCAGCAGCATCGCGTGCATCACCATCGGGAAATGCGCAAAGTCCGGCGTGGCGATAATCACCGCGTCGATCTCGTCGTGCATTGTTTCGAGCATCTCGCGGTAGTCGATGAAGCACGGGATTCCCTCAAAGCCCTTCAATTGGTAGCCATGAGTCGTAAAGAGCACATCCGCGAACGCCTTGTACTCGATCTGCGTCTGGGCGTGACGGCTGAAGACACTCAAAATGTCCCGGCCCCGGTTAAAGACGCCGATCTGGGCCGCCCGAATCTTCCGACCCCGGGGAACCAGCCGGGGTTTGGAGAGGGGCTTTATCTCGCCGGCGGCAAACAGACCGTCGGCCCCGAACATCAGCGCCGGCGGCGTCCAGAGAATTGTTTTCAGCATGGTCCGACGTGACAGATCCATGTTAGACATTTTGCACTCCATTCTTCTATGGCCTCGGTTCCTTGTCATGCACCGTTTGTCCCCGGCCGATGAACGGCGCCTCCTGGGGCAATGTTCTGTTTTACCCGTCCGCCCGGCTCTGTCAACCTTATTCCGTCCTGTTTTCTCTCCCTCCGTCATCTTGTTTCAGATGTGAAACAAACGGCCGCTTTTTTCAGGGGGTTTGAAATGTTTTCCGCCGCGTCACTACTATCCTTTCAGGAAATGAACTTACGAAACCTATTGATTTACAGGAGTATAAAGATGTGCAGCAAATGGATCAAGAGAAGCCTGATTGCGGCGGCGGCATTTCTGGTGATTGGGGGTCTTTTGTTCGGCAAGGACCTGGTCAGCTATGTGAAAAGCTCGACAAACCTGGCAAGGGAGACCGTCAAGGACTCCGTGCCGATCGAGTTCGAACTCCGCCGAGCCCAGGACCTGCTTGAGGAGATCCTCCCGGAAATCCACGCCAATATCCGCATGATTGCCCAGGAAGAAGTGGAGCTGGCAAATCTGAAACAGGAGATCGAAGAGAGCCGCAAGGCCCTTGAACAGCAGCGCCGGCGGGTTGAAACACTTCGGTCAACCCTGGCCGGTCAGGGGGATTCGTTCACCTTCGGCGGTCGCAACTACACCCGCCAAGAGGTTACCGATGAGCTGGCCGCCCAGTTTGAGAATCTTCGCGAGGCCGAACTGGTATTGGCCGGCAAAGACAAACTGCTTGAAAATCGCGAGGCCTCTCTGAAGGCGGGCATGACTATGCTCGAAAAGACCAAGGGCCGCAAACGCATCCTCGCGGCCAAGATCGAGGCCCTCGAAAGCAAACACCGCCTGCTCAAGGCCGCCGCCGTCGGTTCGGGCGTCCAGGTGGACAACAGCAAGCTGGCCCAGACCGAAAAGCTGATCGAGGAGATCCGCAAGCGGCTGGAGGTCGCCGAGCGGGTACTGGCCCACGAGAGCAAATTCACCCAGGCCATCCCCGTCGAGCAGGTCTCCGAACAGGATCTGGTCAGCGAGGTGGACAAGTACCTGGCCGATAATCCCCAGCCGGCGCAGCCGTAACGTCCCAAGAGTTCATTTGCCCCGGCCTGCGAAACAGCATACAATACGGACGGCAAAACGAATCTCAGGAGCATCGGCGTGTTTGACATGCGATTCAAGCGAATCCAGACGGCCCTGGCGGACGGGCGGCTCGAAGAAGCATTCGAGGTGCTCAGCGATCCGGACCTGCAAGCCCACCGGACGGGCCAGAAGCTGCTGACCCAACTGAGCGAGGCCTTCATAAAAAGGAGTCAGGAGCATTTAATTGCCCAGCGTCTGGCTCAGGCCCTCGACGACTGCAACCGGGCCCAAAAGCTGGCGGGCAACACCCCCGCGGCGGCGGACCTGCGAAAACGCATCGGCCTGGCCATCGAGGACGCCCGTATCCAAAGCCGCCAGAAGGCCGACCAGCTCGCCCGTGCCAAAGAACAGCTCGAAAACGGAATGCTCTCGAAGGGCCGGCAGATGCTCGACGGCTGCGAAGACGGCCATGCCCGCCTGCTGCTGAAAAACGCCGAGCTGGACCGGGCCGCCGCCGACGCGGCCCTCAAACGGATTCGCTCAGCGATTGAAAACGGCGATGTGAAGCAGGCGATGGAACTGGTCCGTCAATGGCGGCTCGAATCGTCCGGCCACGATCAGGCCCCCGCCCTGCTCAAAGAAATCGCCTCCCGCGGCGCTCAGCAGATCCGCCGGCATCTCCAGGACGGTCGGCTCGCGGCGGCGGTCAACCTCCTCAAATGCTTCAACGGTCAGGCCGACCGTTGGGAGATCCTCTATACACTGCGGCAGGCGCTGCAGTATTGTCTCAGCGGGGCCCGGGCCGTGCGGACGGGACAGTTTGCCCAAGCGGCCGTCGAACTCCAGAAGGCCCTGCGGCTTGAACCCGATGCCGCCTGGCTCAGGGAGGCCGTCAAAGAGGCCCGCCAAGGCGCGCAGGCCTGCGAGGCGCTCCAGACCGGACCGCTGGGACTCATCGACCCCCTGTCCGGACCGGAGACCGGGGAGGCCGATTTTTTTCCCGAAGCGCTGAAACAATCCGGCCGGGGGAAACCTCTGATGAGTAGAGAAATTGCGGAGCCGAGCTCCGATCCGAAGCCCGTTCCGGGGCGATTGCTCCTCCAAATGGACGGGATCGGCTCTTTTCTTGTCTTTTGCGGCCCCCGGGTAACGGTCGGGCCGATCAGCGGTTCGTCGCCGGCGGACCTGGGGCTCGTCGTCAACCCCGAGGCGCCGATAAAGGCCATCGAGCGGATCGAGGGCGACTACTTTGTCAGCGAGCCGCGCGGGGCGTCCTCCAAACGCCTGCTGGCCGACGGCGATCGCATCGAGATCACGCCGCGCTGCCGAATGGTCTTTACGCTGCCCAATCCCGCCAGCGGCACGGCGATGCTCAAACCCGGCAGTGCGCGGCTGCCGCGCTCGGACATCCAGGGCATCCTCCTGATGGATCGGGAGATCCTCATCGGCCCGGCGCGGAACTGCCATATCCAGAGCGGGCAGACGTCCCGCACCGTCACGCTCTTTCAGCGCGGCGGACGGCTCTTTGCAAAAAGCGAGACAGGCGGACAAGAGGCGATCGAGATCGGCAAAACCGTCATGATCGGTCCCCTGAGATTGGTTGTGACAAATTATGGTTGAATCGATTTCGCTACATTTTAGCCATCGGTCGCATCACGGCCGTCGCGGCCGTGTTTTCACGGGCTTAAAAACCCGTGCCGCCGTTCGGCTAAAATGCCGCACTGATTCAAAAAATCGGCAAATGCGAACGGGAACAGGGTAATGCAGTCATTTCAATACCAGTTTGGCGACAAGCCCCTTGAGGGCTACACGATCCAGCGGGCGGTCGGACGCGGCGGATTCGGAGAGGTCTATTACGCGATCAGCGATTCGGGGCGCGAGGTCGCGATCAAGGCCGTGCAGACCTGCGAGCAGATCGAGCTGCGCGGCATCCAGCAGTGCATGAATCTCAAGAGCCCCCACCTCGTAACGATCTTCGACGTCCGGTACAACGACAAGGGCCGCCCGTTCGTCATCATGGAATATGTCTCCGGCCCGTCGCTGGCGGACCTCATCCAGAATGCGCCCGGCGGGCTGGGCCTTCAGAAGACGGCCTTCTTCCTCCGCGAAATCGCCAAAGGACTCAGTTACCTGCACGACTGCGGCATCGTCCATCGCGACCTCAAGCCCGGCAACATCTTCTATGAAAACGGCCAGGTCAAGATCGGCGACTACGGCCTGAGCAAGGCGATCAACACCAGCCGCTGCAGCAACCAGACGATCACGGTCGGCACGGTCCACTACATGGCCCCCGAGATCGGCGTCGGCCGCTACGACCGCGGCATCGACATCTATGCCCTCGGCGTCATCCTCTACGAGATGCTCACCGGCCGGCTCCCCTACGTGGGGGCCAGTCCCGCCGAGGTCCTGATGAAGCACATGAACTCGACCCCCGACCTGAACGGCATCGACGAGACCTTTGCCCGCGTCATCCGCAAGGCCATGGCCCGTGACCCGCAGGATCGGTATCACACCGTTCAGGAGATGGTCGAGGATGTCTTCGGCGCTCAGCGCGTTCAGCAGAGCATGGCCGAGTTTCGCCCGCAGGAGCTCTCGATAATCGCCGAGCAGGCGGCCCGCAAAATCCGGCGGGAGCCCGCTCCCGTTCCGCCGCCCGGGACGCCGGGGTCTGCGAAAGATCGGATAAACGTCGCCGCAGACCGCCTCTATCAAACGGTCGACAGGATCCACAGCAAATTTTACGAGGAATCGACGGAGGAACTCAAAGAGGCCGCCGCGAAGGACCCCCTCACGAAAAAACAGCGAATGCTTCTGGCCCTGCTGACGGCCGCCCTGCTGGGACTGGGGGCGGGTCTGCTCACCGGCAGCCGGGACGACGAGATTGCCGGCATCGCGTTTACGACCTTCCTCATGATCGTCGGCGGGGCCGCGGGCATCCTGCTGACGCGCCACAAGCTCCTGCGCGACATGGAGCCGGGGCTGTTTCGGCAGTTTGCCGCCGCCGGGGTGGGAATCCTTTTGTCGGCCCTGGCCTCTTTCGTCGTATGGCAGGATGCGAACTACCAGCAGGGCATAAGGGGCACCTTTATCGCCCTCATCTTTCTGGCCCTGTGGGATTGGTGGAAACTGGCGGGCGTTTACCGCCGGCGCCGCATCCGCCTCTGGCCCGTGTTCGCGACGGCCGTCCCGGCTTTCTTCCTTTCGCTGATTCTCGGCGGCCGCCCCGTCGTCAGCGGCGCTTCCGCGGCGGGCATCTGCCTCTACGTGCAGGTGCTCTGGCCCTTTGCCGGCAGACCCCAAAGCACAGCAAGACCCAAACCGCCCGCCGCGCGGCCGGCCGCGCGGCGGGCGGTTTGGGTCTTGCTGTGCTTTGGGGTCTGCCGGCAAAGGGCCAGAGCA
>JBNRMP010000041.1:0-37960 GCA_050309685.1 Anaerohalosphaeraceae bacterium
ACCGATAGTAATCATACGGCCTCCGTGCATATAAGGAATGCTCAACACACTGCTTATCGGCATTCAAGGTCGTTTTTGTTGAATCCTTACTATCATCAGAATTCCTTCAATCGGTCAGTTTGAGTTAATAAGAGATAGAAGCATTTAATTATATTTGTAAAGTGGGGGCTCATTTCGATTGTGCAGTTGTCTGCTCCGGCCGGCCCTTCGATAAACTCAGGACCATGCATCTCCTGCGAGGGTAGATGTTAAATCCGACTTGTTTTGCAGGCCTGCGGTTCGCCTCAGTTCGAATGTGTAAACATCGTTTCGGCGGCTTCGCTGAGCTTTTTCCAGTTGTTCATGGCGCGGTCGATGAGGCCGAGGTTCTCCATGACCAGCTCGATGTTGGCGAAGGTGTCCGCGCTGTCCGATTCGAGCAGGGCGCAGCGGAGGTGCTTCATCGCCCTTGCAAACTGCTTTTGGTCACAGAAGAGCAGGGCCGTTTTGTAGTGCAGATGCAGCAGGTTCTGGTCGATTGCGGGCCGGTCCATCAGCGTGTGCAGGGCCTCGTCGGGCCGGTCGGCGTCGAGCAGGCCCAGGGCCAGCTTGGTCCGGGCGCGGTAGTGGGTGGGGTTGACGGCCAGCGACTTGCGGAAGGCGTCGGCCGCCTCGTCGTTTCGGTCCGCCGCCATCAGCAGGATGCCGTATTTGTAGAGGATGTCCGCATTGGAGGCCTGCCTGTGAAGCCGAAGCTCGAAGGCGCGGATCACGTCCTCGATAAAGACGATCTTGCGGTCCATGACCGAGACGGAGCCGTCGTGCTCGTCCTGGGCGGACTGGAAATAGAGCGTGGCCGTCTCGGCGAAGAGCAGGATGCTGTTTTGCTGGATGGCGGAGGCCAGCGAGAGGGTTCCGAGGGCGTCGTTTTGCTTGCCGGCGCAGTGCTGCGCAAGGCACAGGCCGGTATAGGCATCGACAATCTCATCGTTGATCTCGGCCGCCGCGTTGAACTGTTCGGCGGCGAGGGCAAACCGCTGGGCGCGCAGGTGGAGCATGCCCAGCTTGATCGCGGCCTCGAGGTAGTTGGGCTGGAGTTTGAGGGCGTTCTCGTAGCAGCCCCGGGCTTCCTCGCCGCGTCCTGTTTTGTCGTAGAGACTGCCGAGCCGGACGTATAGGTCGGGCATCGGGCCAAGCTGCTCCATCAGGTCCGTCGTGCGGCGGATCGCCTCGTCCGGATCGACCCCCTCCGGCTCCAGTTCCGGTTCTTCGGACTGGAAGTTATCCGGATGCGCCAGGATCGCCATGTTGAAGGCGTCGATGGCGCTGGAGCAGCAGCCCCGCATGAGGTAGAGATTGCCCAGCAGCACGTGGGCATCGATGTTTTCGGGATACTCCGTGGTCAGCATCTCGTACTCGCGAATCGCCTTGTCGAGGCGGCCGCTCTGGAGATAAATGGCGGCCATGCGCTGACGCGGGAGCTGGAGGTGACTCTTGAACTTGATGCAGTCCTGGTAGAACTCCATCGCCTCGGGGATTTTGCCCAGCCGCTCCAGGCAGTAGCCCATCACGTACAGGGCCATCGTGTTGCCCGGCTGGCGCAGATAGACGCTTTGGAGCTGGTCGAGGGCCTGGCGGGGTTCGTCCTGCATGAGGCACAGCGAGGCGGCGCAGATCCGCCCGAAGACGCACTCGGGGTACTCGAAGAGATAAAACCGCAGCTTCTCCTCTGCCGCCGCCATTTCGCGGCTGCCGATGTGTTCGAGCACCTCGTCAAGCTGCGTCTGCCAGGGCGGCGGCGCGGGCTCGTGCTGCGTCCGCACCGTCATCAGCCAGTGCCAGATCAGCTCCGACGTGTCCACTGTAATCGCCTTGCCGAATATCTCTAAGAGCTTACTCATTAACCAATCCCGTAAATGAAACAAGAAACCGATTCTTACCATGGGTTGTATCGTCTTAGGGGTGGCGGCGTTTAACCTGCCGGGCGGGGGATTGGCGGGAAAAAGCCGTCCGGCGGCGGGGAATCGGACGCCTGTGCCGAATGTAGGGTCTGGACGGGTGAAAGCGTCCGTTTTCCGGCCGCCTTAGAGGCGCAAGACATGGGAAATCAAGGAATTATAGGAACGCATGGGCTAAGGCCCGTCCTGTGGTTTGGGAGCTTGTATTAAGAGGTTTTCTGTTAGAAACAGGTTTGCCGAGGTCGGCTTTATTCCGGTCGTTGGGCCATTTGGGAGGATTTTTCCACCTCACTCAGATAGGCCAGCGTCCGTTCCAGCCGGTCGCTGAGGTGTTTTAGTTTGAGCATCGTCCGGACGCGGGTGACCAGTTCCCACTTGTTGATCGGTTTGCTGATGAAATCGTCGGTTCCCGAGCGGATGGCTCGCTCGATGTCTCCCAGTTCGTTGAGGGCGGTGACCATGATTATCGGAATATCGTCCGTTTTGGGGTCGTTTTTGAGCTGCCGGCAGACCTCGAAGCCGCTGATTTTGGGCATCATTACGTCCAGTAAAATGAGATCCGGTCGATCTTTTTTTACCAGTTCCAGTGCCTCGAAGCCGTCCGTCGCCGAGAGTGTCCGGCACTCCACGTCCTCCAGGCACGCCAGGATCAGCTCCAGGTTCTGAATGTTATCATCCACTACAAGTACGACCGATTTATCTGTATTTGCTTCGATTGTCATCGTTATTGTCCTCTATTCGGGGACGCCCGTCCCGGTATTTCGATAGATAAATTCCCGTACTGCCGGCTTGAGATACATGTTTTCCAAGTCACCGGCCACTTGGGAAACGGCCTTGGCGCACATACAGGCCGATTCATAGGGACCCGCGTCCGTATCGTAAAAAAAGACTTTTTTGTTCTTGAACAGGCACAATCCGCCACCAGAACCGCCCATCGACTCACGCCGAATGGTTACGCCCGCCCCCTCCAGGATTCCCACCAGTTCCTCTGTAATCGTTTGCGTGTTCATCTTCAAGAAAAATCTTTTATCTGTCGATAACGTTTATATTATCGTACCGACCCGCCGGGGGAAGTACAACGTTTTTTTAACAAAAGCCGGACAAGGGAGACACGGATTTTTGAATCTGCTTGAGAAACGACAGAATCTGCATCGCCAAAAGGAGGCTATCTCCTTAAAGAATCAGGAGTTAAGGGATCATATCCAGGGACTGGAGGGACAGGCGGTCGTGGGGCGGGCGTGGGCCATGGCCGCCCATGAGATCAATAACCTGCTGGCGCCGCTGAGCACCTATGCCGAGTTGGCGCTGAAGAATCGCGAAGATGGGCCTCTGGTCGATAAGGCCCTCCGCAAGGCGGTCGATGCAGGTCAGAAAATCCAGGAAATCCTCGGCCAGATTCCCCATCTTGTCGGCCAGGGGCGGTCCGAAAAGGTTTCCTGCTCCGTCGAGTCCCTCGTTCGACAGGTCTTCGCGGCTCTTGGGCGTGATTTTGCCAAGGACGGCATCAAGGTCCGCGAGGAGATCGATCCGGAGTTGAGTATCCGCGTCAATCCCGTCGGCATCCGGCAGGTCCTGATGAACCTGATCCTCAACGCCCGCGAGTCCATGCTGCCGCGGGGCGGCACGCTGACGATCCGCGGCCGCGACCTTCCCGAGGCCGTCGAGATCGAGATCGCCGATACCGGCTGCGGCATCGAGCCCGCCCAACTCGAACGCCTCTTTGAACCCTTCTTTACCACCAAAACCGGCCGCGACGGCCAGCGCAAGGGCAACGGTATCGGTCTGGCCTACTGCCGCCAGGTCATCGAGGACCACAACGGCTGCATTCGCGTCCAGTCCGTGCCGCAGCAGGGCAGCGTTTTTACCATCGTCTTGCCAAAATTCGCCTGAGAGCGTATCCTGCAGCGCAGGCATCCAATAAGGAGCGAAGCTTGACGGGCCTATGGCAATATTTCTGGCGAATCGTTTTCATGGCAGCGCTGCTTTTGTGTTCCGCCTTCATGTCCGGTTCCGAGACGGCCTTTTTTCACCTCTCCCACCGCCAGATCAGCCAGTTTGCCCGCTCGCCCCATAAGCTCGAATCTCTGATTGCCCATGTCCTCAACACCCCCGGCCGTTTTTTGACGACGCTGCTGTTCGGCAACATGCTCGTCAATGTCACCTATTTTGCCCTCGCCGGCGTGCTTTCCGTCGAGCTTAGCCGCCAGTTCGGCGCCGGGGCTGCGGCCGTCGCCGCCGTCATCATCTTCTTTCTTCTCGTCATGTTCGGCGAACTGCTGCCCAAGTCCATCGCCTACGCCAATACGGGCGTTTTTGCCCGGGCCGCCTCTCTGCCCTGCTGGCTCCTGCTCAAGACGCTCGGGCCTGTTCTGGCGGCCGTCGATCTGCTCATCGTTCGGCCGGTGACCCGGCTGTTCCTCGGGAGCGCCCTGACCGCTCCGCCGCGTCCGGTCGTGGGCCCCCGCGAGTTCCGTCTGCTGCTCGATTCCTCCCGCCGGCAGGGCCTCATCAGCTATGAAGAAAACCAGCTCCTCATGGAGGTTCTCAAGCTCGGCTTCCTCAAGGTGCGCGACGTGATGACTCCCCGGGTGGATATGATTACCGCCGAGCTGTCCGTCGGCTCGTCGGACCTGATTAAGCTGATGCGCGAGGTAAAAAAGAAATTCGTTCCGCTCTACAAGGGCGAGTTCGACAACATCGTCGGTTTCGTTACCCTTCGCGATCTGCTGCTGAGTCCCGATCAGCCGCCCCGCAAGCTGCTGCGGCCGATCCGCTTTGTTCCCGAGCAGCAGACGGTCGAAGCGTTTCTCGGTTTTCTCCGCGAGCAGCACGCCGATCTGGCCATTGTGGTGGATGAGTACGGCGGTGTGGCGGGCCTGGCCGGCATGGACGATCTCGTCGAGGAACTGCTGGGCCTGCCCGAGGAGGAGTCGCAGGCGCCGCCCGTCGAGCAGATCGGGCCGCTGACGTACCGCTTGTCGGCCGAGCTGTCCATCCACGACTGGATAGACGCCTTCGGCGTGAGCCCTGAGCAGAAGCGGCTGAGCACCGTCGGCGGGCTGGTGACCGTCCTGCTCGGCCGCGTCGCCCGTCCCGGCGATGTTGTCGCCTGGAAGAATATGAAGTTTACCGTCGAGTCCGTCCGGAAGAACCGCATCCGGACGCTGATCCTGTCGCTCGAACCTACGGAACGGAACAACAATGAGTTTTGAGTTGTGAATTTTGAGTTTGTTGGAATTCAGTGCCGAATGCCGGTTAACATATGAATACTTCAGTCCTGTTCATCCTGTTTCTCATGTCGGTGTTCTTCAGCGCCTTCTTCTCGGGCGCAGAGACCGGCATGTACCGTCTCAGCCGCATCCACCTGCGGCTCGGCGCTGAGCGTCGGCGGCCGCTCTACCGCCTGCTCGCCTCATCCGTGCAGGACAGCTACGGCATCATGATCAGTCTGCTGCTGGGCAACAACCTGGCCAACTACTTCGCGACGACGCTGGCGACCCTGCTGCTGCTGCGCTGGACGAACGACGAGGAGCGGACCCAGTTTCTGGCCACCGCGGTCATGACCCCGCTGCTGTTTCTCTTCGGCGAGACGATTCCCAAGAATGTCTTCTATTACCAGGCCAACCGGTATATGCCCCCGCTGGCCCCGCTGGTCTGGTTTTTTCACCGTACCTTTACCCGCCTCGGGGCGGTGGCGGCGATGAAGCGGCTCTCGGGCCTTTTCGAGCGGCTCCTGCATATCCCCATGAATACCCAGCGGGCGGTGGACATGACCCGCCGCGAAAAGATCAAGCAGTTCTTTCGCGAGACGCACGAGGAGGGGCTTGTCAGCAAGCTGCAGAAGGAGATGATGGACCGGCTCATCCGCATCCATGAACTGCCCGTTACCACCGTGATGATTCCGCTGTCGCGCATCGAGATGGCTGACGTCAACACGTCGCGCCGGGAACTGATCGAGCTGCTTCGCCGGAGCCGATATTCCCACCTGCCGGTGTACGAGGGCAGCCGCTCGAATATCATCGGCGTTTTCGACCCCGACGTTGCCCTGGCTTCCGGCGAGGCGTTCGACAACCTGCGGCCGTTTCTCCAGCCCCTTCAGACGATCCCGGCGACGGCGACGATCAGCGAGGCGGTCAATTCCTTCCGCCGCCGCGTCCAGCCCTTTGTGCTCGTCAGCCAGGCCGCCGGCCCCCGGCCCCGCATCATCGGCATGGCCGCCCGTCGGGATCTGGTCGAAGAACTTGCCGGGGAATTGTCATAAGGTTGTTTTCGGCAATGGCGTCAGCGCTCACGGCCAAACACCGTTTGACCGCGCCGCCGTTTTTTTTTGCGAACTGCAAGTTATTTTTTAGAGGTTTCCGTAACCCTACAACGATTTTGTTCCGCTTTCGGCTTGTGCGTTGCGGGGGCTTGGGCGTATTATATTCGGGACAGGGCCGCGCGGGCCGGGAGAAACTGCGATGCTGTACGTTACTTTGGTTTTGCTGACGATTCTCAACGGGATCTGGCTGGTCTCGGGGCTGTTCTGCCTGCCGGGCAATTGGCTGATGATCCTTACGACGCTGGTTGCCTTGTGGGGACTGCGGGAGCACGATTTATTCTCCGTCCGGATGATTGTCGCCGTTGTGCTGCTGGCGCTGGCGGGGGAGCTGATCGAGTTCTTTGCGGGCTTCGGCGGGGCGAAGAAGGTAGGAGCGGGCCGGCTGGGTTCGCTGGCGGCCATCGGCGGGGCGCTCGTCGGAGCCGTCGTCGGGACGGGTTTTCTGCCGGTCATCGGGACGCTGCTGGGCGGCTGCATCGGGGCCGGACTGGCGACCTGGGGCGTGGAACGCCTCTCGGGCCGTCAGCCGGACGAGGCGATGCGCAGCGGTGTTGGGGCGGGTCGGGGGACGCTGATCGGGACGCTGACGAAATTCCTGCTGGGCTGCCTGATCTGGCTGATTATCGCCGTCGCGGCTTTCTGGAATTAAAATGCAGCCACGGGGACACAGAGGGGGTCTAATAAGGAACGGGCAGTGTTCAATCCTGTTTATCGGGGTTTAAGGCCGATTCAACGATCATTGCCGGGGTGCCAGTTTTTGAGGTGGTCGGCGTGAGTTTGGAGATAGGCGCCGGGCTTGTAGAAGGCGTCGTAGAAGTCCGTATCGATGTGGGCGGCCTGCAGGTACATGATGGCAAGCATCGACGGGACGGTGGCGGGGAACTTGCCGAAGGTGTCAAGGAGATATTGGGCCTGGTGGGCGATGCAGGCGCGAAACCGCTCGTCGTGGACCTGTGCGGCGGAGCGGACACCGGGAGAATCGCGCCAGGGGCCGGGCGTGTCAGGATGGAAGGGGCCGCCGGGTCCGAACTTTCGCCGGCAAATCGCATTCACCGCCTCCCGCATATTCTTATAAAAAGGCGGGCAGTATCCTTCCATGAAGTCCGGCAGGCCGACGGGATTGGGGTAGGGCCAGTCATCGCGGGTGAGATAGTTAAAGCCCAGGCCGGGGGCCTCGGGGTCGCCGGAGGCACCGAGCATGCAGAAGGGATCGATGCCGCTGAACATCCAGCCGCCCAGGCCCATGGCCTGGAGCATCAGGGCGCCGGTATAGGCGGAGGCGGACAGCTCGACCGTCAGCTCCTCCAGCGAAAACTGATCGACGAATGTGATCGGCCAAACGCGGTCTTCATCATAGAGATTGCTGAATTTTTCGATGCCGGGGATGGAACGCTTGTGGATATCATCATAGAGGATCAGGCCGTTCTGGAGCATGTAGCACAGGACGAGCAGCACGTGCTGGGACAGGTCGCCGACGGGGATGACAAGGAAGGTGGACGGCTGATTGACGACCCAGGTGTTGTGGGGCTCGACGAAGGGTATCTGCGGAGGAAGGCGCAGACGGCCGTCGCTGATCTTGCGGATATGATCGCTGACGGAGGCAAGGGCACAGTCCAGGTCCAGCGAGCCGTCGGGCCGGCGGTCGCCGCAGGCGGGGGCATCGCGGTTGTCCAGCACGTAAAGGCCCTCATCGTCGGTGAAGAAGATCATGCTTGTCTCGAAGCCCGCGGCGGAGGGAAAGGTGCGTCCGCCCGCGGCGGCGGCATAGTTGGACAGGTACGGTGCATAGCGGTCGGCCCGATAGATCAGGTTGTTCCAGCCGGTGTTGCCGCCGCAGGCCAGGAGGATCAGCTTTTTTTCGATGTCGGACAGCGGCAGGGGGGAATGCTTTGATTTATATTTGAAGACGCCGTCGGAGATTTGGGCCCCCCTAAAGAACCGGCGGGAGCGGCGGCCCAGCAGGACCTCGAGAAACGAGGCGTTCAAGAAAGACAGAATGTCCGCCGGTATCGAGTCCGGCCCTGTTTCCATGGCAAATCCTTCACTGTCAAACCGCTAAACCCGCCGATTTTGGGTTACCTCTGATCGTCGTTCATATCCGCGCTCTGCGGGTCGCGTGCTGCGGCGAGAATCCGATCATCGCACGTTTCAAGGACCTTTCTTTGTTGATGACCGCTGAACCGTTATCGGGGTTCAAAAGTCAGGCAGGCCACCTTGTTGTTTTTGAAGCCGACTTCGATATCGTCGGCCGTGCATCCCAGCCGTTCGTTGTATTCACAGGCGGATACCTTGCAGGCGCCGACGCCGCCGGTAACATCCCCATCGCCGCCCTTTTCCGAACTGCTGGTGTAGGTGTCGCAGTAAGGGATTCCGGACGGTCCGCCGATGGTGATGGCCAGGGCATGGCAGATCTTGTTGTCATTGTACGCGCAGTCCGTCGCGTCGCATTCTCTTACGGGTGACATCTTTATCATTTTTGTTCTCCTGCCTAAAAAGCCCTACGTTCCAAATGACAAATCCGCACTATCCATGAGCAATAAAGCGTATTAACGGGATCATTATGCGCTGAAAGGTTGCGGGGGGCATTTGAGAACTTCCTTAAAAGGAGTGCTCCGGAAGCTTAAAAAGAGGGTCGAAAAGAAGGGGGAATCAGTCGCCTTCGATGAAGGCCCAAAGGGTCAGGGCATATTTGGCCCAGAGCCGGTGAGGGGGCAGAGAGGAGTCGTCGGCCGTCAGTTCGAGGGTGATGATGGGGATGTTCATGGTTTCGCCCGCCCAGGCGCCGAGCGAACCGGGCAAAGCGCCGATACGACGGACGGGCAGGGGACAGAACCAGCCCATCTTTTTTGCCAGGCGGTCGGCGGGGCCATCGTAATCGATGCAGCCGTAGGGCTGATGGATGGTGAGGATGCGCGAGGGTTTTTCGGCAACGATGAGGTCGTAGAGCAGGCGGGATTCCGGTTCCGTGAGGGCTATTGTGCCGTGTTTTATGTTGTCGATCCTGTTGTCGGCGGGGAAATTGCGATTGAGGTCGATTTCGGAGGCATTATGGCGTGTTTTTTTGGCCAGTCCATCCGGATTGCAGAGGGGCAGGATGAGAATCCTCAGATGATCCGGACACGACCGGTTGAATTGAAGGTTGCGGATCAGGCCCTCGGCCAGGGTCTTGCTCGCCGGTTCATCGCCGTGAATGGCCCCCAGGACGAGGATCGTTTCCGGGCCTGTGCCGAAAGTGTAACATTCGATGGGTCTTGAGTTTACGGAAAATCCCCTGATGTCGGCGGTGACCGTGGGATCCGACAGAATCCTGATGGGGCGAGGCCTGCGGAAAAAATCGCAACCGCCGGCCAAGAGCAGCAGCAACAGGAGCCCCATCCACAGGTGCAAAGATCGAAGACAAATCCGTTTGTCCGGTATTTTCTGCATTATTCAGGGAAATTATACCCAACTTTCAATTTTCAGCCGTCGTATTCACAGACAGGTACGGTAAAGGAGATATGAAGCTGTGTCAATTGTTAAAATGAGAAAGGGGAGACTTATGAGAAAAACAGCGACCATTTCGGTGATTTTGCTGGCTGTCATAGCGGGGATCGTTGCGCTGGCGCAGCAATCGTCTGACGGCAAGGGCGCAAACTCCGATCCGTCCGCCGTGAACGCGGAAACATCGCCAGCGGTTGTGGGCAAACCGGCCCCGGATTTTACCCTGAAGGATACCGAGGGGCGGGAGGTTTCGCTTGGAGACTTTAAGGGGGAGAAGATCGTGGTGCTGGAGTGGATCAACTACGATTGTCCGTTCGTCAAGGCCCACTATGAGAAGGGCGCCATGCAGGATCTGGCGGCTAAATACGCCGATAAGGGGGTGGTCTGGCTGGCGGTTAACAGCACGCATACGGCTGCTGCCGAGGATCATGCGCGTTTTATTCAGGCGCATTCCCTGAAGGTTCGGGTGCTGGTTGATCCCAGCGGTCGCGCAGGGCGGCTGTACGGGGCTCAAACGACGCCGCATATCTTCATCATCGATAAAGAGGGGATGCTTGCGTATGCCGGGGGGATTGACAATGCGCCGCTGGGGAGACTGCCGGAAGGGCAGGTCTATCTGAATTTTGCGGATTTGGCGCTGCAGGACCTGACGGCGGGACGGGGAGCGACGATCCTGCAGACGCGGCCGTACGGCTGCTCGGTCAAATACGCGCCATAAAGCCGGAACGACGGAGAATCAGCGTTCCGGAAAAGCGGCCGGTTTTGGCTTGCAAAGACCGCGGCTGCCGGATATCGTTTTCTATATGACTTATTTGGCGGTATCCATTTCGGCAAAGAGCGAGAAGGAGGCCCTCCCGCGGATCGACCAGGCGATTGCGGATGGGGCCGAGATGGTCGAGATTCGCGCTGACTATCTGGAGCCGGGCGAGGCCGGGGCAATCGGGTCGCTTATTTCGGCGGTGCATGCCCGCCAGGTTCCGGTGATCGTAACGTGCCGGTCGCCGGAAGAGGGGGGCGTCAACGATTGTCCGGCGGAGCGGCGGATCGAGGCGCTGCGGGAGGCGGCTGCACAGGGAGCGGATTATGTGGACTGCGAGTATCGCACCTACACGACGCACGGCGTTAAATCGCAGGTGGATGCGGCGCTGGCGGCCCATCCTCGCTGTCGGCTGATCCTGTCATGTCATGATTTCAAGGGCTGCTTTGAGGACATCCGGATCCTGCAGGAGTCGATTCTGACGGTCTGCCCGACGGCGATTCCCAAGCTGGTTTATACGGCTCGTTCCATCAGCGATAATTTCGAGGCGCTGGACCTGCTCCATGAGAACGAACCGGAGCAGGATATGATCGTGCTGACGATGGGGCCGTCGGCGACGCTCAGCCGGGTGCTGGCCAAAAAGTTCGGCTCGTTTCTGACGTTTGCCAGTCTCGATGAGGCGACGGCGACGGCGCCGGGACAGACGCCGGTGCGGCAGATGAAGATGCTGTACCGGTGGGACGCCCTCGACGGTCGGACGGAGGTGTACGGGATTATCGGCAACCCGGTGGGGCATTCGATCAGCCCGGCGGTTTACAACGCCTGCTTCGAGGCGGCGAAGATCAATGCGGTCTATCTGCCGCTGCCGGTGGAGGGAGGGCGGGAGGAATTCGATCTGTTCCTGCACAACGTTGTTCACCGGCCGTGGCTGGAGGCGGGGGGCTTCAGCGTGACGATTCCGCATAAGACGCACGCGCTGTCGTTTGCGCTGGAGGGGGGGAATTTCGTGGAGAGTCTGCCGGTGCGGATCGGGGCGGTCAACACGCTCAAGATCGGCTTCAACGGGATCGTTACGGGTTATAACACGGACCTGTCGGGGGCGATGGAGGCCCTGACCGAGACGCTGGGGATCGCGCTGCACGATCTGCATCAGGTGCGGGCGGCGGTCATCGGCGCAGGCGGGGCCGCGCGGGCGGTGGTGGCGGGGCTGACGGAGGCCGGAGCCCAGGTGACGATCTATAACCGGACGCTGTCGCGGGCCCGGGCGCTGGCGGCGGAGTTTCACTGCGAGGCGCTTGCGTTTGAGGCGGTCGAGGAACTCGACGCGGAGGTGGTCATCAACTGCACGAGCATCGGGATGCATCCGAACACGGAGGCCTCGCCGGTCCCGGCGTCGGTCTGGAAGCCGGGGATGGTCGCCTTCGATACGGTTTATAATCCGCTGGAGACGCTGTTTCTGCGGCAGGCCGCCGCGGCGGGGGCCCGAACCGTCAACGGAGCGGAGATGTTCATTCGGCAGGCGATTGCCCAGTATCGCCGCCTGATCGGACAGGAGCCCGATGAGAAACTGATCCGCAGGGTGGTTTACAGTCGGCTGTCCTGATTCACTGACGTCCCACCCTCTGATTCCCTGATTTTCCGGTACTCGTTTTTCAGTATTTCCAGCGGGATAAATTTCGGAAATCTCCTTGTGCTTTCGCGATGAAGGTCTATAATTTTCGGAATATGGAGAAATATACGTCTTTTTTATGTAAACGGGAGTTAATTTCAAGATGGCAAAACAGAAAGCGGAACGGGTGGTATTGGCTTACAGCGGCGGGCTGGATACGAGCGTGATCCTGCCGTGGCTGAAGGAAACCTATGGATACGAGGTTGTGGCGTTTGCGGCGGAACTGGGGCAGGGGGATGAGCTCAAGGGAATCCAGAAGAAGGCCCTGGCGACGGGCGCGGTCAAGTGCATCGTGAAGGACCTGCGAAAGGAGTTCGTGGAGGACTACCTTTGGCCGATGCTCAAGAGCGGGGCGGTCTATGAGAACGGCTATCTGCTGGGGACGAGCATTGCCCGGCCGCTGATCGCCAAGCACCAGGTGGACGCAGCGCATCAGACCGGCGCGACGGCCGTGGCCCACGGGGCGACAGGCAAAGGGAATGACCAGGTCCGCTTTGAGCTGACGTTTATGGCGCTGGACCCGTCGCTGAAGATTATCGCCCCGTGGAAGGACCCGAACTTCAAGCTGACCAGCCGGGAGGCGGCAATCGAGTACGCCAAGAAACACAAGGTGCCCATCGAGCAGACGAAAAAGAAAATCTACTCGCGGGATCGGAATCTTTGGCATATCAGCCATGAGGGGGCCGATTTGGAAGACCCGTGGAACGAGCCGAAGGACAATCTGTTTGTGATCTCGCAGCCGGTGTCAAAGACGCCGAACCGTGCCGAATACGTCGAGATCGGCTTTGAGAGAGGCATTCCCGTCAAACTCAACGGGCGGGCCATCGGCGGCGTGAAGCTGATCGAGACGCTCAATGCCGTCGGCGGCAGGCACGGTGTAGGGCAGATTGACCTGGTTGAGAACCGACTGGTTGGTATGAAATCCCGAGGCGTTTATGAGACGCCGGGCGGGACCATTCTGACGACCGCGCATCGGGCGCTGGAAATGCTGACGCTGGACCGGGATACGCTGCATTACAAGCAACAGGTGGCCCTGCGGTATGCGGAACTGGTTTACTACGGGCAGTGGTTCTCGCCGCTTCGGGAGGCGCTGGATGCCTTTGTGAACGTGACCCAGGAGAACGTGACGGGAAGCATCCGGCTCAAGCTGTTCAAGGGACGGGCGACCCTGGCGGGCGTCAAGAGCCCCAAGAGTTTGTACAATCCGCGCCTGGCGAGCTTTACGATGGGGGCGGAGTACGATTCGACGGATGCAACGGGCTTTATTCGGCTCTTTGGCCTTCCGATGAAGGTGGCGGGAGCCGTGCAGCGGCAAGCCGAAGCGAAGCCGGTTCCAGCGAAGAAAACAAAAAGGAAATAGACGGTTAGGACCGTAAATGACGCCTGAATGGATTTGGCTCATCTTTGTCTTCGCGTTCGGGGCCTGCGCGGGCAGTTTTCTGAACGTAGTGATCTACCGTCTGCCGCGGGAGAAGTCGCTGGTGTACCCGCCTTCGGCCTGCCCTTCGTGCGGCCGGCCGATCCGGTTTTACGACAATATTCCGCTGGTGTCATGGGTTCTGCTGAGGGCCAAATGCCGACAGTGCAAGGCGAAAATATCGCCCCGGTACTTTGTCATCGAACTGATGACGGGGCTTTTATTCCTGTTTGTTTATGTCTGGTTTTTTGTCCGGCAATATAGAGAAACCGGTCTGGCAGGGGATTATTCGCTGGAGCAATTTTTTGATTCCGGCGGGTGGCTTTTCTATCTGAACGCCATTGTGCTGATCTCTGCTTTTCTGGCGGCCTCGGCGATTGATCTGGAATTGTGGGTTATTCCCATATCTATTTGTTGGTTTGTGACGGCCGTGGGGCTTGTTAGTGCTTCTGCGGCCTCCTATATTATTGAGCCAGTCGAGTCGGCAGCAGGTCTGTTTCCCGGGGTGCCGCCGAAGTGGGGCGGCGCGGCTTTGGGAGCGGGGATCGGGCTGATCTTTTCGCTGATCGCCCTGCGGCTGGGATGGATCCGGCCCAGTTATGAACTGGACCGGGACCAGGAGGCGGATATTCCACCGGAGGATCAAGCTCCGTTTACCGGCGAGGAAGTAAAATATGACGATCGGCGGGAGATTCTCAAGGAATCCGTTTTCCTGATGCCGGTACTGGCCGGGGGATTGATCGCTTTGTTGATCCTGAATAATGAAAATGTGGCGGCCCGATGGGCGGAGATTTTTCGGATTCCGGCGGTCGGCGGGTTTTTGAGCGGATTGGCCGGTTACTTGGCGGGCTGCGGGGTTGTCTGGGTAACTCGGATATTGGGGACGCTGGCGTTCGGCCGGGAGGCCATGGGGCTGGGCGACGTGCACCTGATGGGGGCTGCCGGTGCGGTTATCGGGCCGATATGGGCGATTCTGGCCTTTTTCATCGCGCCCTTTTTCGGAATCCTCTGGGCTCTGTATCAACTGTTATTTAAAAAAACACGGCAAATTCCTTACGGTCCCTTCTTGTCAATGGCGGTTTTTGCCGTTATTATCTTCTACGATTGGATTCGGGCGTACCTGTCCCGGATTTACGGATTTTGATGGGAAAACAAGTGTTCTGCTGAAACGGAGGTTTTATGAGAAAAACGATGCGAAACACGGCACTGTGTGCGATGCTGGCGGCGGGATTATCCATCCTGAGCGGCTGTACGAACTGGAAGCAGAAATATGAGGATCTGAACGTTGAGAATCAGAACCTCAAGGGCCTCTATGAGAACTGCGTCGCTTCGCTGGACAGCTCGGCGGCAGAGAAGTCGCAGCTCAGCCAGCAGCTCAGCGAAAGCCAGATGACCATCGAGCAGCTCCAGGCCCAGATCAAGAGCCGCCAGGCGACGCCTCAGCAGGCCACCGGTTTCTCAGGCGACGTGCGTGTCGATGAGCAGGCGGGGACGATTACCGTGACGCTGCCGAATTCGGTGCTGTTCCCCTCCGGCAAGGCGACCCTGCTCAAGAGTACAAATTCGGAGCTGGACCAGATCTATTCGGTGCTGCGGGAGCGTTACCGCGGGCGGTTGGTTGATGTGGTCGGCCATACGGATACGGACCCGATCCGCAAGACGAAGGATCAGTGGAAGGACAACTGGGATCTGTCGGCGACCCGGGCGCTGACGGTGTTGCGTTACCTGGTGGATCGCGGGATTCAGCCGGAGAATATCCGGGCGGTTGCCTGCGGCGAGAGCCGGCCGGTCGCCTCGAACTCGAGCGCCGCGGGGAAGGCGAAGAACCGCCGTGTGGAGATCGTGGTGCACATGCGGTAAACGCATACATTTCGTACAGTATAACACAATAAGTTATTGAGAATTTAGAAAGCCGGCGGCATGGATTGTGCCGTCGGCTTTTATTTTTACCGTAACGGCGCCGTGAAGGGCGGTGAGCCATGCTTGGTTGTCGGGGCCGGAGGGCAGGACGCCGTTCAGGCGGCTCCGGGGGCAACTGATGACGCGGACGGAAGGGTTTAACTGTTCGACGAAGCGAGGCAGGAGGTTGCCGCGGGCGCCGTGGTGCGGCAGCAGGAGGACATCGGCGTGGAGATGGGGGCTCTTCGAAAGCAGCGATTCCTGGGCCGACCGTTCGATGTCGCCGCAAAGGAGAATCCGTCGGCCGGCGTATTCGATCAGCAGGACTTCGGACTTGTCATTGTTGCTGATATAGGGTCGGGCGGTCGTTTCTTCGTCCGGCCAGAGAGAGACGATACGAACGGCCCCAAGGTTTTGCTCGGGCATGGAGGTCTCCGTTACATGGCGGCATTCGGCCTCGATCAGGTTCCTTATCAGGGCTGCCGATACGGAGGTTTGCGCCTTTTCGATCAGGCCCGGATTCAGCCGGACCGTTTGGGCGGGGATGGACCGGAGGACTTCGGGCAGGCCGTTGTAGTGATCGAGGTCGCCGTGGCTGACGATGACCTCGTCGAGCCGCCGGATGCCCTTATATCGCAGGAACGGCGCTATCACCCGACCGCCGGGGTCCTTGAGGGAGATCGAACCGCCGTCGAAAAGGAGGGTGCGGCCGTCGGGACATTCGACGACCACGGCCAGGCCATGGCCGACGGAGAGAAACGTCAGCTCCAGTTCCTTTCGGAAGCGGGGGAGGACGGCGAACTGAAACAGGGAGAGGGCAATGAGCAAGCCGCTGAGGCCGAAGACGATGGGCCGACGGCCGGGCAGGCGGCGGGGCAGGAAGAAGACGCCGATGAGCCACAAGTACCCGCCGACGATCAGCAGCAGGCAGACTTTGCCGAATTGAAAAGACAGCAGGTCCAGGTCGGCGATCCAGACGGTGACGGCGGCGAACAGGTCGCTGATGCGATCAACGAGGATGCTCAGGAGCAGGGACAATGTCGGCAGCAGCGGGACGAGGATCAGCTTGGCCATGCCGAGGATCAGGATCAGCAGGACCAGCGGAAAGACGAGGATCGTCCACAGGGCAGAGAAGGGGGTGAAACTGCCGAAGTGCCAGAGCAGGATGCCCGCGCCGCCGAGCCAGGCGCCGAGGCCGACAGAGAAAAGATCGGAGAAGGAATGGGTCAGCCGAAGCGAGGGAACGGCGATTGACGGCGGCAATACTTTATTGGCAAAAGGATGGAGGGGAAGCAAGAAGCCGGTGAACTTTTGCCGGAGGCGCGGGCCCAGGAGGAGGATGCCCAGGACGCTGCTGTAGGAGAGCTGCCAGCCGGGGCTGAAGAGGTCGGCCGGGCGGACGAGGAGCATGACAAGGGCGGTGAGGGCGAGTGTGTTAAGGGAGTTGGGCCGGCGGACGAGTAGGATGGAGAAAAAGAAAAACTCGGCGAGGAAGACGGCCCGGAGCGTGGGGGCGCGCGGGGGGACGATGAGGGCGTAGAGGGTGATCAGCAGGATGCAGAAGGCAGCGCGGGGCCGCTTGAGGAGGCCCATTGCGCGGCCGACCAGCCAGCAAAAGCCGGCGAGGATGCCGACGTGCATGCCGGAGAGGGAGATGTAGTGGGCCAGACCGGTTTTCTGGAAGGCGGCGTAGGTTTGGGCATCCAGGCTGCGGCGGCTGCCGAGCAGGAGGGCCTCGGGGAGGACGGAATACTGCCGCTGGTCGCCGCCCCAGGCCTCGAGGGCTTCCTGTGCCCAGAGACGCAGACGCGAGCGGAGGGCGGCGAAGAGCGCGGGCGTGCGATCGGACGGGAGCATCTCGATACTTTCCGCGGCGGGGACGGCGGCAGAGATGCGAATGCCCTGATCTTCCATGTAACGTTTGAAGTCGAACTGGCCGGGATTGGACGGCGGCTGGAAGCGGCTCAGGCGGCAGTAGAGTTGAAGGCGGCTTTGGGGTGGAAGATTTTTGATCGGGCCGCTGACGTGGACGAAGATTCGGCCGTAGCATTGTTGGCGGCCGGCGGTTGTCTCGACGTCTTCGACGCAAAAGAGAAAGGAACAGCCCGGCTCGGTCCACTGGAAACGGCCGAAGACCCAGCTTTGGCGGTTTTCGCGACGGACCTCGGAGGCGACTGTGCCGCGGATCGTCGCCAGGACGGGTTCTGAGCCGACCAGGCGAGAGAGGTCGTTGGGCGGGGGCGTTCGGAAGAGATCCAGACGCAGTGCACCGGCGGCGAGGAAGACGGCAAAACAGCAGAGAACGGCGACGTAAAACCGCAGGCTGCTTCTGTCGATGGCGCCGCCAAAACGAGGGACAGTCACCTGTTTGGGGGGAAATAGGGTGGCTGTCCCTATTTTTGTGGCGGCGGAGATTGCGACGATCAGCCAGATGGCGGCGGGAGGCAGAGAGGCATACTGTTGGAGGATCAGGCCGGCGATGAGGCCAAGGGCGGGGCAGGCCAGGGGACAGGAAGCGGTGAGGATTTCTTCGAGCGTGACGGGGTTCAGCTCCCGGTCGAGCCGCTCAAGCTCCCATGTGACGGGATCGGTTAACGAATTGGCGGCGTAACCCTTCACGGGTCGAGCTCCTTCGATTGCGACGCCTTCCATGCAAAAGGGTGGCTGCGGGCCGCCCTCCGAACATGTTATTTTATATAAATAAAGAAACTTTTCGATACTCTCACTCCCGCCAAAGCGGGGGGTCCGGTGCGATCGTAATGCCTGGATTCCCACCTTTGCGGCAATGACAGCAGGGAACACCGGTTTCTATATCTATTCAATATTCAATGGTAACACTTCAGCCGTTTTCAGAAGAAACAGGAAGCTGCCCTCGGCGGAAACTGTTTTACACCGGACTGCGGCTCAAGCCCGGAATGACAATGCGCCGCCGATATGCGGCTAAAATGCTGCTTATTTTATTGTTTCCGCCAGGACGGGCCTCAACAGATCGTTCCAGCGGGCATACCCTTTTTCACTGAGGTGCAGCTTGTCGGGGAGGAAACAGCCGGGCTGCGGCATACCGTCCGCCTTTAAAAGAACGGCCGCCGTGTCAACGAACGTGAGGTACTCTTTGGTTTCGGCATAATCCCTGTTCAGCTTGTTCAGCTTCAGATATTCGTCTTTCAGATTCCATCGCCTCTCGCTCAATTTGACGGCGAGGCAGATAATTTTTGTTTCAGGCAGGGCCTCGTGAATGCTTTCGAAAAGCTGCACAAAATCCTGATGGACCCGTTCGGCGGGAAGGGAGCCGGCGATGTCATTGTCGCCCGCATAGAAGACCACGACCCTGGGCTGATACGGAAGGACCAGATTTTTCAGGTAGTAGAGGGTCTCCGCGGCATAGGAGCCGCCGAATCCCCTGTTGATGACGGGCAGATTCGGGAAGGATTCGGCTGTTTTCCATCGGACAATACTGGAACTGCCGACGAACAGGACGGGCTCTTTGGGAAAGGTGTTTTTGCTGTCCCATTCCCGGAATTCTCTGATTTTGTCGGCCCACCGCTCGGGGTCGGGATATTGAATCTCTGAATTTGCGTGCAGGAGACCGACGGCGAACAAGGCGGCCGCGGCCGCCAGCCGGAATTTACGGATCATGATGCGGCTCCCTGTATCCATCGCTGAACACTAACCTATTTGCGGGGCTCGATTCGTTCTCTGTTGTTCATGTACGGCCGCAGGACCTCGGGGATCGTGATGCTGCCGTCGGCGTTCTGATAGAGCTCCATGATGGGGATCAGGATGCGCGGCGAGGCGATCACCGTGTTGTTGAGCGTATGGCAGAAGACGTTCTTCTTGTCGGCCGTTTTGTAGCGAAGGTTCATCCGGCGAGCCTGGAACTCGTAGAAGCGGCTGGCGGAGTGGGTCTCGCCGAAGCTGCCGCGTGAAGGCATCCAGGTCTCGATGTCGAACTTCTGGACCTGGCCGCGGCCCAGGTCGCCCGTGCAGACGTTGACGACGCGGTAGGGCAGGTTGAGGGCCTGGAGGACGGCCTCGGAGTTGGCGAGAATCTCCTGGTGGTACTCGATGCTCTTGCGTTCGTCGTTCTCGCCGATGATGACCTGCTCGACCTTGTCGAACTGGTGGATGCGGTAGAGACCGTAGGTGTCTTTGCCGGCGGCGCCGGCCTCGCGGCGGAAGCAGGAACTCATGGCGACGAACTTGAGCGGAAGCATCTCCTCGGTGAGGATCTCGTCGCTGTGATAGGCGGTGAGGGGGACCTCAGCGGTGCCGGCGAGGTTGAGACCGTCGCGCTCCATGCGGTAGGTCTGTTCCTCGGCGCCGGGGTAGTAGCCGGTGCCGAGCATGGCTTCGTCACGCATCAGCAGGGGGACGACCATCGGCTGATAGCCCTTGCGGATCATGTGGTCGAGGGCAAACTGGAGGACGGCCCGGTGCAGCAGGGCGCCGTCGCCTTTGAGGAAGTAGTTGCGGGCGCCGGCGAGCTTGACGCCGCGTTCAATATCGATGATGTCGAGGGCGACGCCGAGCTGGACGTGATCCTTCGGCTCGAAGTCGAACTCGCGGATGTTGCCCCAGCGGCGCATCTCCACGTTTTGTGTGTCGTCGAGGCCGAAGGGAACCTCGGGCGCCGGGGGCGTGGGGACCTGCATCAGCAGGGCGTCGAATTCGGGCTGGAGCTGTTTGAGCTGCTCCTGAAAATCGGCCTCGTTTTTCTTGAGGTCGGCCAGCGTTCGAAGGGCCTGCTGCTTGGCCTCGTCCTTGAGGCGGGGGATGTCCTTGCCGATGCGGTTCTTTTCGGTGCTGATGTCCTGGAGCTTCTTTTTGGCCTCCATCAGGACGGCGTCGATTTCGAGGAGGCGGTGGATATCCACGTCAAAGCGTTTTGCCTTGGCGCCCTCGATGTATTTTTCGGGGTTTTCCCGAATTTGTCTGATATCGATCATAATTCGATTCCTTATTAAAACGGCCCGGGACAGGTCGCGGAAATATCAAACGCGACGGTCATTTCTTAAATTATCCCTCGAAGCGGCGGAGAATCAAGACATTATTTTGACCGCCGAACCCAAAGGATTCGCTCATGACGATGTTCACATCGGCCTCGCGGGGCCGGTTCGGGACGTAGTCGAGGTCCAGGGCCGGGTCGGGGTCGTGGAGGTTCATGGTCGGCGGGAGGACCCGGTCGCGGAGGGCCAGGACGCAGGTGATGAGCTCTGCGCAGCCGGTGGCACCGATGAGGTGTCCGAACTGGCTCTTGGGGCTGCTGACGGGGACGTTTTTGGCGCGGTCGCCGAAGACGGTCTTAATCGCCAGCGTCTCGATGGAGTCGTTTTCCGAGGTACCCGTGCCGTGGGTGCTGATGTAATCGATGTCATGGATCATGACGCCGGCGTCCTTCATCGCCGCCCGCATGGCCTGGACGGCCCCTCGGGCCTCTTCGTGCATGTCGGTAACGCGAAAGGCATCGTTGGTGCTGCCGAAACCGATGATCTCGGCAAGGATCGCCGCGCCGCGTTTTTGGGCGGAGGAGAGCGATTCGAGGATGACGATGGCCGCCCCTTCGCCGAGGACGAAACCGTCGCGGCTGGCGGAGAACGGACGGGAAGCCGTTCCGGGGCTGTCGTTGCGGGTGGAGAGAGCGGTGAGGCGGTTGAAACCGGTGACGCCGAGGGTGTGGATCATGGAATGGGCGCCGCCGGCGATCATGATGTCGGCCTTGCCGCTGCGGACGAGCATGGCGGCCTCGCCGACGGCCTGCGTGCTGGCGGCACAGGCCGTCAGACAGCTTCGTATCTCGCCACAGGCCCCCGTCAGGACCGCCAGATGAGCGGTGGGCATATTGGCCTCCTGCTCCATTTCCCGATAGGCGTCCATTTTTTGGAGGGAAATCCGGGTCCACTTGGGCCAGTCCATCCGGTCGGCCTCGTTGTCCCAGGCACCGGCGATGGCGGAGAAGAAGGCATCGTCGTCCATGGAGCCCTCACCGGCGCCGAGGTAGATGCCCATGCGGGCGCGGTCGATGACGTCGGCAGGCACATCGGTTTCGGTGTCGATGCCCGCCTGACGACAGGCCTCCTGGGCGGCGCCGAGAACGAAACGGCTGCCGCGGTTGGCGTCTTTATGGAGGTGGGGGCGCTTGATGCGGGTCGTATAGTCGTAGTTTTTAACCTCGGCGTCGAATTTCGTCGGGTAGGCGGAGGCGTCAAAAAGGGTGATCGGTCCCATGCCGTGGCGGCCGGTCATGAGCCCTTCCCACATGGCCGCCACGTCGTTGCCGAGGGGGCAAACGATTCCCATTCCGGTGATGACGACACGCTCTTTCATGCGGATTCCTCGATATTTCTGAGCACCACGGCCGCGGTCTGTCCGCCGAAGCTGTAGCCGCAGCAGAGGGCGTAGCGGATCTTCTTTTGGACGGGTTGTTTCTCCAGACGCAGGCGGACGCCTTCGGCAGGGGTCTCGAAATTGACGGCTCTGCCGACCGTCGCGTGCTTTATCGCCAGGGCGGCGGCGATGACATCGATGGCCCCGGCGGCTGCGCCGGTGTGGCTGACCTGGGGCTTGATGGGCCAGACGGAGACTTGCTCAACGGCGTCGCCGAGCACCCGCTGGATCGCGGCGGCTTCCGCGCGGTCGTCGCAGGCGATGCCGACACCCTGCGGGATGACCAAGTCGAGCTGATCGGGCGTAATGCCCGCCTGCGCGAGGGCGGAGCGAATAGCGGTTTCCAGCCCTCGGCCCTCGGGGTCGAGGTGTTCATAGGGGGTGTGCCGACTGGCACTGGAGGCGCCGCCGACGAGTTCGGCCAGCAGGGAGGCCTTGCGGGCGGCGGCGTGATTGTATTCTTCGAGCACCAGAACGCCGGCGCCCTCGCCGAAGACGCCGCCGTCGGCGGAGGCGTCGAACGGGCGGCAGGCCCGTTGCGGTTCGTCGTTATGGGTTACGGCGGAGCGTTTGAGGAGACACTGGCGCAGCAGGACGACGGGATTGACCTTGGCCTCACCGCCGCCGGCCAGGGCGACCTCGGCATCGCCGCGGGCGATCATCTCCGCGGCCTCGGTCATGGCGATGTGAGCGCTGACCTCGCCGCAGGTGATCGTGTTGCTCGGCCCCTGGATGTCGTGGATGATCCCGATGTGGCAGGGGAGCATGTTGGGCAGGTATTTGAGCAGCCAGAGGGGCGTGAGCGCCTCCATGCCCTCCCCGCCCCACTTGCGGATGTCGAACCGGCCGTCGGTGATCGACTTGGCGACGCAGGGGGCGATCTCCGGCAGTTCGCAGCAGATCAGGCCCGCGCCGAAATCAATGGCGGTTCGAGTGGGATTCAGCGTCGCCTTGTCCGGGTCAATCGCCTTGCTGATCAGGCCGCTGTTTCGCACGGCCTCATCGGCGGCGACGACGGAGAGCTCGATGTCCCGGCTCATCAGCTTGGTCGCCTTGCGGTAGCTCTTGGGGACGTAGTCGCGGATGTTGAACGGGGGCGCCTCGCCGGCGAGTTGGCAGGGAAAGGCGGACGGATCGAAGGCCGCGATCCGACCGATGCCGGATTTGCCGGCGATCAGTCCCTCCCAGAGGTCTTTGGCAGTCAGGCCCAACGGAGTGACGGCCCCGACGGCGGTGATGACGACTCGTCTGGGTTCCATCAGGTTCCCTCCGCGCCGGGGTGATCTTCGAGAAAGCCGGTCAACAGGGAGTTGAACATGTCGGTGAAGACGAAGTTCTCCTCGGGAAATTTTTTGCCGGCCAGGTTCTTGTCGATATGGCTGAACATCAGACTGATCTTTGCGATGATCTCATCGCCGCGGCGGATCTCGCCTTCGGTGCTGGCGGCCTCGGGGGCAATCGATTCGATACGAGCGTGCAGGGTGATCGTGTCGCCCGGACGGACGTAATGGAAGAAGGCGGCCTTTTTAATCTTAGCCAGGATGACCTTTTCCTCGAAATTGCGGGCCTGGCCGACGAGGATGCCGGCCGTCTGGGCCATCGCCTCGATCATCAGGCACTCAGGCATCATCGGGAAGCCGGGAAAGTGATCATGCACGTGCTCCTCGGCCAGGGTGACGTTCTTGAGCGCCACGGCGCTTCGGCCGGGTTCGAACTCCAGAAACTTATCGATCCAGATCCATCGCATAGCACACTCTGTAAAAAGAGGATCGGCAGGAGGGGCATCCTGCCGACGCCAAACACTCAATATTCAACCGGTCAGGGCACCGGGGCCAACGGGTCAGCCGTTCACCTTCGTTTCGACGAAGTTCACGATCGCGCTGACGGTAAAGAGGTCGGCGATCCTGTTCACATCGGGATCCTGTTCGAATTCGCTCAGGTCCGTGTGGGGCATCCGGGCTTTGATTTCGGCCAGTCCCTTGTCGGTGAGTTTGCCGCCGCTGACGAACTCGGGATTGTTGAGGACGGCCTCGGCGGGGAAGAGCTCCTCCCGCGGCACCTTGATGTTAAAGGCCTTTTCCAGGCGGAATACGATATCCAGGAAGTCGATGCTTTCGGCCCCCAGGTCGCCCATGAGGGTGGCGCTTTCGGTCACCTCGTCTTCATCCAGCCCCAGCGCATCGACGAGCACTTCCTGTACTTTCTCAAAAATGTCTTCGCGGCTCATAGCCATAAGTTATTGCCTCCACATCGCAAAAGAGTTTGGATCTCCGACCTTGACGGTCGGAAACGTCACATCCCTGTTTCCTGCCGGTCGGCCTTGTCAAACAGCAGCCGCCAGCGATTTTTCATGCTTTCCACAATCTGCGCGTCCGTCGCGGCCATTTTCGGGTTTTGGTCGGCGAGATTGAAATGCCGCAACATAAACTTCGCCTCGACGATTGACTCGTCGCCGCAGACCCCCTCGCCGGAGAAGCTGCTGGCGTTGGCCTCAATGCTTTGGGCCCTGACCGTATAGACGATCTGCCGCCCGGGCGAGGCAAAGCTTTTATATTTCACATTTCTTGCCGTTTCAAGCAGAATCATGCTGTTGGCGAAATTTTGCGCATGGCGGACCAGCCAGGAGGCCGACTCAATGAGTCCCTCCAGCAACAGCACGCCCGGCAGAACCGGAAAAATGGGGAAATGGTCGCCGAGGTATTCTTCCGCGAGGGAGACGTTCTTGACGGCGGTCAGCTTTTTCCCTGATTCCAGACCGGTAACCTTATCTATTAATATGAATTTCATGCCTTGGGATTGTAGTTTCAAATCCTGCAATTTCCAGCTTTTTTTGCTTACTTTTCTTGCTTTTCTTCAAAGAAATCGGGAATTTCACCTGTTTGAAATAAGATTTTTAGAGGGGCAATATACGAAAACTCAAAATTTTGGAAGGTCGTATAAAATGCCGTACTACAGCCAAGCGGGGGGATTGCGGCGATGGGGTATGGAAAACCGGTTAAGCGGCAAGGTAAATTTGCCGTTGGGTAAAAGGTTTCCTATATTTTAAAAGAAAACTGAAATTCTTTTAAAATAGGAAAAGGCGAAAACGAATATGGCAAACAATCAAAACAAAATCTGTTCCTTTCTGGCATTAATCTGTCTTTCAACGGGAATCGCCTTTGGCGGCCTGCAAAGCAGGGGCTTGAACGGACAGAACCTCTCCTCTAAAACGCTGCGGTCCATGGCTCGAATCTACCTGGTGTACGGCCAGTATGACAAGGCCCAACGGGCGGCTCGGCTGGCCCTGGAGAAGGCCCAGGCCACGCCCGGCGACACGGAGGAAATGGGGATGTGCCTGATTGACCTTGGAACGGTTTATAGCCAGCAGGGGATGCTGACGGAGGCGGAGCAGATGCTCTGTCGGGGCGTTAAGTATCAGGCCCAGGCATTGACGGACAGCCATCCCTACGTGGCCCATACCTACCGCATGATCTGCGATGTGCAGCGGCGGCAGGGCAAACTGGACCTGGCTCGCCGAAGTTTGACTGATGCCGTAGCGATTATGCTCGAGAGCCATACGGCGGAAAGCCGGGAAATGGCTCCCTTTTATCATGAATCGGCCAAACTGCTTTGTGCGCAGCGGGCCTATGAATTGTCGCTGGCCACCTATGAGAAGGCCCTGAATCTAACGGAGAAACAGTTCGGCGCCGGCCACCTGATGACGGCCTCGGTGCTGATCGGGGTGGCGGATCTGCAGATTGAGCGGGGGGATGCCGCGTCCGCGCAAGCGGCCATCAACCGGGCGATTGAAATCCAGGACCGGTACTATCAAAACGGTCACCCTCAGCAGGTGGATGCCTGGCTTGTCAAGGCCCGGCTGTGCCGGATGCAGGGGGACTTCACGGGATCGGAGGCCTTCATCGCCCGGGCCGTCAGGGTTACCTCGCAGGGCCGGAATGTCGTCGCGATGGCCGCTCTGCATGAGCGGATCAACCGCCTGCGTACGGAAGGCCAGGTCGCGGCCGCCGTTCTCTAAGCATGGTCTGATGGCCGGAGTCTTTCTTCACTTCGGGTTGCGAAACGTTATCGTCCGGCGTTTTTCTTTCGTGTCAAGTACCCGATTCCCGCCATGAATAACAGGATGCCGGCCGGTTCCGGGACCACATAGTATTCGACTTTCAGATAGGGATGAAGGCTTTCATCGTCGTTTTGGCCGCTGTAGAACTGAGCGTAGTTGTTAATGCTGTCCAGCTCAATCGCCAACTGAAGACTGATGAATCCGTCTTCCAGGTCATCCTGCCAGTTCGTCCAGTTGAATCCGCTGCCGGAGAACAGGTCCCACTCCTGTTCAACCCCTACCGCGCTGAACGATTTGGAATTTCCCGTGACGGAATCGGAACTGGCATTCAGCAATTCGCTGTCATTCCAATTCAGGGTGTCTTCGTCCCAATCATCATCGCTGACATAGTACAGGTATGCGGAGGGGTCGCTGGTCGTAAATCCGCCGTCATTTTGCCCGGCATAGAAAATGCCGAATACGGCGTCCGTAATAACGGCGTCAGAGGGGATGATGTCGTTCAAAGTGAACTTCAGAAACGTGCGTTGGACGGATCCATTGCTGAATATACCGCCTGACGTCCCCTGGATTCTAAGGAAATCCTCGCCGCCGTAGGAGCTCGACGTGCTTGCATCATCCACGTACGTATCATCCGTCAGTGTAAGATCTATCCACCCTTGTGCGCCTGTGACCAGCAGGCCCATACCGCAAACCAACACCCACGCCAATCTCTTCATAGTCTCCACCTTTCCATAATTGTGACTTGCCGACGTTAATGTTTAAAGAGTTTCACTTCCAGCCTGAAGCTGAGCTAAAACATACGCGCTGATATTCGGGTTCTCAGCGCCCATCAGGGGGGCGCCGTACTTATTGAGGACCAGGGCTACCGCATCGCCCACAGGCGCCTTGAGCTGGGTTTCGACCACGGCGACATACTGGACGAAGGCATCGATGTACTCGCTTGCCAGGGCATATTGGCGGTCCTCATCGCCCAAATCGACAAATGCCGTCATGACCGACGCAGAAACTTCCGGTGTGAACGGGGCATCGGCCGGTGCTATCGTATTAAAGACCTGGCTCAGGGCCGCCATGCGGAGTCCGCCCTCATCCCTGAGGATGCGTGAGGCATTGACCAGACGGGAGCACGTCTCGCAGGGGTTGATATTCGGATTGAGGGCCAGCGAATTGCCGATTACAAGCTGCAGGTCATCGGCCGGGATTCCCAGCTCCGCCGCCGCCGCTTCCAGTTCCACCGGGCAGCCGCTGATCCTGGGAACTTCCAGGTCCGCCAGCGGGGCTACCGGCAGGTCCGTAACCGGCAGATCCTCAAGCACCCAGGCCCGCCCGTCGTCAATCGCCGGATTGTCAAGGCCGGCGCCGCGGAATACATAATCGGCGTACAGCTCTTTCATCACATCCGGATCATTCGCATACGGGAGTCGGCCGCCGGAGATCGCCTGGTTGCGCCACTCCGTGATGCGGGACGCCACTTCGAGGCGATAGTCGTACGGCCCTTCCGGCGAGAAATCGCCGTTGAGGAAGGGCATAAAGACGCTGTCATAGGCGTCAAAGACAACCGTGGGCAGCCATTCTTGAGAATACTCAGAAGAAAACTCTCCCGGATAGACATAAATGTCCGGCGTGCGAATTTCGACATTGCCTTCGGTGGAGGCCAGGTAGATGGCGACATCGCCGGGGATGCCCTGATCCCGGTCGAAGCCGCCGATGGCGGCGTCTTCGGCGAGGAAGTTGATGCCCGGGCGGTTATCCACGCCCACTTCAGGGTTTTCTTCCGTAAGGGGATAATATTCGCCGTAAGCTGCCAGGTTGGCCGAGGCGCCGATGGTGAGCGTATCGGCGCTGATGAGCTCGATGGCCGCCTTGCCCTCACCATAGGGCAGATCCACGCCGATCGGACCCTCCGCAAAAATTTCATCGGAGTAGCCGTAGATATCAATTTCAACGCCGTCGCTTCCGGGGGTATAAATGGCTCCGGTTTCCGAGACGACGGACACGCCGCCCATTTCGGACCATCCATAGTCGTTCTCCCCACCGAGGGCATCAATATCACCGGAGAGCTGCACGTCGCCGGTTCCCCTGATGTAGATATTTCCATAGTTGGATACCTCGTTCAGGGAGACGGAAACCTCGGACTCATTCACCCCCTCGCCTTCGATGAACAGTTGTCCCGGGATGACCTTTTGAATGGATCCATCTGCGGTGACGGTGCCCGAATCGGAGCGGATGAATTGATCGCCTTCGCCGCCGAGGAAGAGGTCGGTAAACAGGTCGATGTCTCCTTCGGCCAGCAGATTCCCTAAGGAATAGGAATTATCGGAGCCGGTCGCAAGACTCAGGTTGCCGCCGCTTTGCAGGGTGCCGTCCAGGGAGATCGACTGCCCGGCGGTTACCGACAGATCCCCGCCGGCCGTCGCATCCTGGCTAAGGTAGGTTTTTCCCCGGGTGGATTCCAGAATCATATCTCCTTGACTGGTCAAGGCGCCGAGAGCATTAATCGAGTTGTCGGCCTGAACGAATAAATCATCGCCGCTTCCCAGGTTCTCGTAGATCTTCACGAAGTTGCCCTGGAGCACAATATCTCCGCCGGGGCCTTCCGTCCCTTCGGTGGTAGCGGAGGAGCCGTCAGCGATCAAAACGTCTTCCACGGCACTCATGAGGATGCTCAAATCGTCATCGATCGGATTGCTCGCATCCATGACGCCGTACTGCTTGGCGCTGCCGGCTGTTCCCTCGACCGTCAGGCTCAGTCCTTCAACGCTGCTCAGGGCCTGGGCAAACGTATCGCCCGCGGCCAGGACAATCTGTCCGCCGGGCGTCTCCAGGCGGCCTTTGTTGGCGACATGGCCGTTCGCCATGTTTTCTGCGGGAGCGATCTGAAACGCATCGCCGGAGGCGGGGAATTCAACGATGATGTTGCTGTTTTCCTCCCCGAGCAGAATCCGGTTGCCCGAGGCCATGAGGATCAGCCCGCCCTCGGAGGAGATGGTGCCCTTGTTGAGAACGCGTGTGCCGAGCAGGGCGGCTTTGCCGCTGACCTGAATCGTGCCGTCGTTCTGGACCTGGCCGACGACGGTCTTTCCGTCTCCGACCTGGAACGGCTCAAACTGATCGACGCCGTCGAGAAAGTTTCGGTTGCTCATATCCAGTCCCGAGGCGACAAACTCCGCGGCGGTAATCACGGACTCGGAACCGATGCGGATGCCGTTGGGGCTGAGGATATACACCCGGATGCCCTCCGCGTTCAGGTCTCCCTGGAAGTCCACGAACTTCGCCACCCGGTTCAGAACGGCCTGGCCGTTGGTGAAGTTGAGGTTGTCGTTTACGCCGGTGTTCAGATCCGTCCAGTGAATGATCGATTTGCCGCCGTTGAGATTGACGTTGTAGTCCATGCCTCCCGCCGTGTTTGTGACCGGGGTTTGAATTTCGGGAGTTCCTTCAATCACGGTCCCTCCGCTGACGGCCCAAAGGATTTGGCTGTTCAGCAGGCAGACGATCATGAGCCCGACCATGAAGCGGTGAGCCGCCCGTCGGTACGGTTCGCGTTTCAATGTATGCATTTGATATCCCTCACTTTCTCTTTAAACTCCTCTTATTATTCTATTATGAGCACCACCGTCTAATGGCGCCGATCCGTTCCTGCCGCGCAGGACGGCTCTCTATCCGGACAAAAAGTCCGCCGACGGCCGTCACGGGCCGGCTGCGGCCAGACAGATATTTTTTCAACTCTTGCGCTCCGTCTCACTGAAACAGGGCGGCGTTGCGAGTCTGTTCGATCGATACGAGCAGACCGACAGCGAGCACTCTTTCCTTCCCCAATTAAACGACACGTATGACCGTGTTACAGACTGTACCCGCCGACACGGAAATCGCTTTTTTAAAGGCAATTCGTGCGACCGTTTATCTTTCCTACCCCAGAAAAAACAAATTAAGATGTGCTCCAATTTACAGATATTATACCTGTTCAACAATTTCAATGCAACAAAAAAAAACAGAAATTTCCGGCATCAAGAGTTTTTTTAAAAGCTTGTCGCTAATAACTTTATAAAAAATTTGCGGATAGCCGCTGAAAAAAGAGAGAAAACCCCGGTATATCCACCGGTCTAAACGACCGGCCGCCCGGTATGGAAGATCGGGTTGCCGCGACCGTTTGCGGCCGGGACAATGCCCGAAGCTTCCATACAGGCGACAGTCGTTTTCCTGCTCCTGAACATTTCCGCTCCCTGCCCGTCTGCTCCGGAAGAACGGGCAGGGAGGATTGATTCCATTCCACTCTTACTGCTGCTGCATCTGTGAAAGGATAAACGTACCGATGTTGGGGTTTTCATTTTCAAGGACGGTCGTGCCGTACTTGCTCATGACCATGGCGACCGGGTCGCCGGGTACTTTGAACTGGGTACTGATCACCGCCACATAGGCGACGAACGCATCCGCGTATTCCTGGGCCAGGGCGAACTGGCGGTAATTCTCATCGCCCGGCTCGATGTTGGCAAACGCCGTTGCGATGGAGGCGGACACTTCCGGGGTAAACGGCGCGTTCGACGGGGCCATGGTGTTGAAGATCTCGTTCATGGCCGCCATCCGAAGGCCGTCCGGGTCATTGAGGATCCGGGCCGCGTTCACGAGCTGTTCGCAGGCGTCGCAGGGCTGGAGGCTCGGGTTGGAGGCCAGCGAACTGCCCATCAGCATCTGGAGCTCATCGGCATTGATGGTCAGCTCGGCGGCGGCCACCTCCATCAGGGCCGGGCAGCCACTGAGCTGGGGAATCTGCAGGTCCTGGAGCGGCGCTACCGGCAGGATCGGCGGCCTTATCGTCCGCTCAACCGTCACGGTGCCATCTCCATACTGGGGACCGACCAACCGGCCGTCTTCATAGATGTTTTGACCATCCCATACCTTGATCGAGAAGGTCTCGACGCCGCTGAATCCTTCGGCCGGGGTATAGATCCACTCGGAACCGTTGAAGACCAGCACGCCGCCGTGATCCCCGTAATAAGTATCCGACACGATGGACAGTGTGTCGAAATAACCCTCCGGCTGGTACGGATCGAATCCGTCCACCACTTGGACAGGGGTCTCTCCAATCTGGGGAATCGAAGCGGGCGTCTCGCCGACTTCGCCCAAAAAGCCGTCGGCGGTCGGCAAGGCGTTGGTCATTTCGAGATTAACGGTTCCGGTGACGGTTACCAGTTCATTGCTGACGATGGATCCGTCGGCCGCGAAAACGTAATTCCGCTGTCCGTCCGAGACCGTGAAGGTGAAGCTGTCCGGGCCGACATACCCGGCGGCGGGATCATACGTATAGGAATAGCCGTCGCTCGTATTCAGGATTACGCTGCCCACGCCGGAGGCGGGAGCGGTGTTCTGGAGGGTCAGGGCATCCGCGTCCGGATCCGAAATGGAAAGCGGCCTCTGAATGGAAATGTCCATGTGAGCAATCGCCGAATCGTCATTGACGGTCGGCAGGGTGTTGGTGATGTCCACCGAGACGGTTCCCTCGCTGAGGACCGCCTTGCGGTGGATATCTCCTTTCGCGAAGCTTTCATATCCATCGGGGATCTCGCCTTCGCCGAACCAGTAATCGTATTCGCCGTTGAAGAGGTTGACGATAAAGAGATCATCGGCGACATAGCCGTCCTGACCGAACTGATCCTGATCGTCTCCGATATAGCCGGGCAGATCGGTATCGGTGCTGTAGGTCCAGGTGTCGCCGTCGAACACCAGCGTGCCGCCGTACAGGCCGCTGCCGATGACGGAGCCGGTATAGGTTCCGCTTTCGACCGTGACGTCGTCATCGAAGCCGATTTGCAGATCCCCGGTGACATTCTGGGAGTCCATGTGGACCTGGCCGAACCAGGCGTCTCCGCCGGGCGGGGTGTTGACGATGTCCACCGAGACGGTCCCTGTGCCGTACACGGCCTTGCGGTAGAGGGTCGTGGCGCCGCCGTCCGGGCTCCACAGTTCCCATCCGTCCTCGATGTCGCCATCCAGGGCGTACTCATACTGGCCGTCCCACAACTTCACGTCGAAGCGGTCGTCGGCGTTTACGCTCGGATCGTATCCGGGATCGTCGAAGTTATCGACCTTATCGCCCGTGTACCCGGGAAGTCCCATGGCGGTCGGGTCATAATCGAACCCGCTCTCGTCATTGGTCAAACTGCCGCCCCATCCCTCATTGTAATCGTCATAGGACGGGGTGATGGCCTCGACCCCCAGGATCGGATCGTCGTCATCGCTGAACGAGCCGCTGACGATGCTCCCGTTTTCAATCGGGGTATCCATCTGGGTCGTGCCCAGCCAGACATCGCCGCCGGGCAGGGTGTTTGTAACCGTAACGCTGAGGGCGGCGTCCTGCACGGCCGCATCGCCCATGGTATTCAGAATGCTGCTGTCGGACACGGTGTATCCGAAGCTGACCGGGGAACCGGCCGGGCTCACATACCCTTCCCACGGCGAGAACGTGATCGAATCATCGTCAATCGTCAGGGTGGAACCCGTGCCGACCGAACCGGTCCCGACCGGGATCGTGCCGGGTACGATTCCGTACTGCATTGTTCCCGGCGTCCCGTCCGGATCGATCACCATCGAGCTGAAATCAAAATCAGCCGAGGTCTGATTGGAGGCCGTCGCCATGTGAATGGTTTGGCTGTCGGGGCTCAGTTGCGGCAGGTAGTTCTTTACGACGATCTGCACCGTCGCCGAGTTCTGTGACGTGTGGGTTGTCCCGTTGACTTCCTGGGTCGCCTGATAGGTAAACGTATCGATGAAGTAGGCAAAATAGCCGTCGCTGTCGCTGCTGACGCCGTCCCAGATGAACTTTTCGGTCGTCGAAGGGGTGTACTTGAAGCCATAGTATTTTTGGCCCGTCTCCGGATCGACGAACTGCACGGTCTTGACGGTTCCGCCCCGCGTGGTGTCCGTAATATTCACGATGGCCGCGTCAAATTTGATGCCGTCGTTGAGCAGGACGTCCAGCTCCTCGGGATCGAAGCCCGGCACGTTGCCCGAGCGCCAGTTGGTATCGAACTGGTCGTCCATCAGCCAGAAAATCACGGGCACCGGCGGCAGGCCTTCGGGGACCTCGCACTCCGCGCAGATGCTGCCGGGGGCGCCGGGAACAATCTGCTCGTTATTATGGATTCTCAGGTAAACATCAACCAGATATTCGCCGGGATTCGATTTGGAATCGTTCCAAATCACTTCGCCTTTCTCGCCTCCGGCGGGGGCGCCGCTGGGAGTTATTTCAAGGGTGCTCCCATGCCCCGAAACCCGGGCGGCGGCTATGGCAGGCAGTCCCGAATAATCCGTTGACGAATCATAGACATTGCCGTTGATCGTGATGACGCCCGGGCCCTCCATGTTGCCGCCGGCTCCCAGCTTGATGCTTGCGGTGGAATTCTGAACGGCCGAGTTCTCGGACGTCTGGGCATAAACGGATATATCGCCGCTCAGGTTTTCAATCGTAATATTTTTGCCCGCGCAGATGATGATATCGGCGGTGGCCTTTATCTTCCCGTGGGCGTGCACCTCGATCACGCCACGTTCGGCATCGATATAAATGTCATCCATGGCGACCAGACAGAGCCGGGCAAAGTTAATGGTCTGGTCGTTCTGCGGTACCTGGTGGTTTTTCGAAAAGATGTCGCCGCGGACGGTCAGGCGGCCCGCAGCAATCGCAGAGACTTCCGTATCATTGCCGCGTGTTGCCGAAAGCGTTCCCGTTTCGATGTCGCCGCCGTTAGTGGTCATCAGGCGAATGCGGCCGGCAGAACCTTCCGGGTCGCTTGGGAGGACATCGGTATTGATGTCTCCCGTAACGATTCCGCCCGAACCGGCGATCATGAAGATGTCGCCGCCGAGGGTCCCTGGGCTGGCCGTGGTCTGCATCGTTGTCCGCTTCCCCGACGCGTTGGACTCAAACAGGATGCCGCCGGTATCATAGACATTGCGAAGCAGGATATCGCCGCTTCGGCCGAAGATCTTGCCGTCGGCCATGTATTCCACCGTGATCATCTCATCGGCGGCCAGGTCGATATTGATGCCCCGGGTCGAATAGGATTCCACCGTTTCCTCCTGGATGGTGTCCATCGTACCGGGATTCATCACATCGGCAATGGTCAGATTCTTCGACTCGATATGAACGACGGCGCCCGACGAGGCGTTGAGTGTGCCGCCGTAAAGGATCAGGTTGCCGTGGAAGACGGCCTCGCCGGTGCCGATGGAGACCGAGGCGCCGGCTTTGAAGGAAGTGGTTGCCGCCGAGTCATCAAAATCATGGGCATAGGCGGCCACGATGCCGTTCAGGGCGGAGGTGGAACTGCCGCTTTCGAGGTTCACGGCGTCGCCCGCCGTCAGGGTCACCTCACCGCCGTCGGCCTGAAGGGTGCCGGACTGGGTGACGGTTCCGTTGCCGCTTTCGGCCCGGACCGGCTGATCGTTTACGTTATAGACCGGGGCTTCCGCGGCGCCGGCATTGACCTTGAGCTGCGGATGCAGCGGGATCGAGTAGATGTCGCCGGCGGCCAGGACGATCTTGCCGTCCGGGGCCGAGATGGCGCCGGCATTGGTCACCGAGCCGCCCTCAACGCCCTTCATCTCGATGATCACCTTGCTGCCGGGGGCGCCCAGCCAGACGCTTTCGCCGGCGGCCATGACGGCCACGCCGCCCGAGGGTAACTGGATCGTGCCTTCGTTCAGGACGGTCTTGCCGAGGAAAGCGACCTGGTCGGTCACATTGGTAATGACGGCCTGGTTGGTCACATCGCCGATCGCGCCGCCGGCAAACGGCTGGAACTTGTCAACGCCGTTCATGAAGTCTTCGTTGGTCATATCCAGCCCGGACGCGGTGAAGGCGGAGGCAACGATATTGGCCTCGGGGCCGATATTGACGCCGTGACGGGAAAGGATGTAAACTCTGCCGCCGGCGGCGTCCAGGGTCCCGTTGAAATTGACCATGGAGTTCACGCGGTTCAGTGCGGCAAAGTCCGACTGGGCCGACTGGAATTTCAGGGTTTCGCCGCTGGTCGCGTTCATCTGGGTCCAGTCCAGCACGGCCCGCCGGGTGATCAGATCCACCTGGACCGTGTTGGCTGCCGGGGTGCTGATGTTGGCGGTTCCGGCGGTTACCGCAGCGTCGCCGGCATTCAGCGCCCACAAGGGCTGATTGACCAGGCAGAAGACCAAAAGATACGCCGTCGTTTTACGGAATAGGCGCGCCAATTTACTCTTTTTCAATGTTTTTCCCTCCAAAAAAACTCCATTCTGTTTTTTTATGAGATGGCGGTTTACCATCTCAGCAAGAATCCCACATGAAGTCGGCCTTTGCCCTCGCGCGTATCCTCCGTTGCGATCAGAGGGTGGCCGTAGTAAAGGGTGCCTGTGAAATTGGCTCCCAGTTCCGCGATGAGTCCTCCACCCACGGAGGCCAGTTCCTGGTCGGTCTGCTCGGTGCCTATGGCATCAACGATCCGTGCCTGCCCGTAATCAAAGAAGACCAGGGGGGCCAGCCTTCGCAGGAAGGGACGCCGGTGTTCCTCTTCCGTTTCGAGCATTCGGATCTGCCCGCTGCGGACGAGGTCGTATTCGTACTGGAGGGAGGCCAGCAGCCCTTCATCGGCGATAATCTCATATTCATCATAGCCGCGAACGGTGTACATGCCGCCGAAGCTGGTCATCTTGGCGGGCACCAGGCGTTCACTGGCGCCGACCCAGGTGAAGGCGCCGGTGAACCGCTGGATCTTGTCGGGATCCAGGTACCGGCTGTGCCGGGCGCGAAAGGTATAGATGCTGAAATCGTCATCAGCCCCGGTCCGGGCCGTCGTGAAGCTCTCCTCTCCCGAGGTATCCAGGCTGGTAATCTGGTTGAAGGAGAAGAAGGTATCGCTCATGTCGTCGAGCCGGTAAAGCTCGGCCCCGTATCCCCACAGGGTCATGTGGGTGTCGGTGTCGATGCCTCCGAATTCAGGGAAATCCGCCAGGAAGGTCGTAATTTTGCTTTCTTCATAGCTCATTGTGCCGGTGATATCAAAGAACCAGTCATTGTGCTGGAAGAGGTTGTATCGCAGGGTGCCGCCGGCGAAGAAGCCGCGTCCCAGGAAGTTGGCCAGGGCGGACTCGCCGATGTCGAATTCGTTATAGCCGGCAAAGAGCTGGAGCCGCAGGCGAGGGCTGAAGATGGGGATGTCATAGCTGCCGAATACGGCATACTCTTCGTTCCAGGTGGAATCGGGCACCGCCTGGTAAACAACGGTCAGCTTGTCATCGTAACCCAGGAGGTTGGTATTGATCAGGCCGAAGCGGGGCGTCCACTCGACGTCTTCGGTTCCCGAATTGTCGATCTGGATGAAATAATGCCAGGGGTTGGCCTCATAGATATTGTAGGTCAGGTCCAGGCTGTTGGGTTCGTCGCCCCGGGATACCGTGGCCGAGACGTAGCGGTCCGGGTTGAGGTTCAGCAGGTTGAGATACTCATCCAGCTTGCGGCTGTTGGCCGTCCGGTCCTCTGCGATGGGCGACCAGTCCCGCAGGATCTCCTCGCGAAGCCAGGTTTTCTCGGAGGGCTGATTGTTGACGTCGTAGTAGGATGCGCCGACGCTGGAAACCTTTGCCTCGACCACATGGATGGGAAGGACGCCGGACTCAAGGGCATTGCCCGCCCCGTAGGCGTCCGCCGGTACGTAGATATAGATGCCCGCATATCCCCGCTTCCGGTACTGGGCCAGGAGATACTGGGTGAGCCCCTGGATGGTACGGGCGCTGACCGACTCAACCGCCGCCGATTCATCCGCCAACTGCCGGATGGAGCGGAAATCAAACAGAGCGGTCGGGTCCACGGGCCGGCCGGGGGCCGCGTTGTACACGGCGGGGATATTCTTCAGAAGCGTCTCCTGCGAGAGGAGAGTATTTCCCGTGATCTTAATTTCGCGGATGGAAAACCGGACGCTGTTATCCTCCGGCAGCAGGGAAACAAGGTCTTCTGCGGCGACGCCGGTCGTTTCAACGAGGACCGATTCCTCGGCGGTTTCCTTTTCTTCCAGAATCTGCTGCGGTTCGGTTTTGGATACGGGCAGTCTCTGTCCAAAGGAGACTGTTGCCAGCAGTATGCAGCCGAGCGCCGGCAGGAAGTTTCTTAAAGCGACACGTCCTTTTTTTTGCATCATTGTTTTGCCTCCCTGTTTTTAAAAAAAGCAAATCTGCTTACCTGACAACTGCATAACCGCGTTCTCAAAGCATACAAATTTTCAGTTGCCTTTCTTTACAAAACTCTCTTTACATTTCTTCCGACTGATGATGTAGATATGGCATTGCTACTCCAATTGGTCCATATTATATCTTTTTTTGCTTTTCGAGACAATAGAAAAAAAGGGCTTTTGCGGAAATGAAGTTCACATTCCGGGTTGATGCGGTTGATAACCTTAAGGGGAGGCATATTATCGGACAATAGGGGAGATTTTTTGCAAAAGGCGGCGGTGGGATTCGAACCCACGGATAACGGTTTTGCAAACCGTCGCCTTGGACCACTTGGCTACGCCGCCATAAAAACGATACCATAATACATGACGATTGTTTTTTCAAGAAGAAACTTGAAGAAGATGTTTTTTGCGGGACCGGCCGGGAGATGTGCGTTGTTGGGTCCGTAAGTGCTTAATATCAATGGAATTACGTTCGCCTTCACTGGTCGGCGACGACCGAATCGGCGAAGCTCGGTTTGTGTTCGACGGCGATTACCGGCAGGTTTTGCGACTCCGGTTCTCCAGGGCAGGCGCGATGGTTCAGCTATCCCCCAATGCCGGGCTGGACCGTGAGACAACATACGGATTTCGTTGTGGGGTTTTGCTAATGGTTTGCTATAATAAAAGCATGGATCTAACAGGCAAGACAGCTTTGGTGACGGGGGCATCGGGAAAGATCGGCCGGGTGCTGGTTCCGATGCTGATGCGGGAGGGGGTGCGGTGCATCTGCCACTGCCGGCGAGGGGGAGAGGAACTAAAAAGGATCCTGACCCCTTTTTTTGTTGTGGAGGGGGATTGGGCGGAGCGGGGG
>JBNRMP010000042.1:0-17697 GCA_050309685.1 Anaerohalosphaeraceae bacterium
AGCGGGGGGGGGGGGGAAGGGGGGGGGGTGGGGACGGGGCGGGGGGGCGGTATGGGTTGGGGGGGGGAAGGGGGGGACTTTTGCTGGCGGGGGGGCAATTCGGGGGGCCGCTGAGTTTGCTGGGCGCAGGGGCGCTGATATGGCTGATGGCGCTGGTGCTGCGCCAGGAGCGACAGCGAACGGGATGGGCGGCAATGGCGGGCTTCTACATGGGACTTTTCTACGCAATCCCCCAGATGATCTACCTGCGGATGCCGGTGCACATCACGGCGATTCTGCTGGTGTGGATGACGCTGCTGCTGACGGGACTGGGCGGGGCAATCGGAGTGCTGCTCCGGCGCGGGCCGGTGATCGGGCCGCCGGCGGTCGGAGCGGCATGGTATCTTATCGACTGGGTCAACTGCCATGCGCTGCCGATCTGGGGGCTGGCGCAGTCGTTCGCGCGGAGCTGGTCGGCGCAGCCGAAGCTCATCGGCTTTGTGTCGTTGACGGGCATCGGCGGGGTGCTGCTGGTGCTGGGCTGCGTGCAGGGGGCGGCCGCGTGGATGCTGGTGCGGCGCGAATACCGCGCGGCGATGGCGGCGGGAGCCGTGCTGGCGATGGCGGGGGGGCTGAATATGGCCGTGCTGATGGAGAGGCCCGGCGGCTCGATCCGCATCGCGGCGGCGGGCTGGGTGTTTGACGATCAGCACAGCGAAGTCGATCCGCACAGCGAGCGGGGATTCGAGACGCTCTTTGCGCAGCCCGCGCGCGAGGCGGCAACGCAGGGGGCGAAGGTCTTCACGACGGGAGAGATGGGGTTCTATATCGCCGGGCATAACCGCGCGGAGTGGATGGGGCGGTTTGCGGCGGTCGCAAGAGAAAACGATCTGTGGCTGGTCGTCGGGTACTTCAACCTCGAAGCAAACGAGAACCGGATCTTCTTTATGTCGCCGGAGGGAACGGTCGCGGCGGAGTACACCAAGACGTACCTGACGCCGTTGGAGCCGGGACGAAAGGGCAGCGGCGACCTGCAGCGGATCACGGTCGGCGGGGTGGAGATCGGCGGGCTGATCTGCCAGGATGACAATTTTGCCCGGCTGGTGCGGCGGTACGGACAAAGCAAGACGCCCGTGGTGCTGTGTCCGACGGCGGACTGGCGGACGGTCCGGACGGGGCATTTGCAGGCGGTGCGGGCGAGGGCGATTGAGTACCGCTGCGGGATCGTGCGCGGAGCGGCCTGCGGGATCAGCGCGGTCATCGGGCCCAGGGGAGAACTGCCGGCCTGCCGGGACCATTACCGCGAAGGGGCGGGGTGGATCGCGGCGGATGTCGAAGTGTTCGAGAACGCGACCTTCCTGGCACGCTTCGGAAGCGGGCCGATCCTCATCCTGTGCACAATCCTCTGCGGCAAAGCTTTAAAGGGAATCGAATGTTCGCAGCGCAGCAACAGCAGCAGCAAAGACAAAAGCCGGCCAAAAGCGGGAATTGAAGCACGGCTCGTCAAGTAGGGCGCCCGCCCCGATCACTCACCTTCGCCGACAAAAAACAGCGGCCCCGAAAGCAAGAAGCAAAACCGTGCCCGGCTCGGGAACGACCAGCTCGGCATCGGTGATCTGACCCTTGATGATGAGCGTATAGGGAACCTCCGGCAGCCCCCCGCAGCCGATCGAGAGCACATTGTAGCTCCAGGCCTCCGGGTCCGGCGCCGTCAGCGGCAGGGCCGCCGATGACAGCGGGGCCGTGCCGCCCTTCAGTTCCCATTTGATGGTATGAACGGCCAGGCCGGTGGACAGAGGTTCATTCCGCGGACTCTCGACGATATACTGGTCGTAGGGCGCCTCCGAAAAATCGTCGCGCACCGTAATCCGCAGATAGTTCGGGTGAGAGGCGACCGTCCGAAAAGTGAATCCGCCCAGCGTCAGACGGATCTCCGCCGGCGAGCCGGAGGCATAAAGTCCCTCTCCCGACACTGAACTCGAGTTGTGCGCCTCGGAATCATAGGAATAGGTCCCCTCGAAAAGGTCCCCGACATGGATGAATTGATCGTAGGTGTAGGAATCCTCCTTGTCCGTGATGCCCGTTACCCGGCCGGTGAACCGAATCGTAATCAGCTCGCCCGAGGCAGCGACTCCGCACTGCAGCACCGCGAAAACAGCCAGAAAATTGCGGACCCAAAAAGTCTTCACAAAACACCCTTTGAAAAAGTTCCCGTTACGTACCTGCTCTTTTTGACGACTCAAACCGCATGACTATTGGAACTTTCCCCCTGTCCAGATGAGTTGTCCTTACTATAGCACAATCCGCGGATTTGTCAAGAAAATTCCGCTCAAAAACCCATTTTGCCTAAATTTACACGCTATATCGCGATTGTTTTTGTCCAGATCGGGTCTGAAACGCCCCTGCCCGCGAGGAAAAAACAAATTTGGCTAAAATTCCTTTATTTCTTTGCCAACAATGACTTACATACTTGCAAACCGCCCCTTCCCCTCGAATTTTCAGGTCCGACGCGCTGCTTTCGGTCCGGGGCGGAGGGGCCGATACGGGCGGTCCCCCCAGAGCACAAAACAGGGTAAGGAGGAGGAAAGAATGGAAACCCGGGAGGAAAAAGCCGCCGACCGGCCGGCCCCCCAGACGAGGGAGGAACTGGCGCAGGAGCTCAAAGAGCTGGGGCTGATCGTGCCGGATCGGGCCGTGTGCCCGGGGCACAACGCGCCGCTGGACTACGCCTGGTACAGCTACTCGGGCAACTTCCCCGCGCTGCGCGAACCCGGGCGGACCAACGGCGACTGCGTGGTCTGGGCCAACCGAGGCGGCGGCAAAACCATCCTGGCCGCGGCGGTAACATACCTCGAAGGGCTCTACAAGGACAACTGCAAAACACGAATCCTCGCCGGCTCGCTCGAACAGTCGCGCCGCATGTACGAATACCTGCTCGACTGGCTCGAACCCCATCGCGACCGAGAGGAATTCACCATCCGCAGTGAACGCTGCGTCTTCCCCCGAGGCACGCAGGTGCGCATCCTGCCCCAGTCGCAGCGGGCGATCCGCGGCCTCCACATCAACAAGCTCCGCTGCGACGAGGTCGAGATGTTCGACCCCCAAACGTTCGAGTCGGCCAAGTACATCGCCAAAAGCCGCGGCGATCTGCTCGGCGCCCTGGAAGTGCTCAGCACGATGCACCGACCCTGCGGCCTGATGCACAGGATCATCAGCGACGCGACCGATACCGGCGTGCCGGTCTTCCGCTGGTGCCTGTGGGAGACCATCGAAAAGTGCACGGACCGAAGCTGCGACCGATGCCCGCTCGACGGCTACTGCGGCAAAAAGGCCCAACGCGCCAACGGCTACCTGACAATCGACGACGCCGTCACCATAATGCGGCGAAGCAGCCGACAGGGCTTCGAGACGGAGATGCTCTGCCTGCGGCCCAACCTCGAAGGCACGGTCTTCGCCGACTTCGACCCCGCCGTCCACGTGCGGGACGACGATTTCCAGCGCAACGGGCGAACCACCTATCTCGGCATCGACTTCGGCTTCAACAACCCCTTCGTCTGCCTGTGGATCCAGGTGGACACCAAGGAGGAGTTCCACGTGATCGACGAGTACGTCCGGAGCCGCACGGTCATCGCCGAGCACATCAAGGTGCTCCAGCAGCGGCTGCCGATCCCGCCGTGCAATCAGATCGTCTGCTGCGATCCCTCCGGCTCGGGCCCCAACGGCGTCACCGGCACCAGCGAGATCGAGGCCCTCAAAGAGGCGGGCTTCACGGTGCGCTCCGCCGGCAGCAAAATCACCGACGGCCTCGAGCGAATCCGCCGCGCCCTGCGCAACGGCGAAGGCAAAAGCACCCTGACGATCTCGCCGAAATGCAAACGGCTGATCGAGGCGCTGCAATGCTATCACTACCCCCAGCCGACCTCGGGAACCCAAAGCGAACGCCCCCTCAAGGACGGCGTCCACGACCACTCCATCGACGCCCTCCGCTACTTCTTCATGAACTATCGAAAGAAGTACAAAGCGCAGAGCGCTTCGATTTGCAGCGAAGACTAACGGACCCAAAAGAAAAGACCGGCCGGCCCATCAAGCCGGTCGGTCCTTTGCATCGATCAAAAATCAGGCAACAAGCCGCGGCGCGTCAACCGGCGGCGATGCCGTAGGTATCTTCGGCGATGGCGGCCTCTTCGTCGGTCGGGATGACGAAGACCTTGACCCGTGAGGCGTCGGTGCTGATTTGGCGCTGACGGGGTTCGCGCTGACGGTTGCGGTCCGGGTCGATCTCGATCCCGATGGTCGGCAGATCGTCGCAGATCAGCCCGCGGATGGCCGCGTTGTTCTCGCCGATGCCGCCCGTGAAGACCACGGCGTCAAGCCGTCCGACGGCCGCCGTGTAGGCCCCGATGTATTTTTTGATGCGGTAGCAGAAGATGTCGATGGCCAGGCGGGCCCGCTGATTGCCCTGGTCGGCCAGCTCGATCAGGTTGCGCATGTCGTTGGACTCGCCCGAAATCCCCAGCAGGCCGCTCTCCTTGTTGCACATTTTGTTGAGCCGGTCCACCGAGTAGCCCTTGTCGGCAAGGTAGAAAAGGATGGCCGGGTCAATGTCGCCGCAGCGCGTGCCCATGATGACGCCCTCCAGCGGAGTCATGCCCATCGAGGTATCGACGCTCTTGCCCTTGCGCACGGCCGTAATCGAGCAGCCGTTGCCCAGGTGGCAGGAGATGAGGTTGGTCTCCTCAGCCGGCCGGCCGAGCAGTTGGATCGCCCGGCGGGTCACATAGCCGTGGCTGGTGCCGTGGAAGCCGTAGCGCCGCACGCGATACTTCTCATAGATCTCATAGGGCAGACCGTAAAGATAGGCCACCGGGGGGATCGTCTGGTGAAAGGCCGTGTCGAAACAGGCGACCTGCACGGCGTTCGGCAGGACATGCTGCGAGGCGCGGATGCCGGTGAGGTTCGGGGGGTTGTGCAGGGGAGCCAGGTCGGCGAACTTTTCGATGGACTTGAGCACGTGCGCGTCGATCTTGACCGAGCCGGTAAACTCCTCGCCGCCGTGGACGACGCGATGGCCGACGGCCTCGATCTCGCTGATTTGGCTCAGCACACCGTAGGCGGGATGGGTCAGCGCGCCGAGGACGACGCTCATCGCCTCCTCGTGATTTTCGGCCCGCAGCTCCTCCTCGTGGGAGTGGTTGTTGTAGCGATGGCTCAGGCGGGTCCGGGCCTCGCCGATCCGCTCCACCAGGCCCTTGGCCAGCACGGTCCCCTGGGGCATCTCGAATAACTGGTACTTCAGCGAGGAACTCCCCGCGTTGATCACAAGCACTTTCATTTATCGATCCTTATTTCTGAATACAAAACGGCTATATGCGGTAAAAAGGGTTATTATAACAAAATGCGCCGGCCGGTCAAATCTTCATCTGACCGGTGAGGGGATTATTTGCCCGGCAAGAACACGGCGACCGCATGGACTAACGCCCATCCTGCGGACTTCCGCAGCGGCGTTAGAGGACGCCGCCGCTGCCGGAGCGAAGGAAGGCGTTGTACTTTTTTTCACGGCCGATAGTCGTCTCGGGACCGTGGCCCGGATAGACGGTTGTCTCGTCGGGCAGCACGAGCAGCTTGGTTGCGATGCTCCGAATCAGCGTCTCATAGCTGCCTCCCTCGAAATCCGTTCGCCCGATGGAGCCCGCAAACAGGGCGTCGCCCGCAAAGAGCACCCCCGCTTCCTTATTATAAAGGCAGGAACCGCCGGGCGTATGTCCGGGGGTATGCAGCAGCTCGAAGGTCATTTGGGCCAGTTCCAGCGATTTGTCCTTCTCGACGAGCACCTCCGCCGGGCGCATCTGCACCATCGTCCCCGCCAGGATCGACAGATTCCGGATCGGGTTCGTTAGCATCTCCGCGTCGGCGGCATGGATCACAACCTGCACCTTGGGCCAGTGCTGACGGATCAGTTCCACGCCCGCTACGTGGTCGGCATGGCCGTGGGTCAGGAAGATCGCCTCGGCCTTGAGCTTATTGTTCTGCATGAACTGGATCAGCGGAAAGGCATCCATTCCCGGATCGATAAGCAGGGCCGCCCGGGCTTTCTCGCTTTTGCGGACGCAGTAGCAGTTGGCCTGCAAATCCCCTAAAATAAGCGTGTCTATAACCATATCTGTCCCGTCGAAGAACCTGTTTTCTACAGATACCATCATAAATCGGCCCGCGAAAATAATCCAAGATTTTTCAGACGGGATTAACGGGATTGAGGTTTTTTTCAGACACATTGGCGGTGTCCGGCATGACAGAGGGGGACATTTTATCGTTTTGATTTTCTCGAAACTCTTTATAATGACCGCATAAGAATTTCTTGAACCAAGCAACAGGGAGAGATCATGGTTGAGAAGATTTACGACTGCATCATCGTCGGTGCCGGCCCGGCGGGCCTGGGGGCGGGGCTCTATGCGGCGCGCGACCGGTACAAGACGCTTTTGCTCGACAAGTTCTACCCCGGCGGCCAGATCACCACGACCGACCGCATCGAGAACTACCCGGGGTTTGACATTATCTCGGGGCCGGACCTGGTGATGCGGCTGATGGAGCAGGTGCAGCGGTTCGGCGGGGAGATCCGCACCAGCGCCGAGGTGACCGGCCTGAGCCGCCGGGATGACGGGATGATCGAGGTCCGCGTCGATTCGGAGGTCTATCTCGCCAGGGTCGTCATCCTTTCGCCGGGCAGCTCCTACCGCAAGCTCGGCGTGCCGGGCGAGGAGGAGTTCCGCTCGGCGGGGGCAGGCGTGAGCTACTGCGGCACCTGCGACGCCCCGTTCTTCAAGGGCAAGCGGGTCGTGGCCGTCGGAGGGGGCAACACGGCGGTCGAGGAGACGATCCATCTGGCCAAGTACGCCGGCCACGTGACGCTGATACATCGGCGGGATGAGTTTCGCGCAACGGCAATCCTCGTGGAGGAGCTGATGGACCTGGCGCGGCAGGGACAGTCCAATATCAAGCTGCAGATGGACAGCATCGTCACCCGCATCGAGGGCAAGGGCAAGGTCGAGAAGGCCCTCGTGAAGAATGTCCGCACGGCCGAGGTGATGGAGATCGCCTGCGACGGCGTGTTCATCTTCGTGGGCCACGAGCCGAATACCGCCTTTCTCAAGGGATTCGTCGAGCTGACCGAGAACGGCTTCATCAAGTGCGACCCGGCCTACCTGCGGACGAAGGTTCCGGGGGTGTTCGTGGCGGGGGACTGCCGCATCGGGGCCGCGATGCAGCTTATCACCGCCGTCGCGGACGGGGTCAACGCGGCGATCTGGATGAAGCAGTACCTGCGCAACCCGAAGTGGTGGACGGCCCCGCTGTCAGATGCGCTGAGCCCCGAAAGCTGGTAAAATAAAATAGGGACAGTCACCTGTTTATGCGAACAAAACCAGGGACAGTCACCCCATTTCGACGGGCGGCACGGTCAAGCGGCCGCTTGGCCGTGGTGTGTTTATTGAAAAACTCACAATATAAAAGGATATCCTTATGACGGAAGAACAGCCAACCCTCGGCGGCCCCATCGATCCCGAAACGCTCAAGCGCGCGATGAAGGCGTTTAAGAAGCGGCTGAAGCTTACGGCGCTGGACGATGACTCGCGGCTGGGACGCGGGCCGTTTTCGGGGGGTTCGACGGGCGTCTTCGCCGTCCGCCCGCCCGACCAGTACCCGGACGAGGTGTGGAACGAGCTGGTCCGCCAGGGCAAGCTCCGCCGCAGCGGCCACGGACTGCTCGAACTGCCGCGCGAAACGAAGTAGTCGCCCCCGTTCACCCGCGCCGAAGAGGATCGAGAAGATCGTCAGTGCCGATGGCAAACCACTTATGCCAAAAGCACAGCGTGGAGGGCGAATTCTGCCAATATGACACGGGGAAAGGCGGGGAAGTTGAATCGTAAATCCTTGCAGTACATAGACTTGGAGCTCGGCAGCATTGCTGGCACGGGCTTTGCACGTATTACCCTGTACTGAAAATGCAGTCAGATTGACAAGAAGGAAACGCACAGGAGATATATAATGGCGAAAATTATAGGTATAGACCTTGGCACGACAAACTCGGTTGTGGCGATCATGGAGGGTACCAGTCCCAAGGTGCTGATTAACGCCAGCGGCTCCCGCCTGACGCCCTCGGTTGTCGGTTTTACCGATAAGGGAGAGCGGCTCGTCGGCCAGACCGCCCGCCATCAGCAGGTGACCAACCCGCAGAACACGGTGTTTTCGATCAAGCGGTTCATGGGTCGCCGGCATCGGGAGGTCAGCGCGGAAGAGAAGATCGTTCCCTACAAAGTCGTGGGCGGATCGGATGAGCTGGTGAGGGTCGAGGTCCGGGGCAAGGAATACACGCCGCCGGAGATCTCGGCGATAATCCTGCAGGATCTGAAGAAGACGGCCGAGGACTACCTGGGCGAGAAGGTCGAGCAGGTGGTGATCACCGTGCCGGCCTACTTTAACGATGCGCAGCGCCAGGCGACCAAGGACGCGGGCACAATCGCGGGGCTGAAGGTCGAGCGGATCATCAACGAGCCGACGGCCGCGGCGCTGGCCTACGGGCTGGAAAAGAAGAAAAACGAGAAGGTCGCCGTCTTCGATTTCGGCGGCGGCACGTTCGATATTTCGATCCTCGACATCGGCGACAACGTCTTCGAGGTGCTCAGCACCAACGGCGATACCCACCTGGGCGGCGACGATCTCGACGAGGTGCTCATCAACTGCCTCGCCGACGAGTTCCGCAAGCAGGAGGGCATCGACCTTCGCCAGGACCCGATGGCCCACCAGCGCCTCAAAGAGGCGGCGGAGAAGGCCAAGTGCGAGCTGAGCACGCAGGTGGAGACGACGGTGAACCTGCCGTTCATCACGGCCGACCAGACGGGCCCCAAGCATCTGAACATCTCGCTGACGCGCAGCAAATTCGAGGCGCTCTGCGAGCCTGTGTTCGACCGTCTGCGCGAGCCGTGCCGCAGGGCACTCGCCGACGCAAAGCTTTCGCCCAAAGACATCAACGAGGTGCTGCTGGTCGGCGGCTCAACGCGAATCCCGAAGGTGCAGCAGACCGTTCGCGAGATCTTCCAGAAGGAACCCAACAAGAGTCTCAACCCCGACGAGGTGGTCGCAATCGGCGCAGCCATCCAGGGGGCGGTGCTCGCCGGGGACGCGGGCGTCAAGGACATTCTGCTGCTCGACGTAACGCCCCTGTCGCTGGGCGTCGAGACGCTCGGCGGGGTGATGACCAAACTCATCGAGCGCAACACGACCATCCCGACGAGCAAAAAGGAGATCTTCTCCACGGCGGCCGACAACCAGACGAGCGTCGATATTCACGTCCTGCAGGGAGAGCGGGAGTTTGCCCGCGACAACCGGACGCTGGGGCGCTTCCAGCTTTCCGACATCCCGCCGGCCCCGCGCGGCCTGCCCCAGATCGAGGTCACCTTCGACATCGACGCCAACGGCATCCTCAACGTGTCCGCCAAGGACCTGGGCACGGGCAAGGAGCAGTCGATCAAGATCCAGTCCTCGTCGGGCCTCAGTGAAGAGGAAATCGAAAAGATGCGCAAAGACGCCGAGTCGCACGCCGAGGAGGACAAGAAGCGCCGCGAGGTGATCGACCTCAAGAACCAGGCCGATCAGCTTATCTACACGACCGAAAAAACGCTCAAAGAGCACGGCGACAAGGTATCCGCCGAGGTCCGCGGCAACATCGAAAACGCCGTGACCAACCTCAAAGAAGCAACGAAAGGCGACGACGCCCAGGCCATCCGCAACGCGATGGATCGGCTCGGGCAGGTCTCGCAGGAGCTGGGCAAGGTGCTCTACGAGGAGGCCGCCCGCAAACAGGGCGGCGCAGCCGGCGCCCAGGGTCCCCAGGGCGGGGCCGGTCCCGAGCAGGGCCAACAGACGCCTCCACAGGAGGGAGAGGTCCGGCGCAAGAACGGCGACGTCATCGACGCGGAGTTTGAATCGAAGTAGCCGCAAGTTGAGCGGATTTTAGAAGCAACTTAAACCGGCGGCACGGTCAGGCGAAGTTTGACCGTGCCGCCGGTCATATCGGCGAGGGCGTTATTTGCGTCAGTTGGAGATAAGACGTTCCCGGATGCTCCGATCGCAGAGGCGGATCTGTTCGTCCAGATCCCGAATCGCCTGGAGGAGGACGGGGGCCGCCGAAAGTCCGCGGGCGCGGGCAACGTTTTGGAGACGGGCATTGACCCGCTCCAGTTCGGCCAGCTTCTCGCGCATCTGGACGTTGTTCAGCTTCCAGTCATCCAGGGCGGATTCCAGGTCGCTGACAAACCGAGCAATCTGTTCCACCTCAAACCAGGTCATCGCGTTCCTTCCGTATCTCTGAACGACTCAGGTTCGACTATTGGTTTCCGCCATACCTCTTACGGACCTTTTTTCAGGGAGTTCACATCAACCTACAGGTCTCCCTTCTCCTCCTGATAGTCGCCCACCAGCGGGCGGATCTGATCGACTTGAAAGATCACGACGAATTTGCTGGAGTCGTCGGCCGCGGGAAACATCACGGGCTGTTTCTGCCGCATGGCCTCGACCAGGGAGTGGTTGATCTCCTCCCGCAGCATCGTCAGGGCCAGCCGGAGCCCGTGATAGCCCGGCCGCCGCTCCATAAAAAGGTAAGCCGCGTGGTGGTTTGTCGTGAGGTTTCGATGGCTGAGCCGCTCCTTCATGACGAACGCCACGGTGGTCGGGTCGATCACATGCGGTTTGGTGTAGATCGCCATGTTCACCCGACCCGATGAATTGCTCGTCGCCAGCACCCCCGTGCCCTCGACCCCATTAAAATAGGCGACTAAGTCCATTGTTACGGCTCCGAATATAATCTGAATTTGACAATCGTCGTCGTTTTCAGATAATACAGCCATAACCATAGTAAAGTTCCGGAAAAAAAGAAAGCCCAAAATGGATCACGAAACCGACTATGCGGCCGGCGATCAGACGGATCGGGTGCTGCGTCCCGAGTGGCGTCAGTCCGGGATCGCCCTTCGCGGCCGCCGCCTTCCCCCCGCCGACCGCGCCCGCCTTCGCAAGGCGCTGCAAACCCTGCACTCGCTGGAACTTATGGCGGTCAACATCTACCGCTTCCAGATCACCCGAGGCGAAAGCGAGCTCAACCGGCAGCTCATCGCCGCCATGTGCAACGAGATGACCCATGTTCAGGACTTCCAAACTCGGCTTTACGAGTACGGCTTCCGCCCGTCCCTTTTCCGCTGGACATGGTGGATCGTCGGCATCGTCTTCGGCCTCGCCTCTCGCCTGCGGGGACCCAAGGCAATATTGCGGATGGGAATCTGGGTGGAATCAAAGGCCGTCGCCCACTACGGCGAGTTGCTCAGTGCCGCCCCCTGGGACGACGACACCCGCCAAACCCTCACCCGCGACGCCGACGACGAATCTCACCACATCGCCGCCTGGCGCCGCCTCTTGGAGCAATCTGAATGAATGCGTCCCGTCATTCCCGCGACCTCTCCTCAGTGAATCGAAGGAAATTGGGAACCCGCCCAGCGCCTTATCTGAACGCTGCCTTAACATTGAATGGAAGCACGTTTGCGGAATGTGAATAAGCCCAAGCAATGCCATTTCCCGTACCTATCATTTTGGGGTCGCCCCTTTTAAGATCATGTCCTAACAATATTGCAAGTTTGGCTGGCATAGCAGAGCAATCTGCCCCCGTGTCTATAACACCAATAATATCAACTGAAAGCCCGCTGTGAGGATGAGATAGCTTCGCAATAAGCATTGGCCTTGACGAGAATGTTATCTTCCATGTCTGCCTCCTTTTCTCAAAACCTCTCTTGTTTTATCCATTATATTGCCTTTTCTCGACGTTCAAGTCAGAATTTCTGAAAAATGAGAGATTTTCTTCTTTAATCCCATAATTCAGGGGTTCTCTTACATATATATCACCAAAGACATCCAGTATGTCTGATAATTCAAAATAAACGTATTTCTTTTTTGCCGTCCTTACCACTTGTGAAAAATAAAGAACACCGCGGCGGCGATGAACGCGAAGCCGACGACGTAATTCCAGCGGAACTCCTCGCGGAGATAAAGCACCGAAAAGACGCTGAAGACCACCAGCGTGATCACCTCCTGGATCGTCTTGAGCTGGGCGGCGTTGAACTGCCCGTGCCCCAGCCGGTTGGCGGGCACCTGAAAGCAGTACTCCAGAAACGCAATCGCCCAGCTTACCAGAATGACGGTCCACAGCGGACTGTTCTTGTATTTCAAATGCCCGTACCAGGCAAAGGTCATAAAGACATTCGAGATCAGCAGCAAAACAATGGTTTTCATACCGTTATATCCGTCTATCACTTCCATTTAACGTTCTTGTTCGGGGAAACTAAGCATTATCCCTAAGCATCCTTTCCGTTGCAATAGGCAGGTTTGTGCTGATTTTTCGTTCCTTTCTGTATATCGGCAATCTCCTCAGGAACGCCCTGGCGCGGCCTTCGTAGCAGCAAATGGGCAAACGAGAAGTCCAGAAAGGAGCAGTACCATGAAAACAAGGAGCATCGTCCCGGCCTTGGCGGCCGTCCTCATCGCAGCGGGAGGCAGCGTGGTCGCCCTGAGCGCAGATGAGGATATCTACGTGGTCCCCGAGACGGAATCGGGCTGGCTTTATAACCTGCCCCAGGATGAACCCGCCCCGGACCTCACCCCGATGGCGGAGCCCGACTCGCCCGAGACCAACGGTGAGATGAACGGCGAGCGCCTGAGGGCGGAGCCCGAGAGCGGCATCATTCTCCTGCCGGCGCCGGCCCCCGTCGAAGAGGCCCCCGACCTGAACGGCGAGATGAACGGCGAAGCGGCCGAACCCATTGAAAGCGAGCCCATGGAAAGCGAGCCCATGGAAAGCGAGCCCGGCGCGTCCGACGGCGTCGTTCCCGGCTGGCCGACCTATCCGCGCGAGCGGACCGGGCCGGGCGGGGCCGACGGCGAATGGCAGGACGTGCAGACGGAGACCGATTCCGAATTCGACGCCGATATGAAGGCCCATAATGGCGATCAGACGTTTCACCATAAGGACAAACCCGACGGCGAGCTTGAGTACCGCCATGGCGAAGCGAACGGCGAATGGTATGAGGTCGAGACCGACGGCGAAGACATCGTAACGCCGTATGCCGAAGAGGAACTGAAGTACGAGGACCGCGACGGCGAAACGCTGAAATACCGGGACCACAACGGCGAGAGCGGCTGGTATGATCGCGACGGCGACGCCAACGGCGACGTTGAACGCAACCTCAACCGCACCGGTCATCGCTGGGGCTGGCCCGGAAGCAAGTAACCGCACGGGGTTTGAAATGCGGATGAACCTTTAACATCAACGGACGAAGAAGGAACAGACGGTCATCACGGTTCCAATGCCGTCCTCGGACGGCAAAGCGATAGAGCAGCCGACCGGTTTTACTCCCAACAAGTAAAGCCGGCGGCTGCCTTGTTTTGACCCAATCAAACGGGGCATGACACAGGAGCCGCATGGGCCAAAGCCCCTCTTGCGGGCTTGACCGTGCTCCCGACTTTTAAATCCCGCACCGCCGCCTTATCGAAAACCGTCTCAGACGGCCCGATTCGCAAGAAAATCCTTTGCTTCATCCCCAAATACTGATAGGATGAAGCCTGGCAAAAGAAGCCGGAAAGAGGGACCGGCGGTATCGACCTCAATGTTACGGAGTTACGAATGAACAAAATGGCCATTATAAAGATCATCTTTGTTGTATATTGGGTCTTCCCGCTTTCAGCCGTCCTCGCGGCCCAGCGCGGCAGCTCGAGAAATAACGAAACGCCGACGGCCGATCAGATGGACCCGCGAAAGCAGCTCCTCCGGGACCAGGCCCAGGCGGCCGCCCAGAAGATCGATGAAATCCTGAAAGACGTATTTAACACCGTCAATCAGTTGGATGAGCTGGACGCCGCAAAAATGGACTACGCCGATCAGCTTATCGAGGCAAGCCGCAAGTGTCTCACCGAGTTTGACGACCGACAGAAATCGTCCTACTTTCTCCTCCAATCCTGGGTGGAATACCACAAAGGCGATCTCAGCCACGCCGTGATGAACTCCGGCCGGGCTGGCCGCCTTGGCGATGCCGGTTCCGATACCTGGGTATCCCACCAGTTTTTCTCCGTTCTTGCCGACAAGCGGCCCTTCCGCCCGCGCCCGCCGCGACGGACCAACGACCCTTCCGCCGGCGGCATGGAAATGGCCGGCCAGCCCCTTTATGGCTCCGCCGGAACACTCGATTTCAAACCCGACTCCCTCCGCCATGACTTGCTGGGCCGAACCGTCTCCTCGTTTCGGGTCCAGGCCCTCGACGGCGGTTCGGTCGATTTCGAACCCGGCAAATACGCCCTCTGCATGCTCGTCTGGCAGTTGAATACCCGTCCGGAACCCGCCCGCGGCCCCGTTTCCGCCGCCCCGAGCGACCGCCTGACCTCACTGCTTCAGCAGACGACCAATGCCTCCCCGGACGAGCACACAAGCCCTGCGGACGGCCAAAACTCCCTCGATCAGCAGGCCCGGATCATGGAAGACCTCTGCCGAACCGCCGCCGACAGCGAAAAAATCCGCTTTGTCGGCGTCAATACCAACGCCGAAACCAGCCGGCAGCAGGTGATGGAGTCCCTTGCGAAGGCCCCCCGGCCCTGGCCCCAGCTTATGATAACCGACAGCGAGGCCCTCCTGCCCCTCCGCTCCAACGCCCAGACACCCTTCGTCACCGTGGTGGACCCGCAGGGCAGCGTCAAATTCGCCGGCTCCGCCGAGGGCTTTTTCCTGCCCCTCCTGCTCAAAAAGATGACCGGCATCGACTTCAAGCCGCGGACAGCGCAATCCTTCGCCCCCGAGAATTTGCAGGGACAGATGACGCCGCCCGGAGAGGACCCCAATCGTCCCCCGGCCCCGCACCAAGGCGTCGCCGACCCCAACCGGCTGATCGCCCCGCCCCTCGTGGTCGCTCCGACCGGGGAGGAAGCCCAGTATCGAGAGCTCCCCCCCGAAGAGGCCGTCCAGGCCGAAAAACTGCTTACCTATACCCGCGACCTCTTCATGAAGGCCGGCGGCCGCCGCGTAACGACCTACAAACGCGGCGTCGAACTCTGCCGCCAGATCATCCATGATTACTCCGGCACCGTCTATGAAGCCGAGGCCCGCCAGCTTCTGCGACAGGTTCCCGAAAATCAGCGAAGTCAGTACAATATCACCAACGAAGAACTGGGACTTTAACCTAAGTATCAGGGAGGATGGAATGAACCAGTCCGCCGCCGGCCAGGTGCCGGCCATCACCATCAGCGCCTCGTGTCTGCCCGAGGCATGGGAAAAGGCCGTCGTCGCCGTCTGGGACCAGGGCCTCGTCATCAAGACCCAGTACGACCGCCCCGGCGACCCGCCCAGCCGCGACGCCACCGTCATGATCGCCGTCTCCGATCCCTTCAACGAGCCGCGAATCCACAAAAACTTCCCCGGCGGCCCCGAGGAGCTTGAGGCCTACCGCCAGGAGGTCCTCGATGGCATCCACGACCACTGGATCGACCCCGCCGCGGGCAAATGGACCTACACCTACCACGAGCGGCTCTTTGCCTACACCCCCGTGGAAAACCTGCGCGACCCCGACACCCCCAAACCCTTCGCCCGCGTCAACCAGATTGACTATATCGTCGAGGCCCTCGCCGCCTGCGACCACACCCGCCGGGCCCAGGCCATCACCTGGATGCCCTCCGCCGACCCGAAGACCGACGATCCCCCCTGCCTCCAGCGAATCTGGTGCCGCCTGACCCGCGACGAAAACGACCGGCTCGTGTTGAACATGAACACCCACTGGCGCAGCCGCGACCTCTACAAGGCGTGGTTCATGAACGCCTACGCCCTGACCGATCTGCAGAAGACCATCGCCGACCGCCTCGCCGACCGCCTCGGACGCTCGGTCCGCGTCGGACGCTACGTCGATATCAGCGACTCGCTCCACATCTACGGCTCCTACTTCCGCGATGCCGAGGTCGAGGTCGAGAAGATGCGGACCACGCCGTTTACTCAGCGCGCCTGGAACTCCGACTATCCCGCCTTCACGGCGATGACCGACGAGGCCCGCCGAAAGCTCGCGCAGGACCCCGACTGGTACGCCAAAGCCAGGGGATAATCAGAAACAAAAATAGGGACAGCCACCGGTTTTCTTCAACAAAATTAGGGACAGTCACCGGTTTCGCCCGCTTCCTCCAGCGCCTCGGGCCGGCGGACATGTTCGAGCTGAAGCGTGAACTTGTTGAGTTTGATCTGCCCCTCCTCATACTGCCCCTGCGCATTGCGCAGATGACGCCCGAGAACCTCCCAGTGCGTCAGAAAAGCCGACAGCCCGCCGGTAAGCTGCTGAAGATCCGCCCGAATCCGGGCCGCCTGCTTCTCGATCCGCAGACCGTGAAGCCCCATGACAATCGTCATCAGGTATGCGTAGAGCAGGTTCGGCGAAACGGGAATCACCTTGCGGCCCGCCGCATACGCCGGCAGATCCGCGCGGTCCCCGTCGCAGTGGATGATCGTCTCGTAATAAACGTTCTCCGCGGGAATATACATCAGGGCAAAATCCAGCGTGCCCTCGCTGGGCAAGATGTAGCTGTCGGCGATCTTGTCGATATGTTTGCAGACGTCGATATGAAACTGGCGGCGCAGGCGGCCGCGCTCCTCCTCATCCGTCGCGGCGATCATCCGCTCGAACGACGGCAGCGGAAACTTCGCATCGATCGGCACCGAAAAATCCGGCAGCCGAATCAGCGCATCGACCACCCGCCCGCAGCGAAAACAATGCTGCAGCACAAAGTGCTCCGCCGGCAGGATGTTCATCAGCAGATTGCCCAGCGACTGCTCACCGAACAACCCGCGCAGCTTGGGCGACTTGAGAATATCGTGCAGCACGCGGATGTCCTGGCCGATCCGCACCATCTGCTCGCTGTCGCCCTTGAGGCGGCCGAGCTGCTCGCGAAGCTGTCCGAGCGTCTGACTGCTCTGCGTCAGAAACGAAGTGATCGTCTGCTGCCCGGCCTGGAGATTCTTATCGACCGACTCGCTGAGCTGTTCGGCCCGGTTTCGCACCGTCTCCATCTGCTGAGCCAGCATGGCAATCGCGCTGCCGTGAGCCGCCGACTCGCGCCGATTCGCCTGCACGCCCAGGATTAGATAAAAAATCCCCGCCGCCAGAACCGCCGTTGTGAGAACCGCCGCAACCAGTAAAGCCGTCTGCATAAGTGCCTGATAACAAATGAATTATACTCCGTTTTACGCCGATGCCCCCTCATTATAGACCCGCCGTTTCCGCTCGTCAAAAGCTAAAGCACGAGAAATTAAGGGAATTACTTAAATTTAGATCGACACTTTATGGTATATCATATATCATAATCAAAGATTAGGGACAAAGATTTCGGAATAAAAAACTATTAAATCGGCATGTTTGTGGACAAAGCTCATAGCCAAAGCAACAAGGCTCCTCCCTGAAATGGTCCCCTCATCAGTTTATGTGAGCATGTTCCCTGTTTTAACATCGACCCACTGTTAAGGAGATTTATCATGAGAAAGTTGTTGTTTGCATTAACCATCTTATCAATCCTCGTCCTAACCGGCTGCGCCTGCATGAGGGAACCGGCGTACTCCGCCCCCAAACCGGCGCCGGCGCCGGCACCGGCCCCCGCTCCGGCCAAGCC
>JBNRMP010000043.1:0-3022 GCA_050309685.1 Anaerohalosphaeraceae bacterium
AACCGATATCGGGCCGGCGAAGCATGTCGTGGAGCCAATCTTCCCCACGCCCGTGGGGGTGAACCGACGAGAAGGCGCGGGCGGGACGCCCGCGACACATCTTCCCCACGCACGTGGGGGTGAACCGGGTAATGCGGATCATGCCTGGTTTTCTCCTTCACCTCACCCTCCCAATCACTCTCCTGGTCCACTTCGGCATAGACTCCGTAATCTTTGCCAACCGGCGTCCTCGGATGATCCGGTTTCCAAGCCAAACTCCTTACGCAAGAACGTGGCGGCATTGTGGCGAAGCGGGTGGGGGTGCAGTGATGAATTGGTTCCAAGTATTCAAGAACAAAAAATAGGCATTTTCCCTATAGTCCCTCTATGTAACAGGCATTATATTTTAAGACAACCTACACTTAACCTCCGTCTTACTCTCATTTCGCCCAGGGGACCCAAAAGCCCGTGGGGCTCTCTTTGACTTTGCGCAGGAACCTGGCAAGCTGATACGGTAGTTTGGACCAAGCCGTGGATCGATCGCCATGACATTCCTGGCGAAATCAATTGAAATATTATCCTATTCAAGGTATTCTTCGGTAGCAAGCATGAACATAAAAGTCTGAGTTGGTTTGATGGGACGGTACATTCTTCATATTGACATGGATGCCTTCTACGCCTCGGTTGAGGCCAGAGACAATCCTTCCCTCAAGGGCAAGCCGGTCCTGGTTGGCGGCACCCCCAGGGAAAGGGGGGTTGTCGCCGCCTGCTCCTATGAGGCCCGCAGGTTCGGTATTCATTCCGCCATGCCGATGAGCCAGGCATTGCGGCTCTGCCCCCAGGCGATCCTCCTGCCCGTCCGGATGAGCCGCTATGTTGAGGTTTCCCGGCAGATCCACCGGATTTTTCACAACTACACCCCGGAGGTCGAGGCTCTCTCCCTGGATGAAGCGTTCCTGGATGTAACCGGCTGCATTTCCCTGTTTGGCAGTGCGGAGATAATCGGCAGAAAAATCAAAGAAGAGATCAAAGCCGCAACGGGCCTGACCGCTTCGGTCGGCGTCGCCCCCAACAAGTTCCTGGCCAAACTGGCCTCCGATCTGGATAAGCCGGACGGGTTCACCGTGATTACAGAGGAAAATAAGCAGCAGATCCTTGATCCGTTGCCCGTTTCCCGGATCTGGGGAATCGGAAGGGTTACGGACAAAGCACTGGAAAAGGTGGGAATCCGGACTGTTGCCCAGCTCAGGACGGCTCCTCGTTATCAGCTCAATAGGGTCTTTGGTAACCAGGTGGACGATATTCTCCGGCTTGCGCAGGGGACTGACAACCGGAAAGTGGAGCCCTATTCAGAGGCAAAGAGTATCTCTGCTGAGGAAACCTTTGCCGTGGACATCGGAGACGGGGAAACCCTTTCGGGGATTCTCCTTCATCAGATCGAAGAAGTGTCCCAGCGGCTCCGAGAAGATAAACTCCAGGCACGCACCCTGATGTTGAAATTCCGGACAGGCGACTTCAAAACGGTCACCCGCAGTTTTACCATGGACCACGGCACAAATACCACTAAAACCCTCCTGCAAGAGGCTCAGAGACTTTTTAATCAGTGGCATAAGAAATCCGGAGGGCCACTGAGGCTGCTGGGTTTCGGGGTATCAGGACTTTCCCCTGAGGGGAAGGGGCAGGGACTGTTGTTTACGGACCCACAGGAAGAGAAACAAAAGAAAATCGATACGGCATTCGACAAAATTAGAGAGAAATACGGCGATGATTCGGTTCGGAGAGGTGGGTAGAATCGGATTATCCCCAGTTCCGTTATGCATTTAAATGGAGTAGAGGGTTATATGATATTTCGCCTTACGCAAAAAATGGCCAAAAAGATAAAAGAGTCTCCGTCTCTTCATTGCCCGGTGCCGGGCAGTCCCTATCTTGACTGGTCTGCCCACCTGTTCACCGCCCAGCGGGCGCAGTATGTCATCGTTGCCAATTCCATATCTTTATATTCGATTGTCCTGCACGGGCGCGGCATCACCGATAACGCCAGCTTCATCGATCATGTTATGAGCCAGATGGCCGAATTCATGTCCAGCGATGGATATGAATTTCAGTTTCGCAGGCTGATTGCCCCCAACGCAACCGAGACGCTGTTTGTCAAGATGTCCGACCGTCGCGTGCCGGGCTCGATGAATGACATGATCCGGATAGCGACGCTGCATCTGACGGAGGGCCGACTCTCCCCATTCGAGGCGGCCGAGAAAATCAACCCAATGCCCATGTCGTATCTTGAATAGGACCGTCCCAAGAGGGCCTTTGGCAAGATGAAACTGGAAAACGGAGCGGATTAGATTCTACCCCACCCTCCAATCACCTCCAGCGCCTTCTCTTGGTCCGCTTCGGCATCGACTTCCGTCATCGCCGTTGACCGGTGGCCCAGGATGATCCGGGCAACCTCCAGGCCAAACTCCTTACGCAGGAACGTGGCGGCGTTATGGCGAAGCTGGTGGGGGTGCCAGTGGAACCGCTTGTACCAGGCTTTGAGCTCGGTTTTTTGCTTTTTGGTCAGGCGTTTTTGCCAGGCCAGTTTGCTCTCGCCGGGCTGCTGGGCCAGGTGAGATGGCGGCGGGAAGGCCGCCTCGACACCTCTGGTGATTGCCTTATAATAGGAGGTTCTGGTATAAACATCTCCTTTTCTCCGCTTGGGGTTTTCCTTGCAGTTGGTCCCCGGCAAATTGCCGCAGGACAGGTATGTTTTGCGGTTCTCATGCATTTCGACCCTCCGCTCGGCCTCCGCCTCGGCTGGCGAGAAGCAGTAACTCTCCACAGGCCGGAGCAGGAACGGTCGCAGAACCTCTTGGCCCTTGGGGCCGATGTAGATCTTGCGGTCGTGGCCGTGATGTGCCGTCTTGTGCTCGGCAGGACAGTAGAACCAGATCTTGCCGCTGGTGTCGATGTCGCAGGGCCGCATTTTACAGATCTCCCCCGGCCGGGCCGCGGTCAGAAGCTGAAGCTGAACCATTGCCCAGACCTGCCGGCTTACATACGGCTC
>JBNRMP010000044.1:0-11419 GCA_050309685.1 Anaerohalosphaeraceae bacterium
ACTCGCAGCGGCCGCCCGCACCGCACGTCTCACAGGGCCCGCAGTCGCCGTCATCCGTGCACTGCCCCGCACACTCGCCGTTGACGCAGTCCTCGCCGGCCGCGCACAGGTCCTCGCAGACCCCCTCCACGCACCCCTGGCAGTTGGCGCTCTCGCAGTCGCCGTCGTCCTCGCACGCCGTCTTGCACTCCCCGTCCGCGCACGTCTGACCCTCCGGGCAGTCCGTGCACGTGCCCCCCTGGCAGGTCTGGCAACCCGTACAGGTGGACTCGCAATGGCCGTCGGTACTACACGATTCACAATTCGCGCTGTCGCAGTCGCTGTCATCGTCGCAAGGGCCGCGGCATTCCCCGTCGATGCAGTCCTCGTCCGCCGCGCACAGGGACTGGCAGGAACTGCCCACGCACCCCTCGCAGTGGGCCTGGTCGCACTCGTTCGAATCCTCGCAGGTGTAGGTGCACTGCCCGTTGACGCACTCCTCGCCGGCCGCCTCGTCGCAGGTACTGGCGCAGTGGCCGTCGCCCGAGCAGACCTCGCACGCCGCCGCATCGCAGTCCCCGCTGTCCGTACAGGTCTTCCGGCAGTCCCCGTCCACGCACTCATACCCCGCCGGACATGCCGTGCAGGTTCCGTCGTCGCAAAGCTCGCAATCCTCGCAGGTCGAGGCGCAGGCCCCATCCGCACAGGACTGGCACTGGTCGGCGCTGCATGGGTTGTCCTCGTCGCAGGGTGTGATCGGCACGCAAGCCCCATAACGGCAGACGTAGTTGGGCGGACACAGGGACTGGCATCCCCCTTCCACGCAGACCTCGCAGTTCATTGTATCGCAGTCGGCCGTGTCCGTACAGGGTACCTGGCACTCGCCGTTGATGCATTCCTCATCGGCTTCGCAGGAATACTCGCAGTATCCGCCCTCGCATACCTCGCAACCTGACATGTCGCAGTCCGTGTTATCTTCACATATCTCCTTGCACTCGCCGTCAACGCATTCCTCATCCACTTCGCAGCAGAGCCCATTGCAGCACTCGTGCTCGCAGCAGTTATTACCGCAGCAGGCGTGGTCGCAGCAGTTGCCGCTGCAGCAGCTTTGTCCCTCCTCGCATTTATCCGTGCAACTGCAGGCAGAGTCGCACTCCTCGCACAAGGCCAGATTGCAGGGAGGATTGCAGCCCAGATACTGGTCACAGTCCGGCCAGTTGCCCCAGCACTTACCGCACGGCGGCGGCGGAGGAGGAGGACAGGCTGTACTGACGGCCCCAAGCACTCCGATTCCAATCAGGCACGCTCCAAATAAGCTTCTGTACTTATTCATCGGTTGCACCCCTGCATTCCTTCCAGGATCTTTTCCACGGCCGCAATCCGCATATCCTTTTCAAACGCATGATCCAGGAACCAGTTGAAATACAAACATGCCGTCACCGGCTGGCCTCGCTCCAGATTGATCTCGCCTAATCGCAGGGCCGCATGTTCTGTCCTCGGACTGCCGGGATACTCATTAAACAGGGTCTGATATCCCCACTCAATCATCCCGTCCGCCGTCTCCGCAGATACAGATCCATTCTGTTTGAGCTTTTCATAGCAGTCGGCTACCAGCCAGTGCATTGCATCGGCAAACATGAACTGAGAATTGGCCTCAACCGAATCTATAAATGCATCCGCCGCCGGAAGCCACTGTTCCAAATACCAGTAATCAAGCCCGATCATGTAAAAAGCCATACACCGGGTATCCGCATCCGGCAGGATGGGAAGTGTCCCCGACAGAACGTTGATCCCCTTTTCATAGAAGACCGCCGCCGATTGTGGGTCTTTTCTCATAGCGGCCGCCTGGGCGGCCCAGTAGTATTCCTCTCCGATATCAAGCACCGAATCAACCGCTTCTTTCGGATGATCCGGAAAAAAGTCTGTATAAAGCCGATCCATCTGTTCCTGCACGCCGGCGTCATTGTCCAGCCGGACATATCCCTTGCCGATGCCCTCGGCGCAGCGGATCTGTACTTTCGGATCCGAGCTTGCCGCGGACAAATCCTGATATAACTGAATGGCATATTCAACGTTCTTCGGGCCGTTCAGATTCATGATCGAATCGATATTTTGTATCTGCACCCATGCGCTTTCTTTATGATCCGGATACAAAGCCAGCGCCCGTTCTCCCAATTCCAATACTTGCAGGTAGAGTTTTTTCTTAAAGCAGTATTTCTGGAGATCGACCACCGCTGATAAAAATTTACCGGCAGGTTCTGTATAGGTACCGAAGAGCAGTTCCGTCTCTGTCTGTGCCTGATTCGGATCATCCAGCCCTATGAAGACCTGTACCATCTTTCCGGTTGTCCAGGCTGATCGCTGATCAGGGTCTTGCCGGAGCAGCCATTCATAGATCTGTCTTGCCTGCAGGGGCCGATTAAAGTCGAGATAAAAGTCGGCAATTTTCTGTACAGTTTTTTGTTGAACAGAATTGTTACCCATTTGACCCTGGTATTTGGATAGCAATAGGGCCGTTGCATCCTCTGCACCGGGATAGTCTCTCAGCCGAATATCATTCTTGACGAGATCACTTAGAATAAATATCTCTTCAGGATGATCGGGCCAGGTTGATAGCGCCAATTGACATAACTCTTTCGCTTTGGTAAATTGATTCGCATCGAAACATGCTGTTGCTATTTTTCGGATACTCTTACAAGCCTCCGTTTCATCACTATAACCATTTGTTATTTTATGAACGATGGAATCAATTTCTGAATATTCTCTCAGTTGTATTTGAGCAATCGCCAGGACACTCAGCATGATTACGGCTTCCGTTCGGTTCTGACAATTTAATAATTGGGTTTGGCAGATTTGCCTGGCCCGGGCGGGTTGATCGACGTCTAAACAGGAAGCCGCAATTCGCCTTAGGCGAGTGTCAATTTCTTCATAATTCGCATAATCTGAAAGCAGATGCTGGATGGCTTCGTCCGCCAGGGTATCGTTGCCGTACTTTATATTCAGTAATGCCAGATGATACCAGGATCGAAATGCATACTCGGTTTGAGGAAAAGTCTCCACAATGTTTCGATGGTTCGCGCAGGCGCCGACATAATCGTTTTGTCTTGTGCACTGCTCCGCCGCCTGCTGCCAGTCCAAAACCTGCGGCGGGATTTCCCCCTGTGCAAACACAAAAGAAGACGAAAAAACAAGAAAAACCATCAGCAACAGAGATGCTTTATGAATGGAAAAGCTGAATAGGCGCATACGTAAACTCCTTTTGCAAGATACGCGATTTTGCTCAAGCAAGATGAAATATCGCCGGATGTCGCTCTGGGTTGCAGATCCGCCTCGCCTTAGCCCGTCATTTCCTTTTCAAGCCCTTGGTGTCGTACCTTGAAATCTATACAAGTCCTAAATTCCCCCCCCCTCTCTCCGTTGTCAAGTAAAAATTATGTTTTCCGAGTTTTTTGAAAAAATCAAATAGATTTTCCCGCTTTTCACTGTAATTCAATCGGTCTTAATAGATTAAGAGTACGATACTTTTTGAAGACGGCGGAATGGTTGTTATCGAAGTTTGTTTTATACATAGAAGGATATTTTATGTACATTTTATCTCCTATGATGCCGTCGGAATCTTTAAAAATCGGCGACAATCCGGGGGGTTCCCGACGGGTGTGAATTTCGGCAAATTCCCTCTAAAAAAGAAGTTGCATGAATGGCCTTGTCAGATATAATTGGAGGGTTAGTAAGGGCGGAATACTGCGCATTTTGGTTAAAATCAGAAAATGCAAAAGAAAACGAATCTCTTCCGAATCGCCGCCGCTGCCGTCACCGGGTTTATCCTGGGTGCGGTCGTGCTTTTTGCCCCCTCGCACCCTGAGGCGCAGGCGGCGGACGACCTTTATGACGCCCTGATCGGGAACGATTCCTCCATCATGGCGGTCCCGATGCAGGTGGGGCGCGAGACCTACGGTCTGGCGATGGTGGACACAAAGAACCAGACGCTCTGGATCTATGAAATATCCAATCGAAAGCCAGGCTTCAGCCAGTTGCGGCTGATGGCGGCAAGAAGCTGGGAATATGACTGTCGGCTGACGGATTTCAACAGCGGTGAGCCGTCCCCCCAGGCCGTTAAAAAGTTCCTGGAGGGCCTCAGCAGCCAGCCGGAAGGCGGCGAAAACGCGGGTAAGCCCGTCGAATCGCCCCTGATAGAAGTTCCGTAACGAGTTTGTAAATCGTCATTGACACTTTATTGGGAATCGTTTTATGGCCGGTAAATACTACACGATGCAGGAAGTCATGGACAAGCTCGGCAAGAGCGAGCAGGAAATCAAGAACCTCGTGAAGGAGGGCAAGCTCCGTCAGTTCCTGGATCGGGGCAATCCCCTGTTCGATCCCCAGCAGGTCGATACACTCTCGGCGGACGAACACGGGCTTCTGGACCTGACGGCGGCCGGAACGGATTTCGACCTCAAGCTGGAAGAGACCTCAGAAATCAACCTCGAATCCGCCTCGGAAATCAAGCTGGAGCCGGACGATGAGCCGGAGACGCCCAAGAAACCCTCCCGGGGTCCCGAGAGCGAAGGCGGCTTTGGCCTGAGCATGGCCGGCAGCAGCGAAGACATCACCGCGGCTGACACCCTGGCCAGTTCGATGGGCATCAACGTCCTCGATGAGACGGACGATGCCTATAAACTGACGGCGGACAGCATGGGCGAGACCAAGGCGGCGGCCGCCGGCAACGAACTGGACGAGATCGAGAGCCTGGACGCAGACGGCAATATGGAGAGTCTGGGCAGCGGCTCGGGGCTCCTGGACCTGTCGCTGCAGGCGGACGATACCTCGCTGGGGGCGGTGCTGGACGATATCCTGCCCGCCGGAGGCGCCGATGCCGTGGATATGGGGGCGCCGGATATCGCCGCCGGTGAAGGCCCGACCGGTCTGCTCGATGAAGTGCAGGAGACGGAGGATCTCGCCGCGGCGCCTATGCCCATGGCAGGTCCGGCTGAACCCATGATCCAGGAGATTCCCGCCGGACCCCAGGCCCAACTCGTGGCGATCAGCCCGGTTGACCCGGCCACCTCGGCCTACGGCGTTGCCATGTTTATCCCCTTTATCATCCTCATCCTGGCGGCCATCGCCCTCGGGGCGGGTCTGATGGATATTACCCCTGGTCTGCTGGCGTCCCTTGATTCCCAGATGTTCGGGATCGGAATGATCTGGATCATCGTTATCGGAGGCGCTCTGCTGACCCTGATCCTGCTGGCGATCCTTTCATCGGCCCTCGGCGGGGGCGGCAACGGCAAAGCCGCCAAGACCGCTTCCCGGACCAAGGCCGCCAAGCCCCAGAAAGAGAAAAAGGCGAAAAAAGAAAAGAAAGCAAAAAAATAAAATGGATTTTATCCAATAAAGCCGAATAATATTTCGGTGTGTCGGAGTTTTTTTGCCGGATAGGTCATGGACATTCTAAATCGCTAATCAAGGATGAAAGGAAAGAATATGGGTACACGGGTGTTGGTTGCATCGGTTTTGGTCATGCTGACGGCGGCCGGATGCGGCGTCTCTCAGCAGAAGTATGATGAGCTGATGGCACAGAATCGGCTTCAGCAGGATCGGATTTCGGACCTGGAAAGCCAGGCAACTCAGTGTTCGATGAACCTGGAGCAGGTCCAGCGGAACCTGGACCAGTGCCGCAGCCGGGGCAGCGCGGAGGCGGGCGCAACGGATGCGCGGATCGCGGCCCTGCAGGCGGATCTGGAGAGCAAGAAGGCGCTGATCGCCAAGATGCAGGCCCAACTGCTTCAGGGCGGCGCCGTCCTTCCGCCGGAACTGAATATCCAGTTGCGGGAATTCGCCCAGACCAGCGACATGATCAGCTTCGACGAGGCCACCGGCTCGCTGAAGTTCAAGAGCGACCTGCTGTTCAACCCCGGCAGTGACGATGTATCGGCCTCGGCCCAGGAAGCCCTGAAGCAACTGGCCCGGATCATGAGCAGCCCGGAGGGACAGAAGTTTGACATGGTGGCGGTGGGGCATACGGACGATGTGCCGATCAAGCGACCCAGCACCCTGCAGAAGCACCCGACCAACTGGCACCTGTCAGTACACCGGGCAATCTCGGTGATGAACGTGCTGACAAGCAACGGCATCTCGTCGGAACGCATGGCCGTCAAGGGCTACGGCGAGTTCCGGCCGGTCGAGCCGAACAAGCCCAACAAGGGCGGCAACCCGGCCAACCGCCGCGTCGAAATCTTCATCGTGCCCGGCAGCTAATCGAGATCGCCTGAGCCATGAAGGAACGAACTCTGATTATCATCAAGCCGGACGCCGTGCAGCGGCATCTGGCCGGACGGATTATCACCCGCTTCGAGGAAAAGGGGCTTAAACTCGTCAGCGCCAAGTTCATGCGAATCAGCGAGGCCCTAGCCCGCAAACACTACGCCGTTCACGAGGGTAAGCCGTTCTTCGAGGGGGCGGTCAGGTATCTCTCCTCGTCGCCGGTCCTTGTGATGGTCTGGGAGGCCGACGGCGTGATCGCCATGAGCCGCAAGATGATGGGAGCCACCTTCGGCTTCAACGCCGAGCCGGGCACCATCCGCGGCGATTTCGGGTGCAGCAAGGGATATAACCTGATTCACGGATCGGATTCTCCGGAATCGGCGGTCTATGAGATCGGGCTGTACTTTAAGCCCGACGAACTGCTGGAGTATTCCTTTGCCGACGAGGGCTGGCTCTACGGCAGCAACGATTAGCGGCGATGTTCAGTAAAAACCAAAAGGCCCTGCACAAGGGCCTTTTTTATTGTCCCTGCGGCGGCATAGATGAATTGCCCTTGCGAAAATCCCCCCTTTCCGCTACACTGGGACCAACAGCGGTCCGCACGACGGGCCGACTGGAGGAGTGACCGAGTGGCTTAAGGTGACGGTCTTGAAAACCGTTGTGGGGCAACCCACCGGGGGTTCGAATCCCTCCTCCTCCGATCACTTTCAGGCATCGAGAGAATTTTTCTTTCGGTGCCTTTTTCATTGCCTGCAAAGGACTTATGGACATCGCCCCGAATTTCCGATCCGTTCTTCCTGCCGGAATCGGAGCAAGCTGCTGCACCCCTCAACTGTCCAGACTTGTCTAAACTTGCCCGACTTTGTGCAGGGTTCGGGCAAGTATAGGGCAAGTGGCTTTCCCCATCGGTCCCGGTTTTCGCCATCTTCTGGGCATCGGGCGTGGCCGGCAGTCCGTCGATCACGCGGCGGATATCGTTCAGGCCGATATGGGCATAAACGCCCAACGTGAGTCCCGGCGTGCTGTGCCTGGCCAGCGTCTGCGCCTCCTTTACGGTGGCACCGCCCTTGACGACATTCGAAACGAAGCTATGCCTCAGAGCATGGAAATCGGCGTACTTGCCGTCAACCTCATAGACCACCCCGGCCGCCTTCAGATCGTCCTGGAAAAGCAACGTGGTTTTACTCGGGCTCGGCAGGGAGAACGCCGGGGCTGCCGGGTGCTTCCCGCTCAACGCCGCTTTCAAAAGGTCGGCGGTATCTCTCCGCAGAGGAAGCTCGTCTTCACGGCGGCGCTTGCTGTAAGCCGCCCGGACCGTCACAGTCAGCCGCTCGAAGTCGAAGCTGGATACGGTCAGGCTTCGCAACTCAGAGGCCCGGAGGCCCGTCTCTAAGGCCAAACGGTATAGGAGGGCCCGTTGGTGCCCGCTCAGGCCATACCGCGGCTCAGCGGATGCTGTAGAGCCCAAGAGCAGGCCGATTTCCTTCTCGGTCAGCACCCGGCGATCATGCCGGCGATCCGTCTTCACGTTCAGCTTGTGAAGATGCTCGAAAGGAGAACTCATCGCCCGGCCGTTCCGGACGATCCACTTGCCGAACTGCTTGAGGGCCTGGACATAGAAATTGTGGGTCTGGTGGCTGATCCCCGGATCATCTTCTCCCTTGCTGGCCCGCATGTCCCTCAAAGTCATCTCCACATGGTGAAGGTTGATATCAGACCAGACCGAAACACCGCAAGTCTCAAGGATCCGTTTTGCCCTGTTGTGGAGCAATTCGGCGTGCTTCTCCGAGGTGCCTTTCGCCAGCAGTGAATCTTTCCAGTCGGTCAGGTGATCGGCAATGGACTTCCCGGCGCCACTGTCGGCTATCAGGCCGAACTCGGCCAGCTTGCCCCGGACCGCCGCGGGGACGGATTCAATCCACCGCTGTAAATCCGGATCGGTGATACGGCCGCCAGTCGCGATCAGCCATTCGATCATCGATCCGGCCCGCTCCGACTCCTTCTTGTTCGAAAACAGGGTGATCCGCCGGCGAACCCCAATATGGTCCACAAAATCGGCCCGGTACTTCTGACAGTGCTTCTCTCTGCCCTGGGCGTCCTTGTAAATCGGTCGGGTGACTTTCATTTTGCGCCCCCTTCCAACCGAAGCCCCACAATGGCGGCAAGCTGCTCAGCAGTTTTGATCGAAAGCCCTCTCTGCTCTCGCATGAAGCGGGAAAGCTGGCTCTGATCGATCCCGGTTTGTTTGGCGATTGCGTACAAGGACAGTCCGGATTTTTGAATGGCCTCCCGAAATGTCGCTTCCCAATCTGTATTTTTTGTCTTCTTTGCCATACCTGAAACTCTACCATAAGAGAGACTAAATGTCAATAGTCAAATACCGGTTTTCCGAGATTTTCTTTCTATCCACTTCCTCCAGAGATACCTGAGATTCCAGAGATACCTGAAGATGCTATCGGTAAAGTAATATCATCAGGGATCATCAGGAATCTCTGGTATCATCAGGGATCTTCAGGAGTCTCTGGCATCCTCTGGCTTCTCTGGGGAGGGTAACCTGTAAATTTGTACCGTGTCGCTCGATATTTTCCCCCAGCTTTGACCATTTCGATTATCCTGAATCGGCGTGCCAGTACTTTAAGAACAGTCTTTGCCTTGTCTCTCCCGCACTCTCGATCAAGGCCCAAGATTTCCGCTGCGTCCCGTTCTGACAGCCAGAACGGATCGGCCATCCTTGACAACTCATAACACACAATGGAGAGCAGTTGGGCTTTTTCACCGCCATAGCCATCGAGCATCGGGATTTCCTCTCCCCTGGCAAGCCGTTCAGTGGCAAACTTCAGGGCAGTATCTCTCTGGTTTTGGGCACCGTATTTGATTTTAGGCCAGATTTCATCGGCTTGCACCTCGACATCCTCAAAATACAATTGCGACCACACTTCGTCTTCAAAAAGGCGGTCTTTCCAGTAATCGAACCACTTCCGAAGATATGGGGTTGCATCTTCACGGTCTATCCCTTCAGAACATAGCAAATGGCAGATTCTGAAGATCCCTTCATTTCCGCATACTCCCCGAGACCGGTACCGCACTCCGGCTTCGACCGGATCAGCTTTTGCAATAAGAGTTTTGAGCTTTTGGCTGTCCAGAGGCATCATTCCACCTCCTGACCGGCGTTTGTCGATTCTGCGCCGATATCTTCCCCCTCAGAGCCATCTTGTGGGCTTTTGAAAGGCCTGTATGGGTATAGCGGACAGGCGACGGCCGTACAACGCCTAACCTCTTCCCGGCTCCACCCCATGCACTCAAGGCAAAAGCTGTGCATTGCCGCCTGTCGGCTCTGGCCGGACATAGCTCGATCATAGATTCCCCGGTAGGCGCTCGGTATCTCCGCCCGGCGTTTGATGATTGCGGACCTCGGGCTTGACTGATCCGCCTGCTTCTGGTAAGATGTTTCCATAGTAGAAAGAGCCTCCGGCCGTTTCCACTGGTGGTCAGTGGAACGGCCCGTTTTTTTACATATTCAGTTTTTTCTGAATTTCCTCTGCTATCACGGTCATTCGTTCCTCGGATTCTATAACAACGGCATTCACAAGACGCTGAACCTTCTGCGCATCGACCACCGGAAAGGCCCTTAAACAGCGATACCGCAACTGGCTGCGGACATCCTTTTCGGTGCTCTCATAGAGGGCGATTATCTCGCCGGCCGATAGCAGCTCATACTTTGGTCGCGGCCGGATTCTGGATAGCACATGCTTTTCCAGGGCACGACGAATTTTGATCATATACTCACTCACGGACACCCCCTTTCATTGTCAGTCGCCGTCGGAGCCATTGTGTTCGCGGCATACATGACGGGTCTGAATCGATCCAGGCCAAAACCTCCGACTTTCGCCATCTTGTGGATCTACCAAGCTTGATAGGCATTGGGCCAAGAACGCCGGAGGAATTCATTTCATATACTTTCGACCGCGAGACGCCGAGAATTTTCCCAAGTTGTACGGGATCGATCAGGACAGAACTTTCATCCATTTGTCCGCCCTCCTTCCGCGTCCCTCTTCGCTGCAAGCATATCCAGGGCAGTTTGAACCGATGATAAGTCATATCGATACGACCTGCCAACTCTCAAGGCCGGGATCTGACCGGCCTCTGTGAGCTTTTTAATATAGCTGATCGGTAGCCCTGTTTCTTGAGCAATGTACCCCATTGATTTGTACTTCCCTTTGACCATTTCATATCTCCGATAAGTTCGCTTCACGAAAGCTAATATCGGAAAACAACTTAGAAATTTCAAAGGTGTGGGCGCACTTAAAACCACTATTCCGCCAGTGGGATGGATTATTCTTAACCTACAAGTAATTATTATTTTAGGTTAGGAAGCGAAGGCATTACTTTCTGATAACCACTCCACCGATCTTTAAGGTCATCGACATAAAAGATTTTAGCTTGCCCTTGCTTCCAGTCTACCGCAAGGCGCGGTAATTTCAGCTTTTTCTTCCGTTCACATTGCTGGAGAGTTTTAACCTTGCTATTAACGGTAATGCCATCTGTAAAACAATACCTCTCGATGAAGAAGTGGAGCGAGGCGGTTTTTTTGGAATCAGGCCCAGGCTGGCTTTTATTAAGTGCATCACGAACGATATCGAATACCGGGTGCCGCTCCGTCCTCCATGGTCCGTAAGTTCTCATTCTGGCTGCATGGGCCGCAAACTGCCTTTCTGAGCTATCGCACCACTCACGGGCATCAAAACCATCAAGATTGATTGTGTTCTCGTATAGCTTCTCATCCCGGAACAGCCATTCGAGAAACAGGATTTTTCGCCAGTCCAAGGGACTTTCGCGCGTAGCCGCGAACCAAGCATCGACCAAATCTTCATCAATTGCATTGAGCCACTCTTCAGCGGGCTTGAGTTCCTCTCGGTGTGCCTGGCAAAATTGAATGACTTCAGCGACTTGCTCTTCTTCTGTCATCGTGTCACCATAAAAAAACCGCTTCCGGTGGTCGGGCTTTGCGGGGCCACATGACCGGAAGGCGGCTTTCTAAGCTATTGTCGTTCGCGTAACCGTTCACAGTTTTTAACCGATTAACGAAGGATATTCTTTGTTGCTCCAATGAGCGACGAGCGAATCATGGATAAACTCCAGGACATTTTGGTTCTGTTTTTTGCAGGTGGCCAGGGTCGTC
>JBNRMP010000045.1:0-45110 GCA_050309685.1 Anaerohalosphaeraceae bacterium
TTGGCGGTGACATAGGATTTGGAGGCGGGATCGTCGCCGACGAGGATGACCGCCAGGCCGGGCGTGATGCCCTGGTGTTTCAGTTCGCTGACCTCCTGTTTCAGTTCCTCTCGCATCTCGGCGGCGACCGCCTTGCCGTCAATAATTTCCGCTGCCATATCCGAACTCCTGTGGTCCACAAAACGGTTGAAATATCGGTTAAATTATAGTTTAAATAGATTGAATGGCAAGCCCGAATTTTGCAAAACCCGGATGGCCGAAAAAGTTATATCAGCACCGAATCTGCATGTTTTTTTCGCGATAAAGATCATCCCTTGTTTTTCTTTCGCCTCCAAAGTTGTGCTAATCGCCGGGCCGGAAGATCGATTTCAGGTATCTCGTGTTGGCGCCGAAGTTCCAGACGACATTGCGGGGGTCCTTAGCGTTTCGCGAACGTTCGATGACGAGCCAGCCGCTCCAGCCCATATCATCGAGGGTCCGTTTGACGCGCGGCATGTCGATTTTCGGGTCGTCCTGAAGCCAGAGGCCGTCCTCGTTGGTACAGTGGATCTGGCAGATGCGGTCCCTGCCGAGGATTCGCAGCTCGCTCTCCAGATTGCGTCCGTTTCGCAGGGCGTTGGAGAAATTGAAGTAGCTCCGGACGGCGGGCGAACCGATCTCTTCGAGGAGCCCGACCTCGCCCCGGGCGTCGAGCGCCGTTTCGATGCCGATAACGACGCCCGCTTCTTCCGCTCTTTGCGCCGCCTTCCGAAGCCGTTCGACGACTGCCGGTCGCAGCTCGGGATGGGCCGACAAATCGCTCCGAACGCCGAGCGGCAGGAAGGCGACTTTCACATTCATTGCGGTCATGGTATCCATACAGTCCTGAACCATCCGATCCGCCGTGGGACGCTCCGCGAAGGACTGGGCGTAAAATCCCGACATTGCAATCGAGCAGATCTCGAGGTTCAGTTCCTTTGCCTTATCGAGAAATTGGGCTCGCACGGCCGGATCGGCCAGGGCATTGTCAAACGTCTCGCGGTCGCCCAGGGAGCCCATATCCACTTCGACCCCGTCGGCGCCGATCTCTTTCGCCCGTTCAAAGGCCCCCAGTTTCTGCCGCTTGAGGATCATCCAGTCGCACACCGCGATCCTGTAGCGCGGCGGCGAATCCGGCGGATTGGGATTTGTTTCGTTTGTCCGCAGAAGGCGGCAGCTCGAGAGCCATCCCGCCGAGGCCAGGACCCCGGCGCAGCCGATAAAACGGCGTCGGCTCATCGGCCGGGGAGAGGGACTGTCAAAATTGTATCGGTCGTTCATTTGCGTTCCTGCGATGCTTTTTTAAGGTCGTAACCCTGGGCCGAGAGATAGTTATTGATGCGTCCCTTGTATTTGCCGAACCACCCGTGCTTGTCTTTGGAGGAGGCGGCATCCATGGCGATCTCCCTTGCCTCGACCAGGTAGGCCATGATCGTTGCCTTTTGCGCGTCGGTCAGGTTGGGCAGCATCTCCAGATAGCTGTTGTAGGTAACCTGCACCACGCCGTAGGTCATGCCGTCCTTGACCTGATCGATCTGGGCGGGCGTCAGAAGGGCGGAGAGTTTGAGGAGATACCGGGTGTGCAGTTGGTCCAGCAGGGACTGCGTCATATCCTCCAGGGCCCGGGTCGCCAGCTTGACCGCCTCGGGGCCGGCGTCCGCCTGCGATTGGAGGGCCTTGATCCGGGCGTCGCGGGTGTCGTGAAGCATGCTCAGACTGCGGTATTGATCGGCGATCAGGTCCTCGACCTGCGCGGCCTTCGCGGCGTCTTCAATTCCCAGCGTATCGACGATCTTCCGGGCACGCTCCCGGATGACCCGAGTATAGGCGGGATCGGGGTCTTCGGGCGGCCGGACGGGCACGGGCTCGCGAACGGCGCCGAAGAGCATCAGCGGCAAAAGGATCGTAAGGACGGGTGCAGTGTTCATCATGATTTCTCTCCTTGATTGGATGCCCGGAGAGCCCGACCCGCGTTTCGGATCGGGTTCTCTCAGGATTCAACTTCACTTCGATTTAACTGATTGTGTCGATGTTGTTGTCGAAATTCGTGTAGTCGGTTTTTTCCCTTGGATTGGTGCCGTTGAGGTATTCTTCCACGTTGGTGTAGCCGTCGGCGTCGGCATCGGCGGAACCGTCGCCGGCGTCATCCGGGTTCAACCGATAGCGGGTTTCCCAGTCATCGGGCATGCCGTCATGGTCACGGTCGGAGGGCAGGTCTTCGGGCGAGAAGCCGTAATCGGGATAACCGCCGACTTCACGAGGATCGTTGATAATGCCGTCGCCGGCAACGGGTTTGCCGGTTCGGACCATCTCGATCACCCGCGTATCGACGGCATCGCGTTTGGGCAGGGTAGCGCCGGCTTTGGCCAGGACCGACCGGAAGGCGTCCATTGCCGTCTCCTGGCGGATGGGCCAGCCCTCGAAAGGCGTGTCAACGCGGGCGCCGGGGGGCGGGATTTGGCCGTCCATGGAACGCATGCCGAGCCAGTTGTCGGCCGTGACCTCGGGATGCCCCTCAACCACATTGCCGGCGACGTACCATTTGCCCGGACGTTTGGGCATTTTGGGATACCATGAGCCGGACTCGTAGCGCCGACCGGGCGAACGCATGTTGCGTTCTTCGATTCGGGCGATGGTGCTGACCATGTTGTCGTTCGTTGCCGGTCCGGGCTTGTAGTAGCAGTTGATGACATTGATGAGCGAAGTTTCGTCGCCGCCGTCCATGGTGCGATGACGCCAGTTGAAGATCACGTTGTTGCGATAGTCGAATTCTCCTTCCATTCCGATGGAGGGATTGCGCCCCGCGTTGCAGGCGAAGAGATTGTGGTGGAACGTGGCGTCCTCGCCGCCCCAGGTGCCGCCGAAGGCGTGGTTCTTGGGATTGAGCGCTTCGCTGGAGATGCAGTACTGCACGGTCAGGTTTTTTACGGGCATTTTGACGCGGCTGCCGTCGGGCATGGGTTTCATGTAGCGGTAAAGCGAGAGGTTTTCATCCATGCCCCAACTGGCACTGCAGTGATCGACGATAATTTGGCCGATGGGATTGCCGCCGATGTTGTCTGAGCCCTGGCCCCCCTCCGGGCGACCGCGCCGGACCCGCAGGTGTCGGAGGATGACATTTTCCGTGTTGATGTTCAGGGAGTAATTGGCCAGGCAGATGCCGTCGCCGGGGGCGGACTGGCCGGCAATGGTAATGTGGGGGTTATCGATGTCGATGTTCGATTCCAACCGAATGATGCCGGCGGTCCGAAAGACAACGATTCGCGGCCCCTGGGCCTCTACGGCCGCTCTGAAACTGCCGGGACCGCTGTCGTTCAAATTGGTGACTTCGATGACCCGGCCTCCGCGACCTCCTGTGGCGAACATGCCGCCGCCCCATGCGCCGGGAAATGCGGGAATGCCCTCAGGCAGTCGGGAAGGCAGCGGAGGAACCTGGGCGGGCGCGGGCAAGGTCGGGGGGGATTCTATCACCTGTGCTGATGCCGGACAAAGCAGGCAAAGGGAGACGACGGCCATGGTCCACAAAAAGATAACTCTTGTCATCGGATTCTCCTTGTTGAAAGACTTTGCTATCCTCAGCAATTCAACGCCGTACTATACCATGAATGGAAGCTTTTTAAAGGATTAAATATGTTTTGAACCCGATGAAGGCGCAGGAAAGGAGGCGGCTCTTTACATCAGGAAGAGAAATATCCCGACAAGGTAAAGGTCCTTTCAGGGAGAAGGTGTTGAAATTCGCAAAAAAATGGGCATAATGTGAACCTGCTTTGAAAGAAAAACGTATTTTTTAGATCATTTTCTCAGTAAGACGTCGTTAAAGTTCTGTATGTAGATATTTCGGAGGTATATTGTTTGATGACAACAGATGTCAGGCAGATCAACAAGGTTGTGGAGGAAAAAAGTTCATTTATTTGTCTTTTGCTCAATGAGTTCGACAAGGTGATTATCGGCCAGCGTTATATGCTCGAACGGATGCTGGTGGCGATCCTGTCCAACGGGCATATCCTGATCGAGGGGGTGCCGGGGCTGGCCAAGACGACGGCGGTGACGGTTCTGGCGCGGGCAATTCAGGCCCGATTTCAGCGAATTCAGTTTACGCCGGACCTGCTGCCGGCGGATTTGACGGGGACCCAGATTTACCGGCAGTCGGATGGCGAGTTTTACGTGCGGAAGGGCCCCATCTTTGCCAATATCATTTTGGCTGACGAGATCAACCGTGCCCCGGCGAAGGTGCAAAGCGCCTTGCTGGAGGCCATGCAGGAGCGGCAGGTAACGATCGGGGACGAGACTTTTGCGATTCCGCAGCCGTTTCTGGTGCTGGCGACCCAGAACCCCATTGAGCAGGAGGGAACCTACCCGCTGCCGGAGGCACAGCTTGACCGCTTCATGCTGAAGATCCGAATCGATTACCCGGCGAAGGAGGAGGAGCGCAGAATCCTGGACCGGATGGCCTCGACGAAGACGGCGTTCGAGATTCAACAGGTGATCACGCCGGAGGAGATCATGGAGGTACGGTCCGTCGTTGACGACATCTACATGGATGAGAAGATCCGGGATTACATTGTCGATATCGTCTGCGCGACCCGTCAGCCGCAGGAGTACGGGCTGACCCTGAAGAACTACATTAACTTCGGGGCCTCGCCGCGGGCGTCGATTTTCCTGGCCATGGCGGCCAAGGCGATGGCCTTCATCAACGGCCGCGGGTACGTTACGCCGCAGGATGTCAAGTCCATCGGGATGGATGTGCTGAGGCACCGGGTGCTCGTCAGCTACGAGGCCCAGGCGGAGGACAAGACCAGCGAGGATATCATCCAAACCATCTTCGATAATATCGAAGTGCCTTGATCGACCCTGCTGCCGGGGAACGGAACCATGCTGTCGCCTGATTTAGTCAAGAAAATCAAGCAGATCCAGATTCACGCCTCGCGCATGGTCAACGCGAGTTTCGCGGGACAGTACGAGAGTGTCTTCAAGGGGCGGGGGATGCAGTTCGATGAGGTGCGGGAGTATGCGCCCGGCGATGACGTGCGGACCATCGACTGGAACGTTACGGCGCGGGCCGGCAAGCCGTATGTCAAGCGGTTCGTCGAGGAGCGGGAGATGACGCTGATGCTGCTGGCGGACATGAGCGCCTCGGGGCACTTCGGCACGCACGAGCGGCTCAAGAACGAGCTGGCCGCCGAGTTCTGCGCCGTGCTGGCGTTCGCCGCCATTCGCAACAACGACAAGGTGGGGCTGATCCTTTTCACCGACCGCATCGAACTGTATATTCCGCCGAAGAAGGGAACAAGCCACGTGCTGCGGCTGATCCGCGAGCTGCTGGGGTTTCGGCCGGCCGGCCGGCAAACGGACATTCCGCTGGCCCTGGATTACCTGGCAAAAGTGATCCGCAAGCGGGCGACGGTGTTTTTGGTGTCCGATTTTATCGCGGAGGATTTTTCCCGGCCGCTGTCGCTGGTGAACAAGCGGCACGATATGATCGCCGTGAACGTGAGGGACCCGGCGGAACGGCGGCTGCCGCAGGCAGGACTGGTCGAGCTTCAGGACGGCGAGACGGGCCGTGTGCGGATGGCGGATCTGTCCAGCCGGGCCTTTCGGGAGGCCTATGAGTCCGAGAGCCGCCGCCGGTCGGAACAACTGAATCAGATGTTTCGGTCCATCGACGTGGACTGCATTTCGATTGAAACGGGCCGGCCGTATATTCAAGACCTGGTGAACTTTTTCCACATGAGACTCCGGAGGGCATAGGGGACACGATGCGCCGCTGCAAGAGACGATACGGGTTGCTGCTGGGATGGCTGCTGGGCGGGTTGATCGGCCTCCTGGGCTGCGGGCAAAGGCCCGGCGAGGAGACGACCCCGGCGAGCTTCGCCGTGGAGCGGTCTTACGAGGAAGGGCCGCTGAAGGTGCAGGTGCGTCTGGATAGGCAGGAGATCGAGCTTTCCGGGCTGGTTACGCTGGAGCTGTCCGCCGCGATTGACCCTGCCTGTGAGGTTGAGTTTCCGGATGTCGCGCAGGCGGCAGAGTTGTTCCATGTTGAAAGCGTGAAGACGCTGCCCGACCGGCTGGAGGCGAATCGGACGGTGAAGACGATCCGCTGCGAGCTGGAACCGCTGGAGCCGGGGGACTGCGAGATCGGACCGCTGACGTTTGCGATCAGGAGCAAAGCCGCCTCGGAAGAGGAGAAGACGGAACTGACGACGGAGGCGATGGTCGTGAAGGTAACGACGTCACTGGGGGACGAGCCGGGGGAGCCGACGATTGCGGATATCGAGGACGTGGTGGAGGTAAAGCCCAATCGCCTGTGGTTGTGGATCGGCCTGGGGGCGGGGGGATTGCTGGCGGCGGGACTGGTCGCCGGCAGAGCGCTGCGGCCCAAAAAGGCCGAGGCGGTTCGGCGGGTCTATCGCCCGGCGCACGAGATCGCCCTTGAGACGCTGCGGGCCATTGCCGCCGAGAAACTGGTCGAGCAGGGGCGGATCAAGGAATTCTACGAGCGGCTGAGCAACTGCCTGCGCCGCTACATCGAACACCGCTTCCGGTGGCGAGCGCCCGGGCAGACGACGGAGGAGTTTCTGGAGCACCTAAAGACCTCCGACACGCTGGCGGCGGAGCATAAGACGGAGCTGAAAAAGTTTCTGGAGCACTGCGACCTGGTCAAGTTCGCGCGCTACCGACCAAGCCCGGAACAGATCAACGAATCGCTGACAATTGCCGAGCGGTTTGTCGAGAAGACGCGCTCTGAGGAGCACCGGGTGGAGGTTACCGATGGTGCGCCGGTTGCGGCGGGGAGGGAGCCATAGATGTTTTACTCCCTGTGGGCCTTTGGACTGCTGCTGATCATTCCGCTGCTGGTCGCGATCCGGCGGCGGCGACCCGGCCGGGCGGCGATCCGGTTTTCGAGTTTGACGGCGTTCGAGACCTGCCCGCCGTCGCGGCGTCAGCGGCTGCGGCCTTTGCTGTTTGCCGCCCGGCTGATCTGCATCGCGCTGCTGGTGACGGCGCTGGCGAGGCCGCGCAAAGGACTCCGGATCGAACAGATCTCCACGAAGGGGGTCGCCATGATGATCGTGGTTGACCGTTCCGGCAGCATGGGCGAGCCGATGATTTACAAGGGGCGGGAGCAGACGCGGCTGGACGTGGTCAAGCAGGTCGTCGCGGATTTCATCAGAGGCGACGGCAAGGACTACCGGGGGCGGATCGGGGATATGGTCGGGCTGGTAACCTTCGCGCGGTACGCCGATACGCAATGCCCGCTGGTCCGCGGCAACACGATCATCACCGATTTTCTCCGGAATACCGAGCTGGTCAGCCAGCGGTCCGAGGACGGGACGGCGATTGGGGACGGTATCGCGGTGGCGGCCGCCCGGCTCAAGAAGGCGGAGAGCCAGATCCTCAGGGACCGGGCCTCGGGCGGGGAGAAGCAGGAGGAACCGGATTTTACGATCAAAAGCAAGGTCATCATTCTGCTGACGGACGGCATCAACAATGCCGGGCAGTACGATCCGCTGGAGTCGGCCAAACTGGCGGCCGAGTGGGGGATCAGGATTTATACCATCGGGATCGGCTCGGACAAACAAACGCATAATCTCTTTGAGATGATGAGGGGGCCGTCGCTGGACGAGCGGCTGCTGAGCCGCATCGCCAGCGAGACCGGGGGATTTTACGCCCGAGCGGACAATGCCGAGCAACTCCGGGAGATCTACAGGAAAATCGACGACCTCGAAAAGACGGAGGTCAAGAGTATCGAGTATATGGACTATGCCGAACAATTCGGTCCATGGGCGGCGGGCGCCCTGGGCGTGCTGCTGCTGGAGATTGTGGCGGGCTCGACGATTTTCAGAAAGATACCATAGAGGAACGACGGATGCAGTTTCAGCAATACGACGCCTTTTATGCCCTGTTCCTTCTGGCCTTTCCGCTGATCCCGGCGGTGCTGTGGGGCTTTTGGCGCAAGCGCCGGATGCTCCGGGTGCTGGCGGAGGCGTCCTTGCTGCCGGCGATCAATCCTTCGGCGAGTCTTTCCCGGCAGGTCTTCAAATCGGTCCTGCTGCTGGCGGCCTTTGCGGCCATCGCGATAGCGCTGACCCGACCGGCGTGGAACCCAGCGCCGCGGGAGGTTCGGCGCAAGGGACGCGACATCGTTATTCTGCTGGATACGTCGCGGTCGATGCTGGCCGAGGACCTGCGGCCGAACCGGCTGGAGCGGGCCAAGCTGGCGATCCGGGACCTGATGGAAACAATCGGCGGCGACCGGATCGGGATCGTAACCTTCGCCGGCAGCGTCTCGGTCAAGTGTCCGCTGACGCAAGACTATGCCTTTGCGCGGATGACGCTGGACCGGATCTCCACCCAGAGCACCACGCGGGGAGGCACGAACGTCGGCGACGCCATCCGGACGGCCGTCAAGGATGTCTTCGATTCGCAGGTCCGGGAGTTCAAGGACATCATCCTGATTACGGACTGCGACGACCTGGAAGAGAGTTTTCCCGTGCAGGCGGCCGAGGCGGCCGGACAGGCGGGCATCCGCATCATCGCCGTCGGGCTGGGCAATCCCGACGAGGGCGCCCGAATTCCCGTTACGGGCGACGATGGACGCAAAACTTTTCTGACCTATCAGGGACAGGAAGTCTGGACGAAGCTCGACGAGGCCACGCTGCGGCAGGTCGCAGCGGCCACGCCGGCCGGGGCCTATATCCCCGTGCGGACCGGTACGTTCGACCTGGGGCAGATCTACCGGGACCTGGTGGCGACGGCCCGGCAACGGGAGCTTGAATCCACGACGGTCCTGGAATATGATGAAAAATTCCAGGTCTTCCTGGCGCTGGCATTGATCCTGATTGTGACCGAGGAGTTGATCCGTGAATGCAAAAAAGATTAGCCGATTCGCTTTTGCCGTGCTGTTGCTTGCGGCCGGGACCGTGCGGGCGGATTCCGCCGCCGACCGGGTGGCCGAGGGCAATCGCCTGTACCGCGAGGGCCGCTATGACAAGGCCGCCGAGCAGTATGATCGGGCCATCGAGGCCGACCCGGAACTGACCGAGGCGCAGTTCAACAAGGCCAACGCCCTCTACCGGCAACAGAAGCTGGACGAAGCGATTGAGATCTATCGGCAGGCGGCGGTGCAGAGCCGGGATGCGGACATGGTCGCCCGGGCCAAGTACAACCTCGGCAACAGCTACTTCCGGAAGGGGCTGGAACAGAAGGACGATTCCCGCAAGGCCATCGAGAGCTTAGAAGCGGGGATCGACAGTTGGCGTCAGGTGCGCCGGATGAAACCCGATAACGCCGCGGCCGCCCGGAATATCGAAGTCGCCCGGCTGCTCATCAAACAGCTTCGGGAACAGATGCAAAACCAGTCGGAGCAGCAGGAGTCGCAGGATCGGCAAAACCAGCCGGAGGATCCGAACAGCCCGCAGGACTCTTCGCGAACTCCGCCTTCGGCTGATGACTCGAAGGACGCGCCGGAAAAGGATCAGGAAAAGAATCAGCCGTCCGAGCAGCAGCAGGATACGCAGGAAGCCCAGGATCAGCCGTCTGCGCAGACGGATGAGCAGCAGGAAATACAGGCCGCCGAGGCGACGGCCGATGAGATCCTCGAGAAGGAGGAAAAGGATCGCCAGCAGCGCCGCATCCTGATCCGAGGGCAGCAGAAAGTGGAAAAGGACTGGTAACTTGAAACGACGGATACAATTGATTGTGGTTTGGTTGTCCCTGTTTGCGGCGGCCGGGACCGCGCGGGCCGTGCAGGTCGAGGCCCAGGCGGACCGCTCCCAACCGATCTACGCGGGCAGCCGTTTTGGCTACAGCATCATCGTAACCGATGGTCCCCGGCCGCAATCAGTGGACCTGGGGCCGCTGGAGGCGTATCACCCTTCCCAGCCATCGGCCCAGAGCCGCACCTCCATCATCAACGGCCGCTCGTCCAGCTACCAGATCCTGACCTATCAGCTTCAGGCCCCGGATAAGGGGGATTATACCCTCCCGCCGGTGAACGTGATCGTGGACGGCAAGGTCTATCGGACCAACCCGGTGAATATCACCGTGGTCGAGCCGGGGACCACGAGCCGCATCGCCCTGGAGATGGAGCTTTCCGCATCAAGCTGCTACGTGGGTCAGCCGGTTCTCCTGACGCTGTCCTTTTATGTCTGGGCCGATATCGTCCGGGCCCAGCAGATCGGCGACATCGACCTGCAGGTCCCCATCCTCAACGATGAGCGTTTTTATGTGGAGGACAGCGACGTGCTGCCCGCCGGCGCTTCGCCGGCGAGCCTGCCGGTCAACGGACGCGATGTCGCGGGCGTGCAGGACCTGGTGACGCGCCAGGGTGTCGATTGCCTCCGGGTGCGGCTGACGAAAGTGCTGATCCCCAAAACCGCGGGCACGTTCAGCATTCAGCCCGGGTCGGTCAGCGCGGATATCGCCGTGGGGCAAAGCCGCCGCCGCGACAGTTTTTTCAGCGACTTCTGGGGCAGCCGTTATGAATACAAGCGATTCGGGGCCCGCTCCAGCGCCCTGGAGCTGAATGTTCAGCCGCTGCCGGAAGCGGGGCGGCCGGATGACTTTTACGGGCTGGTCGGCAATTACACGATCTCAGCGGACGCGACGCCGAAGGAGGTCAACGTTGGCGACCCCATCACGCTGACGATCCGAATCGGCGGCGGGGTGTATCTCAAGCCGGTCCGGTGGCCCGATCTGGAGAAGACGCCGCAAATGGCCGAATTGTTCCGCATCCCCGCCGAACGGGCGGACGGCGAGATCAGAAACGGCGTCAAGGTCTTTACGCAGACGATCCGCCCCAACCATGACAAGGTAGCTGAGGTGCCGCCGATCCCGCTGAGCTTTTTTGACGTCGAAGCGGGCCGGTATCGCACCGTTTACACCCGGCCGATCCCGCTGCAGGTCGCTCCGACCCGCATCGTGACGGGCGAGGATGTCGTGAGCGGGCCGGTGGCAACGGTGAAGAAGACGATCCAGGCCGTCCGTGAGGGCTTGTCGGCCAACTATACATCCGCGGATGTTTTGATGAACCAGAGGTTTTCCCCGCTGGCGGCGATGTTCAGCCCGGTCTTTGTTTTCCTCTATGCCCTGCCGCTGGGGGGACTTGCGGTCTGCGTTCTGACCCGGTATGCGCTGAGCGACAGCCCGCAGCGGCGAGCGGCTGCGCGCCGTCGCCGGGCCTGCTCCCGGGCCGTCAAGGGGCTGCGGCGCAGTTCCCGCCATGAGAAGCCGTCTCAACAAGTGCTGACGGTACTCAAGCAATACATCGCGGATCACTTTGACCGGGCCGTCGGCGCCTTGACGGCGGAGGACTGTTGCATGCTTATCCGGGAGAAGACCGGTGATGCCTCGCTGGCCGACCGCTACCGGGAGATCATGGGGCAGATCGAGGCGTCGGAGTACAGCCCCCTGGCGTTTCAACTGACGCGGGAGAAACAGAAAGAAATCCTTCAATTGCTGGCCCAGACGGAAAAGAAACTGAGATGAAAGCCGGAGCTATTCTTTTATTGACAGCCGCGCTGCTGGCGGGCCTTGGCCAAACGACCGAGGCGAAGATGACGAAGGACGAGGTCTTTCTCGCCTTCACGCAGGCCAACGACGCCTTTTCGCAGGCGAACCGGATCAGCGATGACCCCGAACAGGCGCAGGCCCTCTATCGGCAGGCCATCGCGGGCTATGAACAGGTCATCGAGGCAGGCGGCATCCATAACGCCGAGCTGTATTACAACCTGGCCAACAGCTACCTGCTGGCGGGGAATGTCGGGCGGGCCATCCTCAACTACCGCCGGGCCCAGCGGCTCGACAGTTCCAACCCGGACATCCAAAAGAATCTGAGCTATGCCCGGAGCAGGCGAGTGGATCAGTTCGCAGTCGCCGCGCAGACGAAGGTACTTGAACGCCTGTGTTTCTGGCACTACGATTTTTCCATGAAGACGCGGTTTATCATCGGCGGCATCTGTTTTACGATGCTGTGTTTCTGGCTGATCCTGCGGCTGTGGTTTGCCCGGTGGCCGGCGGTCGTGCCCGTCTGCGGCGTCATGCTGCTGGGCTTTTTGGCGATGAGCGTCTCAATCGGCATCGAGCAGCATGCCCTGGCGACCCGCCGCAGCGGCGTGATCGTCGCGGAGTCCGTGACGGCCAGGCAGGGGGACAGCGAGAACTACCCGGTCAGCTTTAACGAACCGCTCCACGCAGGGGTGGAGTTTGATCTGATCGAGCAGCGCCCCGGCTGGCTGCATGTCCGACTGCCCAATGACCAGGATGCGTGGATTCCCGAATCCGCGGCGGAGCTGATTTAACGGTTCGATTCCGGTCACCCGCTTTTTTGTGGACGGGCGGGGGCATTTCAATTATCCTCATCTTGTTAATCCGTTTTTACCGATTCGTTTGTCCGAAGACAGGAGTTTTTGATGAAAACGCAAATGCTGACCGGGCTGCGTCGGATGGAAATTCGCGAGGTCCCCGATCCGGCGATTGCCGGGCCGAAGGATGTGCTCCTGAAGATCAGGGCCGTGGGAGTCTGCGGCAGCGATGTGCATTACTATGAGACCGGCCGGATCGGGTCCCAGGTGGTCCGGTTCCCGTTTACGGTCGGCCACGAGTGCGCCGGAGAGGTGGTGGAGATCGGGGCCGCCGTGAAGAATGTGCGGGTCGGAGACCTGGTCGCCGTCGATCCGCTGGTGGCCTGCGGAACGTGCGATCAATGCCGCGGCGGGCGTGTCAACACCTGCCGCAAGCAGAAATTTCTCGGCTGCCCGGGGCAGATTTCCGGCTGCCTGAGCGAGTTTCTTGTCATGCCCGCGGAGAGCTGCTTTCCCGTGACAGACCGGCTTTCCGCCGCCCAGGCCGTTTTGTGCGAGCCGTTTGCCATCGGCGTTTATGCGGTCCGGCAGGCGAATCTGCGGCCGTATTCCAAGGTGGCGGTCCTCGGGGCCGGACCGATCGGGCTCAGCGTCCTCGAGGCCGCCAAAGCGGAAGGCGTCAAGGCGGCCTATATAACCGAGGTAATCCTCGAACGCGTCGAGGTCGCGCGGAAGGCCGGGGCGAAGTGGGTTGGCAATCCGGAGAAAGAAGATGTGGTCAATGCGATCCTGGACCGGGAACCGTTGGGGGTGGATGTGGTCTTTGAGGCGGCCGGCCGGCAGGAAACGCTCGATCAGGCCGTCGAATTGCTCAAGCCCGGCGGCAAACTGATGGTGATCGGGATCTTCCGCGAGGACCGGGTCTCGTTTATCCCGGATCAGGTCCGCCGCAAGGAGGTCACGATTATCAACGTCCGCCGGCAGAACGAGTGCACGCAGCGGGCCATCGATCTCGTCGCCGAAGACGCCGTCAACCTGGACTACATGATTACCCACCGGTTCGGCTTTGAGGACGCTGCCGGGGCCTTCGACCTGGTCGCCAACTACCGCGACGGGGTCGTCAAGGCGCTCATCGAGATGGGCTAACGGCGTGTCGGCGGAAGATTTTATGCCGATTACAAGGACATATTGGGAAGATGACCAGAGCTTATTTAATCAGCATCGGCAATGAACTGCTCAGCGGACAGACGGTGGATACAAACGCCGCGTGGCTGGCGGGCCAACTGCTGGCGGCGGGGATCGCCACGGCGGGGGTGTCGCTGGTTCCGGACGAGACGGATCGGATTGTGCAGACGCTCAAAGAGGCCTGCCGGCTGGCGGATCTGGTCCTTCTGACAGGCGGGCTGGGGCCGACCGATGACGATCTGACCCGGCAGGCGCTGGCCGATTTTACAGGGCGGCCGCTGGAATTTCAGCCGGAGCTGCTGGCGGAAGTCGAGTCCTACTTTTCCCGGCTGGGACGGCCGATGGCCGAACGCAACCGGATTCAGGCCTGCCTGCCGCGGGGTGCGGCGGTGCTGCACAACCCGGTGGGAACGGCGCCGGGAATCCGGATCGAGCAGGGGGGCAAAGTCTATGCGGCGATGCCGGGGGTGCCCTCGGAGATGAAAAAGATGTTCGCGGACTGCATCCTGCCCGAACTTAAAAGCCGGTCGAACGGAGAAACGGTTATCGTCAAAAAGGTGCGCTGTTTTGGACCGGGCGAATCCGACCTTGCGGAAAAGCTCAGGGACCGGATGAGCCGCGACTGCAACCCGCTGATTAACTGTACGGTGGGTGAGGGGGTGATTACCCTGCATATCGTGGCTCGGGCGGCCGACCGGGAGGCGGCAATGGGACTGGCCGAAAAGGACCGCCGGATGCTGTGCGAACTGCTCGGGGACTGGGTCTTCGGATTCGACGAAGAGACGCTGCCGCAGGTACTGGCGGATAAACTGGTGCGGCAAGGAAAAACGCTGGCCTTCGCCGAATCCTGCACCGGCGGCCTTTGCAGCAAGCTGATGACGGATCTGCCCGGCAGCAGCCGGTACTTTCTGGCGGGCTGGGTCACATACAGTAACGAAGCCAAGATGCGGGAATTGGGAGTACCGGAGGAATTATTGCGGCAATACGGGGCCGTTTCGGCTCCGGTGGCCGAGGCGATGGCCCAAGGGGTGGCCCAGCGCAGTGGTGCGGATGTCGCCGCCGCCATTACCGGAATTGCCGGTCCGGAGGGAGGAACGGAACAAAAACCGGTCGGAACGGTCTATATAAGTGTTTGGATTGAGGGGAAATGTCAAGTCATGCCCTGCCGGTTTTCGCCGGTCAGCCGGGAAGCCGTTCGGCTCCGATCGGCCCTGACGGCGTTAAATTGGATTCGTTTGAAACTCGATGTTTGACTTATCTAAATTCTTGTGATAAGATGATTTGTTTATAGGAACAGAATCGGCCAATTCTTATTTGAACGGGTAAATGACGAAGAAACGGAGACATTTAGGCGAGATTATCTACGCCAAAGGGTGGGTTGACAAGCCAAATCTCATCAGGGCCCTGAAAAAAGCCAAGGAAACCAATCGCCGTCTGGGTGAGACGCTGGTTGAAATGGGGCTTGCGACCGAAGATCAGATTATGCAGGCCCTGGCCCGTCAATTCGGGATGGAATATGTGGACCTGGATGATGTAGAAATCCCCTCTGAAGTTAAAAAACTCATTCCTGAAGAAATTATCAAAAAGCATAGGGTCATTCCGCTGGGGCAGGAAAACGGCCGGCTGAAAGTTGCCATACGGGACCCGATGGATCTGGATATGCTGGACCTGTTGCGGTTCCGGCTGAATGTGGACCTTGAAACCTGCCTTGCCAGCCCCACCAAAATCGACACTTACATCAACCGAAAGCTGGACGAGGTTCGCAGCAGTATCGACGCGACGGCAGCGGAACTGGCGGCGACCGGGCATACGATTGAGGCCGAGGTTCGCCGGGCTCAGGCAACCGACGACGATGATGAGGGGCCCATTATCCGGCTGGTCAACCTGATTATCGACGAGGCCGTCAGGGGACGGGCCAGCGATATTCATATCGAACCCATGGCCGACCGCGTGCGGGTGCGCTACCGCGTGGACGGCGTCTGCGTGGAACGGGACAACATCCCCAAAACAATGCAGGCCCCGCTGCTGGCCCGCGTGAAGATCATGTCGGGCATGGATATCGGCGAACGGCGGCTCCCGCAGGACGGCCGCATCAAGCGGCATATCGACGGCCAGGACATCGACTTCCGTGTGTCCTGTCTGCCGGGCTACCACGGCGAGAGCACCGTGCTTCGTATTCTGCGACCGGATTCGGTGAATATCGGTATCCAGGCGATCGGCTTCGAAAAGGAAGACTACGATATTTTCAACAAAATCATCAAGCGTCCCAACGGGATATTCCTGGTGACGGGGCCGACCGGTAGCGGTAAAACCACGACGCTTTATTCGGCGCTGCAGGAACTCAACCGGCCGGACAAGAAGATCATCACCGCCGAGGACCCGGTGGAGTACAACATCGCCGGCATCAACCAGTGCCAGGTGCGGGCGGACATCGGGTTGACGTTTACCACGATTCTTCGGTCAATGCTGCGTCAGTCGCCGAACATTATCCTGATCGGTGAAATTCGAGACGGCGAGGTGGCGGACATCGCCATTCAGGCGGCCCTGACCGGTCACCTGGTGTTCAGCACCCTGCACACCAATGATGCACCCAGCGCCATTACCCGTCTAATTGATATGGGAATCAAGCCGTTCCTCGTGGCCAGTTCCGTGCAGGCGATCATGGCCCAGCGTCTGATCCGGACGATCTGTTCCAACTGCAAGGTGATCGACGAACAGCCGGATCCGCATTACCTGCGTCTGTTGAACATTACGCCGGATGATATCCATAAGCATCCGATCTACAAGGGGGCGGGGTGCCCCCGGTGCCATGGGACGGGCTTTAAGGGACGAATAGCGATCTTTGAAATGCTCGAACTGAACAACCAGATCCGCGAGCTGGCGTTTCAGCGGGCCCCGACGACCGAGATGAGAAAGGCGGCCCGAGCCAGCGGGATGAAGACGCTTCTGATGGACGGCCGGATCAAGGTCTTCCGCGGGGTCACGACGCCGGCGGAAGTGGCGCGGGTCACTCAGGCCGACGGGCTGATCGCCGAATAGACGGCGGACGCTCTGTATTAGTGGAAATGATATCATCAAGAGATTTTTGACAGGGATTTGAAGTATGGCGACACTGCATATTGACCGATTGCTGGAGGCCTGCATCAAGATGGGCGGTTCCGACCTTCACATCACCGTGGGGCGGCCGCCGGTGCTTCGAATCAGCGGACGGCTGCGTTCCCTGGATACCAAGGTGCTCGAGCCCGAGGATACGGTAGCCCTGATGAAGAGCATCACGCCCGAGCGAAACCAGCAGGAACTGCAGGAGGTGGGCGGCACGGACTACGGTTTCGCTTTTGGCGACGCCGGCCGCTTCCGTACCTCGGTGTTTCGTCAGAAGGGCAATATCGCCATGGTGCTGCGTCTGATCCCGTCGAGACTGATGAGTTTTGAGGAGATCGGCCTGCCGAAGATCTGCGCGGCCCTGTGCCGCCGGCCTCGCGGTCTGTTCCTGGTGACCGGGCCGACCGGCTCCGGCAAAACGACTACGCTGGCGAGCATGATTAACTACATTAATGAGACGCTGGATCACCATATCATCACCATCGAAGAGCCGATCGAATATTATCATATGCATAAAAAGGCAGTGATCAACCAGCGTGAGGTCGGCCTGGATGTGCCGACGTTTGCCGAGGCCCTGCGACGGGCCCTGCGTCAGGACCCGGATGTGATCCTGGTGGGCGAACTGCGGGACCTGGAGACGATGGAGGCGGCGATCTCGGCGGCCGAAACCGGACACCTCGTGTTCGGAACGCTCCACACAACCGGCTGCCAGGGAACAGTGAACCGAATCATTGACGCCTTCCCCGTCAGCCAGCAGGAGCAGATCCGTGTCCAGCTCAGTACCAACATGATCGCTGTGCTCAGCCAGACATTGTGCCCCAAAAAAGTCGGCAAAGGCCGTGTGGCGGCCTACGAGTTCATGGTGGTTACGCCCGCCATCTCCAACCTGATCCGCGAGAACAAGGTGTACCGAATCGAATCGAGCATCCAGATCGGCAAGAAGCTCGGCATGCAGCTTTTGGACGATCACCTGTATGAACTATGGGAAAATGACCTGATCACCCTGGAAGAGATGCTTGATAAGTCCCGCAACCCGGGAGAACAGATGCAAAAAGCCGAGAAGAAGATGGGGACTTCTCTAAAAGGTCAGGTGAAAGGCAAGTCGACGGGTGAAGAATTCGGTCCCGTATTGAAGACATAAATAATTTATACTATTATAAACAGTTGATACCTATAATACCTGATAAGTGGATTATGTTTTATTTGCAGACTGTCCACCTGTAATTTCTTATAATTAATGTTTTTTTATTATTTTAAATGTGATTTTTAGTAATTTCATAGGCAGGTAGTCTGCGCTTATTTTTATTTAGCATCGATTTTGATTCTAAAAGCCCGCTTTTTTATCATACCCGTACCAGCACTTCATCGGTTACCCCCTAAAAAACGGGTTTTCCTTAGAAAAGTTTCCTTTTTGGCCCCTTGTCAACCAGCGATATGTGCGGCCAAATGTTTTACGTGCTAAGTGTCCAATTGAAATTGTTTTGTTTTTGAGGGTTTTGGCGCGTATAATAAGATTGGATAAACTGAACCGGAGAGAGAAGAAAAATGGCAAAGTTACCTCCAGTATCTGAGTTGAAGGGTCGGACGCTTGGGAGAGTTCTCATTAAGATGGGTCTCCTTACAAGAGACAAGCTCCAGGATGCCCTTCAGATTCAAAAGGAGCGAGGCGGAAAAATTAAGATCGGACAAGTCCTTATAGAGCAGAATATCATTAAGGACAGGGATCTGAAAATCGCTCTGGCAGGACAGCGGGGGATGGAGTATGTGGAGATAGAAGGGCTGGAAATTCCTCGGGATGTGATCGAACAGGTCCCCGCCCAGATGGCCCGCACCTACCATATCATCCCCCTTGAATATGACAAATCGAGAAACCGTCTGACGGTCGCTCTGGACAGTCCGGACAACTTCCGCGCCACAGACGACCTGAGCACCCTGATGGGGTTTGCGGTCGAGGCCAAGGTGGCCGATCCGGAGGCGATCGATAACGCCCTCAACAAATACTATGCCCAGGAAGATGAGAGTCTCAACGAGCTGATCGGGGAATTGGAAATCGACCAGCACCTGGCGGGTTTCCAGGGACGCGATGCAAGCATCGACCTGGATGAGCTCAAGGAACTGGCGGACTCGAACCCGGTTAAAAAACTGCTGAATCTCGTGCTGCTGCAGGCCATCCGGGACAAGGCCTCGGACATCCATTTTGAGCCGTTTGAGGAGGAGTTCAAGATGCGATACCGGATCGACGGCGTCCTGTATGAGATGGTCCCGCCGCCCAAACATATTGCCGTCGCCCTGGCCAGCCGCATCAAGGTTATGGCCAACCTGGATATTGCCGAACGGCGGCTGCCGCAGGACGGCCGCATCCCGTTAATGGTTGGCGGCAACCCGGTGGACTTGCGTGTGAGCATTCTGCCGACGATGTTTGGCGAAAGCGTCGTGTTGCGTGTGCTCGACCGCAAGCAGGTGGACCTGCGGCTGGATATGCTCGGGCTGCGGCAGCGGGAGGTGGAGGTGATCGAACAGCTTATTCACAAGCCCAACGGCATCGTTATTGTTACCGGGCCGACGGGCAGCGGTAAAACCACGACCCTCTACTCCTGTCTTAAGGAGCTCAATAGTCCGGAAACCAAGATCATCACCACCGAAAACCCGGTGGAATACGATATCGACGGGCTGGTCCAGGTGCAGATCCGCCCGGAGATCGGCCTGACGTTTGCCCGGTGCTTGCGGTCGATTCTGCGTCAGGACCCGGACATCGTGATGGTCGGTGAGATCCGCGACCTGGAGACGGCGGAGATCTCGATCCAGGCCTCCCTGACCGGTCACCTGGTGTTTACGACCCTGCACACCAACGATGCGCCCAGCACCATTGCCCGTCTGCTGGATCTGGGGCTGGAGACGTTCCTGGTGACCGCCACGCTGGAAGGGATCGTGGCCCAGCGGCTGGTTCGCCGGATCTGCACCAACTGCAAGACCGAGTACCGGCCCACCGAGGAGCAGCTCATGGAACTGTCGCTGACCCCGGAGCAGGTGGGGGATAAGAAGTTCTTCTACGGCAAGGGCTGCGACATGTGCAACAACACCGGCTATCGCGGCCGCTGCGGGCTCTACGAGATTATGACCTTCAATGACGAGATCCGCGACCTGATTATGAACCACGCCTCGACGTCCGTGCTCCGGGAGGCCGCCCGCCGGGCGGGGATGCACGCGCTGCGTGAGAACGGCCTGGAGGCACTCTACGACGGGATCACCACGATCGAAGAGGTCGTCCGCGAGACACTGGCGGTGGAGGAGTAACGTTCGTTGAAAAGTCAAGCGTTGAATTATGAAACGGTGACCTTCGGCTTCGGCCGAGAGTTCCACGGATCCTTTTAGGGAGAAATACCGATGCCTGTCTTCCAATACACCGCCCTGGATGCCAAAGGCAATGAGGTTAAGGCGGAGATTGAAGCGCTCAGCAGCAAGGAAGCGATCAGCAAGATTCGCAACAAGGGCCTGTTTCCGACCAAGGTGCGGGCGCAGGGGGCCGGCCGCAAGGTGAAAGCGGCGGAGACCGCCGGCGCTGCGCCGCGGCGGCGCGGGGCCAATGCGAAGGTCAAGACCAAGATGCTGACCCAGTTTGCCCGCCAGCTTTCGACGTTGCAGGACGCCGGTCTGGCGATCCTTCGGTCGCTGCGCATCCTCGAAGAGCAGCAGAAGAAGGGGCCCTTTCGCCGGATCATCGGCTATGTGGCCGACGATATCGAGGGCGGCTCGACGTTCTCGGAGGCGTTGGCCAAGTATCCCCGCTGCTTCAACCGGCTGTTTGTGAACATGGTGGCGGCCGGCGAGGTCGGCGGCGTGCTGGATGTGATCCTGGCCCGCGTGGCGGACTTCATGGAAAAGGCCGAACGGCTTAAATCCAAGATCAGGGGGGCGATGGTCTATCCGGTGGTGGTGATGACGGTGGCCTTCCTGATCGTGCTGGGGCTGATGATCTTCATCATCCCGACGTTTGCGGAGGTGCTCTCGGACATGAGCGACGGCAAGGAGGGGCTGCCGGGCCTGACCCAGGCGCTGCTGAACATCAGCAACTGGCTCACCGGCCGCAAGGGACTCAACGCGGGCATTGTCGCCCTCGCGCCGTTCCTTCTTTTCATGCTGATCAAGATGATTAAAAAATTCCGGCACGGCCGCTTTGCGATGGACTGGATCGCCCTGCACACGCCGGCGATCAAGGGGTTGGTCTATAAGACGACGGTGGCTCGATGGACCCGGACGCTGGCGACCCTGATCGGGGCGGGCGTACCGATCCTCGAGGCTCTGAACATTACCCGGGAAACGGCGGAAAACGAGGTTTATGCCCGGATGCTGGGCAAGGTGCACCAGGCGATCCGGCAGGGCGATACGTTCGCCAACCCCCTGCGGCAGTCCAAGACGGTGGACTCGATTGTGGTCAACATGGTGGACGTCGGCGAGGAGACGGGCGACCTGGACAAGATGCTCATGAAGGTGGCCGACAACTTCGACGAGGAGGCCGATGTGATGGTGGGAGCCCTGATGAGTCTGCTGGAGCCGGTGATGATCATCGTCCTCGGACTCATCGTCGGCACGATCGTGCTGGCGATGTTCCTGCCGATGGTCAAGATGATCCAGGTACTCATGTAAAACGTTAACGGGATATTGAATCATGAGGCATATAGCGGCTGAAAACCGGAAAGGGATTCACAAGGACATCGGGAGAATCTTGCGATGACGACTTTCCATTATACCGCGATTGACGAGCGGGGGGCCGAGACCCAGGGCGAGATCGATGCGCTGTGCGGCAAAGAGGCCGTCAGCAAACTGCGCCATATCGGTTTGTATCCGACCCGCGTGCGTGAAAAGTCGTCCGCGCGCGTCATCCGCAAGGCCCCGGCGCCCGCCGCCAGGGCCCGCCGCGTCTCGGGGCGTGTCCGCCGGCATACTCTCTGCGAGTTTGTCCGCAATCTGGCGACCCTCCAGGAGGCCGGCCTGGCCATCCTCCGCTCTCTGCGGATTCTCGAGGAGCAGCAGAGCCCCGGCGCGTTCCGGCGGGTGATCGGTTCGGTTGCCGACGAGATCGAGGGCGGGGCCAGTCTCTCGGAGGCCATGAGCCGGTATCCGAAATGCTTTAACCGCCTGTTTGTCAAAATGGTGGCCGCCGGCGAGGTCGGCGGGGTGTTGGACGTAATCCTGTGCCGGGCGGCCGATTTTATGGAGAAGTCCGAACGGCTGCGCGGCCGCATCCGCGGCGCCATGATGTACCCGGCGATCGTGATGACCTCAGCGTTCCTGATCGTCATGGGGCTGATGACATTCGTGATGCCGATGTTTGCCGGTTTTCTGACGGAGATGAGCGACGGGCGCATCGAAATGCCGGTTCTCACCCGGGTTTTGATGAACTTCAGCGCCTGGCTTCGCGGCGGATACGGGCTCCACGCGGTCCTGGTCGTCCTGCTGCCGTTTGCTGTGCTGCTCCTGCTGCGGCTCGCCCGCCGCTTTCGCGCAGCGTGCTACGTGATCGATATGGTCAAGCTGCGCCTGCCGGTGGTCCGAAAGCTGGTCTATAAGACGGCCGTCGCCCGCTGGACGCGGACTCTGGCTACGCTGCTCGGGGCCGGCGTGCCGATCCTTGACGTGCTCCGGATTACCGCCGAGACCTCCGACAACGAGGTTTATTCCCGGATGCTGCGGGGGGCCGAGCGGGCGATCCGGCAGGGCGATACCTTCAGCCGGCCCATCCGCGTCAGCCGGCGCGTCGATCCGATGGTGTCCAACATGATCGAGGTCGGCGAGGAGACCGGCGAGCTGGACAAGATGCTCATCAAGGTCGCCGACAAGTATGAGGAACAGGCCGATGTGCTGATCGGGTCCATGATGAGTCTGCTGGAGCCGCTGATGATTCTCGTGCTGGGCGCGGTCATCGGGACGGTGGTCCTGGCCATCTACCTGCCGATCATCCGGCTCCTGATTGAAATGATGACCTGACGTTAATAGAGCGGACAATGCCGCATGCGGCAGACAATAGAAAAAGCAATCATTCACAAGTTGAAAGGATGAACCAATGAAAGAGGGTATGACAAACAGAAACGGTTTTACGATTGTCGAACTGCTGACGGTCATGGGCGTGATCGCCGTGCTGATCGGCCTGCTGGTGCCGGCGCTGAACCTGGTAAAGGACTACGCCAAGCAGATCCAGCAGCGGGCCCAGTTCCACAGCATCGACGCGGCCCTGGAGATGTTCAGCGCCGATTTCGGGTACTACCCGGAATCCAATGACAACCTTGATCGGGTCGATAACAACCAAAGCCACCCTGTTGATCAATTTCCCTACTGCGGAGCCAACAAGCTGGCGGAGGCCCTCGTCGGTCTGGATTACTTGGGTTTCCATCCGAACTCGGGTTTCCGTTCGGATGGGTTGAATTCAGTTGTGGATAACACCGGGGCCACAATCATTGAGCGGGTTTACCGGGCTGATCAGGGCAGCATTGTCTGGCAGGATATCGACGAAAACATCAAGGCCCGCAAGGGACCGTACATCGAGTTCGAAAACGCCAACGCCTTCCGAATGGATGAGGTGTTCGCCGCGGCCAATCTGACCCAGGGCGGTTTTACCAACAATTTTGCCACGACGACGGGCAACTTCTATCCGCTGGTGCTCTGTGATATTTTCGCCAAGAAGCGCACCGGTTCGGCCGCGGGCAACTCCAAGAAGACCGGCATGCCGGTCCTGTACTACCGAGCCCGGACCCAGTTCGTACACCAGGACTGGGAAACAGCCGTATCGCCCACTTCGGCGGGCAGCATCTTCGACGACATCTATTATTACCCGGACAATATGAACCTGCTGGCGCTGGGTTCGGCGGATGATCCGACGGGAGCGACCCAGCATCCGCTGGCAGACGGGGATGATGACCTGCGGGACTTTGAAGAGATGATCCTCAACAAGCAGGTGCAGGGCATTCAGCGGCCGTACCGGGCGGGCTCGTACATCCTGATCTCGGCGGGCAAGGACGGGCTCTACGGCACCGGCGACGACATGTTCAACTTTACCAAGGAAACCCAGTAAGAATGTTGAGTTATGAATTTTCAATTTCGAATCGAGTGTGAATGCGGATTGACAAAACCCATCGCGGTCTGACGCTGCTGGAGACCCTTGTGGCGGCGGCGATTATCCTGACGCTCATCGGCGTTCTGGCGACGGCGAGCAAAAAGCTTCGCCTGCGCTCCGAGATCGACCTGACCCGGAGCACGATGGGCGTCCTCGAGACGGCGCTGGAGGTGTACTTCAACGAGCACGACGACTTTGTGCCGATGGCCTCCGATCAGAACGCGTTCAGGGATGCGGTTTTCGGAATCGGCGCCGGGCAGACCGTGACGATTTCCTCAGGCACGTTTCCTGCCGGCGATCCCGACTGGGACAATGCCGCCCTGTACTACTTTCTCAACCGGGACCCCCAGAGCCGCTCGATCGTCAGCGCCCTGTCGCCTCGCATGCTGAGCGGCCGGGACGCGGCGGGAACGCCCCTGGCGATCGAGGTCCCCACGGGGGCGCCTGCCGTGCACTGGGTCCGGGTCCTGGATGCCTGGGGTACGCCGCTGGATTACCTTTACAATGTACCGGGGGCGACGGGGCCTTACACGCTGCCGATCCTCCGCTCCGCCGGACCGGACCGGCGGCTCAATACTGAGGATGATATTACCAATGAGTAGGGAAGGACGCGGACATGCGAAGAAATAAAAACCGAACGGCCTTTACGCTGATCGAACTGCTGGTGGTGATCGCGATCATCTCCATGCTGGTCGGTCTGGTCAGCGTCGGCCTGCGCAAGACCAGCATCACGGCCAAGAACCTGCGGCAGAAGTCCGTCCTCAGGGGGATGGACGTCGGCCTGGAACTCTTTGCCAAGGATTTCGATGGCTACCCGGATTCGAAGCGGCTTCCCGCCTCCGGCAGCGGACCGTTGATCATCGGCGCCCAGCGGCTGGCCGAGGCCATTGTCGGCCGGGACGGCAAGGGATTCGATCCGGCCACCGACTGGTACGCGCCGGACGACAGCGGCGCCACCGGCCTCTACACGGATACCTCGGAGAGCATGAAACGCCGCAAGGACCTGTACCTCGAGTTCAAATATTTCGAGGCCCATACGCTGGATGAGATATACCCGAATACCGATCCTATTTTTACGAAGAACGGTTCCGTGGCAGCTCCCATCCTGACGGATGTATATAACAAACACGTCCATACGACCACCGGCAAGCGGATCGGCTCGCCGATCCTGTACTTCAAGGCGGACCGGAGCAAGCGGGAGTGGGAATTCCGCGGCAATATTCAGGGACGAAACGGTGCAACCCAGGTGGACCCCGAGGCCCCGGACTGGCCCGATACGACGTACAGCCGCTGGGTGTACAATCTGGACGACAACCGGGCCCTGCTGGACCTGGGTTTCCCGGACCCGGGGCTTTCCTCGAAATATACCCGGCATTACCCGGATACGGACGCGGGGGACGGCGTCGATGTAGGATTGGCCGGGGCCTTCTACCGGTTCATTACCAACGAAACGATGGTCTCCGCGGGGACGAACAATCCCTACCGGCCGCATAACCCGAACACCTATCTGCTGATTTCGGCGGGCTACGACGGCGTGTACGGAACCGACGACGATATTACCAATTTCAATTATTAAGAGAGTTTCAATCGAGACGGGCCGCGGGGCCCGGGAGGCCTTGTCATGAAACACAGGCAAACAGGAAACGGCGGATTTACGCTGGTGGAGCTCATGGTGGTGCTGCTGGTGATGGGGGTGCTCCTGGGGCTGCTGGTGCCGGCGCTGAACATGGTCAAGGACCGGATGCTCTACGTCAAGCAGAAGGCCCAGTTCCACACGATCGAGGTCGGCCTGGAGGGCTTCCGCGCGGACATGGGGGACTATCCGCCCTCGTATGTGCCGTATCCGGCTCCCGCTCAGCAAGCCCTACGCAATTCTTACGGCGCCCTGCGCCTGGCGGAGGCCCTGATCGGTCGGGACGGTTTCGGCTTTCATCCCAAGTCACTGTTTCGGACGGACGGCCGGGCGTATATGGATAATGACGCCACCCCGGATGAGGTGTATCACACTTCCGATGAGAACCTCAAGGCCCGCAAGGGGCCCTACATTGAGTTGGAAAAGGCCAACGCCGTGCAGTTGAGTGTTTACGGGACCTTGTACGAAACCCTGGGCCTCCTGAATAATTATGTGTTTGCCGATATGTTCCGCGTCGTCAAGAGCGCTCGGACCGCCAAGCTGATCGGCATGCCCATCCTGTACTACAGGGCGAACACCGCCAACTACCTCCATGACGCTACGGACGCCAATATAGGCACCAGCGAGGCCGCACAGAACAATATTTACATGATGCTGGACAACGGCATGATGTATGAACTCCCGGTCGGCCGGCATCCGCTGGCGGATTCATCCGGCTCCGGTTATGAGTGGTGGTACAAGAAGACGACGAATCCCGCTTTCCCGGGGGGCAGCCCGCCGCCGCCGTATCCGCGGCCGTACCGGCACGATTCCTTCATCCTGCACAGCGCCGGCGAGGACGGCCTGTACGGGACCGAGGACGATGTGTTCAACTTTGACGAAAATGAATAGAAGTTGCCTGAAGGCACGGGGGAACGAACGTTCGTGAAACGAAACCCTTCACAATCCGGTATGTCGCTGACGGAGATGCTCGTGGTGACGGCGGCCGTAGCTGTTCTGCTGGCCATCTCCGTGCCCGCCGCGAAGAAGGTCATGGAATCGTTCGACTCCTCGGCCGGGGCCCGCGCCCTGATTAACGCCGCCCTGAGCAACGCCCGCGCCATGGCCATGGCTACCGGCCGCTACACGGGTGTCCGCTTCCAGCAGGACCGGGAAGGCAACAGCTACATGATCTTTATCGTGCATGATCCCGATGCGACCAACCTGGCCAACGGCTACCGGGCGGTCGAGGGCCGCAAGCCCATGCGCCTCCCGACCAACCTGGGGGTGATGGACGGCTTGTGGGTTAATCGGCAGGTCATCAACAATGATTTCGATACCAATTCCCCTCAGGACAATCTGACCGATGCTGATCTGGATGAGCCTCGGGAACCGAGATATCTTGATGCGACCACCTTCTCTATCGTCTTTTCATCCTCCGGGCATGTGGTTTGTCATCCGGTCCGGGTACGACGGCAGAATAGTGCGGATTCCGTATTCAATACAAAAGACAACGTGGAACTGGCGGTCAATCCGATCGGGATGTTTTATCAGGACGATTACGATTCTCTCGGCTTCGGGCCGGAACTGAGCCGCAAGGGATTCATTCTTTACGATAAGCGGCAACTCCAGCAGACCCGTCCCGATCAGCGATGGAGCGGCTACCTGGAACTTCTAATCCCCCCGGCAACGGCGCAGAATGTCAACAACCGATTTTCCGAGAGGATCAGTCCCTACACGGGGGAACTGATGAGACGATGCGAAGGACAATATTAGAATGACGGCCACGGCAAAACAACGCGGATTTTCGCTCACCGAGGTGCTCCTGGCGACGGGGATACTGGCGGTCGGCTTCGTCATGATCGCCATGGTCTTCCCCGTCGGCATCTGGCTGACCGCCGCGGCCGCCGAACGCACCATCGGCCCCAATATCGCCCGGGAGGCCGCCGCTAAGGTGCAGCTCTACGGCCTGGAGTTGGCAAGTCCCTACTGGATTTCAAGTCCAAATCACATGAAAATCTATAACTGGCCGCAATCGACAGCTTTGCCCGCGACGATCTATACCGGTATCATTGATTCGACGGTTTACACCAATCTGGAGGGGCTGGGAGTAACGATACCGGACCGCCTGTTTGAGGAGTCCTTCTATCCCTCCCTGCCGGCCGAATACTATAACGCTAATACGCATGAGAGCCGCCGGTACCGCTGGACGGCCCTGGGCCTGCCGACCGGGCCGCAGGATGTCCGGCTGGTCGTTTTCGTCTGCCGCCGCGGCGCGGAGAGCCTCTCCTACGCCGGCTTTACCGATTATGATCCCGCGATGGATGTATATGCCGCCCGGACCGATTTGACCTGGCCCATGCCGGTGCGGATCCTCGTCACCTTTGATCCGGCCGTCCCGGACCGACTGGTGATCAATTCGACGGGCCAGCCCTTCGATCCCGCCCTGTGCGGCAGATTCTTTACCGACGGCTGCGAGATTGTGGATGACAAGAACGGGAACATTTACCGGGTACTGGAACGGAGAAACGACTTGGCGGGTGCGGTGATGAACGAGACGCTGGTTCTGGTGGGGACCGATGAGGTGCCCTGGGAAACGGGTGCGGCCCAGGAGGCGGTCTGGGTTGTGCCCCCGGCGATCGGCGGCGGCAAAAATCCCTGCATCGGCGTGTATACCTGGGACCTGGGACTCTAACGATGACGGATCGGAGAAGCAGACTGTTGATTCGAAGGCGACGACCTCGCGGCTTTACCATCATGGAACTGCTGGTGGCCATGACCCTGATGATGATCCTCGTCGCCATCTCCGGCATGGTCTTCCGCGCCGCCGTCGATTCCTACCGCGCCGCCTCGGCCACCTCCGAGATCCTCCGAAAGTACCAGGCCCTCACCTCGCAACTGGATGCGGACCTGGCGGGCCTGCAGAAAAACGGCGAATTTATCCTCGTCTGGGCCCCGTCCCCCGCCTTGAATTCGCAGGGAGGGGAGCTGGATGAAGATGAAAACGACATCCCCGACCGCTACGACAGCTTCGACCGGCTCTACTTCTTCGCCACCGGCAGCTTCCAGACCTACAATGAACAGCCGACAACAACACCCGGTGTCACGACGGTTGTCAGCTCCAATCTTGCCCGCATCTGCTACATTTTCGGCCGGGATGCAAATCGGAAACGTGCCTTACAGGAGCCGGACGGCCGCCGGCGGATGCTCTGCCGCACGCAGCACCTGTTTACGTCCGATACAAAAACATTTACGGCGTTTCCCGACTGGGCCAGCGCCGATTTCATCAACGATTTCATTCAAGATAACTTCTCGCTGGAGTATCAGACCAGCGATATGGACGACTGGATGCTTTACAATCAGAACCAGACCGACTGGGAAGGGATAAAAAGAGATATCATCGCAAATATTTTGGATTTAACGTGGGATGATACGCCTCTTGATACGTCATACGGATCCAGCGTTCCAACCGCAAACGAACCCCGTATTGATTTTAACAATCCGCAAACATTGCATCAACTGCTCTGTCAGGGGGTGGGCCGGTTTAATATCCAGATCTGGCGGCCGGATCTGAACCGCTGGTTTCCGGAGATCGACCCGGATTATGACGGGATCTATAACGAAGGCGCCGGCGATCCCGGCAGTACCGACTACCCCTTAAACGGGGATGAGATTGATATCATAAACAATAGAGGAATCGTCATCAATATGGGCCATCCGAATGCGGTTATCAACACGGACTTTGATGGAACGGTCGGCCGCGCCCTGAAGTTTACCTTTACGCTCTACGATTCGAACCGGATCTTCCCCGAGGGCAGGACGTTTACGCATATTGTCTATTTGCCCGATTGAAAAAGAAAATGCGTTCCCTTGTTGAGGGGGACTTGACAATGAAGACAAAAACGAAAAATCAAAACGCAAGCCGCCGCGGCTCGGCCCTGATCCTCGTGATCGTCGTGACCGTGCTGCTGGCCGTCATCGGCGTCATGTTCGTCATGGTCACCCGGCTGGAGGGCGTCTTCAGCGCCTCGATCATTCAGGACCGCCGGCTCGACGAGGCCGTTCGGCAGACTACCGCCCGGATCGAACAAATTCTGATGGAGGACCTGTTCGGCTCCGATGATCCCAATGCCATGCCGGCCGACGGCCGGGGCCTCTCCAACGAACCGTGGGACGCCCCCGGCCCAGACGACCCCTGGCTGGCCGACCTGGAGCCGGTCTGGCGGGGCAGCGAGGGGACGCCGAACCCGGCGGATGATCTGTACCGGTGGAATCATATAACGAACCTGGCCGGGTTGAGCGGTTACCAGTGGAACCGCAATCTGAGAAACGGTGAGGCATATACGCCGCAAGCCTACGGCGGGATCGTGCCGGAGTATCCGGAGTTTAAGAAGATCGTCAACGGACAGAAAGTCCTCCTGACGAAACAGGAAATCATCGGACGGCCCGCCGATGCCGACGGCGACGGCGTAGCCGACAGCGTCTGGATCGCCCTCGATGACACCGTTACCGGCGGCCAGACCGTGTACGCCGCCGTCCGCATCATCGACAATTGCGCCATGCTCAACCTGAACACGGCCTTCCCGTTCTTTCAATCTCCCGCCAAGCCCGTTTCCGCCGCCTTCACAAGAGCGTGGTATTTAAATCATGAGAGTACGATTTCCGGCCCTTACGATCATCAGGGCCGCTATTTATCAGAGATCAATTACATTCCCTTCCTGCGAGGGTGGGACCGCGATACGCTGCCGGACGATTCACAGGCGATCGGTTGGTATCCGAACTGGTATAATCTGCTTCTGACAAGGTCAAACAGCCGGCGGGTGTTCTTTGGGGGACATAATGAATATTACAATCTGTTCGTCCAATCTATGGAGACGACATCACCGGAACACCTCACGCCCGAGTTTTTTCACGACCACCTGATGCTGTACATCGACAAGCCCGGCTCGGATCTCTTCCGCTTCTTCGGCATCCAGGACGAGCTGGAAATTCGCAACCGCTTTCTCCTGACCAGTCCGGCCTGTGCCTCGTTCGAGGGCGAGAACGCGGCGTATCATACGTTTGACTATGGCCGCGGACAGTACGGCGCTGGCGGCTATGCGCATATCCGCTCCAAGCGAATCCCCTACACTGTAGGGAACTTCGGGAAGTGGAAAGAGCGCATCAACCCCGATCATTTTGATCCGCCCTCGCCGTCAAGCAATTATTCGAACCAGTATGATCGTCGCCATATCTGCACCTTCTACAGCTTTGACCGCAACCTCCCGTGGGCACGGCGACTGCCCCCGCTGGGCGGCCTGGCCCCGGAGCTTTACCGGAGCGTCTGCATGCCCGAAAATAATCATTCGGTGAACCTGCGGGAAAACTGGGTGAAGAATCCCGGCCTCGAAGGGCAGAAGGCCGCTCGAAAAAACCTCCTTCACCTGATGTATGCCCTGCGTGATTACTACTATGAGTACATCGATCCCTCCTGGCACGATGCCGCCCGCTTCTCCGCGCAGGTGGCCGCCAATCTGATCGATTATCTGGACGCCGATGATAACGCGCAGACCGGACCCTTTGGGGATGCCTCCTTTGATCCGTTAAAGACGGACCCAGCAGGCCAGGTCAATCAAGATGTGACCTACATTAATCGGGCGATGATCCGTCGGATGATTATGGAGATCCGAGCTGCCGACGAGGAAGAGTTTGCCGGCAGCGCTTTTGACTTCCATCTGGACCCTAATGAGGTCATCTACGGCGTCGAACGCCAGCCCTTTATCTCCAAGGCGCTCTCCTATAAGGACAGCGAGGGGACATTGCAGTTTTTCGGGATCGAGCTGTGCAATCCGTATGAGGATAACCTTGACGTGGGGGGATGGAGAGTCAGCGGCGGCGGTTTCCTCGACTATACGATCCCCAACGGCACTGCGATCCCCGCCCGAGGAGACAGTTCACCCGGCCGTCTCGTGCTATGGGCCGTAAACCCGGCCTACTGCGTCTCTTTCATTGAGAACTACGGCAGCATCCAGGGCACCGGCGCGCTTCAGATATCCGGTGCGGGGCTGCCCTTGGCGGAGACGATCCGGCTGCAGCGGCCGACTCCCCAGGCCGACGGCCGATATCTGACCGCCGATGCGATCACGCCGGGCCAGTTGATGAATCTTTTCCAGGACGGCATCCATGTGCTGCGGCGAGGGGACCGGGACTGGGGATTTACCCGGCTAAACCCTGCGGCGGCCGTGGAGTCCTTCGGGTCGGACCCCGCGATCACCGAAACGTTTCTTAACAAGCCCTATCCCGGTTCATCGCCGGGCGTTGCGATCCCCGTGGCCGACAGCGGCGATACCATCTACACGGTCGGCGATTTCCAGAAACTGCTCTGGACGGGCAGCCGGGATACGACCGGCCGGGACCCGAACTGTCTGACCTACGCAATCGGCATCGCGGGCAGTGAATCAAATCTGCGCTACGATCCGAACACCTCGCCGGAACTGATGGGTTTCCTGTGCACCCTGAACCGTTTCAATGGATCGCTGCCCGGCCGGATCAACATCAACACGGCCCCCAAACATGTGATTGCCGCCGCCGTTCCGCCGGGGCTCACCTCGCCGCTGGATCTGGCGGATGAAATTATCCGAAAGAGACCGTTCCGTTCCGTCAGCGAACTGATTCGCCTGGACTGGATGAACGATTCCCATGTGACGCTGTCTCCTCCCGGCCCCTTCGCCGGCAGACTGGAACGGGATAACTGGATCCTCAACCGCTTGTCCAACATCTTCACCGTCCGCAGCGACGTCTTCACGGCCTACCTCCTGGTACGAGTCGGCCCCGACGGACCGCAGCGGCGGATGATCGCGATCTTTGACCGCAGCCAGGTCTGGACGCCCGAGGACCGGCCCCGGCTGGTAACCCTGCACCCGGTCCCCGACCCGCGGTAGCGAACGTTTGTCATGCCCCTTTGGAAAGCCCCCGGCGTGGTGAAGTCTTAGCGCCGTGGGGCTTTTTTATTGACGAAGGGCCCGCCGTGCTCTATGCTGATGCCGATTTTTGCAGCGTCGGTCCGCCGAACGGATTATCGAACGAAAATGCACAACCGTTTTCAGGAGAGCTTTCATGCGGATAATGTCGGTTGCCCTTCTGTCGCTTCTTCCCTTTTTTAGTGTCAATGCCGCTAACCATGATTCGAATATGGAACCTTCCCTTCGGCTATGGTATGACAAGCCCGCCGAAAGGTGGGAGCAGGCCCTGCCGGTCGGCAACGGGCGGTTGGGCGGCATGGTCTTCGGTGGAACGGCAAGCGAACGCATCCAACTGAACGAGGAATCCGTCTGGGCCGGCCCGCCCATACCCGAACCCAAACCGGGCGTCTATGACTCTCTCCAGCGTGCCCGTCAACTGTTCTTTGAGGGCAAATACGCCGAGGCCGACCGTGAACTTGAGACAAATTTTCTCCAGCCTGAAATCGGTCCTCGAAGCTATCAGACGCTGGGCGACCTTCGTCTGAACTTTACCCTGCCGGAAGGGGAGGTATCCGGCTATCGTCGTCAACTGGACCTCAACACGGCCGTTGCAAGCACCTCGTTTAGGATAGGTGACACCGGCTATACACGAGAGGTCTTCACCAGCCCCGTCGATCAGGTCCTTGCCGTCCGCCTCGAAGCCGATAAGCCCGGTTCGGTTTCTGTTGTTGTTTCGCTGGATCGTCCGGCTGATTTTGAGACCGTTGCTATAGACAATACCATGTTGTTTATGAGCGGCCGGGCGGGTCACGGCGGCAAACATCTCGGGACGAACTATGCGGCCGTTCTGCTTGCCGGAGTTGAAAACGGGACAATAACCGCCGAGGACGATACGCTGAAGATTGAAAATGCCGATGTGGTAACGCTGTATCTGGCGGCGGCTACCGATTACAACAAATCGGCCCCGGAAAAACCGTTGCAGGAAAGTCTTTTTCATAAATGTGCCGGGCAGATCAGGAAGGCGGCGGATAAAACCTATGCCGCTTTGCTTGAGGATCATATCCGCGAGCACCAGCGCCTGTTCAAGCGGGTGACGCTGGACCTGGGCGGCCGTGAAAAACGCTCGCAGCCGACCGATCAGCGGCTGGATGCCCTCCGGCAGGGCGCCGACGATCCCGACCTGACAGCCCTCTACTTCCAGTACGGCCGTTACCTGCTCATCAGTTCCTCGCGTCCCGGCGACCTGCCCGCCAACCTACAGGGCATCTGGAATGAACACATACGGGCCCCGTGGAACGCCGATTACCATATCAATATCAATATCCAGATGAATTATTGGCCCGCCGAGGTCTGCAACCTCTCCGAGTGTCACGAGCCGTTTTTCGATTTCGTCGAACGTCTTGTCCCCTCCGGCCGCCGGACCGCCCAGGAATGCTACCGTTGCCGCGGTTTCGTCGCGCACTATACCTCGGATGTCTGGCATTGGACTGCGCCGATCGGAAGGGTCATCTTCGGCATGTGGCCTATGGGCGCCGGCTGGTGCACCCGGCACTTTATGGAGCACTACCGCTTTACCGGCGACAGAGAGTTTCTCCGGGACCGCGCCTATCCCATCCTGAAAGAGTCGGCCCTGTTCTTCCTCGATTTCCTCGTGAAGGACCCGGACGGCGGCCAACTCGTGGCCGGCCCCTGCAACTCGCCGGAGAACGCCTTCCTCTACCCCGGCGGCAGGGCCTATGCCGATATGGGCGCGTCCATGAGCCAGGAGATCGTATGGGATGTCTTCACGAACACGCTGGAGGCGGCCAAGGTCCTGGGCATCGAGGATGACTTTACAACGGAAGTCGCCGCCGCCCTGGACAATCTGAAATTGCCGCAGATCGCCTCCGACGGTCGCCTGATGGAATGGTCGCACGAATTCGGTGAAGCCCAACCCGGCCATCGCCACATGTCCCATCTATTCGGTATGCATCCCGGCCGGCAGTTTACGTATGAAATGACGCCGGACATTATGACGGCCGCCCGCAAATCGATCGACTATCGTCTGGCCCGCGGCGGCGGCCATACCGGCTGGAGCCGCGCCTGGATCATCAACTTCCAGGCCCGCCTGCTTGAATCCGAAAAGGCCCACGAAAATATCCTGGCTCTGCTGAGCAAATCCACCCATCCGAACCTGTTCGACGACCACCCGCCATTCCAGATTGACGGTAACTTTGGCGCCGCGGCGGCCGTCGCCGAGATGCTGCTGCAAAGCCACGCCGGTCAAATTCACCTGCTGCCCGCGCTGCCCGCCGCCTGGCCCGATGGCCGCGTGACGGGGCTCTGCGCCCGCGGCGGCTTTGTCGTGGACATGGAGTGGAGCGGCGGAAAACTCGCGCAGGCAAAGATAACTTCCAAAAACAACGAGCCCTGCCGGATCCGTTACGGCGACACAATTCGTGACCTGAAGATCAAATCCGGCGAGAGTTATACCTGGAAGCCGGAAGGCTAAATGACGTTGAATCGGCAATCTAAGGAGGAGGCAATTATGAACGTGGCAAAGCGTTTGAGCGTTCCGTTCTTTGCGTTCCTGCTGATCGGCATAAGCAGCCCTGCTGATCGGCATAAGCAGCGCGGCCGCCGGCCCCACTCGTTACAGCCGGATCGTGGTCGGCCTCGATGTCCACTCGGCCGTGCAGTCCGCCGCCCGCCTGCGGGCCAAAGAACCGGGCCTGCTCGAAGAATGGAAACGATAAGAAGGAAACCGATGGTAAAGCTGAAGACTGTATTAGCATTGATAAGTGCAGCTTTTTATGCCGGCTGTACCGCAACGGATGGCCCCATAGAATCCAGCCTCATGCAGGCAATCTATGAGGAGGTGAAGACCCCGTACAAATTCGGCATGGTGATCGAGCCGCCCGAGGGCAAAATGGTGGACTGCCCTACGGTCTTCCGCCACAACGGCCGCTGGTATATGATCTATGTGCAGCTTGAAAACGACCCGGCCGGCTATACGACCCAGCTTGCCCAAAGTGATGATCTGCTCCATTGGACGCCGCTGGGAACGATCCTGCCGCGAAGCCCCGAAGGCGCCTGGGACAGCCGTCAGGCCGCCGGCGGCATTGCCCTCTTCGATACCCGCTGGGGCGGTTCCAACCGCCTGCAAACGTATGACGGCAAATACTGGCTCACCTACTTCGGCGGTTCGAAGGAGGGCTATGAGACCCCGCCGCTGTCCATCGGCGTCGCCTGGACCGACGATCCCTCCGCCCTCCGGCCCTGGACCCGCCTGCCCGGCCCGGTCCTGACTTCCTCCGATCCGGACGTGCGCCCCTTCGAGGACCACACGCTCTTCAAAAGTCACGTCATCCGCGACCCGTCCAAATCGCTCGGCCATCCCTTCGTAATGTTCTACAACGCCCACACCAACCGCGGCGCGGAGACCATCGGAATCGCCGTCTCGGATGATATGCTCCGCTGGAAGCGCCTCGGCGCCGGCCCGGTCATCGCCAATCCCTCCATGGAGGCCCCCAAAGGCATCTCCGGCGACCCGCAGATCACGCGGATCGGCAACCTGTGGGTCATGTTCTACTTCGGCGCCTTCTGGAAGCCGGGCGCCTTCGACACCTTCGCCTGCTCCCGCGACCTGCTGCACTGGACGAATTGGCAGGGCCCCGACCTGATCGCCTCGTCGGAGCCGTGGGACCGAAAATTCGCCCACAAGCCCTGGGTCCTCAAGCATGACGGCGTGGTCTATCACTTCTACTGCGCCGTCGGCGACCGGGGCCGGGGCATCGCCCTGGCGACCTCGAAAGACCTGCATACCAAAGTGGAACAATGAAACAAAGAGTAATGTGAATAAAGGAGTCCGATGATGATTAGAAGCCGCCTCTTCCAACGGATCGGAAAAGGTTCCTGCCTGTTCTTTCTGGCGGTCGTTCTGGCCGCCGGCTGCTGCGCTCAGGCACAGGAACCGTGGCCCCCAATCACCCGCGAGAGCAGGCCCTGGGCCTATTGGTGGTGGATGGGAAGCGCCGTCGATAAGGAGAACATCGCCTCCCAACTCAGCGCCTATCAACAGGCCGGCCTCGGCGGTGTCCACATCATCCCGATCTACGGCGCCAAAGGGTACGAGGACCGCTACATCGAATTCCTCAGTCCTCGCTGGATGGAGATGCTCGACTACACTGTGACTGAGGCCGCCCGCCTCGGCATGGGCGTGGACATGACCCTCGGTACCGGCTGGTGCTTCGGCGGTCCGAAGGTAACCGACGAACAGGCCAATGCCGTTCTCAAGCATGCCGTCCGCACCGTGGAAGGCGGCCAAACGCTCGATAAGCTCTCTGATCCGTCCGTACAGGCGATCGTGGCCTATGGACCCAACGGCCAAATTGAAGACCTCACCCCTCGCATCCAATCGGACGGCTCCTTCGAATGGACCGCCCCCGAGGGCTCATGGAAGGTCTATGAAATCTGGCAAAAGCCCTCCGGCCGCAAGGTCAAGCGGGCGGCCCCCGGCGGCGAGGGCCACATGCTCAACCCGTTCTGCGCCAGGGCCATGGAGGATTATCTCGCCTGGTTCGATGCAGCATTTAAGAATTACAAGGGCGCCAAACCGCGAGCCGTCTATCACGATTCCTATGAGTACGTTTGCGACTGGTCGCCGGACCTGCTTGCCGAGTTCGAAAAGCGCCGCGGCTATCGTTTGCAAAATTATCTGCCGCGACTGCTCTCCGACGCTGACAACGACACCGTCTGCCGCGTCAAGGGCGATTACCGCCGGACCGTCTCGGAGATGATGATGGACAATTTCGCCGCCCCGTGGGTTGCCTGGTCCCATGCCAACGGCTTTTTGACCCGCAACGAGGCCCACGGCTCGCCCGCCAACCTGCTGGACTTCTACGCCGCCGCGGATATGCCCGAAACCGAGTTCTTCCGCTTCGACCGCAATCCGCTGGTTGCCAAGTTCGCCTCCTCCGCCGGCCACACCGCCGGACGTCTGCGCATCTCTTCCGAGACCGCCACCTGGCTCAAAGAGCACTTCCACGTTACCCTCGGCGATCTCAAGTCTTTTATCGACGGTCTCTTCGTCAGCGGTATCAACCACGTGTTCTATCACGGCACCTGCTACAGTCCCGCCGACGCCCCCTGGCCCGGCTGGGTCTTCTACGCCTCCACTCAGATGAATCCGCGCAACTCCATCTGGCATGATGTCGATGCCCTCAACGGCTACATCACCCGCTGCCAGTCCGTCCTCCAGGCAGGCCGCCCCGACAATGACATCCTGCTCTACTGGCCCATCCACGACCTCTGGCACGACTGCAAGGGGCTGGTCAACAACTTGACCGTCCACTCCGTAAGCTGGCTGGAGGATCAGCCCGTCGGCCGCACGGCCCAGGCCCTCTGGAATGCGGGCTATGCTTTCGATTACGTCTCCGATGCCCAGCTTGCCCGGGCAAAGGCAGACGGTAAAACCATCCAAATGCCCGGCGGCGACTACCGCGCTATCGTTGTTCCTCCGTATAAGCACATGCCGCTGGAGACCATGCAGGAACTCCGCCGTCTGGCGGCAGGGGGGGCGATAGTTATCTTCGAAAGCGCCATGCCCGCCGATGTGCCGGGTCTCTCTAACCTCGATCAGCAGCGAACCCGCCTCCAAGAAATGTTCGATTCGCTGACATGGAAGATCGAAGAGGGCTTCATCGTCACGGCCCAAATCGAAAAGGGAGTCTTCCTGCGTGCAAACGATCTCCGGCAGACCCTCGCCGCCGCCGGTGTGCAGCGTGAGACCATGGTGGACAAGGAAGGAATCGAATACATCCGCCGCGCCGACGACCTGGGCCATTGGTACTTCATCACCAACCAGGACCGCCAATTTACGGGCGATTGCGATACCACCGCCCTCGACGACTGGATCACGCTGGCCCGTCCCACGCAGTCGGTCCTGCTCATGGACCCGCTGACCGGCCAGACCGGCGCTGCCGCGATTCGTACCGAAGCAGGCAAACCGGTGCAAGTCTATCTGCGCCTCGAGCCCGGCCAGTCCCTCATCCTGCGAACCTTCAGCGAAAAACAGCCCGATCTGCCCGCGTGGAAATACTATCGCGACGCCGGCGAGCCGACTCCCATCGCGGGCCGGTGGAAGGTCGAATTCCTCCGGGGCGGCCCCGACCTGCCCGCCCCCTATACGACGGATACGCTATCCTCATGGGCCGACCGCGACGATCCGAAAGCCCAGAGCTTTGCCGGGACTGCGAAATATACGATCAGCTTCGACCGGCCCGCCGCCGAGGCCGATGCATGGCGACTGGACCTCGGCCGCGTCGCCCAGAGCGCCCGCGTCCGTATCAACGGCCAATCCTACCCCACTGTGTTTGCTCAGCCGATGAGTCTGACCCTTCCGGTCGATGCCCTCAAGCCCGCCGGCAACACGCTGGAGGTGGAGGTTACCAACCTCTCCGCCAACCGCCTGCGCGATCTCGACCGCCGCGGCGTGCAGTGGGCTTATTTCCGCGACATCAACATCGTCAATATCGATTACAAAAAGATGGACGCCGCCCAGTGGCCGCTGGTCGAATCCGGCCTCCTCGGTCCCGTGCATCTGATCCCGCAAAAGGATCAGGCCCTCAACGCAGCCGACAAAACCGAGCTTCCGAAAAAAGCCGATGTGCTCTCCGCCATGACGCTGGCCAACAACTATTTCATGGACAAGTGGCCCGATCCCGGCAAGCCCATCGTTACCGACAAGACCCGCCCCAGTAATATCTGGACTCGCGGCACTTATTACGAAGGCCTCATGGCTCTCTATGAAATCGACCCGCAGGACCGCTACTACGATTACGCCGTCACCTGGGGCGAAGCTCACAAGTGGCTGCCGGCTTACGGTGATGTCGCCACCCGCCACGCCGACAACCATTGCTGCGGCCAGACCTACATCGATCTGTACCTCATCGATCCCAAGCCCGAGCGGATCGCCGGCATCAAGGAAAGCATCGACCGCATGGTCGCAAGCGACAAGAGCGATGACTGGTGGTGGATCGACGCCCTCCAGATGGCCATGCCCATCTTCGCCAAACTGGGCGTCATCTACGAGGACGACCGCTACTTCGAAAAGATGTACGATCTCTACAGTTATACGAAAAATTCCCACGGCGACCACGGCCTCTACAATCCCGCCGATCGTCTCTGGTGGCGCGACAAGGATTTCGATCCGCCGTACACCGAACCCAACGGCGAGGACTGCTACTGGTCCCGCGGCAACGGCTGGGTCCTGGCGGCCTTAGCGCGGGTGCTCGAGATCATCCCCGCCGACGTTCCCCATCGCGAGGAATACCTCACCAACTTCAGGGAGATGGCCGACGCTCTCGTACCCCTCCAGCGGGCCGACGGTTTCTGGAATGTCAGTCTCCACGACCCCGCCCACTTCGGCGGCCCGGAACTCTCCGGCACGGCCTTCTTCGTGTACGGTCTGGCCTGGGGCGTCAACAGCGGCATTCTTGAGGGTCCGGCGTACCTCTCCGCCGCCGTCCGGGGCTGGAACGCCATGGTCGCCGACGCCCTCCACCCCAACGGATTCCTCGGCTATGTTCAGGGAACCGGCAAGGAACCCAAAGACGGCCAGCCCGTCACCCGCGACAAGGCCCCCAACTTCGAGGACTACGGCCTCGGTGCCTTCCTCCTCGCCGGCAGCGAAATCTACAAACTGGAGGAATAAGCCGCTCCCGGGATAAACAGCTTAAATGAATTTCAATAAATTCTCATGCTTTTTTGTCATGCCGGGTCCGGCTTGGCATCCGGGGCGATTAAGCTCGGCGTCTTCCCCTGCGCCGAACAAACCCGATTATAAAAACACTTTACATTCCCCCTTGCATCCGCTTCCCATGTGGGCTATAAAGACAAAGTAAATACGGAAACAGAAAAAGGAGTCAGCTATGCATCATAATGAGATTATGGAAGATATTTTCTGGGTCGGCGTTAATGACCACGACACTACGCTCTTCGAATCCATCTGGCCGATCCCGACCGGTATTTCCTATAATTCCTACCTGATCCTCGACGAAAAGATCGCTCTGCTCGATACCGTCAAGGAAACCTTCTTCCTCGACTATCTCGATAAAATCCAGGCCCTGCTGGACGGTAAACACGTGGACTATCTCATCGTCCACCACCTCGAACCCGACCACTCCGGCTCGATCAAGATCCTTCAGGATCTCTGGCCGGACATCAAGATCATCGGCAACACCAAAACGGCCGAGTTTCTCAAGTACATGTTCGGCATCGAGAACATCCATGTCGTCGGCGACGGCGAGGCGATCTCTCTCGGCCGCCGCACATTGCAATTTCATCTGACCCCGATGGTCCACTGGCCCGAGACCATGATGACCTGGTGCCCGGAAAATCAGATTCTTTTTTCCGGCGATGCCTTCGGGTCCTTCGGCGCGATCGACGGGGCCGTGTTTGATGGTCAGATCGACCTGGACGCCTACGAAGATGAGATTCTGCGCTATTTTTCCAATATCGTCGGCAAATACTCCGGCATGGTCCAGAAGGCCTTTGCCAAGCTTAAAGACCTTGATATCAAGATCATTGCCGCCACCCATGGTCCCGTCTGGAAAGACGATCCCGGCTATGTCATCTCCCGTTACGACCGCTGGAGCCGCCACGAACCCCAACCCGGCGTTGTCCTGGCCTGGGCCAGCATGTACGGCAACACGGAGAAGATGAGCGAGGTCGTCGCGGAAGGCATCCGCAGCACCGGTCTCAAAAAGATCGTCATTCACGATGTCTCGAAGGTCCATCCCTCTTACATCGTTCGCGACATCTGGCGGTACAAGGCCGCCGCCTTCGGCGCCCCGGCCTACGATGCCGGCCTCTTCCCCCCGATGGCCAATCTCCTGCGGCTGCTCGAAGGCAAGCGGATTCAGAAGCGCATCGTCGGCATCTTCGGCACGTACGGCTGGAGCGGCGGCGGCGTCAAGGGGATCCGGGAATTCGCCGAGTCGCTCAAGCTGGAGATCGTCGAGCCGGTCGTGGAGGCCCGCTTCAGCCCGGACGGCGATTTCCTCAACCAGTGCTATGAGCTCGGCCGGAACATCGGCCTCAAAGCCCAGAGGTAGTTTAGCCCTTCCGGTCGGGTTGGCCGGTCAGCTTCTTCTGGTAGGCCAGCGGGATCACCAGCACCGCGCAGGGAGCGTACCTCGCTACCTTCTCGGTTACATTGCCGAAAAACGCCTTTTGCAGGGCGCCCTGGCCCTGTCGGCCCATGACGATCACATCCGCATTCTGTTCCCCGGCAAACTTGACGATCTCCTCGTGGTCCCGGCCGACACGGAAGTGGGTCTCGAAGCCGATCCCGGCGGGAATGCTGGCCCGGTAGGTCCGGTCCATCCGCTCCTCGATATCGCTTTTGGCCTTCTGGTCCACATCCTCCACCTCGTAGATGTAGCTCTTCCAGAACTGCGCCTGCGATTCGGGGACCACGTGCAGCAGCAGGAGCATGCTGTCGGGGGTCTGCCTGGCCAGCATCAGGGCGTACTGAAACGCAAAGTCGGCGTTCTGCGAAAAATCGGTGCAGAACAGGATCTTTCGGAACATCGCGGCCTGAGGTCTTTCAGTCTCCATGAAATGGTCCTCCCACGTTAGACCCGGATCAGGTTGGGCAAATACAGGGCGATTTGCGGAAAGACGATCAGCAGGATCGCCGCTGCGACAAGGGCGATCAGGAACGGAAGCGCCCCCTTGAAGATCGTCTGGAGCGGCACGTCCCGCTCGATTCCGCTGACCACATATACGTTGACGCCCACCGGCGGCGAGATCACGCCCATCTGCGTCACAACCACGATGATCACGCCGAACCAGATGGGATCAAAGCCCAGGTTTATCACAACGGGGTAGAAGATCGGGATCGTCAGCATGACCAGCCCCAGCGCATCGACGAAGCAGCCGGCGAACAGGTAGAACAGGATGATAAAGGCGATGATCATCCAGCCGGGCAGCGGCAGCGACGCCAGGAAAGTCGCCAGCTCGTAGGGAATCCGCGTGACCGCCAGAAATCGCCCGAAAACCACCGCCCCGGCCACGATAATCATGACCATGCAGGAGGTGCGGATGGTCTCCTTGATCGACCGGACCAGGAGTATGAAGGAAAACTTTCGCCGGATGACGGCAATGCCCAGCGCCCCGGCCGCCCCGACCGCCGCCGCCTCCGTCGGCGTGAAGAGGCCGGTGAACATGCCGATCATCACCAGCAGGAAGAGGATCAGCGTTTCCGATACACCCGCGAGGGATTTGATCTTCTCCGACGGCGAGGTCTTTGGGCCCGCCGGCCCCAGGTGCGGATGCCGTTTGCACTGGAGCCAGATCGTGAGGCAGAAGAGCAGGGCGATCAGCAGGCCCGGCAGGATGCCCGCGATGAACAGCTTGCCGATGGACTGCTCCGTCAGGACGGCATAGACGATAAACACCACCGACGGCGGGATGAGCATGCCGAGACTGCCGCCCGCGGCTACGGCGCCGGTCGCCAGCTCCATATCGTATTTGTACCGTTTCATCTCGGGCAGGACGACCGCGGCCATCGTGGCCGCCGTGGCCGGTCCCGAGCCGCAGATCGCGCCGAAGGCCGTGCAGGCCCCGATCGTGGACATCGCCAATCCGCCGGGCCAGTGTCCCATCCACTTGTAGGCCGTGTTGAACAGCCGGCGGCTGATGCCCGAGTGAAAGGCCACTTGCCCCATCAGGACAAACAGCGGAATCACCGTCAGCGAATACGAGGAGAAGGTATTATAGATCTCCATGGTCATCATGCTCAGGGCCGCGTTGGGATTGATGACGAGTGCAAAGCCCGCTACGCCGACCAGGGTCATGACGAACGCCACCGGCATACTGGTCGTCAGGAGGACCAGCAGGCAGATGCAGCCGAGGATTCCGATCTGAAGCGGGCTCATGGTTTGATCATCGCCTTTCCCGGATGCGTCATATTATAGAAGATTACCAGCACCATGACGACCAGGCAGAAGGCCGTCAGCCACGGCAGCCAGAAGATCGGCCACTGGAGGGTCTGCGAGACCTGGTTGACGGCGCGGAACGACTGGCCGTAGCGGACGAACTGCCAGGCCGCCCAACCGAAGAGGCCGATCGACAGGACCCGCAGGAAGATATCGAGAAACAGTCGGCCCGACTGCGAGAGCTTGTGGTAGAGAAACTCGATTGCCACGTGTCCCTTGACGGCCGTCGTGTAGGGCAGGGCGGCGGAAATCGCCACGCCCCCGGCGATCTGCACGATGTCGTAGGCCCCGACGATGGGCCAGGGGGACTTGCGCAGCAGGACGTCGGCAATCGTTACGACGATCATCGCCAGGATCGCCAGTCCGGAGACGGCCGCCAGGATGTAAACGACTGTTCGCAGGACTCGGTGATAAACGGAAATGAGCTTTCGGATCAGATCCAAGGGTCGTCCTTACTGCTGAGCCGCGATTGTGTTGATCCGGCTTTGGATGTCCGCCACCAGCTCACTGCCGGGCAGCCCCTTCGCGGTCGCTGTCCTGATAAAATCGTCGATGACCGGGCGAACGGCCTCTTTCCACCGCTGGTTTTGTTCGTCGGTGAGCTTGGTGACCTGATGGCCCAGTTCCTTGATGAAGGCCCAGCCTTCCTCGTCCGCCGTATCCCAGGCCTGGCCGTGTTTATCGATCCACTCGGCGCTGACATCGGTGAAGACCTGCCGGATATCGGCGGGAAGGGAATTCCACCTGGCTTTGTTCATCACGACGAACATCGCCGTGGTGTAGCCGATGGCCGAGCTGTCAGTGACGGACTTGATGACCTCGCCCTGTTTCCAGCCCTTGAGGGTCTCGGCGGGACACAGCGTCGCATCGACCACGCTCTTCTGCAGGGCTTCGTAGGTTTCGCCCTGGCTCATCGCCACGGGCGTGGCGCCGAGGTGCTCGACGATCTTGGAGGACAGGCCCGTCGCCCGCACCTTGGTCCCCTTCATCTCATCGAGGGTGCTGATCGGCCTTTTTGATGCGAGGATTCCCGGTCCGTGGGCATGGATGTAAAGGAGCTTCACATCGGAAAGCTCGGCGGGATTGTACTTAACGGCCAGATCGGTGGCGATGCGGCTGGCGGTCTTGCCGTCGGGGTAACCCATCGGCAGGTCCAGTCCCTCAAGCAAGGGGAAACGGCCGCGGGTGTAAGCGAAACAGCTCATACCCAGGTCGGAGACGCCGCTGACGACGCCTTCGTAGCACTGCGAGGCGCCGGTGAGCGAGCCGCCGGCGAAGATGGTGATCCGGACCCGGCCGTTGGTGCGGGCTTCGATCTCCTCGGCCCATGCCTCGGCCATCTGGGTCTGGATATGGGTCGGCGGGAAGAAGATGCTGTAATTGAGCTCGATCGGCTTGGCGGCCGCGCCCGTCGAGGGATCGGCCTCCGGAGCCGGCTGCCTCTTGCACCCGCTCGGCAGAACGACGATCCCCGCCAGCAGCATGACACAGAGTACCTGAAAAACAGTCTTTTTCATGGCTATGCCTCCCGATTAAGGTTTATCGGAAATTACTCTCATAAAGCGGAAATGATACCACAGGAGTAAGGGTTTGTAAAACAGTAAGTCCGATGTACCGGCGGTTATATTTCGACAGGATTTTCCCTTTTTCCATTTTCCATTTGCCGTTGCTCCTTGAAGAAGGACGGCCCTTCGACTTGGCTCAGGGCAGGAAGAGGTAGAAAAGTCAAAAAATAAAGGTAAAAGGGCGAAATTGGGCTGAAAATGCGGTTTTCCGAGGTTTTTATCCGTAAAAATACCTACCTGAAACGACCAAAAACGACCAAAAACGACACGAAAACGACGCGAAACGACATGGTTT
>JBNRMP010000046.1:0-4103 GCA_050309685.1 Anaerohalosphaeraceae bacterium
GACCTTACGATGGACCGACGGGTGATTCTGGGCGGGAACAACCTGATTTTTATTTTACGAAAGAAATAAGCGTTCCCTGCTTCGCCGGGCGGCTGCAGGCATCCGAACGGAACCCCAAGCCGGCCCGTTCAGCGCTTCCTGAGCACGGTCCAGTAGGTATGGGCATATCGATTTAAATACTCAAACTGACCGATTGACGGGATTTTGATGATAGTAAAAATTGAACAAAAACAGCCTCTCGTGCCGATAAGTAGTGTGCTGAGCATTACTTATACGCATGGAGGCTGCATGATTACTATCGGCCAAATTCCCAAAAAACTGCAAGGTTTTTTCCGGCCCGTCAAAAAACAGGTTTCCGGACATGTGTACGACTATTTCTGGTCTTTCGTGCTGGCCATGTGCGTCAGCCACGGCAGCACCATCGACCGGCTGGTGCATCACAGCGTGGTGCTGGAACTGAATGTGTCCAGCTACCGGGTTGAGGAAGCACAGAAACGAAGAAATATAGACCCATAAGCCCCGGAACCCTGCCCCCATGGGGGCACCCCCCCCTCAGGAACTACTTATTATGAGTTACTGGTATGACTAAGAGGGAAAAATAACTGTCGCTGGAAGGAAATTATAATTGACGTTGGACAGCTGAAGGTGTTTAATATGTTGACCCTTAATTGCTTCAAAGACATTGAATACCTTCAGTTTGCTGTTCAGGCCCGGTCAAAGATCGTTTGTGAGAGCGATCGGGACGGGGAGCCCCTGGGAGTTAATTAAGATTGATGGATACGATGATTCGTCCAGTGTGCTTGTTCGGTAAAGAGACAGGAATGATGGAACAACTTCCGGTAGGGATAGATCGGCTGTTTCTCTATTCGGATGTCACAAGGGAGCCGATTGGAGAGTGGGTAAAAGATGGATATCTCTGTCGTTATTGTCAGCTATAATACCTGCAATCTGCTCAGGGAATGTCTGTGCTCCATTACTGAACGGGCAATCGATCTGGAGGTGGAAACGATTGTGGTGGACAATGCCAGTTGCGACGGCTCTCAGGAAATGTGTCGATGTGAATTCCCCGCCGTGAGACTGATAGAAAACTTCGAAAACAAGCGATATGCGATTGCAAACAATCAGGGCTGGCGGGTCGCCCGGGGCAGGAACATTCTTTTTCTGAATTCTGATGCCGTGATCCTAAACGGTGCACTGGAGGCCATGTCGGGACTGCTCGATGCAAATGATAAAGCCGGGGCATGCGGTTGCAGGCTGCTCAATGAGGATGGAACCTTGCAGCCGAGCGTCAGAAGGCATCCGACCATTATGGACCACATCTGCATAGACACCTTTCTGTCTTCCTTAACCTTTTTCAAGAAAAAAAGAACGCTGTACAAACGACAGGATTTCGACTATGATCGTGAGGCAGCGGTCGATAATATTTCCGGTGCGGCGGTTATGGTGAAAAGGCATGTTCTGGAAGAGATAGAAGGATTTGACGAAAAGTATCTTTTTTATTATGAGGACACGGATTTGTGCCGAAGAATCCGAATTTCCGGCCGTGAAATATGGTATACTCCCGCCGGCCGGATTATTCATTATGGGGGGGGCAGTTCCGAGGTTCAGGATCTCAAACCGCAACTCAAATACTACTTTTGTTACGGAACGGAAAGGTATATAAAAAAGTATTACCCGGCTGGGAAGGCGGTGTTGTTCTGCGTGATCTGGAAACCGCTGGTTATTCTGCGTCATCTTTATCGAATTGTATGGAATGGACTGCGATATGCTGTTTTGGTAGTTGTCGGTAAGGGGAAGAAAAGGTTGGCTCAAAAAAGTATTGCCAGGGCGAAGACCTCCTGTGTTTTTATATGTAGATATTCCTTGCGGTTTCTTGTGAACTCAAGTGGAGCTCCGAAGTCGGGTTCGGGAGCCTGTTAAGGGCAAGCACGGTTGGTACGGTTTTAACGGGAGATGAGATGAAGTGGTTTAAGTTGAAAGCGGATGATAAAAAGGCGAAAACAGAGGCCCCTTTTCTGGCTCAAAAACGGTTGCTTGAAGGCAGAGAGTGCCTTGCGATTCTGGATATCGGTGCATACGTTGGGCAAATCAGCAGCAAATATGTGCAGCTGTTTCCAAATGCAACGGTCTATAGTGTCGAGCCTTTTTCCGACTCCTTTGACCAATTGAGCAATGCCGCCGCGAAATCAAATGGAACAATCAGGCCTTTCAAAGTGGCCGTTTCAGACAGCATCGGCAGAATCCGTTTGAATATCAACCGGGATCGGACGTGCAATTCATTTTTCGAACGTCCCTCGCAGGCTGGAAAATATTATTCGTTAAAAGCTGAGCATGTCGATCAGGTTGAGGTGGATACGGTAACGTTAGATGAATTTTGTGATAAAAATGGCATCCATCATATTGACATTCTAAAGATTGATGCTGAAGGTGCTGAAATGAAAATCTTCAACGGTGCCCGTCGCATATTCGAGCAAAACAAGGTCGATCTTGTATATACTGAAGTCATGTTTGTAAAACATTACGAAGGCGGCTGCATGTATCACGAGATTGCCTCCCATCTTGCGCAGTATCATTTCAGTCTGTTTGACATTTTTAATTTAAAGCATGCAGCAAACGGCCAGTTGCGATACGGAAACGCCATTTTCCTTAGTGAAGAGATGCGCAAAAAGGTTGATGCAAAATTGTGAATTCTAAAGGTATATAGAATGCCGACAATCAGTGTCATAATTCCGACCTTCAATCGCTGTGGACTTTTGAAGGAGGCCGTCGAAAGTGTCCGGCGGCAGACCCTGGAGGACCTCGAGATAATCGTGGTGGACGACGGCTCGACGGACGATACGGCGTCCATGGTGGCCGGCATCGGCGATGCCCGAGTGAAATATTTCTACAAGCCGAACGGCGGACCGGCCAGTGCCCGCAATGTAGGGCTTAGAAACGCTGCGGGGGAGTATGTCGCGTTTCTCGATTCGGATGATCTGTGGACGCCGGAGTATCTGGCCCTGCTGGTCGGAGCGCTTGAACGAAACAGCGATTACGGCGCGGCATATACAACGCTCGTCCAGGTTTATCCGGACGGGAGGGTTATAAAAAACCATCGCGCCCGACACTGTGTTTCCGGTCGGATCACGGAGGCATTATGGAAAAAATGCTTTGTATGGCCCCCCGCAACGGTCATGCGCCGCGATGTCCTGGCAAATCATTTTTTTGATGAAATCCTGCCGATCTGTGAGGATGCGGATTTCTTTCTTCGGCTGTCGCTTCGCGCGAAATTCCTTTATGTCCCTTGCGAGTGCGTTTTAAGGAGAATTCAAGACAACAGCGTTTGCCGGCTCAACGGCGACTGGAAACTGGATCTGGACATTTTTAAGATACGCGTCTTTGAAAGGTTTTACTTTCGACAGGGCGGCGATCGCTGGATCACACCCCAACAGGCCCGCAGGCAATTATCCCGAATATACTGTCGAACGGCCTCCAAAGCGCATCAATACGGCTGCCGAAAGGCGTCACTCCAGCTCTATCGCCGCGCTCTGTATTACAGCCCTTTTAACCCTTCTTCACTGAGGGGACTGGCCAGGAGCGTCCTTGCCTGCCTGAAAAAAGACGCGCACCCGAACTGGAACTTTCCGCCGCCGCTGGCGGATGACATTACGGTGAAAGAAACGGCCTGTTCAAAAGGTTTCAAAAAAGCTCCTTGTGATGGGAGATTGCCCGGATGAAAAAACTCCTGATCCTTTCCAGCAACCCGTCGCGGGCCAGTTTCCGCCAGCGGATCGGCATCTATATGGATGCCCTCCGCCGGGAGGGCGTCGCCTGCGAACTGGAGCGGATTCCCCCGTCCCTGGCCGCCCGGGTCCGGCTCTTCGCACGGGCGCGGGGCTACGAGGACGCGAACGGGGACGGCGGACCAGTCGATTCGATAATCGAAAGATTTATCAGGGTGCGTAAGACTGCTCGCGGCGACGGTAAAACGGTCGAGCCGAATGAAGTCCACCGCTACTACAACCGGACGATCTGCTCGATTTATCGCACCGAAATCCTCAGGCGGGAGGGCCTCTCCTTCCTCATGGACCGCGAGAAGGGATACACCGCCGGCAAAAAACTCT
>JBNRMP010000047.1:0-20911 GCA_050309685.1 Anaerohalosphaeraceae bacterium
CGTTTTTGGTCGTTTCAGGTAGGTATTTTTACGGATAAAAACCTCAGAAAACCGCATTTTCAGCCCAATTTCGCCGTTATGCCTTTAATTTTTGCTTTTTTTGTCCCCGACAGGGCTAAATGGTATGCATCACACCTAAATCAGCCCGGCGAAGCCGTCCTTAATTTTGCTATTTCATCTTTGATTTTTACTTTTCTTCCCTCCCTCTTGTATAATCCGTAAAATCCGCGCAGCAAAAAAGAAAGCCAAAAAGATGAAAGAGACGATTGTAATCGGGCTGGGCAATCCGCTGATGGCCGATGAGGGCATCGGGGTGGTGCTCGTCGAGAAGCTCTCCGAGTTGGCGGCGGCGGGCGAGATCGCCGGCACCGAGCGGATCGAGTTCTACGACGGCGGCACAGGGGGCATGAGTTTGCTGCATAAGATCGCCGGGCGCAAAAAGGTCATCCTCATCGACTGCGCAAAAATGCGGACCCCCCCCGGCACGATCCGCCGCTTCACGCCCGCCGACGTGCAGACGGTCAAATCGCTCTCGCACCGCTCCCTCCACGAGGTGGACATCCTCAAGGTCGTCGAACTCTCCCGTCAGCTCGGCGAAGCACCGGATGAAATCGTCTGCTTCGGCATCGAGCCCGAGCGAATCGAAAACGAGGCCGGTCTGACCCCGCAGCTTGAAGAAAAAATCCCTCTTTACCTGACCGACATACTCCGGGAATTAAACTGAGAATCGGATTTCCCTCTGTACACGCCTTCGCCGATTCATTACAATAGTGCTTTTATTTTACAATGCAAAGGAGATATGAAATGGCATCTTCAAAACTGATTCCATTGGCGGCGATGGGCCTGGCATGGCTGGGCATCGCGGCAACAACAGAATATAAGTGGGCGGTCCACGATGAAACCCGCCCCAATCCCCCCGTCGTTACACCGGGGGCGACCGACGATGCGCCGCCGTCCGATGCCATAGTCCTCTTCGACGGCACGGATCTGTCCAAGTGGCAGAGCGTCAAAAACGGCGGCCCGGCCGGGTGGAAGGTCGAGAACGGCTATATGGAAGTCGCCGCAAAGGCCGGCGACATCTGCACCAAAGAGGCCTTCGGCTCCTGCCAGCTCCACATCGAGTGGGCCGCGCCCGAAAAGGTCAAAGGCGAGGGCCAGAGCCGCGGCAACAGCGGCGTCTTCCTGATGAGCACCTACGAGGTCCAGGTGCTTGACAATTACGAGAACCGGACCTATGCCGACGGCCAGGCCGGGGCGATCTACGCCCAGAAGCCCCCGATGGTCAACGCCTGCCGCAAGCCCGGCGAGTGGCAGACGTACGATATCATCTTCCACGCCCCCGTCTTCGATGGCGAAAAGGTCGCCAAACCCGCCGGGATCACCGTCCTGCACAACGGCGTGCTGGTTCAGGACCACTGGGGCATCCAGGGCGCCACGGCGTGGAAGACTCGCGCCGCGTACACGGCGCACGCGGAGAAACTGCCGCTTAAGCTCCAGGACCACGGCGACCCGGTTCGCTTCCGCAACATCTGGATACGGCCCCTCTCCGAAACGGAAGAGGAATGAATCTGAGTGAATGTGAACAAGGGCTGATGTAGGAAAACGAATCGCATGAAAGTCAGTGAATTGAATCTGCGGCCTGAGATCCTCAAGGCGCTGAAAAAGATGAAGTACGAGGAGCTCACGCCGATCCAGGAACAGACCCTCAAGCCGATCATGGCCGGGCGCGACCTGATCGCCATGGCCGAGACCGGCTCAGGCAAGACCGCCGCCTGCGCCATCCCCATGGTCCAGCGGGTCAACCCCGAGCTCCGCGAGGTGCAGGGGCTGGTCATCGTGCCCACCCGCGAGCTGGCCCTCCAGTACGTTGACGAGATCGCCCGCATCGCCCAGTTCTCCCCCGTGGAGGCCTTCGGCGTCTATGGCGGCTTCTCGATGGATATCCAGAAGGGCAAGCTGGCCCACGGCGTCCACATCCTCGTCGCCACGCCGGGCCGCCTCATCGACCTGCTCTACAACACGCCGCTGTCGCTCTCGCACGTGACGACCTTCGTGCTCGATGAGGCCGACGAGATGCTCGACATGGGCTTTTTGTCGGACATGGAGTTCATCTTCTCGTGCCTCGTCCATGAGCACCAGACGCTGCTCTTCAGCGCAACGATGCCCAAAGAGATCAAGACGCTTGCCCAGCGTTATCTCAGGGACCCCGAGATCATCGAGCTCAACGTCGAACAGGTCGCCCCCGAAAACCTCGTCCACATGTTCGAGATGGTCCGTCCGCCCCACCGCTTCGAAAACCTGATGGCCTTCCTCGAAACACAGAAGCCCAAACAGGCGATCCTGTTCTGCAACAGCCGCCACAGCAGCGAGGCCCTCTACAAGCGCCTCAAGGAGCGGGTCAAGTCCGTCGAGGTCATCCACGGCGGCCTGGACCAGAACAAGCGCACCAGCCTGTTTCGCCGTTTCAAGAAGCTCGACATCCGCTACATGATCGCCACCGACGTCGCCGGCCGCGGCCTGGACTTCAGCCATGCCAGCCATGTAATCAACTACGACTTTCCGCTCAACCCGGAGATCTACACGCACCGCACCGGCCGCACCGCCCGCATGGGCCGTGAAGGCGTCGCCCTGACCTTTGTCGCCCCGGCCGATCAGCGCCGGCTCAAAAGTCTGCTGCGGGTCAACCGCGTCGAGCCCCGGTGGATCGGCCAGGCCCCGGACCTGGCCCAGGTGTCCGGCCGGAAGAAGCCCGCCGGCGCCCCCGCCCAGCCCAAACCGGCCGGCGCCAAGCGTCGCCGCCGCGGCGGACGCAAACGCAACGGCCGAGGCAAAGGCGGACCCAAACCGGCCGCCGACGCCCCCGCCGGCGGCGAGTAAGGATTTAATACGAGAACGCTATGGAAAACATAAAAGCCATTGCACAGGAAATGATCCGGGTCCACCGGGACCTGCTGGGGGCCTTTGAGCGGGACTGCATGGAGCCGCTGGCAACGGCCGCCCAGCGGCTGATCGATGTCATCGAAGGCGGGGGCACGATCTATCTCTGCGGCAACGGCGGTTCCGCCGCCGACGCCCAGCACGTGGCCGGCGAGCTCGTCGGCCGCTTCCGCCGCGAGCGCCGGGCGCTGCCCGCCGTCGCTCTGACGACCGATACCTCCGTCCTTACCGCCCTCGGCAACGACTACGATAGTGAGCACCTCTTCTCCCGCCAGGTCGAGGCCCTCGTCCGCAAAGGTGACTGCCTCTGGGCTTTCTCCACCAGCGGCGCCTCGAAGAACATCCTCGCCGCCGCCCGGGTCGCCAAAGACAAGGACGCTGTCGTGCTGGCCTTCACCGGCCGCCCCGACACTCCCCTGGAAGCGATGGCCGATATCACGATCCGCCTCGACGGCCCCACTTCCAGTGTCCAGGAGATCCACCAGCTCGCCTACCACATCCTCTGCGGTCTCATCGAAACCCGCTTTGCGGAAGGAAAATTGTCATTCCGGGCCTGACCCGGAATGAAGATATGCCGACCGTTTCACCGCTTGCCGCTCTTTCACCTCTTTGTGTCTTTGCTGCGATGTTTCGATTCCGCAGGCGGCTCAGGTTGGTGTTCCGCCGTCAGCGGTTTGAGCGGTCCGGCCGCCGCCTTCACCGGCGCGATCTCCGACTCCGGCAGCCGCCCCGCCAACATCAGCCCCACCGGCCGCAGCGTCTCGAACTGCATCAGCACGATCCGCACCACCGCCGTCATCGGTACCGCCAGAAACATCCCCGGAATCCCCCACAGCAGCCCCCAGAACGCCAACGCCAGCAGGATCGTTACCGGGTGCAGGTTGAGCCCCTTGCCCATCAGCTTCGGCTCGATCCCGTTGCCCATCACCATCTGGATCATCCCCGGACAGACCACCACCAGCACCACCATCCACGGGTTCTCATACTGCACCATGGCGATCGGGATCGGCAGCAGCGTCGCCACGATCGACCCGATCGACGGGATGAAGTTCAGCAGAAACGCCAAAATGCCGAACACCCCCGCCAGCTCCAGCCGAAACGCGCTGAGCACCAGCCACACCAGGATCCCCGTCACCGCCGAGATCAGCGTCTTGATCGTCAGGTAGTGCCGCACGTCGTGATCGATGTCTGCGTAGATGCCCTTCTGCACCACGTACGGGTTGCGGCCGACCAGCAGGAAGATCACGAAGATCGAGATCAGCACGAAGCTCGACAGAAAGTTCGTGATCATCCCGACCGCATTCGACAGCAGCTTCGGCACGCCCTGCTGCACGTTCTGGACCAGCAGGGTTTGCAGCAGCTCTCTCGCCCCGCCCGTCTCGACCCCCGGCACGATCATATTCGGATCGGCCGCCGGCAGCGCATTGGGATCGACCCGTGCCCCGAAGCTCGGGTAAAACTCCGCCATCGTCTCATCGAGCCACGCAAACACCCGATCCGTAAAAGCCAGTAAGGCCGCACTGTACCGCTTCACCTCCGCCAGGACCGTGATGAGCGCATCGGCCAGCAAGCAGCTCAGCAGCACCAGCAGCAGCCCCACGATCAGCAGCGTCGTCACCGCGGCGACGGACCGCGGCATCCGCAGCCGGATCATCTGGAAGTCGAGGATCGGCGAGGCGATCTGGAAGATGAACACCGCCAGCACGAACGGGATGAGCACCTTGCGGGCGTAGATCAGAATGATCCCGATCGCCAGCGCTGCCAGCACCACCAGCGAAATGGTCATCAGCCACGACTGTTCTTTTTTGACAATGCTCATCAGGTCTCCCGTACCCTCGGCAGCCACCGGGCCGCGGTGTGTCATTCCCGCCCCCGCCTGCGTGAGGGTAAACTCCGACGGGAATCCGGGTTTTACAATTAGTCCAGACCCCAGCCCGAATTTATCCCCGCGAAAGCGAGAACACGGGTGACGACATTGGAAAGTTTTTTATCTATTCGCCATAATTTTTCTTTTTGATCTTTGATATTTGATTTTTCATATCTACCCTGCCGGACCGGTAATATCAACAAAAACTCCTGAAATTCTGATTTCCTTTTTATTAAATCCTTATTGCGAAAGCAGTTATCGTTTCCAGCCTGCGTCCGATACCCTAAGTCCTGTCCTAAATTCAGCTCATCCGAATATTGGGTTGACGGGTTGCAAAATCATTAATCATTAAATCACAAGCATTTACAACACTTCGCCCCGCCTCAAAAAGATGGCTTTGCCGTCCAAATCCGCCCCTCTCCTTGCCCGGATTAAAAAATTTCGTGCCGTTTTATCCTGAACCGTGTAGAATTTGCGGCAGAAGAAAAGGACAAAACCGGATAACGGATTGACTATGGCGCGGGACTACTCCGTAGATATAATAGAACGGTTAAAAGACCAATTTGCGGCCCTCCGCCTCCACCGGCCCCTGCGCATTGCCCGTTATGATACGGGCACGACCCTCGACTACGCGATCACCCCGGTCGAGCCCGGCCCCATGGCCCGGGTCAAGCTGCAAATCGAGCGGTTCGTCGGCGGCGGCTTCGCCGGCCAGGTTTACCGCGTCCGCGTCCTCGAGATCCTCGAAGACGGCCGGGCGAAAGACGCGGCTGCCGGCCTCCGCAAAGACGGGCTTTACGCCCTGAAAATCCTCATCCCGCCGTCGGAATTCTCCCGATTATTCCGTAACCTGCTTTATTACATCGGCTTTCAGGGGCCGTTTCAGCTCCAGGTCAACCCCGCCGCCGCCCGAGCCGGGGCATTGTGGCAAAAGTTTATCCGCAAAGCCGCCGGAGTCCGCTTCGGTGACGAGCAGTCGGTCAACGATATCCACGCGACCTTCATGGACCGCCGCCTCGGCAGTTGCGGCGAGATCAGCGACTGGGTCGAGGGCCGCACTTGGCGTCTCGAGGTCGATGACCGTCTGGACCTCCTCAAACGCTGGCGGAAAGGCAAGCCCCTTGAGACCGACCTGCTCGGCTCGCCCGAGTACCGAAGCAAATTCGTCTTCATGCACGAATTTGTCGATCTGCTCCACGAGATGGGGGCCCACGAGTTCGCCCGCCAGTACGAGTGGACCACCTGCAAGAGCCAGCCCAACTGCCTCAAGCGGCTCGATACCAACGCCGAGCCGGAGAAAGGGCTTATCGCCGTGGACTTCCGCGCGGGCCTGACGCTGCTGCCGTTTCTGCCGATGAGCCCCGGCGATTTCAAGCTGATCGGACAGGGCCTCAAACGCGGCTCGCTCGTCCAGTTCGACCGAGGCGACCTCGACCGACTCCGGCGGTTCATCGACGCCAACCCGGCGATCTTCGCCGACATCCCCCACCGCGAGCAGATGTTCCGCGAGCTGGAGGAATGCGAGGACCTGTACCGCAATTCCGTGCCCGACATCACACACAACCACATCCGCCTCTTTTATGACAAGCGGCTGTGGGCCACGATGTTCGCCAGCGCCGTCTCCGGCTGGAAGGTCTGCAACCTGATTGACGAGCCGACCGAGCGGACGCTGCGAAACAGCCCCTTTAAGACGTTTCTGTTTTTCCTGCTGGGCCTGATTCCCCTGCTGGGCCGTGTGCTCCGCAAGTGCTGGGGCCGCCCGGACTGGCGGGCGCATTACCGGTCGATCTGTTCCGACGCGGGTTATTTCCTCCGCGCCATCCGCGGACGCATCTTCGAAAAGCTCATGGACTGGCACCGTACCGGCCGCCTCCGCGAGGAACAGATTCTCTCGATGGCCGACCATCCATGGAAATATTTCCTGCACCGTCCGCTGTCGATCCTTCCGATCGGCCTCCACCGCTTCATCGTCGATTCCCAGTCGCGCAAAGAGGCACTTTACGTTATGTTTGTGCGGCCCTTTAAGCTCTTTTTCAATCAGAGACTCCGCGTTGAGTGGATGCGGGAGATGATTGTCGAGGGAAGGAACAGCCACATGCTCACGAAGGAGGATGCGGCCGCCATCGAGTCCCGCCTGGATGAGCCCTATATCCAGAAATACCTGGTCAGTCTGGTGGTGCACCTGATGACGATCTTTGTTTCGGAGACCGTCTATGTGGCCGTTGGGATCTGGTACTGGACGCGGCATCCGGAACTGCCCGATACCCAGCGAGCCGCCATGACGGCGGCCGTCATGGCCCTGATCAATCTCTCGCCCATCTCCCCGGGGTCCCTGTGCCGGGGCCTGTATGTCCTGTGGCTGATGATCCGTGAACGGGACTATCGCAATTATAGTATCGCGCTCTACCTGAGTGTCGTTCGGATCGTCGGTTACCTGGCGTTTCCGATCCAGATGACGTATCGCTACCCGGTCCTGGCCCGCTTTATGGCGGCCCATTGGGCCACAAACGCCGTGCATAAGGTACCCGTCTTCGGTGAGCAGGGGGCGCTGCTGGAGCGAAGCATCTTCGATCTGTTTTATAACTGGCCGCTGACGATCCGCCGCCGGATGGCCCGGGTCAGCGAGTTCCGCCGGTCGTTGCCGGTCCGTCGGTGGCATATCCCCCCGGCTACCCTGGCGGCGGGGGCGGCCATGGCGCTCGTCCATGGGCTGTACCTGTCTCGCAATTTCGAGATGCCCGCCCGGGAGAACTTCTGGCTGCTCAAGCCGCTGCTGATCCCGGTAATGCTGGTCCCCTTCATTTCCGGATGGATTGTTACGAGATTTGCCGGCGGCATGTCCCGCGGCAAGCGGCTGCTCTGGGCGGCGCTGTCCGGCGTGCCGGCGGCCGCCGTCTATACGATTGGGGCTGTCGTCATTGAAACGCAAATCGCAATTCCCGATCCTGCGTGGGTGTTCCCGTTGATTTGGAGGGCTTTTATCTTTACCATCTTCGCCTTCCTTGGCGCCTTCGTCGCCGAAGTGAAGACGCAGGACCCGGAGCTTAAGGCGGAAAAAAGGCCGCAGGGCAATTCTGTACTTGAAACGTCTCCATATTAGCGTCTTTTCTGACATTCGGGCTTGTCAAATCGCTCAGGATATGGCACAATACGACCAGAGAGACAATACGCGCTTCAGGAGTACCGAACTATGAAAAATACTTTTGGGTCGTTTTGTGACGGCCTGTTTGTCGATATGTGCGTCAATACCCAGTTGGAACTGCCCAGCCAGCGTGATACCGTCCTGTCCTTCTTTGAGCGGGTTCAAAAGCGGTTTCCCTCGCTCAACAGCTTCTCCCGCCGCGAGGAGGGGGAATTCGTGCTCGAAGAGGAAAAGCAGGGCCGTCGCAACCGCTGGGTCGTCCTCGAATCGGATCGGCTCAGTGCCGGGGCGGCTGACCCCGACGACTTCGAAGAGGCCTACCAGCTCCAGCGGGAGGTCCTTCAGGTCATGCCCTACATGCTGAGCATCAGCACGCTGGACATCGAGTCGCTGGACATCATCTTCACGATGGACTTCGACTACCAGGGCAACCACGATGAGGTGATCGCCGAGGCCCTGCTGAGCGGCTCGAGTCTCAATACCTTCTTCGAGACGCCCGGCAGCCGGGTCGTAAGCTGCTGCCCCAGCGCCATCGCCGCCCTGAGCGAGGACGGCCGGCTCCAGATGCGGATCGCCCTCGAGTCGCGGAGCAACCCGTTCGATCGCATCGAGAAGGACAAGCAGGACGAACCGATCAGCATCTACTTCACCGTCCGCCGGTACCCCCTGTCCACGCAGGAGTTCAATTCGACGGTCTCCTTCGATGAGCAGTGCCGGACAGCCGAGCGGCTGATGTTCGAGAAGATCATTCCCAATTTTGCCAAACCCCTGAGCAGCGCGATTGCCCAGAGACGCTAGAAACGAGAACCCTTGAAAAGAGAGACACGGTGATGACAACTATCGAAGCCCCTGCGAGCCGGTACAAAAGGAACAATTACCGGATCTGGGCCGTCGTCCTGATCGGCCTGGCCGTCTGGTTCGCCTACGACGGCTACAAGAACGAGAAGTTCATTGCCAAGCATACAACGGACGGGGCGCCGGACGCCACGCTGAAGTTTCACAAAACCTCGCCGCCGTTCATGGTCCTGGGCGGGCTGGCGATGGGGGTCATGTCGATGGTGATCCGGAACCGAAAGATAATCGCCGATGACCAGACTCTCCAGGTGAACAAGGTCGTCATCCCCTATGATCGAATTGAAGCGGTCGATAAGACCCATTTCGACAAGAAGGGGTTTTTTATTCTGACATGGAAAAATTCGGAACAGGGGGAACAAACCCTGAAGCTCTCCGTCCGGGACTACGACAACCTGCCCGCCGTCCTGGACCGGATCGTGGAAAAAATCAGTTAGTGTGCATGCTTCTGTGAAATTGATGGTCTGAATTCCCGCCGGAGGTTACCCTCGCAGGCGAGGGCGGGAATGACCGCTTGTGAAAGGAATGCCGTCCGGATGAATTGTTGTGTTGTGGGACTGCAGTGGGGGGATGAGGGAAAGGGAAAAGTCGTCGATATTCTCGCCGAAGAGTGCGATGTTGTGGTCCGCTACGGCGGCGGCGCCAACGCGGGCCATACCGTCATCATCGGCAATACTCGTTTCGCCCTGCACCTGATGCCCAGCGGGGCCGTTCGGCCTGACGCCCAGTGCGTCATCGCCAACGGCGTCGTCGTCGATCCCGAAGTACTCATCGAGGAGATCGACGGCCTGAAGGAAAAAGGCATCTCGCTGGACGGGCGGCTTCATATCAGCGAGAACGCCCACGTCGTGCTCGATTACCACAAGCTGGAGGACCGCCTGCGGGAGGCGTCGCTGGGCCGCAACAAGATCGGCACCACCGCCCGGGGCATCGGTCCCTGCTACGCGGACAAGGTCGGGCGCAGCTACGCGGTCCGCATGGCGGACTTTCGCGACCTGGACCGGCTCCGCGACAAGCTCCGCACGATTGTCGCCTTCAAGAATCGCCTCTTTGACGCCCTCTATGGGGCCGAACCGATTGATGAGGCGGCCCTGTTTGAAAAGTGCGAAGCATACGGCCGCCGGCTGTCGGGCTTCCTGTGCAATACGACCCGGTTCCTGCACGAGGCCGTCCGGGCGGGCAAACGGATTCTCTTCGAGGGCGCCCAGGGCACGCTGCTCGACCTCGATCACGGCACCTTCCCCTACGTGACCAGCTCCAATTCGAGTGCGCTGGGCCTGGGGGCGGGCTGCGGCATACCGGACAAGAACATCCAGCGATTCATCGGCGTCGTCAAGGCCTACTCCACGCGGGTCGGCGAGGGACCCTTCCCGTCCGAACAGGATAACGAGATCGGCTGCCGCATCCGCGAACGCGGCCATGAGTACGGCACCACCACCGGCCGGCCCCGCCGCTGCGGGTGGTTCGACGCCGTGGCGGTCGGTCACAGCGTCCGCATCGGCGGCATCACCGAGATCGCCATGATGCACCTCGATACGCTGGCGGGACTGGATGAGCTCCGGATCTGCCGCGCCTACCGGATCGACGGCAAAGAGACGACCTGGTTCCCCGGCGACGCGGCCGACCTGTGGAAGGCCGAGTGCGTTTATGAGACCGCCCCCGGCTGGCAGGGCGACCTGAGCAGCATCCGTTGCTATAAGGATCTGCCCGAAAGCGCCCGCCGGTACGTCGAGACGGTCGAGGCCCTCCTGGAGACGCCGGTAACCATGGTCGGCGTCGGCCCCCAACGCAGTCAGATTATCTACCGGGACGCGAAATGAACGCGGACTTCGAAAGCAAACGCCGGCAAACCGCCCAGCGGCTGGGGATCGCCCCGGAGGCCCTGCCCCGCCATGTCGCCATCATCATGGACGGCAACGGGCGCTGGGCCCAGCAGCGGGGGCTGCCCCGCTTCCGCGGGCACGAACAGGGCGGCAAGGCCGTCGAGACCATCGCCCAGTACAGCGTGGATATCGGCCTCGAATGCCTGACGATCTACTCCTTCAGTATGCAGAACTGGAAACGCCCGCAGGAGGAGATTGACTTCCTGATGTATCTCTACGAGGCCTACCTCGAAGGCATCCGCCCGAACCTCATGCAGAACAACACCCGCCTGATCCACTTCGGATCGCGCCGCCGACTGCCCGACAATGTCCTCAAGGCCCTCGACGAAACCGCCGCACTAACCGCGGGCAATACGGGGATGGTACTCGGCCTGGCCCTCAACTACGGCGGCCGCGAGGAGATCACCGAGGCCGTCCGGAAGATCGCCGCCGAGTGCCGGCAAAAGGAGTTGACGCCGGAAGAAATCGACGAGGCCTGCATCTCCGATCATCTGTACACCGCCGGCTGCCCCGACCCGGACCTGCTCATCCGGACCTCCGGCGAGATGCGAATCAGCAACTTTCTGCTCTGGCAGATCTGTTACGCGGAGTTTTATGTAACCGACGTCCTCTGGCCGGACTTCACCCCAGCCCAGATGGACCGGGCCCTGCTGGCCTTTGCCGGACGTTCGAGACGGTTTGGAGATATCAAAGCAAAGCCCCCACAGAAGGCATAACCATGCTCAAATATCGTCTGCTGTTCGGAATCATCATGACGATAGTGCTGATCGGCATTGTCCTGCTGGATGCCCGGCTGGACGGTTCCCTTTACGGCAGTCCCAACGGCAGACCCCAGGCCACCCTCTTGATGGTCCTGCTGGTCCTGCTGGCGGCCCCGGCCCAACGCGAGATCGGCCGCCTCTTTCGGAAAGTGGGCATCGTTCCCTTTTATCTCGTCACCATCCCCGCCACCATCCTGCTGGGGACCCTTTTCTACTGGCGGCATTTCGCCAAAGACCCCGCTTGGTTTACCTTCTATTACCTGCTTTTTGGCTTGGCCGGCTCGCTGCTGGCGCTCTTTTTTGTCCAGGCCCTTCGCAGGGGCACGGTCGGCACAATCCTGAATTGCGGGGGGGGAATTTTGTCGATTTTGTATATCGGATTGTTGAGCAGCTTTATCCTGGCCCTTCGGATCGACTTTGGCCCCTGGGTGCTTCTGACCTTCATTTTTACTGTAAAGTCGGCCGACATCGGGGCTTACTTCACCGGCCGCAAGCTGGGAAAACACAAAATGGCCCCTCTCATCAGCCCCGGCAAGACCTGGGAGGGACTGGCGGGCGGGGTGGTCCTTTCGGCTATTGTGGCCTGTGTTTTTTCGCGGGTCTTTGGTATAATGAATATAATGAATGCGATTGTGTTCGGAGCGGTCTTTGCTGTTCTGGGACAAATGGGCGACTTGGCGGAATCGATGATCAAGCGGGATGCCGCCGCGAAGGATGCGTCTCAGGCCATTCCCGGCTTTGGCGGTATTCTGGATGTCATTGATTCTCCTTTGGCAACCGCCCCAATCGCCTATGCGGTATTTCTGTTAATGAATCGATAAAATGGACATACAGGTACAGTTACAATCGGATTTGCAGCGTCTGGAACTTTTTGGCCCTTCCGATCAGCACCTTCGGCTGCTCCGGGACGACCTTCATATCAAGGTGACAGCGAGGAACGGCACTATCCTTCTGTCGGGGCCGGAACCGGAGGTCCGCCGGGCGGCGGATATCCTCGACCGGATGCAGAAACGGCTGATCAAACGCGGGCATCTCAACGAGCAGGACGTGAAGGAGATCCTCGAGCAGTCCCGCCACGAGATGCGTCCCCAGCGGGATGAAGTGATCGAAGTCTATTCCAATAAAGGGGTCATCGAGCCCTTTACGAAGGGACAGCTCCACTATATCAAGACCATGTTTAAGAACGATCTGACCTTCTGCATCGGTCCGGCAGGCACCGGCAAGACCTATCTTGCCGTTGCCGTCGCCGTCTCCATGCTTAAAAAGAAGCAGATTCGCAGGATGGTGCTGGCCCGCCCGGCCGTGGAGGCGGGCGAACGGCTGGGCTTTCTGCCCGGCGATTTGCAGGCCAAGGTCAATCCCTACCTGCGGCCCCTGTTTGACAGTCTCGAAGACATGATGGAATTCGGCCAGATGCGCAAGTTCATGGAAATGGACATTATCGAGGTCATTCCCCTGGCCTTTATGCGCGGCCGCACCCTCAACGAAGCCGTCATCATCTGCGATGAGGCCCAGAACACCTCGCCGTCCCAGATGATGATGTTCCTGACGCGGCTGGGGCGGGGCTCCAAGATGATCATCACCGGCGATATCACCCAAATCGACCTGGAAAGAGGACAAACCAGCGGCCTCATCGATGCCACCCGGACGTTGCGGGGAATCGACGGAATCGGCTTTGTAGAACTGGACGCGCTCGATATCGTAAGACATAATCTGGTGCATAAGATCGTTCAGGCCTACGATACCCGGAAAAAGGCCGAGCAACATCCATAAGGATTCCTGAGTTGGCGTTTGAAAAGCAGAAAAAAAAGAAGAAAGTCAGCCCCCGCCGACAGCAGGTACGCAACAGTCTGGCGGCGGAACGCTTTGCGCGCCTCAGCGGCATCCTGAACAGCACGACGCCGATCAATTTGCTGATCCTGCTGCTGTTTATCGCGGCGACGGCGGGCCTGCTGATCCTGGACACGGCCCACCCGGAATTCCTGGCCCGCGGTTTCAGGATCTTCAAGGCGCCGATTGAAATGGCGGCGATTGCCTGGGTGGTGGTCTTCGTCTGCGTCGGGGCGGCGATCTATCTGTCGCATTACAAGCCGCGCCTGCTTCAGCGGCCCGGTCGGCTGCTGACGATGGCGGTGCTCTTCTGGCTGCTGCTGGTCCTGGCGCGGTTGGGCGCCCTTTCCGAGAAGTGGGCCTATCTGACGATCGGCACGGCGGCGGTCTGCGCGATCATCCTGACGATGGTCTTCGATCAGCGCTTCGCCCTGGGCATGTCGATGTTCTTTTCGATCCTGGCGTGCTTCTCCGTGGAGAACGTCTCGGTCGGGTTCTTTCTGACGATGATGGCCGGTGTGGCGGTCTGCTGCTTCCTGCTCAGGGAGATCCGCACGCGGATGAAGCTCATCGAGGTCGGGATGTACGCGTCGGTGATGGTGTTCCTGGCATCGGTGGCCCTGGGTATCATCCAGGAATGGCCGCGCGGGATCATCTCATTCCGTTCGGGGCTGGCGGCGGCGGTAACGCTGGCGGTGGGTGTGTTCGTCCAGGCCTTCTTGCCGCTGATCGAGCGGGCCTTCGGCATCGCCACGAGCATGACGCTGATGGACTACAGCGACGCCAACCAGCCGCTGCTCAAGAAGCTGGCGATGGAGGCGCCGGGCACGTTCAGCCACAGCCTGCTGATCGGCTCGATTGCCGAGACCGCCGCCGAGGCCATCGGCGCCAACGGACTCCTGTGCCGGGTCGGGGCCTACTACCATGATATCGGCAAGATCAACAAGCCCGCCTATTTCGTCGAGAACCAGATGGGCTCGACCAGCCGGCACGAACAGCTCTCACCGGCGATGAGCCAGCTCGTGATCGTCGGTCACGTCAAGGACGGCATCGAGATCGCCGAGGAGTTCGGCCTGCCCGCCATCCTGCGGCAGTTCATCGAGACCCACCACGGCACAACGCTGATGGAGTATTTCTATAACGAGGCCCGCAAGAAACAGGGCGACAAGTCCACGGTCTCCGAGATGGAGTTCCGCTACCCCGGCCCCAAGCCCCGCTCCAAGGAGGCGGCCATCGTGATGCTGGCGGATGCGGCGGAAAGCGCCGCCCGGTCGCTGACGGAGGCAACGCCGACCAAGGTGGAGGTGCTGGTGCACGGTATCGCGATGAAGCGACTGCAGGACGGACAGTTCGACGACTGCGACCTGACGCTGCGGGAGCTGAGTCTCATCGAGACCAGTCTGTCCAAGTCGCTGGCGGCGCACCACCACGGACGCATCGCCTATCCGAAGATCGGAGAGACCGAGGAACCGCAGACGGCGGAGAAGGTGCAGAACGGTTCAAGCGTATGAGGTCCGTACAAAAGAACAACCCTTCCTATGAGATTCTGATCAGCCGTCTCGGGGAATCGCCGGCGGTCGATACCGAGCGGCTGGCCGGCCACGTGCGGATGGTGCTCGAACGCTTCGGCGTACCCGGAGCCCATGTGGACGTGGCGATTGTCGATGACGCAACGATCCGCCGGGTCCATGCCGAGTACCTCGACGACGACTCGACGACGGATGTGATCAGCTTCGACCTTTCGGACGATGACGAGAACCGCTGTTTCGAGATCGTGGTCAACGAGTCGCAGGCGGCGCGGGAAAGCGCCCGGCGCGGGCTGGGGCTCGATTCGGAGCTGGCCCTGTACGTAACGCACGGCCTGCTGCACCAGTTGGGCTACGACGACGCCGAGGCGGACGCGGCGGCGGCCATGCACCGCAAGGAAGACAAACTGCTGGAGCAGAGCGGCTACGGCACGACGTATCATAAATAAATGATTTGGAAAGGATAGTTATAAGTGGATGAGGTTGGATCATCGGTTCTTTTGCTGAGCCTGCTTACCTTGTTATCGCTCTTTTTCTCCCTGAACACCCTGGCGCTGCGGGGCTTCTCGCGGCTCAAGCTCCAGGAGGCCTTCAAAGCGGCCGGCCGGGAGGACCGTGTCGAGGACTTTCTTCATCATGCCGAGCGGCTGACGCTGGCGTGCTCCTTTTTCCGATTGCTGTCCAACGCGGGCATCCTGCTGACGCTGGTGTACCTGATGAGCGGCCGGCACTACCTGCTCACGCTGCTGGTGGCGGCGGTGATCCTCGAGGTCTTCGCCCTGGCGATCCCCCATTCGTGGTCGAAACACGCCGGCGAATATATCCTGCCCCGGACATACGGGCTGCTGCGGGTCATCATGTGGCTCTTCTTCCCGTTCTGGAAGCTCTTCGACCTGCACGACCGGCTGGTGCGGCGGATGGCGGGCGTGCCCGAAGCCAACCCCGAGCAGATGCAGGAGGAGCGCCAGGAGGAGATCCTCAGCTACGTCGAGCAGGGACGCATGGAGGGGTATGTGGACGAGGAGGAGATGGAGATGATCGAGAGCGTGCTGGAGCTGGGAGACACGACGGCCGAGGAGATCATGACGCCGCGGACGGACCTGGTGGCCGTCCAGGCGGACATGGACCTGGCGTCGATCCTTGAGGTGATCTGCAAGGCCGGCCATTCGCGGATCCCGGTCTATGGCGAGAACATCGACGACATCGTCGGGCTCCTCTACGCCAAGGATCTGCTGACGGAGATCGGCCGCGAGCCCGGCCACTTCAACCTGCGCGAGACGCTCCGCGAGCCGTACTTCGTGCCGGAGACCAAGCTGCTCAAGGACCTGCTGCACGAGTTCAAAGCCCAGAAGCTGCACATCGCCATCGTGCTCGACGAGTACGGCGGAACGGCGGGCATCGTAACCATCGAGGACATCCTCGAAGAGCTCGTCGGGGAAATCGCCGACGAGTACGAGGCGGCCGAGCCCGAGGCGTTCAAGAAGCTCTCGGAAACCGCCTGGCAGGTGGACGCCCGCACCTACATCGACGACGTCAACCGCGAGCTGGACATCGAGCTGCCCGAGGAGGAGGACTACGACACGCTCGGGGGCTTCGTGTTCTCACACCTGGGCTATATCCCCAAGACGGGCGAATCGTTCGAGTTCAACGGAGTGCGGCTGACGATCCTGCTGGCCGAACCGCGAAGCGTGCGGCGCGTGCGGATCGAGAAGCTGCCCAGGCAGGAAAGCGGTCTTCGAAACGGCGGCCAGTAAATGCTGATGCAGGATCAGGTCATCTGCCTTCGGGCTACGAACTACTCGGAGACGTCGCAGGTCATCGTGCTGCTGTGCCGGGACCTGGGCAAGCTGACGGTGATGGCCAAGGGCTCGCGGCGGCCCAGGAACGCCTTTGACGGGCCGATTGAGCTGTTCTCATACGGGGCAGCATCGTTGTCGCCGGGGCGGGGCGAGGCGATGGGCACGCTGGCGGAGTTTCAGCAGCGGCCGGTCTTTCGCGGGCTGCGGCTCAACCTCGGCGCCCTCAACGCGGCGATGCTGGCGGCGGAGCTGACGGACAAGTTCACCGAGATGCACGATCCGCACCCGGCGCTCTTCGATGCGCTGGAGCGATTCCTGGGGGACGTGCAGCAGACGGAAGGGACGCGCGAGATCCTGATCCACCTGATCGTATATCAGCTCACACTGCTGGCCCAGGCGGGGATCCGGCCGGTATTCGACCGGTGCGTCAACGGCCCGAACCGGTTCGATCCCCGGTGGAAGGCGATCTATTTTTCCAGCCGGAGCAACGGATTTGTCTGCCCGGACTGCGAGGGGGCGTTTGTCGAAAAGAAGCGCCTCAGCCCCGCGGCGGCCGGGGCGCTGGCCGATCCGCGACGGCTCAGGGACCTGCCGGAGGCGACTGTCCGCGAGATCGAAAACCTGCTGCTCTACCACTTCACGGAACTGCTCGGCCGCCCCCCCAAATGCGCCCTGCATGTGTAGCAGGGGGAACAGTCAACAGGAACTGAATTTGCCCTCTCTCGGCCGCCTCAACCATAACATCCGCCCCCGGAACGACATACGCTTTGCGAACGGATTCAGACGACCTATGACGAGAAATACCTCAACCGGTGAGTTATATCTCTAACTTGTTGATGCCGGCATCCAATGCACGGTCGATGTGTTTTGCCATCATCGCTGCCGCCCCTTCGGCGTCACGTTGGCGGACTTTTTCGATTACCTGGCAGTGTTCCTCTAAACTTTCACGTCCGGCGGGGGAACCATAAACCAAATTGCGATAAAATGTTACCCAGACCGTAATTTTCGAAAGCATTTGCCGCAATATGTTATTGTCGCAGTTTTCTCTGAAAAACGAGTGAAACCGGTCGTCCATTTCGCTCCATTTGTTTTTGTCACCCTTCTCTACCGCCTCTCTGGATTCTTCGAAAATAGAGTCCAGTTCTTTCATTAAATCATCGTTTATGAGTTTTGAGATTTCCCGGACCGCCATCGACTCCAATTCCCGACGAACCTTAAAAAGGTCGACAAATCCTTTTTTGGTTGGAATGATGCTTACAGCTCCCCGATGGGGATGCATACTGGCAAGACCGTCCTGCTGCAGCAAACGCAGTGTCTCGCGTACAGGGGATGCGCTAACGCCGAGTTCTTTGGCGATTTTATTCACAACCAGACGCGTTCCAGGCTTAATCGAATGTTCGACAATTTGATCCCGAAGATAAGAATAAATCTGCTCAGTCATTGTAGATTGTTGCAATTTATTCGGCATATCAAGATCCGATTTAAAATTTACTCTCAGGTGGTTCAAACTACTGCATTCTAACATATCGAATACATTCTATTCTACAAAATATACGTTCCTAAATAAATATTTTATTAAATATCAAAAACTCATTGCTTGTATATTAAATTTTATATATTATACATAAATATCTTTGAGATTTTATACTCTTCAGGGGAGTAAATGTTCGCAGATAAAGCTCTAAAGTGCTGTTGTAGAGCTATTTAGGCCCGTATCTACGGGCAATTTTAACTGGAAGCACTGCAATTTAAACAACAGAATTACAAGATATATTATACCATTATTAGATAAAAGGAAACAAGATGACATAAAATCGGAATCTTCTTCAAGTTAGACAGCAAGACATTTTCAACCTGCATAAGAGTTCTAGCCCTAAGTTAAAGATATTGCCGGCCTGAAAGGAGGCCTATAAGTTTTTTATGAAGCGGACAATTGAGAGGAACTGATATCAGAACTTTTAAAAAAGGAGAATGCCCATGTGTTTATCTGACTTAAATCAAAAAAAGTTGTCACAACACGTTTGGCTGTTCACTTGTTTGTCTGTTTTTTATGTTCTCGCTTCCTGGGTCTATGGGGCTGATCCTGCACATCGCCCTGCCGCCAAATTCGGCAATGGAACAGATGGGCTGCCGACGTGGGAAATGGCCGCTACATACACATTCACCAACACATATTATGTTGACACCAACAACCCGTCTGCCGCGGACGACGACAGCCACGGCTCGGAGGCATTGCCGTTTAAGACCATCAGTTATGCAGCACGCCAAGGTGGCGGCGGATGATCGCGTGATTATCAAACCCGGTATTTATCGTGAATGTGTCGTGATTCCGACAGGCGGCTCGAACGGCGGAAAGAACAATATCATCGAAAACAACATTTTTTATAACATAAAGGAAGACGCGATCATCTTTGACAATCCCGGTGCCTGGGAATGGTTAGAGTGGTTCGGGATGAAGGGCTTTATGACCTGCAATCGATTCAACAGGAACATCATTGTGCGTTCAGCGCCCGCTGACGCCCCCGTCATGATCGTACGTGATCATCCGGAGGACATCCCCCGGGTCATCAGTGAATCCGATTACAACGTATTCCATTTGTCAGGGTCGGCTTTTACGGCTTCGGCATGTCCGCACGCGGTGATCAAAGTGTCGCCGAATGCGCCGCCGGCAGGTCGAATTTCTGGTTCTTTTTTGTAGCCATTGTCTGCTCCTTTCGAAAAAAGTTCGTTTTTCGAGCGTTATCACGGTTACAAAAAAGGTTACAATCGCCTGTCGGGTTTGAAAAAGAGGCATAAAAAACCTCGTAAACCATTGGCTTACAAGGCTTTATGAAAATGGTCAGGGGCGGATTTGAACCGCCGACACACGGATTTTCAGGCAAGGGGGGTCCGTTTCATAAAGTGTTGTACTGCAATCACTTACGCGTATAACTCTTTGTCAAATAACCCTTTACGAGTTCACTTTTATTCGCTTTCATTTTATCTTATTCGCGACTTTTTGTCAAAAGTTATACGCAAAGTTATACGCTGGCCTACTTTTGGGCTTTTACCTCAGCCTTGATCTCATCAATACCCTTCAGAATATACTCGATTTTCGTCTCCACGCGGACAATGGCCTTCTCACTTTCGGTCGCCTGCAACGATACCGTTTCAAGCTGGTTGGAGAGCATGTTGATCTCCGCTTTGTTGGCACTGATCCTGGCATTCTGATTGGCCCATGCGATCCCCCAGCCAACGAACACCGCGGCAATCGCAAGCGAGTTTATCACAAATTTCATATTCATAATCGATCTCCTACAAGCCCGTGAATGACAGCTTCAAATTCCTCAGTGAACTTTCCGCCCGTTCCATGTAATCAGTCTGCTTATCCTTATAGGCCTTCCAGGCGGCCGCCGCATCCGTCCCGGATCCAGTGTACATCCCGTAAAGGCTGCCGAAGATCATGGACAAGGTCCAGAACACGCACGCCGCCCGCAGGTTTTTCTGATCGGTCAGGTCCTCCAACCCGTAAACGCTCTCTGCATATCCGGGCTTAAGACGCAGCCGCTGACTCAACTCGTACTGTGCCTGGGCGATCTGCGGTCCAAATGTGCGGATGCGGTAAAGCAAGTTGGCGCCTGTCCCAATGCTGATCGGATCGGCGGTTTCATCCATTCGCACCATAGAGAGGACTAATTGAGTAGCGGATACCACACTGACAACCTCATACACGTTATCAATAACTCCGAGGCCATCCGTAAGATAAATAGCGTTACCGGCCCCAATTCTCCGAGATATAAAACTCTCCCCGGAGGCCGTAAAGGCCGTCCCCGCCAGAGAACCATTCATCCCGCGGCACAGTTCCTGGCTGGGAAACGAAAATTCCGTTCCCGCAAACAGGCCCGGCTCCAGCTTCAGAATGTCAATGTCCGCACACAGCATAAATCACCTCCTATATATCCCGGTACTCCACCAAAACCGTTTCCGTTTCCACATCCAGGTTGCTGATCAGCTTGGTAATCACCTTCTCGAAGGTATCCGTATGCGCCGCCGCATCGGCTTCCTTCTCCAGGGCTTGGGCCTTAAGCTGCCCCCGGAGCAGTTCCGCCAGGACGCCCTCATAGATCGCCTCATTGAATTCGGCCCCGAACAGGACGTCCGTAAAGACGGCCGGGTGATAGATCGAATAATCCAGATTTACCGTGTAAACCCCATCCGGCACCGGCCACAGGTAGAGCTTCTTATGCCGAATGGCATATTCGGTCGGCGCCGCTTTCGTCGGGTTGCTGATCCCTTCCCAGTGGGCCAGGTACTGCCGATAGGTCTTCTTATCCA
>JBNRMP010000048.1:0-32635 GCA_050309685.1 Anaerohalosphaeraceae bacterium
TGGGCTGGGGTGTTTCGGGGCTACGGGGGCGGGCTGGGCCCAGGAGCAGGGTCTGCTGGACGAGGTGGATATCGTGGTGGCCCCCCTCGGCAAGGCGGCGGCTTCGTCGGGGGCGCTGGTCGCCGGCCCCGCCGTCGTGATCGACTATCTCGTCAACAGGGCCCGTCCGTTCATCTACACCACGGCCCCCCTGCCGGCATGTGCGGCGGCAGCCCTGGCGGCGATTCGCATCATCCAGGATGAGCCCGATCGCCGAGCCCGTCTGCGGGAGAACGCGGATTATCTGCGAAGCCGCCTCAATGCCATGGGGCTGAATACCGGCAAGAGCGTCAGCCAGATCATCCCCGTCATCATCGGCGATTCGGAAAAGACGGTGCGGGTTGCGGAGGGGCTGGAACACGACGGCTTCTTCATTCCCGCCGTCCGTCCGCCGACCGTCCCCGCCGGAACGGCCCGCCTGCGGGTCAGCGTCCAGAGCGGCCATACGAGAGAGGAAATGGACCGGCTTTGCGAGGCGCTGGGGAAGCGGCTTTCAGTCTCTGAATAAATACAGACAACTTTGAGCCATTGACAATTGCACCAAGGGTGCGGGGAGAAAAGGAAGGATAGGAAGGAATTATTTTTTTTGCGACTGGAGGGCGGCTTTGCGGGGGCCGGCGCTGCGGCGCTGTTGGGCCGTCTCGTTCCAGAGAAAGAAGACGAATAGCCCGGCCCCGACCGCCATCATGCAGATGCCGAGGTTCTGCGAGATCGTGCCGCCCTTATAGGGCATCCACCAGTCGTATTCGAATGGGTTGTCGTCGCGGAAGGTTTCTTCGATGAAGCGCACCGCGCCGTAGAGCACGAGCATGAGGCTGCCGGTAGCGCCCGGCCAGAGTCGGCCCCGCCACCGCCAGAAGGCCAGCAGCACGGCGGCCATGAGAAACGCATCCAAGCTGGAGTAAAGCTGCGTCGGATGGACGCGATGGGCCCGGTAGGGTCCCTCGGTTACAGCCTGCTGCTGCGAGGGGGAGAGCTGCTCGAAGGGCTTGAGCGGGTAGTCGTATTTGCTCAGTGGCCCCGGTCCGGTCGGGGGGATCGCGTAGTAATCCTCGGGCAGGTAAAAATAGGGCTCAGGGCGGTTTCTGGCCGGGTCCGGGCGGACCTGGCTGTTGTAAACCGCCGAATTGTACGGGAACTCGACCGCCCACGGCGCCTTTGACCGCTCGCCGTAGCAGCAGCCGCTGAAAAAACAGCCGATGCGTCCGAAACCGGCTCCGACCATCAGGCCGATTGCCAGCACGTCGAGATAGGTCCTTGCGGGGAGCTTCTTAAAATACAGGTAGAGGCCGAGGACGACGACGGCGGTCAATACGCCGCCGAGAAACTCCACGCCGCCCTCCCAGATCGCCAGCATTCGCATGGGACTGCCGCGGAACAGGTCGAAATGGTGGATTACGAAGAAGACCCGCGCGCCGATGACGCCGGCGATGAGCGAATAGAGGGCCGCGTTGCCGATATGCTCGGGGTTTTGGCCGATCCGCTTCATGAGGCGCTGCATGAGGAACATGCCCGCCAGGAAGCCGATGACGACCATCAGCCCCCAGCTTTTGACGGTTACATGCAAAAACGGGACTTCAAAGAGTTCGGGGTGCATTCTATTTCAGGGGTTTGTGGTTGTTCCGTTCGTCGCAGACGATGACCTTCGGCTTCCAGCCCTTAAGTTCATCGGGGGTCAGGTAGGCGTAGTTCATGATGATGACGACGTCGCCGGGATCGAACATCCGCGCCGCCGCCCCGAGCATGACGATTTCGCGGCTGCCGGCGGCGAGGGGAACCACATAGGTCTCCAGCCGGGCGCCGTTGGTCACGTTGGCCACGAGCACCTCTTCGTAAGGGGCGATGCCCGTATCCTTGAGCATATTCTCATCGATCCCGATGCTGCCGGGATAGTCAATCTTCGTCTGGGTTACCCGCGCCCGGTGAATCTTGCCTTTGAGGGCCTTTACAAACATTCCAAACTACCTCGCTTTGACTGAAAATAACAATATGTGTCGCGGCTTTTGTCATCGGTTTGCTTCGCCAACACGCTGTCGTCCGGCGAAAACAGGTGACTGTCCCTAATTTTGCGCGACAAAAGATTCTATTATATCTCGGTTTTACGCTCCCGCAAGTCGATAATCTCATTATCGATCAGACGGGTGGTCCCGACCCGGGCGGCAATGGCAACCATCACCCGCTCGCCGATAACAGGGACTTTATCCATTGTATCCGGATCGACAAACTCGATGTATTCCGGCTCGACCTCAACTTCACGGAAAAGGGACTCCATAAAACTACGGAGAGCGGCGGGGTTTCGTTCACCCCGGAGGATCTTTTGCCGGCACGCTTCGAGACTGTTGCTGAGCACGAGGGCCCTTTGCCGCTCCTGGGGGGTGAGATAGCGGTTGCGGCTGCTTATTGCCAGGCCGTCGGGCTCCCGGACGATCGGGCAGACGCGGATCTCCAGCGGCATATTCAGGTCTTTGACCATCCGTTTTATGACGGCGGCCTGCTGGGCGTCCTTCTGGCCGAAGTAGGCCCGGTCGGGTTGGACGATATTGAAGAGCTTTGTACAGACGGTGGTCACGCCGCGAAAGTGGCCCGGTCGACAGGTCCCGCAGAGCCCTGCCGTCATCTCCTCCACGATCACCCAGGTGAGCTGCCGCCGGGGGTACATCTCGCCGGGCTCGGGGGCGAAGATGAGGTCAGCGCCGAGCTGACGGCACAGCTCGGCGTCGGCCTCCAGCGTTCGCGGGTACTTGTCCAGGTCCTCCGTCGGGCCGAATTGGGTCGGGTTGACGAAGACGCTGACGACGGTAAAGCCGCACTCGCTGACGGACCGCTCGATCAGCGAGCCGTGCCCGGCGTGCAGCGCCCCCATCGTCGGAACCAGGCCGACGGTCTTGTCTTCCGCCCGCGCTCGGCGGACATGGCGGCGGACGTCTTCGATTGTTCTTACGATATCCATCGGTTGTGCCTTGCCAGGTAACAGGAATATTCTCTTGCCAAATCCGGAATCTGCTCCGGTCGCTCGCAGTCCTGCGCCCGCAGCCGAATCACCGGGCACAGACGCCAGGACGAAAACAAAATATCATATCCCGCCTCAAGATGCGCTAAAAAACTCGGCTCGATACCCTGTTCATAGGGCCGCTGTCGCCGGCGGATTCGCGTCAGGCAATTTTCAATGCTGTCGATGATATAGATCACCAAGACCGGCGGCCAGACCTGGGATTTGACGGTCTCATAAATTTTGTGATACTCTTTGATCTCTGGGGGGGGGAGCCAGGCGCTGGCATAGACCGGAGCTTTTTCGAAGACGTAATCGCTGACGTAGGTTTGCCCCGGCTCCAGGCATTCGAGCCGAAGCTGCGAGGCGCTGCTCGAAAGGAAGTACAGTTCCGAGTCCAGCGCCAGGTTTTTCTCACCCTCGTAAACCTTGTCGAGAAAGGGGTTCTTGTCGTACTCCTCCCGGATCAGGCAGGCGGGCAAGGCGCTTGCCAGCCGCTCGGCCAGCGTGCTTTTGCCCACGCCGATCAGCCCGGCAATCGAGACAAGCTGCGGCCTGCTCTCGTCGGGGAAATAGTCACCGCCGCAGAGTCGGCTGAAAAGCTCCCGCATGGTGCGTTTGAGGACCGGGTGGATTCGTTCCGGGCTCAGCTCGCAGACGCCCCGGAGCGCAAAGGACCGCAGGTGAAGCTGTCGGTGCGGAATCGTCAGGGAACTCTCGTCGATGACTCGGTCGCCGTATAGAAGGATATCCAGGTCCAGCGGGCGCGGCTGCCGACGGCCCTTGTCTTTGCGCCCGAAGCGGCTTTCGACCGATTCGAGGAATTCCAAAAGCGCTTGGGGTTCCAGGTCCGTCTCAAACTGGGCCGCCGCGTTCAGGTAATCCGGCTGCGCCTCGGGGCTCAGGGCCTTTGTCTCATAGAGACGGCTCATGCGCCAGCCGCGCACCGACGGATGCGCGGCAAGGAGCTCCGCGGCCTTGCGCAGATTTCCCTCCCGGTCCCCCAGATTGGCGCCGAGTCCGATCGTTATTTTCTCATCACCGGCCATCCCTGCCGATCCTCGCCTTTCCTATGTCATCCCGGTCTTGAGTCGGAAGTCCAGGACGATTTCGCCGGATTCCCGCCTGCGAGGGAATGACAAACGCATTTATTGCTGCTGTCATTTAATAAACACCGCCGCCCCCCTGCCTGCGCGGGGGTGACCATAAGGACGGCTTTGACCATTAAAATTCTTACCGTTAAAATTTCAGCGATGCGATCCGCTCCATGGCCTCTCTGACTTTGTCCGGTTGGTTGAAGGCGCTCAGACGGAAGTAGCCCTCACCCGCCGCGCCGAAGCCGGCGCCCGGCGTGCCGACCACGTTGGCCTTGTGCAGAAGGTGATCGAAGAAGCTCCACGAATCCATGCCCCCGGGCGTTTTGAGCCAGATGTACGGGGCATTCTCGCCGCCATAGACCTCGATGCCGGCCTTCGTCAGCGACTGGCGCATCACGGCGGCGTTGTTCATATACAGATCGATAATCCGCCTGATCTGCTTTTTGCCTTCCTCGGAATAGACGGCCTCGGCCCCGCGCTGGGTTACATAGCTGACGCCGTTGAATTTTGTCGTCTGGCGGCGGTTCCACAGCGGCCAGAGCTCCTGCGTCTGCCCGTCTTTCCGATACGCTTTGAGCCCTTTAGGAACCACGGTGAACGCGCAGCGGACGCCGGTAAAGCCCGCCGTCTTGGAGAAGCTGCGAAACTCGACCGCCACGTCGCGGGCGCCCTCGATCTCGTAGATCGAATGCGGGATCGAATCGTCACGGATGAACGCCTCATAGGCCGCATCGAAAAGGATCAGCGCCTTGTTCGCCCGGGCGTACTCGACCCAGCGGGCGAGCTGTTCCCTTGTTGCGGTTGCCCCGGTCGGGTTGTTCGGGTAGCACAGGTAGATCACATCCATCCGCTCTTTGGGCAGTTCGGGCACGAATCGATTCTCGGCCGTGCAGGGCAGACAAACGATTCGGCCGTAGCGGCCCTGGTCCTGCGCCTCGCCCGTGCGGCCCGCCATCACGTTCGTATCGACGTACACGGGATAGACGGGATCGGTGACGGCGATGATGTTGTCGAGGCCGAGGATCTCCTGGAAGTTGCCGGTGTCGCACTTGGCCCCGTCGCTGACGAAGATTTCATCCGCCGAGACGTCGGCCCCGCGGCTTTGGAAGTCGTTTTGTGCAATCGCCTCTCGCAGGAACTCGTAGCCCTGCTCCGGGCCGTAGCCGTGAAATGTCTCGACACGGCCCAGGTCGTCCACGGCTTTTTTCATCGCCTCGCACACGGCGGGCGCCAGCGGCTCGGTCACATCGCCGATGCCCAGCCGGATGATCGGGGCCTTCGGGTTGGCCGCCTGGAACTCGCGGACCCGGCGGCCGATCTCCGGGAACAAATAGCCCGCCTTGAGCTTGAGGTAGTTTTCATTGACGGTAATCATCGCTGCCGCTCTCCTAACTCAATGGACTTGTCATTCCGATAATGCCGGTCCCCCGCCTGCGCAGGGGGGACAAGACGATTTCATTTTTCAATCCTTAGAGGTTCTCTTTTACGTAGTTGACGGCGTTGGTGAAGATCGTCAGGCCGTCGCCGGCCTCGTCGCTCTTTTCCAGCCGCGTCCAGTGCGGGTGCTGCGTGCGGCGGATGTACCGCTCGGGGTGCGGCATCATGCCCAGCACGCGGCCGGTCGAATCCGTCAGGGCCGCGATTGAATCGGCCGAGCCGTTGGGATTGACCGGGAAGGGACCCGGTCTGCCGTCGGCGTCCGTGTAGCGGAAGGCGACATATCCTTCGCTTTTTATCCGCTCCAGCACGGCCTCGTTTGCCGCCATGATCTTGCCTTCGCCGTGGGCCACGGGCAGGTAGATCCGCCGGTCCTTTTCGATGAAGATGCAACGGTCCGTCCCCGGCTGCAGATAGACCCAGCGGTCTTCGAAGCGGCCGCTGTCGTTGCTGCCCAGCGTTACGCCCGACTCGGTGAGCGTCATGCCGCCCGGCCCGCCGAAGCCCGGCACGAGGCCCGTTTTGATGAGCACCTGGAAGCCGTTGCAGATGCCCAGCACCAGCTTGCCGTCCTCGATGAAGCCGGCGAGCCGGTCGCGCAGGTAGTGCACCATCTGGTTGGCGAGGATCTTGCCCGCCGCCACGTCGTCACCGTAGCTGAAGCCGCCGGGGAGCACGAGGATCTGGTACGAATCCAGCGTGTCCGGCCGCTCGATGATCCGGTTGATATGAATCCGGTCCGCCTGTGCCCCGGCCAGTTCCAGGGCATACTGCGTCTCGAGGTCGCAGTTGACCCCGGCGGCCCGCAAAACAATTGCTTTTACATTTTCCATTTATCTCTCAGTCCTTGCTAAATTCAATTAACCATGAAGGAACCGTCTCAGGGATGACAAAAGCTGCGCCTCGTGCGGACCGGCTTTTTATTCATCCTGCATGCCCTTCATGGGCTTCATGACAAAATGACACTTCACCACGCCAGCGGCTTTTGCCAGGCGTCCCTGAGCGCGTCGATAGAGCTGTCGATTACGGTTCGCTGCTTTGCGTCCTTAATCACCAGCCGCGGCCCCCGGGTCACCTTGCCGATCTGTCCGAAGGGCAGGTTGAGCATCCGCCGGGCGAAGGCGTCGTAGTTTTCCGGCGTCACTTCGACCACGTAGCGGCTGTTGGACTCGCTGAAGAGCTGCTGGTCGGCCCGCGTGCAGTCGTCCGTTCGCGGCAGACCCCGCAGGTCCGCCTCGATGCCCAGGCGGCCGGCAAAGGCCATCTCCGCCAGCGCGACCGCCAGACCGCCCTCGCTGCAATCGTGGCAGCTTCGCACGAGCCCCTCGGCAATGGCCTGCGAGAGCCGCCGGGCCGTCTCGGCCGCGACCGGCAGATCCACCGTGGGGACCTCGCCGCCGGAGGCCGAGCGCACGAGGTAGTAATGCGAGCCGCCCAATTCCCTTCGCGTCAGGCCGACGACGAAGAGCAGGTTGCCCGGAGTCTTGGCGTCCATCGTCACGCACCGACGGACGTCATCGACCAGCCCGATTGCGCTGATGAGCAGCGTCGAGGGGATGACGATCCGCTCGCCGTCCTCCCGCACGAATTCATTGTTGAGCGAGTCTTTGCCCGAGATGAACGGCGTCCCAAAGCCCATCGCCCCGTCATAGCAGGCCTGGGCCGCCCGCACGAGCGTCCCGAACGTCCGGGGCCGCTTGCAGTCGCCCCAGCAGAAGTTGTCGAGGATGGCGATGCGGTCCGCCCTCGCGCCGACGCAGATGAGGTTGCGGATCGCCTCGTCGATGCCCGACAGGGCCATTCGGTACGGGTCCAGATCGCCGTAACGGGGGTTCATTCCGCAACTGATCGCCAGCCCGCGGTCCGAGTCGTACCTGGGCCGGATCACCGCCGCGTCGCTCGGGCCGTCATTGGCGGCGCCCGTCAGCGGCTTGATTACGCTGGCGCCCTGCACCTCGTGGTCGTACTGGCGGATGATCCACTCCTTGCTCGCGACGTTCCAGCTTGAAAGGATGCTGCACAGGTCGTCCGTGCAGTCGGCCTTTTCCTCCAGCACGGGCTCGGCCGTCTTCGGGCTCGTCCACACCGCCTTGCGGTCGTACTTGCAGATGCCCTCGTGCAGGAAATTCATATCCAGCTTGCCGACCTGCACGCCGTTGTACCGCAGCGTGAGCTGGCCGTCGCCGGTAAAGCGGCCGATCACCGTGGCCTCGACGTCCTCGCTTGCGAAGAGTTTGAGGACCGCGTCGATATTTTCGGGCTTGACGGCGATGACCATTCGCTCCTGCGCCTCGCTAATCCAGATTTCCGTATAGCTCAGGCCCGCGTACTTGAGCGGCACCCGGTCGAGGTCCACCTCCGCGCCGAGCTTGGCCCCCATTTCGCCGACGGCGCTGCTCAGGCCGCCCGCCCCGCAGTCCGTGATCGCCTCGTAGAGATTGGCGTCCCGCGCCTGGAGGAGCACGTCGAGCATCTTTTTCTCCGTGATCGCGTTGCCGATCTGCACGGCGTGGGAAAAGATTTCCTCGTGCTCGTGTGTCATCTCGCCGCTGGAGAACGTGGCGCCGTGGATGCCGTCGCGACCGGTGCGGCCGCCGACGACCACGATAAACTGTCCGGCCTGCTGGTGCTTAAAGCACTTGTCACGCGGGATTGTGCCGACGTTGCCGCAGAAGACCAGCGGGTTGGCGACGTAGCGGTCGTCGAAATAGACCGCCCCGTTGACGGTCGGGATGCCCATGCGGTTGCCGTAGTCGCGCACGCCCGCCACGACGCCCTTCATGATCCGCCGGGGGTGCATCACGCCCTTGGGCACGTCCTCAAGCTTCATGTCCGGCCGCCCGAAGCAGAACACGTCCGTGTTGGCGACGGGTTTGGCGCCGAGCCCCGTGCCCATGGGGTCGCGGATTACGCCGCCGATGCCCGTCGCCGCCCCGCCGTAGGGGTCCAGCGCCGAGGGATGGTTGTGCGTCTCGACTTTGAAGCACACGGCCGTGTCCTCATCGAATTCGATGACGCCGGCGTTGTCGGCGAAGACCGAGATGCACCAGTCCTTGTTGAGGTCCCGTGTCGCCTTGAAGACGGTATCCTTGATCAGGTTCTCGTAGCGGACCGTCTGCCCGTCCATCTCCAGCTCCACGCTGCTCCGCAGGGTCTTGTGCACGCAGTGCTCGCTCCACGTCTGGGCAATGGTCTCCAGCTCCACATCCGTGGGCTCACGCCCGAGGGAGCGGTAGTGATCCTGAATCGTCTTCATTTCCCGCAGATCGAGGAACAGGTCGCGGGCCTTGCTCAGGGCGAGGAGTCCCTCGTCGTCGAGGTCCCGCAGCGGCACCTCGACAAGTTTCAGTTCATACGGCTGGGTATGCGGGCTGGGCGGCTCGGCGTCGGCCCCGAAGATAACCTCCTCGATGCAGTCGTTGGCCAGCACCCGCCGGGCGATGCACTCCTGGTCCTCACGGCTGACGTTTCCGAAGAGAATATATTTGCGCGCCGTCCGCACATGGGCAACATTTTGCGCCCCCATGTCCGCCAGCGCCGATTCCACGGACTGGGCCACCGGGTCGGTGACGCCGCTCTTGAGGTGGACCTCGATGATCGAGGCCGCCGTCGGCCCGACCGGCACATCGCTGCGCCCGATGAAATAGTCCAGGCACACCGGGTCGCTGAGCAGTTCCACCGCCGTCCGATTTGCAAATGCCTCGTCAAAATCCGCCTCGATCAGGTACACTTTGGCACTGACCACGTCCTCCACGCTTCGGATTCCCAGTTCACGGATCTCGGCCAGTATCGCCTGCCCGTGCACATCGGGAAACTCCGACTTCGTGGATACCTCAAAACGCCATTGTTTCACTTCAATTTCCGCCTTCCTTGTCTTCGCTGCTTTGCAATGCTTTAACCGTTTGCAAAAGCATTAAACCGCTTTATTCGGCACTTTCAACTAAAACAACTCTTTTTGTCTGATCTTATACCGGATCAGCCGCTCGCGTTTTTGCCTCGCCTGTTCCAGGAATTGCTCGATCCTTTTCTCATCGCCGTCGTCGATGGCCCGACGGATTTTTTCAAGCTGCCGGATCAGCCGTCCGATTCCCCGCGATGTCTGCGCCGCATTGGTCAGCAGGATATCCGTCCATATATTGGCCGGCCCGGAGGCTACGCGGGAGGTGTCGATAAACCCCTTGCCCGCCAGCCGCATATCCTTCTCGTTACAGGTGTTGATCAGCGACGCCGCCGTCAGGTGCGGCAGGTGGCTGACCATTCCGAAGACCCGGTCATGCTCCGCCGGGCTCATAAGCTGCACCCGGCAGCCCAGCGCCGTCCAGAACCGCTCCAGCGTTTTGACGGCCCCCGCGTCGGTCCCGGCCTCCCGCGTCAGAATGCACCGGGCGCCGATCAGGAGGTCGTCGCGGGCAAACTCGACGCCCCGCTTCTCCGAGCCGGCGATGGGGTGCGAGCCGACATAACGGATATCCTTTCTGAAAACCTTCCGCGCCCATCGGTGAGCCAGCGTTTTCGTCGAACCTACATCCGTTACGATGCAGCCGGGCTTGAGGTGCGGTCGGATTTCCAGAAACAGGGTCTCAAAGGTCCGGATTGGCGTCGCCAGGATCACCAGGTCGCTGTCCTCGACCGAGGCGGCCACGGTTTCATCGATCACAGTCGCCACCTTCAGTTGGCGGGCCTTGCGGCGGGTGGAGGCACGATGGCTGTACCCCGAGACAACCGTCTCGGGCATCGTCCGCAGGACCGAAAGGGTCACACTCGAACCCAGCAGTCCCATGCCGAGCACGCTGATTTTATTTAACTTATTCAATGGCAACAACTTACGGTGATTTTGGCCGTTCCTTGAACTCCCCAGAAGGTACCGGCAAACCCCTCTAAAGTCAATTTTTTTCTTTTATTTCCCCTGGAAAACTGCTAAGATTAACCCTTTGAATAAATTGTCAAGGGAAGATGAGAATTTGAATTTCTGCTTCGCCGGCGGGCGGGGGAGAATTTTTTGTTATTAGGGGAATAATGGCTGAGAAGAAGAATAACCAAACGCAGCAGTATCTGCCGTTTGAAGATGAAATCGCAAAAGTGGACCGGGAGATGGAGCAACTCCGCATCCAGGATCAGGGCCGGGGCATCCACGGTCCCGATATCCGCCGTCTCCAGGTCCGCCAGACCGATCTGCTCAAGCAGATTTACTCATCGCTCACCCCCTGGCAGACGGTACAAGTCGCCCGCCATCCCCAGCGTCCGCTGCTCAGCGACTACATCAATCACATGTTCAAGGAGGTCCGCACGCTTCACGGCGACCGCTGTTTCGGCGATGACCGGGCTATCGTGACTGCCCTGGGCCAGATCGGCCATCAGAAGGTGATGATCGTCGGCCAGAACAAGGGCCGCGAGATCAAGGAAAAAATCGCCTGCAACTTCGGCTGCCCTAACCCCGAGGGTTATCGCAAAGCCCTGCTGAAGATGAAGTTAGCCGAAAAATACGGCCTGCCCATCGTCACCCTCATCGACACGCCCGGCGCCTACCCCGGCATCGGGGCCGAGGAGCGAGGTCAGGCGCAGGCCATCGCCGTCAACCTCATGGAGATGTCCCGCCTGCGGGTGCCGGTCATCTGCATCGTCATCGGCGAGGGTGGTTCCGGCGGAGCCCTGGGCATCGGGGTCGGCGACCGGCTGGCCATGCTCCAGTACGCCTACTACTCCGTAATTTCGCCGGAGGGCTGCGCGGCCATCCTCTGGCGCGACGGCTCCCAGGCCCCCCTGGCCGCCGAGGCCCTCAAACTCACCGCCAGGGACCTAATCAAGCTCGGCGTGATCGACGCCGTCATTCCCGAACCCCTTGGCGGGGCCCACCGCAACATGCATGACACCCTCTACAACGTAGAGCAATATATCCTCAAGACGCTGGCCCAGCTCAGGCGGCAGAAAATCGACACGCTGCTTGAAAACCGTTACAAAAAGCTCCGCTCCGTCGGCGCTGCCTGTGCGGCGGCCTCCCATAAGGCCCCGGAAGTCCGCATTCCGGACCGCCTTTCCGTCAAAGTCCAGCTCGAAGAGGCCGCCCAGGAAACCGCCCGCTCGGGAGTCTGAATTTTTTTGTAACAATTTGCGTCCGTTTCCTTCTATAATCGCAGGAAACGAATAAGCCCGCCGGGGCAGGCGGTTCAGCCGCCGGTTGTTACTTTTATCAAGGAGACTGAAACAATGCGCCAAACATCGGAAAAAAGCGGGATCGCCTGTCTGCTGTTTTTGATATTTCTTCCCATATTTGGACTCCATCGATTCTATGTCGGCAAGATCGGCACGGGCATCCTCTTTCTGCTCACCGCCGGCCTTTTCGGCCTCTGGTGGCTCATCGACCTGATCATGCTCATCGCCGGGTCCTTCACCGACGCCAACGGCGACGTTGTCAAGCTCGGCAAATAATCCCTCCAGCGTCCGTTCCCAAGGTTGACTCTCTCTACAAAACGGATAGAATGCCCCCTTTGATGAAAAGGATGGGCCTATGCTGGTTGACAAGATAGATCTGAGCGGAACATGGCAGTTTCGGGAGTATCCCCGCAGCGCTCGGCGGATGCGCGATCTCGACGACGGCGACTGGCTGGAGACCCGCTCCCCGCATTCGATCTACGCCGCCCTGGTCGAGGCCGGGCGAATCGACCGGGCCGAGCTGCTGAGCGATCCGCAGAAGTTTCTCGGGGTCTCGCAGCGGCCGTGGATTTTCCGAAAGGAATTCGAAGTCGGCAATGCGCCGGCGGGCGCCGACCGCGTCGAGCTCGTCTGCGAGGGTCTCGACACCGTCGCCCAGGTCTGGCTCAACGAGAAACTCATCGCCCGCACGGATAACATGTTTCTCGTCCATCGCTTTGACGTAACCGGCGTCCTCCGGTCCGGCCCCAACACCCTGCTCGTCAAATTCACCTCGCCGCTTGAGGCCGCGGACCAGCGGATGAGCCGCTACGGCCGGCTGAACGTCCTCTGGGGCATGGAGCAGCGGGTGTGGCTTCGCAAGGCCCAGTTCCAGTTCGGCTGTCCCTACGGCCCCGCCCTGCCGGGCTGCGGCATCGTTCGCCCCGTCCGCATCGAGGCCCACAACGGCACGCGGATTCGCGATCTCTATATCCGCACGATTGACTGCACCGATCAGTACGCCGACCTGAGAATTGCGGTGGACCTTGAGGTTCTCAAGCCCGCCGCGGCCGATCTTTCGTGTGAGCTGGAGATTGCCCGAGGTCCGCTTCGCCTGCGCCACCGGGCATCCTTCGAGCCGCGAGCCCGGTCGTCCTCGGCGGTCATCCGCATCGACCGGCCCGATCTATGGCGGCCCCGCGGCTATGGCGAACCCGCCCTCTACGACCTCACCGCCCGGCTGATGAGCGGCAGCGACGAGATCGACCACCGCGAAATGCAGTTCGGTATCCGCACGATCCAGTGCTCGCACGAGAGCGACGCCGGCGAAAAGTCGTTCCGCTTCGTCGTTAACGATCAGCCGGTCTTTATCCGCGGCGTCTTCCGTCTTCCCGATGATCTCTTTCTGTCGCCGCTTTCGCAGGAGGAACTGGAACGGCAGCTTTGTGAATTTGCCGAATCCGGAGGCAATTTCGTTCGCCTCTGGGCAGGCGGCGGCTATGAATCGGGCGAATTCTATCGCCTCTGCGACCGGCTGGGCCTGCTGGTCTGGCAGGACTTCGCCTTTGCCGAGGCCTACTATCCCGAGCGGCGGTGGTTCCTCGACGCTGTGCAGGAGGAGGCGGATCAGCTCATTCGCCGGCTCCGCAACCATCCCTCCCTGGCGCTCTGGTGCGGCAATGAAAATATCGATGCGCTCCACCGTGCCGGCAAGCTCGGCGGCGGCCGCAAGTTTCACGGCCGGGAAATCTTCCACCGGCTCCTGCCCGCCCTCGTTCGCCGACTCGATCCCGACCGCGAATACATTTCGACCACACCGTCGGCCGCCGGGAAAGCCAAATCCTCCAGGGCCTCAATCGTCCACTGGGACGGCGATCCGCAGGAGACGCTGCCGGCGGGCGCGGGCGTGCTGGTCGCCAAAGCGGGCGTCCCTTCGCTGCCCTCTCTCGAATCGCTTCGTTCTCTCCTGCCGCGTCTCAGCGGCCCGGACGATCCGGCCCTTGATGCGCTCTGTTTTGCCGGCCCCGGCCCGGCCCCCCTGCTGTGTGACTGCATCCGCCTCTTCGGCATACCCCGATCCGTCGAGGACCTGATTTTGCAGTCTCAACTCCTCCAGGCCCGCCGCTTCAGCGAACAGTTCGAACGGCTTTGCAGTGCCGGGCATACCGGGGGCCTGATCCTCAATAGTTGGAACGATTTCTGGCCTGCCGCCGGGCCCGGCGCCTATGACCGGCAGGGAATCCCCCGAGCCCTGGCCTTCTATCTGAAACGGTGCTGGAAACCGGTGCGTGCGATGCTTGCCGGCGAGCCCTTTCACTGGACCCATGCCGTGGCGTTAAACGACGGTCCCTCGCCGCTGGCCGCCATCCTGAAGGCCCGCCTGATGACCCTTGACGGCACACTCCTTGATCGATATGAAATGCCGGTGACCCTGGCCCCCCATGCGGCCGCAGAGATCAAACTGCCGCGCGAGCTGCTTTGCCCTTCGGATCCCTCCGTCAGTTTTCTGCTGCTGGAGATTGAGGACGGCCGGACCGGCGTTGAGCGCAGCGTCCGGCTGTTCCGGCCGGATCGGGAGATTCACTGGGGTTCGATGGACCTGGACTGCCGGCTGGAGGCCGCCGGGCCAACGACATGGAAAATCACCATTGAGAGCCCCACGCTGGTCAAAGACCTGATCGTGATCCCGCCGCGGCGGGTGCGGCTCTCCGATAATTTCTTCGACCTGCTGCCCCGCCAGTCGTGCGAGGTCCTCATCGACTTCGAGGACCCCGCTCCGCAGATGCCGCCGCTCCGGCTGCGATCCTCGGCCTTCAGTCAGACCTGCTGACGCTTTTGGTGCTTCGGAGCGGCAGCGCAGCAGCCGTCGGGATCACTCGCCTATCAAAATGGTTCAAGTCCCAGGCCGGGCATCGTCCCCATGGGTATGATCCCGCGGTTCATCCCGCCCTGTGTGCTGCGCGGCTGGTACTGGATGTTCTTCCCGTTGCGTTCTTCGTCCTTGATCGACGTGTACTCCTGTTGAAGCTGCCGGGGCCAGTTGCGGTTGCCGACGGGCAGTCCGCCGATGGTATCGTTTTCCATGTACATCATCAGGGAATATCTCCTGGGCCGGATCGTCGGCGGCTCAGACCATTCCGCCCGCGGCATCAGGTCCATATAGATCAGGTTCGTCGAGTAGTTCACCTTGGCCGGAGCGTTGGCGGGAGTCCCGCCGCCCATCGGCATTGCCCCGGGCATTCCCATACCTTCCAGTCCCATGCCCAGCCCTATCTCTTCCATGGGGGCGGCCGCATAGGTGTTTGCAGCCGCGTCAGCGGTCGTTTCGGTTTCCACCTCCGAGCCGATCTGCTGACCGGGGTAAACGGTAAACTTATGCGTCTGCCACCGACCCATGTAGTACTTGGCGACCTCGACCTCCAGGGCGCCCGGCTCACCGGCCGTATCGGTGGGGAAAACCTGCAGCATTCTCGGGATCGCCACCTCGGGCGTCGGTTCGGAATAGGGCCCCCACCAGACGACCTGGCTCTTGTACTCCTGCTGTTCCTCGTAAAACCAGTCTCGCCCGGCGATCGGGTTGAAGACGCCCAGCCGCAGGCGATATTGGTAGGTCTGCCCGGGAACCGTAGTATCGTCATGCGCCCACACCAGAGCGCTGGTCTTGGTCCAGAGATCGGTGCGTTCGTTGAAGAACTCCTTGGAGGCGTCGCGGAGCACGTCTTCCGGGGTTCGGGTCCGTGTGGGGCGCTTTGCCGCGGCGTCCTCTCCCGGTATCCCTCCCAGGCCGCCGAATTCACCAAGCGGCGATTCCTGCCGTCGATTTCCTCTTCTTGCCGGCGGCTGCGGACGAGTCCGGCCGCCCCGAGCGCCCGGGATGGCCTCCGTCATCATGCCCGCACCTGTCGATGCATCCCGTGCCCGCCGCCGCATCTCATCCTCCTGGCGTTTGAGCAGATCCATGTATTCCTTGTAAAATTCCGGCGGGATCCAGTAAGGGGCCTTCCGGGTGGCAAAGTCGTAGGCCTGCGGCTGGAGCAGCATTAGTTGCCGGGTGATTTGTTTGCACTGGGCCATCAGCAGACCGATCCCGCCGCTCATCTGGTCCACCGTCAAAGGTATCTGATCCGTTTGTTTGCCGTAGGGATCGATCCTGGGTCGCGACACGCTTTTCCATTCACTCCATCGCCCGTCCGGCAGCCGGGTGCGCCGCTGGAGGTCCACCCGGGCAATCACCGGGGTGGCATATTCGTCGCTTCTCCATGTCTGCTTCTGGAGCCGGGGCCCCTTGAAGCTCTGCTGGAAGCTCTGGTAGAGCCGCTGGAGGTCCACCCGGCCGGAAACCGACACCATGTCCATATCGCCCAGCTCGGTGCCGACCGCATCATACGGCATATCCACTCTGACCTCTTCGATCGGCAGGTAGGCCGCCCCGCGGATCGGCTGCACCTTGACCCCGGTTACCGCCACGATCTCGGGAACAGGATAGCGGCGGTCGCCATCGAAGATCTCGCGCGGGGTATTGGGAAGGGGAATGCCCGCATCGGCGATGTGCTTGATCGGTCCCTGCATCACGTCCTGGAACTTCGCCAATTGATTGGGCGGGGGCGGCGGGGAATCGGCGGGAGGCCATTCGGAAGGCCCCTGCAGCCGCCGCTCCAGTTCCTCCGCCCGGGCCTGGTTCATCGTGTCGATCCGGCCGGGCCCCTGGCTGCCGTAGGGATTGCGGATCACCGTCGCCCAGAGCAGGTAGAGACTCAGCAGGGCAATGACGCCCAACACGATCTTGTCAACATGCTGTTCCAGCAGATTTCCTTTTTTCTTGCTCATCAAAACATTCCCGTATGATAATCTGATTTCCCGTCCGCGTTCCGGATCTCGAACGATCTTATAGGAACGGTATGTCCATCGGACTCATTGTGCCCATCCCCGTACCCGGGGCCATGCCGCCTTCGCCCTGGCCGATCTCATTCTTGACCGGCGTCGGCTTGAGGGAATCATACCCCTCCCGGTACAACAGGTACTCGCAGACGAGATCCACCCGCATGACGCCCGCCGAACCGTAGCGGTAGTAGGTATGCTCCGGCGACTTCATATTGACCGCCGACACCGTGGACTCCAGGATGGTGATCTGGTTATGAATGGCTTCCACGGTTTTCCCGTCCGCCTTGTATTGTTCCCGGAAGGTATGCGGCTTGCTGCTGCACAGTTCCTTGTAAAACGGCAAAACGGCCTGGCTGTCCGCGATGACCGAGACGGCAAAATGGATGACATCCAGCGTTTCGTTGCCGATGCGTGAGGTCCACGGCTGGCCCATAAAGGGGCTGCGCTGAACGGAGGTAACATAGATCGGCTTGTCCATAGCGATTCTCTGGCCGCCCATGCCGGGGTTGATACCGCCGAAAACAACGCCCTGCGTCGATCCGCCCCTGGTGAGTACGGGCCCCTGAAATCTGACGCCCAGCAGCCGTTTGACGGGGGACTCATCCACCTTTTGCGACCCGCCGTTGATCGACTTGATCGCAGCCGCTACATCTTCGTAGATCCAGTAGGCCACCTGCGAATACCAGCAATCCTTAATGGCCTGGTCGCCGCCGGGGAACCGGTAATTTTCCCAGAAGGCATAATTGGGGAAGACGCCGGGGTCCGCATACACGGAAATCTGGTCCGCTCTCTCGCGGCAGACCTCATCGATAACGGTCTCCTGGGCACTGTTCACATTGACATTCATGCCGGCTATGCCGCCGCCGAACAAGCCCTCGTTATAACCGCCGGCCGCCGGCTGAGCGACCGCGCTGCCCAGGTGGCTGTTGATCTCCGCCTGGCTGGGCGCATCCCGGGCGTTCAGACGGACGATGAGATCCTCGATCCCCTTGCGAAAGTGCGTGCCGAAATCGCTGTACACCTGGGTGGATTTATCATCCGGCTCGGGGAACAGCCCGTACTGGATCAGTTCGCGCTGGGTGCTGCGCACGGCCATGTCCCGGATGGACTGAACCTCCTTCTTGAACTGCTGCATATAGCGGTCGGCATCGTCCACGGTCGCCTGAGACGGGGCCGAACTGCTAAGCCGGGACAACTCGGAGGATTTCTGAATGCTGTCATTCATGTTCCTGGCCAGACCTCGCCCGACCAGCATGGTCGGAATCAGCAGCAGGAAGGCGACAATGACCATTGCCGCCGGCAGCAGAAGCGCCGAGTACTTTTTCAAAAAGCTTTTCAAAAAATTCATTGCGATCGTTCCTCTTTAAAAATCATTCCCATCCGCCCGCCGCCTCCTGCTACAGGCCCATTCCGCCCATGCCGCCGAAGCCGCCCATTCCACCGGCCGGATACATTCCGCCTCCCGGGTAGCCGCTGTCAGTCGCGGTCGGGGCCGGGGCATCTTTCCATTTAATCTTCGCCTGAATCCGGAACCAGGAATCGCGGTAAAGGAATCTGGGCTTGCCGAATCCGTCAAACTTGATCCGGCCGATGTCCCGGTCCGTCAGGTCGGGGTTGCGGGCCACCTCTTCGGCCGTGTAGATGTCATAGATCTTGCTGATCTCCTCGTTGGTCATCGGATCGAACAGGACGGCTTCCCGGGTGATCCGGGTGTTTTGCCCGCCCGGCATCCCCATCATGTTGAAATTGCCTGCGCCGCCGCCGAGCAGGCCGCCCGTCCCGGCCGCTTCAGCCGGAACCCGTACCTCCTCGCGGTAAATCCCGATTCCCTGGGGCATCTCCTTGTCCTGCAGATCCACGTATCCCCAGTCCACCTTAAAGTGGACGATCTTGCCCGGTTCCAGGAGCTCGAAGGGGAAATCGTCGGAGAAGAGGGCCTTGAGGTTTTTCAGCCGCGTTACCACGCCCCACCGGGACTGGTCGGTCCCGACGCCGGGCGGATCGAGCAGTTGGCGGATATCGCCGAACGGACTGTATCCCTCGATCACCACAACGAACCCGCCGGCAGGGGTGCTGACCTCGCCTCCCATGCCTCCCTCCATGCCGAATCCCCCCATGGGGTCCATCGGCATTCCTCCGCCCGGCGGCATCAGCATTTCCATCGGCCCTTCCGACAGTCCGCCTCCCCCCATCGGACCAAACCCGCCCAGGGGGCCAAACCCGCCCCCAACGGCAGTCTGGGGGAATCCCGCCGTCAACAGATCGGTAGCGTACTTCATCGTTATGTTGGTGACAAACATCTGCTTGCGTTCGGATCTCGGCGTCTGTTTGATGGCCTTGACATCCCCGCTTTCATAGGCCGCAAAAAGATCCTTCTGATCCGCCGTGTTGTTCGCGTTGGGCAGGCAGGCGATCAGCGTCTGCGTCAGCAGCGGAACGATATCGCGGTGCTTGAACAGATTGTGCTCGGTCTGAATCTGCTGTTCCAGGGTCGGGATCTCGCCGAGGATCTCCTGCAGCCGGTTGTTCATCTGCTGGGCCTTGCTCACGGCGGCCTGAACGGCTCCCCGCGCCCTCTCGTTGCTGTTATACTGCCGAACATCCCGCATCTGCTTGAGCAGTCCCAGCAGGGAGACGGCGATCAGCACCGCCGCCGCCGCCGTGAACAGACGCGCTTTGCGGGTCCAGGCGATGGCCCGGGCAATCCGCCGGGGAAGCAGGTTGATCGAGATCTTCGGTTCGTCCAGGAGTTGTACCCCCAGACCGTAAACGATCCCGAAGTCGGACACGTTTTCGTGGAATTTCGCCGATGACAGTTCCGGCGAGAGACTCAGGCGGTTGAAGGAGTCCGGCTTGACCACCGGCAGGCCGAGACTTTGCTGGAGGTATTTGGTGAGTCCCTGGAGCTTCATGCCGCCGCCGAGGGCGATAATTTGCGAGAAGCCCTTATCCCGCCCGGCGCCGCTGGAGCTGTAGAAGCCCAGACTCCGCTGAATCTCGCCGCCCAGGTCGGTGTAAACGGGCTTCATCGCCGTGAAAATCTGCCGCATGTATTTGCTCATCGGGGCGGTGCGTTTGAGTTTTTCCGCCTTTGCAAAGTTCAGTTTGAACGCATCGGCCACCGCTTGGGTAAACGTGTTGCCGCCGATCCGGATGCTTCGCTGCCACACCGAATCCTTCGTACAGATCACCAGCGTCGTGTTCTCCGCCCCCATGTCGAGGATCACGGTCGCCTTGCCCCCGGCTCCGGCCACGTCGGTGCGGTCGTACAGCAGGTAGTTATAAAGGGCCATCGGCGCGATCTGGACGCAGCTCACCTGGAGGTTTTCGCGAGTAAAATGATCCATCACCTCTGCGATCAGCTCGTTTTTGATGGCAAAAATGCCGACCTTGGTATCCGGGCTGTCGGCCACCTCCATGAGCTGCCAGTCCCACTCGACTTCGTTGATGTCGAAGGGAATCTGCTGGACGGCCTCGAACTGGACGATCTCGGGGATTTTTTTCTGTTCCACCGGCGGCAGCTTGATGAAACGGGCAAAGCTGTTCTGGCCTGCAATGGAAACGGCGACCTCATCTTTGCTCAGGTCGTGCTCAGCCAGGAATTTTTGCAGCGTCTCGGTTACCACGCGGATGCGTTCCTCCTGGCTGATATCGGGAACCGACAGGATCCGCGAGTGTTCCAGGTAATCAAACCCGATCGCCTCAAGGCCCTCGTCCCCGGCATGCATTTTCACTGCCTTGAGCGAGCAGCTTCCGATATCAATGGCCCATATTCCGCGAGACGCTTTCGCCATTTCTTTACTCCCGTTACGGTGTTTGTTTCACTGCTTTTCAGGATCCCTCAAAAAACCCTTGAACAGGGCCGCTTGAAGTTTCTATACTATAGGGTTTATGAAAACCTTTCACATCCAAACGTTAGGTTGCAAAGTCAACCAGTATGAAAGTCAGCAGATCCATCAATGGCTTTGTCAGCAGGGGCTCCTGCCCGTGCCTGACGACCAGCCGGCCGATCTGGCGGTGATCAATACCTGCTGCGTCACCCGGATTGCGTCTTCAAAAAGCCGACAAACGATCCGGAAAGTGCAAAAAAAGAATCCTCTGTCCCGGATTATCTTCACCGGCTGCCTGACCGCCGGTCCGTCCGAGGAACTGAAAAACCTGCCCCCGTCCGTCGCGGTGGTCGAAAAGAACCGGCTTTTCGAAGCATTTCAGCAGATTCTAAGGTCTCCGGACCCGGCCGGCAACCCAGCCATCAGTAAAACATCAAATGCATGTAAAATCAAGCATAAAAACGATATAGAATCACATGACCCGGCCGCCGGTCCGCTGGCCGCCCCCCTGCACAGATTTGAGGGGCAGACGCGGGCCTTCCTGAAGATCCAGGACGGCTGCGATGCCTACTGTACCTACTGCATCATCCCTAAAATCCGCCGTCAGCTATCCAGCAAGCCCGCCGAGGTCATCCTCAAGGAAGCCCGGCAATTAGTTGACTCGGGACATCCCGAAATCGTTCTGACCGGCATCTTCATCAGCGCCTGGGGTCGCGGTACCGCCCGCCGGCGGCTCTGGGAGGCCCGGGCCGAAGATAAATTTGCCCGGTTAGTGGATCAGGTGGCTCAGGTTCCCGGTCTGCGGCGGCTGCGAATAAGTTCGCTCGAACCGGTGGACCTGACGGACGAACTGCTGTCGGTCTATGAGCGTCACGACAACCTTGCGCTCCATTTTCATCTGCCGCTCCAGTCGGGGTCGCCCCGCATCCTCCGGCGGATGGCCCGCCAGTACACCGTCGAGGAATTTCTTGAAAGATGTAAAAAGGTCAAGAGCCGTCTCGACCGCCCCGCCATTACCACGGATGTTATCGTCGGTTTTCCGAGAGAAACGGACCTGGATTTCCGGAATACGCTTGAAATCTGCCGCACTGTTCAGTTTGCAAAGATCCATGTCTTTCCCTTCAGCCGCCGTGAGGGAACGGCCGCCTCCAAACTGACCCCTCAAATTGCTCCCGACGTGATTCGGGACCGCGCCCGCCTTCTCAACAATTTAGACAAAGAGCTCCAGGAAAAGTTCCGAAGGCAGTTTATAGGAGAAAAGGTCCGGGTCATCGTCGAGAACGAGACGCCTCCCGTCGGTCGATGTGAACGCTATTTCGAAGTGGACTGCTCGGAACACCCCGACGCCGCCCGCCTGCAAAAAGGCCGGCTCGTCGAAATCACCCTTCGCCGGTAAACCTGTTCCGGCTCAACGAGCGACTCACAGCGGGCCGAAGCGGCAACCGGCTATGCCTTCTCAAACACGAACTTCACCGCGTCCGTATCGACGCGGATTTTGTCGCCTTCGCTGAACTTGCCGGCGATGAGCTCGGCGGCGAGGGGGTTTTCCAGCCGCTGCTGGATGACCCGTTTGAGCGGCCGCGCCCCGAACGCCGGGTCGTAGCCCTCGTCCATCAGCCGCTTCTTTGCGCTGTCCGTAAACTCGATCTCCAGGTGACGCTGGCGCAGTCGCTCTTTGAGATACCGCAACTGGATATCGACGATCTTCTGCAGGTCCTCGCGCCGCAGTCTGTGGAAGATGATCGTCTCGTCGATCCGGTTGAGGAACTCCGGCTTGAACGATGCCTTGAGAGCATCGCGGACGTGCGCCTCGATCTCCCACTCCGCGCCTTCCTCCTCGCTGAGCTCGAGGATCTGCTTGCTCGCGAAGTTGCTGGTCATGATAATCACCGTGTTTTTGAAATCGACCGTGCGTCCCTTGCCGTCCGTCAGCCGCCCGTCATCGAATACCTGCAGCAGCACGTTGAACACGTCCGGGTGGGCCTTCTCGATCTCGTCGAGCAGGATGACCGAATAGGGCTTGCGGCGCACGGCCTCCGTCAAGCGTCCGCCCTCCTCGTAGCCGACGTACCCGGGCGGCGCCCCGATCAGCCGGGCCACCGAGTGCTGCTCCATGAACTCGCTCATGTCGATGCGGATCATGCTGTTGGGATCGTTGAAGAGGTAGTCCGCCAGCGCCCGCGCCAGCTCCGTCTTGCCCACCCCCGTGGGCCCGAGGAACAGGAACACGCCGATCGGACGGTTCGGGTCGCCCAGCCCCGCGCGGCTTCGCCGCACGGCGTTGCTGATAGCCGAGACCGCCTCCTCCTGCCCGACCACCCGTGTGCGGATTTCCTCCTCCATGTGCAGCAGCTTTTCGCGCTGGGCCGACAGCAGCCGCGCCACGGGGATTCCCGTCCAGTGGCTTACGACCTGCGCGATGTGATCGTCCGTCACCTCGTTATGCACCAGCGTTCCGTCGCTCATCGCCAGTTTTTCCTCGGCCTCGCGCAGCTCTTTCTGCAGGTTGAGGATCGTTCCATACTTCAGCCGGGCCGCCCGCTCCAGGTCGCCGCGGCGCTGGGCCTCTTCCAGTTCGTTCTGAGCGGAGCTGATCTGCTCCTTGAGGTTCTTCACCCGGTCGATGGCCCCCTTGTCCGCCTCCCAGCGGGCGGTGAGCTTCGCATTCTTCTCTTTCAGTTCCGCCAGTTGGCGTTCCGTCTTCTCCAACTGCCTGCGGCTGACCTCATCGGTCTCTTTCCTGAGCGCCTCCCGCTCGATCTCGAGCTGCATGATCCGCCGGCGGATGTCGTCCAGTTCCGTCGGCAGCGAGTCGTTTTCAATCCGCAGCCGCGACGCCGCCTCGTCCACCAGGTCAATCGCCTTGTCCGGCAGGAACCGGTCCGAGATGTAGCGGTTGGAGAGGTTCGTCGCCGCCATCAGCGCCGCATCCGTGATGCGCACCCCGTGATGCGCATCATACTTATCTTTGAGCCCCCGCAAAATCGCAATCGTCTCTTCGACGGTCGGCGGATTGACGAGGATCGGCTGGAATCGCCGCTCCAGCGCGGCGTCCTTTTCGACGTACTTGCGGTACTCGTCAATGGTCGTCGCCCCGATGCACCGCAGCTCGCCCCGGGCCAGCGACGGCTTGAGCAGGTTCCCCGCATCGACCGACCCCTCCGTCTTGCCTGCGCCGACCACCGTGTGCAGTTCGTCGATGAAGAGGATGATCTGCCCGTTGGAGCCGGTCACCTCCCTGAGCACCGCCTTAAAGCGATCCTCGAATTCGCCGCGAAACTTCGTCCCCGCGATCAGCGCCCCCATGTCCAGCGCGATCACCTTCTTGTTCCTCAGTCCCTCAGGCACGTCGCCCGCGACGATCCGCTGGGCCAGTCCTTCCACGATGGCCGTCTTTCCCACGCCCGGCTCGCCGATGAGCACCGGGTTGTTCTTTGTCCGCCGGTTGAGTACCTGCATGCAGCGGCGAATCTCGTTCTCCCGCCCGATCACCGGGTCCAGTTTGCCCTTGCGGGCCATCTCGATCAGGTCGATCCCGAATCGCTCCAGGGCCTGATATTTCGCCTCCGGGTTCTCGTCGGTCACCTTCACCCCGCCGCGGATGTCCTTCAGGGCCTTTTCAATCACCTTGGGCGTTACCGAGTTGACCGACAGGATCTCCTTGGCCTGGCTGTTGACGTCCGCCAGGGCGAGCATCAGGTGCTCGACGCTGAGATATTCATCCCCCATTTTGTCGGCTTTGTTCTGGGCATCGAGGATCACCTGTGAATAGGCCTGGTCCGGCATAATCATCTGTCCGCCGGTGGTCCCCCTCGGCAGGCGGTTGAGCTCGCCGTCGGTCATGTCGCGGATCCGCTCGGCGTTGGTTCCGATCTTCCGCAGAATCAGCATCGGTATCCCTTCGTTATCCTCCAGCAGCGAAAAGAGCAGGTGCAGGGCCGTCACCACCGTATGGCTGCGGGACATGGCGATCTGCTGGGAGGTCGCCAGCGCCTCCTGTGCTTTGACCGTAAACTTGTCAAATTTCATTCCATTCTCCCGTTTTCCAGAGGTTTTTTCTCAATGCCTATTCAAACTTTTAAGAAAACTTTAAGCCGTCATTTCGACCTTGAGCCGCAGTCCCCGGCGATCTCGCCGGATTCCCGCCTGCGAATGACGCGGCTGTTTCGCTGTTTTTCAACCTTCATTAACAGGAGATGCAAACGGCGTGCCTGAATCGATCCCCGCTATTTCCTTGCCAGGCCGGATTTTATGGATATGATTCCTGCCGGATATGTCATTGTGGCAGTTCATTCAGCGCAGAAAAAAAGACCTTTCTCAGGTCTTTTGTAGAATTTCGAGCGGCTTTCTCAGCTTTTCAGCTTGGTCCGCATGCACAACTGGATCATCTCGTCAAGCTGCATCTGGATCAGGTTCAGGTCGTCCTGCCGGATCGTATCCTCAAGCTGTTTGGCCTTCTCCGTAAAGACCGGGAAGCCTGCAAACCCGCCAAGCCCCTTCAGGGCATGGGCCTTAAACGCCAGATCCTTCAGGTCCCGCTTTTCAAAGGCCCGCTTCATCTCGTCGATCTTCTGGGGCAGGTTCGACACGAAGGTCTCCACGGCCTTCTGGTAGTCCGGGTCGCCCTCCAGGAATGAGATGATCTCTTTGCCCTGCTCTGCATCCTGGAGCTGACGCTCCTGGGCCAGCAGACGCCAGACCTTGCGTTCGAGTTTTCGCCGATCCACCGGCTTGCTGAGGCAGTCGCTGCACCCGGCATCCAGGGCCTTGATGTCATCCATCTTCTGGCCCGAGGCCGTCATGGCAATCGCGGGCGTCATCGTATTCAACCCCTCCTTGCGGATGCTGCGAATCGCTTCGAAACCGTCCATTACCGGCATCTGGATGTCCATGATGATCAGGTCATACTTTTTCCGGGAGCACTTTTCGACCGCGTCCTTCCCGTTGTCGCTGTGCTCGCAGGCATATCCCATCTTCTTGAGCAGGATCGCCAGCAGAGTTCGATTCTCCTCGACGTCATCCACCAGCAGAATAGTTGCGGTCTTCGTATCCGTTTTGCCTCCCTGCCCCGGCTTGGCGGCCGCGGGAGCGTTCGTCTTAGCCGCCTGCCCGCCAATCCGGGCCGGCAGGGTAAAGGTAAAGCAGGTCTCCTCGGGGGTGGACCTTGCCAGTTCCAGACGGCCTCCCAGCAGCGAGATCAGCCGCCCGCTCATCCGCAGCGGCAGGGAGATCCGGCCGTACAGGTCGTCCTGATCCCAGTGGGCCGGCGAAATGTTGGAATCCAGGATGGATTGAATCTTCTCTGCATCCAGCGGAGCGCCGCTGTCTTTCAGTTGAAATGTGATCCCCTCGCCCTCCCCCTCTACATGGGCCGAGAGCGTGATGGAGCCGCTTTGGGTCCGATTGACCGCCTGCTGGAGCAGCGCTCCCAGGATCTGGTTCAGCTTCGTCTTATCCGTTTCAAAGGTGTCCGGAATCGTCTCCCCAAGTTCCAGTTGGATCTGCAAGCCCCTGTCTTTTGCGTCGCATGACCAGTTTTGGATGATCGTTTCAAGAAGATCACGAATTTGAACGATTGTTTTCATGAAAGACATTGCTAACAGACTCCTTTTTCATTATAATTACGCGGCTTGCAAGCAGCGCAAAAGCCGGATTATTTGTTTTTTCGTCGTTTCGGGAAGAGTCCTTAACGACTTTTTCCGAGAAGCGAATAATTGCATAATAATGACATTTTATATCTCTTAGTAACAGATTGCGATTTTTTATGAAAGCTCTTTGGATTGTCGATATTTCACTATAGTTATTGGAAAAAGGCATAATATTTTCATTGGAAAGGGTGTCGTATGCTTTTATTCATTATCCGCGCAATTTTCCTTATTACCGCCACCTCGTTTCTGCTGGTCGGCCTTCAGGACACGGCGAAGACTCAGGCCGATATCTGGGTTTTCTTTGGCGGCCTCATCACAACTACCGCGGTCATTGGGATTGAATGGCTTACTCCCAAGAAAAGTCTCACCTCTCTGGCGGGCATCTACTTTGGACTGCTCATCGGGCTGCTGCTGACTTGGGGCATGTCGTCGGTTATGGAGATGCTCAACGTCGTCTTCTTCAAGCTGGAGGAGGACACGCTGAAGATGGCGACCACTCTGCTGGGGGTCTGCCTGTGTTATCTGACCATCAGTCTGGTGGTTCGAACCAAGGACGACTTCCGCTTCGTCATCCCCTATGTGGAGTTTTCCCGCCAGACCAAGGGGCTGCGTCCCCTCGTGCTCGATACCTCCGTCATCATCGACGGGCGGATCGCCGACATCGCCCAGACCAAGCTCTTCGACGCCCCCCTCGTAGTACCCCGGTTCGTCCTCAATGAGCTTCAGCTTGTGGCCGACTCCGCCGATAAGATCAAGCGCAACCGCGGGCGTCGCGGTCTGGACATGCTCAACAAGCTCCAGAACAGTCCGACGGTCGAGGTCAAGGTGGATGACACCCCCCCGCCCGGCGTCGATGAGAATACCCCCGTCGATCAGAAGCTCGTGGCCTTTACCAAGGGCTGCGACGGCCGGCTGGTGACCAACGACTTCAACCTGAACAAGGTCGCCACCCTTCGCGGGCTTGAGGTGATCAACATCAACGATTTGGCCAACGCCCTCAAGACCGTGACCCTGCCCGGCGAGACCATGCGGGTCAAAATTCTCCGACTCGGCGAGGAGCCCCACCAGGGCGTTGGCTATCTCGATGACGGCACCATGGTCGTCGTCGAAGGCGCCAACGACCGGATCGGGCAGGTCATCACCATCAGCGTTACCAGTTCGCTCCAGACCTCCGCGGGCCGCATGATCTTCGGCAAGATCGAGGAGACCTATGCCGCCGGTCCGGTCGGCGCCGGCGCGCGCAGCGATCACCATAACAACTCCGACAACCGCGGCGATTACCGCAATCGCAGACGGTCATAAACCGTGAACGGCGGCCCCGGCAGCACCGACTTTGACCGCCTCGTCGAGCGGCGAGGCACCGACAGTCTCAAGTGGAAGCACGTCGAGGGACACGATGCTCTGCCCCTCTGGGTGGCGGACATGGACTTTCCCAGTCCGCCCGAGGTCATCGAGGCCCTGCGGGCAAGGGTCGATCACGGTGTCTTCGGCTACGCCGTCCCTTCACGAGCCCTGACCAATGCCGTCTGCCGCTGGCTTCAGAACCGCTATGGATGGACCATTGAGCCCGGTTGGATCGTCTGGCTGCCCGGCCTTGTCAGCGGGCTCAATGTCGTCTGCCGGGCCTTCGCCGAGCCCGGCGATGCGGTCCTCACCGTAACGCCGATCTATCCGCCCTTTCTCGCCGCCCCGGCCCACTTCGACCAGACGCCCGTCGCCTGCCCGATGACCAGGGACAAGGACGGCTGGCACATCGATTTCGACCGCCTGCGAGCCGCCCTCACTCACCGGACGAAGATTCTGCTCTTTTGCAGCCCGCACAACCCGACCGGCCGCGTCTGGAGCCGCGCCGAACTGGAGCAAGTCGCCGACTTCTGCCTGAAATACGACCTGGTCCTCTGCTCCGATGAAATCCACTGCGACCTGCTCCTCCGTCCCGGCTTGTCGCATACCCCCACGGCCTCGCTCCATGCGGAAATCCTGAGCCGGACCGTCACGCTCATGTCGCCCGCCAAGACCTTCAATCTCGCCGGTCTCAACTGCGGCTTTGCCGTCATCGCCGATCCCCAGCGCCGCCGCAGCTTCATTCGCGCCATGCGCGGCATCGTCCCCCACGTCAACTGCTTCGGCTATGCGGCGGCACAGGCCGCCTATGAACACGGCGGCCCCTGGCTTGAACGTCTGCTGGCCTATCTTCGCATCAACCATGACCTCGTGCTCGAAACCGTCAACTCGCTCCCCGGCCTCTCCATGCTTGCGGCCGAGGCCACCTACCTGGCATGGATCGATGGCCGCGGTCTGGGTCTGGAGGATCCCATCGGTTTCTTCCGCCGTGCCGGCGTCGCCCTCTCCGACGGCCGCGACTTCGCCGCCCCCGGCTATGTCCGCCTCAACTTCGGCTGCCCCCGCCCCCTGCTCACCGAAGCCCTGGCCCGCATCCGCACCGCTGTTAATGATTTATAAGATAGCGCGTTTGCGCAGCCAACCAACACGATAATTCTAAACAAGGATTTTTTAACCTTTGATTTGTAATTTTATATTTTCTTTTTGATTTTTGATTTAACTCAACACTTCCTCTGCGATCTGTCGCGCTGCGTTCGGCCGCGAGAATTGCTTCATCGCCCGCGTCATTGCCTCGCGCCGGGCATCGTCGCCCATAATCCCCTCCAACGCCGCCAGCAGGTCGGCCGCCGTCTTCGCCGGGGTCTGCGGCACATCCTCCACAATCACCGCCGCCCCCGCCTCGACCAGTTCCTTGGCATTTAAATACTGGTGCCGGTCCCTGTGATACGGGTACGGAATGCACACCGCCGGCTTGCCCGCCCGCATATACTCGGCCACGCTCACGGCCCCGCTGCGCCCCGCGACCAGGTCCGCCGCCGCCAGCAGGTCCGCCATCCGCTCGCAGTAGTCCACCGGCACATACGATATCGGCGTCTCAGACGCCGCCGCCTTCACCTCCTCGAAATTCGCCGTCCCCGTCAGATGCACCACCTGCCACTGATCCGCAAACCGCCCCAGTGCCGGCAGGGTCGACAGCAGGGCTCGGTTGATATTCTGCGCCCCGCTCGACGCCCCCGTTACCAGCAGCATCTTCTTCCCGTCCGCCAGCCCCAGCTCCCGCCGAATCGCCGGCGCGTCTGGCCGCTCAAAATCCTTCCGCAGCGGGCAACCGGACATCTTCACCCGGTCCGCATATTTTGCAAAATACGCCTTCGACATCTCGAACTGCACAAAGATCGTCCGCGCGTACTTCGCCAGGAAGCGGTTCGCCTTGCCCGGCGCGCTGTCCACGTTCACCAGCACCACGGGGATCTTCAGACTCCGGGCCGCCATCACCACCGGCGCCGACACAAACCCCCCCGTCGCCAGCATGCACGCTCCCTCCCTCGCCCCTGCCATGATCTGTTTGACAAAATAGTAGCTCTTGACGAACTGCGCAAAAAACGGTACGCACCGTCGCACTGAAAACCCCAGCGCCGGCAGCGGCAGAAAATCCATTCCCGCCTTCGACAAGATTCGGGCGTCAATCTCCCGTGAGCTGCATAAATACAGCATCTCCGTCTCGGGTTTCAGTTCGCGGATCGCCTCCGCAACCGCCAGGTTGGGGTAGATATGTCCCCCCGTTCCGCCCCCCGCCAGGAATACGCGCTTTGCCGCTTTCGCCGTCGTCACATGCCCTCCTGCGGCCCCGCTTTGTCCGGCTGGGCGGCCGATTGCCTTGCGATATTCAGCAGCACGCCCACAGCCGCCGCCGTCAGTACCAAGCTCGTCCCCCCCGCGCTGACAAACGGCAGCGGGATTCCCTTTGTCGGCAGCACCACCGTTACCACCCCGATATTCACCGCCGCCTGAATCCCAATCGCCAGGACGATCCCCGCCGCCAGCAGCCGCCCGAACGGCTCCCGGCACCGCAGTACGATCCACACCCCCAGCCCCACGAACAGCACGAACAGTACGATCACCCACAGCGCCCCCGCATAGCCCATCTCCTCGGCCACAATCGAGAACACGAAGTCCGTCGTATCCTCCGGCAGGTGCCCGTACTTGAGCACCCCCCGCCCGAGCCCCTTGCCCATCAGCCCGCCCGTGCTGATCGCCCGCAGCGACTGATCCGCCTGGTATGAAATCTTATTCGGATCAAGAAAGTCGAGGATACGATTCACCCGCGTCGGCGAAAGGATGACAGCCAGCACCAATCCCGGTATCAGCACCGCCAGCGGCACGGCGAAATGCCACCAGGCCGCCCCGCCGATCCACAGCACCAGCAGCACCAGCAGCGCGATGAATGCCGCCGTCCCGAAGTCCTGCGTAATAATCAGCGCAATTGCCGCCCCCGCCACCGCACACACCGGCACAAAACACCGCTTGAAATCCCGCAGCGAGTCCCGATAGTAAACGACCCATGCCGCCGTGAAGATCAGGATGACCCATTTGGCCAGTTCCGACGGCTGAAAGCTCACATACGCCGGCCCCGGCATGATATCCATCCACCGCCTGGACTGGTTCCGCTCCACCCCCCAGATCAGCACATAGATCAGCAGGAGGAAGCTTACCCCCAGCAGATACGGCATCAGCGACCGCCATACCCCCCCGCGGGCAAAGCTCAGCCGCCGGTAGTCGATATGCGAGATCACCAGCATCACCAGCACCGCCCCCGGAAAAAACAAAAGCTGTTTGAGCGTGGTAAACTCGTAAAACCGCGACAGGTCAAGCTGCTGATCGACCGTGGCCCCCGCCGAATAGACAAAGACCGTCCCCGTCGCCATCAGCAATAAAACGACCAACTCCAGCCAAAAATCCAGGATTCCGTTCCGAGTTTCCATGTCGCATACTATATCGGCACCCTTCCCCAATTTCCCCAAAATTCCCGCCTGAACAAGCAGGCAACGCTGAAAATCCTCTCAACATAAACAAGACAAATGTTGGATCTTTTGATTGCGGCGACCGAGGGAGCGGGTTTTCCTGCGGTTTACGGGCCTTCATTGTTCAGGATATGGATCATTGGGTACGGCAAACGCCTCGAACGCCCTTGATCGTTTCAGGGGATTTTAAAAAGAATAAAGCCCTGCAGGTCGCTGACATGCAAGACTTTACCTCATCGAGGCCGAAGGGGCTCGAACCCTCAACCTTCGGATCGACAGGCGATTCTTTGCCATTCCCAAGCTCTTGCAAACCTTTGACTTACAACCCGTAAACCCTTTTATTGTAACCAGTTACAGGCTTCAATCTTTCTTATAGTGTATCAATCTTTTTGCCTGTTTCAAGCGAAAAGTTACACGCCGAGTTACAAAACGCAGGATTTCTTGCTTATTTTTGGCCCTTCACCTCAGCCTTAATCTCATCAATACCCTTCAGAATATACTCGATTTTTGTCTCCATCCGGACAATGGCTTTCTCACTTTCTGTCGCCTGCCGCGAGACCGTTTCGAGCTGCTTGGTCAGCATGTTTATCTCCGCCTTATTGGCGCTGATTTTGGCATTCTGATTTGCCCAGGCGACCCCCCAGCCAATGAGCACCGCCGCAATCGCAAGACAGTTGATTAAGAATTTCATGTTCATATTTTTCTCCTACAGACCCGTAAACGAGAGCTTCAGATGTCGTAGCGAGCTTTCCGCTCTTTCCATGTAGCCAGCCATTTTATTGTGATAAGCCGTCCAGGTCGCCGAAAGTCCATCACCAGTTCCGCTGCCATACAGACTCCCGAATATCCTGGACAAGGTCCAGAACGCACACGCCGCCTTCAGGTTTTTTTGATCGGCCAAATTGGTCAGATCATAGGCACTGTCTGAAAATCCCGGCTTGAGGCGCAGCCACTGTGACAGCTCGTATTCCGCCTGAGCGATCTGGGGCCCAAAGGTGCTGATCCGGAAATATAGATTGCTGCCGCTGCCGATACCGATCGCGCTGGCAGTGTCATTGCTGCGCACCACGGAAAGGATTAACTGGGTAGCGGATACGACGCTGACAATCTCGTATACTCCATCAATATTCCCGACTCCATCCGACAGATAGATCACATGCCCGGCCGCAACTCCCTGAGATGTAAAATTCATCCCAGCAGCCGAAAAGGCCGTTCCCGCCAGGGCTCCGCTCGCCCCACGGCACAGAGACTGACTGGGAAATGGAAAGGAAGTCCCTGCAAATAGGGTCGGCTCCAATTTCAGAATGTCAATGTCTGCGCACAGCATAATATCACTCCTAAATATCCCGATACTCGACCAGCACTGTTTCCGTCTCCACATCCAGATTGCTGATCAGCTTAGCAATTTCCTTCTCGAAGGCGTCCGTATGGATTTGAGCATCCGCCTCTTTCTCAATGGCTTCCGTTTTGAGCTGTCCCCGCAGCAGTTCCGCCAGCACACCTTCATAGATCGCTTCATTGAATTCCGCCCCGAAGAGGATGTCAGTAAAAACGGCCGGATGGTAGATCGAATAATCCAGATTCACCGTATAGACCCCATCCGGCACCGGCCACAGGTAGAGCTTCTTATGCCGAATGGCATATTCGGTCGGCGCCGCTTTCGTCGGGTTGCTGATCCCTTCCCAGTGGGCCAGGTACTGCCGATAGGTCTTCTTATCCA